>NZ_JBITLU010000008.1:0-462875 GCF_044465525.1 Nonomuraea sp. NPDC049646 | reverse complement strand
GTGAGGATCTGCTGCCAGACGCCGGCGCGCTGCCAGCGGCGGAACAGGCTGTAGACCGCCTGCCAGGAGCCGTAGTACTCCGGCACGTCCCGCCAGGGCGCGCCCACTCGTACCCGCCAGCGGATGCCGTCGATCAGTTGGCGCTTGCTCCACCGCGACGGTCGACCTGGCTTTCTGCCCGCGGGCAGCAGCGGTTCCAGCCGCGCCCACTGCGCATCGGTGAGGTCGAACCGCCGCGTCACCGCTAAGGTGTTCACGAGGTCTCCGGGGTGTTGGTTCTTCTTGGTCGTTGAACCCTTTACCGGAGACCTCTCTGCATGTCCGGCTTCGACACGCCGTTGATCAACACTTCGAAACAGGCCCTAGTCGCTCTCCGACGAATACTTCCGGGCGACGACGGCGTTGAACTCCGCCACCAAACCATCGTCCGCGTACGCCTTCAGGTCTGCTTGCAGGTCTCGGATGTACCGGAGATAGCGCTCCGACTTGAGCGGCCCGGCGAGGTCGATGGCCTCCAGCGCGATGGCCGCGGCCTGCGACGGGTCGCCCATGTGCACGTAGCTCGCCGCCTGGACCAGCCGGTCGAAGGCGAGAGTCCGCACGTACATCGGATCGCAGAGTCCGACCGCCTGGCCGACGAACTCCATCGCCCGGGACGGCTTGCGAAGGTCCCGGTAACAATGCGCGCCCTCGCTGGCCAGTTCGGCGGCATCGAAGTAACCGGCCCACGAGGGATCATCGTCCACGTTGCGCTTGGCGAACCATTTCTCCGCCTCAAGCAGGGCTCGCGCACAGGCGGCCTCATCGCCGTTCCCGGCGTGCGCGCGGGCCTCCATGGCGAAGAACAAGGCCATGGGCGTCGCGGTGGACGCGTTACGGCAGCCCTCCTGCGCCGCACGCGCGAGTTGAATGGCCTGGTCGTATCGGCCCAGATAATTGGCCTGATGGCTCATGTCGGCCAGGATCAGACCACCCAGCATGCGATCTCCGGACACCTGAGCAAGGCGCAGTCCTTGCAGGAAATAGCGCTGCGCCAGCCCGTGTCGGCCGAGGTCGTACGCCGTCCACGCGACCAACTCCGTGATTTCGGCCGCCGCCGCGTACAACGCCCGCCCTACCGACTCCTCGAATTTCCCGTCGAGCATGGGAACGACTTCTCGGTGGTAATACTGAACAAGCGCCGAGCGTGCATGTCCGCCCCCGAATTGAAAACCCATGCTCGCGAACAGCTCTGTGGTGGCGCGAATGGTCTGCACGTCCCACGGGCCGACGGACGGCCGCGCGTGCTCCCGTACCAGCACCGGCTCCGGCCGCGACAGCAGCCACGCGATGAGCGACTCGTTCCAGGCGTCCGGGACGACCACCGACTGAAGCGCCACGGGATCGTCTGCGAGGTCGCGCCGCGTCAGGCCCAGCAGCCGACTCCCCACGTCGGAGATGCCGCCGCCATGAGCCAGCGTGCGTTCCAGCGTCTCCGGAGTCACGACGCTGGCGAACCCGATGTCGTCCAGCGTGAAGGTGACCCCGGCCTTCCTGGTGAGTGCTTCCGCGATGAAGCGCGCGGTGGCAGGCCGCGGCTTCACCCCGTCGAGCCAGCGTTTGACGTCCACATGCGTACAGCTCAAAGTTACGCCTTCTTCTTGCGCAATCTGTCGCACTCGTGAAGCAAGTCCAGAATTTGAACAATCGGCACGCCGCATCGCATCAGCAAGCCCCACATTGGGCATTCGAGACATCTTCACCTCCACATGTGCACGCCTCGGCAATCATGGCGCGAACACGGCCTTAAACGCCCGCTTTCCCGAGAAATACCGGCCCACGTTTCTCCTGCTCAGGGCTTGAATCACCCCCAAAAAGCACCCCCTGTGCATTCAGTCCCGATCATGAGCACAGTGTTGGGGCGGCGCCCGGCGAGGAAGGCTTGAGTCAGCAAGAGCGGGCGAGCCGAGCACCGCGGGACTCCAACACAACCAGTCCCTCACACTTGACTCTCCGTAGCTGTACATGTTCTATGTCTCTTAGGACCTGCACGACAGGTCCTCGAACCGAGAGGTCTCGTCATGCTCATCCGTCCGCGCAAAGTGCTCCCGACCGTCCTGACGATCTGCGCCGCGCTCTACGCCCTGAAGGACCCAGAGGGCGCGGCGACCATCGTCAAGGCCGCCGCCCACCTGGTCATGAGCGCTTCGGAGTCCTTCGCCAGGTTCGTCCACACCGTCAACAAGTGATCGCAGAAAGAGACGCCGTGACTCAGAACCCGAACCGCCCCATCCACCCGGCTCGCATGTCGCTCGCCGAGATCGAAGCCATCTGGCAGACCGACGACGGGACGCCGCTCCCCGAGTGCACGTACGACCCCGAGCTGCACACCGGCCCGCGGCTCACCATCGAGAGCACCGAGGAGCGCACCGCCCGCGAGGCCGTCGCCCGCGAGGTCTGCGCCACCTGCCCCGCCCTGTCGCTGTGCGAGCAGTACGCGAGGCGCACCCGCCCGACCTCGGGCATCTGGGCCGGCCTGCCGGCCGCCGCCCTGACCACCTACACCACCGACCTGGCAGACATGGAGGTGGCCTGAATGGCCAGCCGCATCCGCACCCGCTTCTGGGACCCGTCCGGCGCCCGGTACGGAATTCCCACCTACCCACGGCACCTGGTCCCGCCGCACCTGCTCACACTCCACCAGCTCACCGCCCGGGGACTGCGCCCCGGCCCTCAAGGCGCACAGGCCCAGGCCCTGTGGCGCGGCCGGCGTCCCGGCCCACCTCGCGTTCGGGCCGTTTCCCTGTACGACGTGCGGTTCGCCCTGCCGAAGCGCACCCCGAGCCCGCGCCGACGTACCGGCATCTTCAAGACCAGCCGGACGTGCCCCGAGTGTCTGATCGACGTCGGCTACGTGCTGCCGCGCCACCTCGGCGTGTGCCTCGACTGCGCCGAGGAGGCAGCCGCGTGAGCCGCCGCACCCTCGACACCTCCGGGCGTCCCGGCGTCACCGTCCACGGCGAGAAGCTCCCGAGCTTCTACCAGCCGGAAGCCGGTCGCGACGGATGGCTGGAGGCCGACCGCAAGCGCGGCATGAGCCGCAGCGAACGCCCCACCCGCGAACGCCGCCCACGAACCACCGACAGGAAGGACGCACGATGACCGCCTACGAGGCCACGTCCCGACCGTTGACCGAGGGCGAACGTACCGCCATCTCCACCACCGCAGCCGTCACCGGCGCCCTCGGGCTCCTGGGCTTCGTCAACAGCTTCGAGCGCGTCGCCACGGCGGCCGAGCCCTCGTTCGAATGGTTCGCCTGGACCGTTCCACTCGGCATCGACCTGGGGATCGCGGCGTTCTCGGCGCTCGACATCGTCCTTGCCCGCCTCGGCATGCGCCTGGGCTGGCTCCGCTTCATCCCATGGGCTCTAACCGCCGCGACGGTCTACCTCAACGTGGCCGCCTACCTCACCGTGCCAGGACGGACGGACTGGTTCGCCGTCGTCGCCCACGCCCTGCTGCCGCTCCTATGGGTCATCGCCATCGAGGTCGGCGCCCACGTCGTCCGCAAGCATGCCGAGCTGGCCAGGCCGGACCACATGGACGGCATCCGCCGCTCACGCTGGCTGCTCGCCCCGCTGGCGACGGTCTCCCTCTGGCGCCGCATGGTGCTCTGGGAGATCCGCAGCTACCCGGAGGCCCTGGGCAGGGAGCGTGAGCGCATCCTGGCTCGCACGGAGCTTCAGGACCGGTACGGCTTGCTGTGGCGGTGGAAGGCCACCCGTCGCGAGCGAGCCCTGTACCGCCTCGGCGAACTCACGCCCAGGCACATGCAACTGCCGGTCGCGACACTCCCGGAACTGGAGGCTCCCAGCACCGCTCTACCGCCGGCTGCTCCAAGGCGACACGGCCGTGGACCCAAGCGGCCCCAGAACACGACGTCACCGAACGTAGGAGACCTCCTGCCGCTGGGACGGCACATCGCCGCCGACCTGATCTCACAGGGCGAGCCCCTCACCCGTGACCGCCTCCGCGACGCCATCCGCAACCGCGGCCAAAGCATCTCGACCGACCGCGCCGGCGCGCTCCTGGCCCAGCTCAAGGCGGAAGGCCCCGTACCCGAAGGTGAGGCCGCCTGATGAGCCTGACCGTCACCGACACCCGGAGCAGCTCCGACCGGTGCCCGAACGTCGCCGAACTCGGCGCGGGCGGATGGACCGTCACCGGCTACCCCGGACGCCTCTTCGACCGCGACGGAGCCACCACCGCCATGCTCCTGGCCGAACTGCTCGCCCTGACCCTGCCGACCGCACCCGACACCGCCCACGCGGTCGGACCGCACTCGCCGACCGCTGACCACAGACCCATCGACCGCCCGGACGAATCGCGGTCCGACCGCACATCGTCCCTGACCGTCACGTGGGGCGCGGCCTCATCCGCCAAGACAACGACCGCGCCCCAGGACCCCACCACCCATCAGGCAGCAGAGGTGCCTTCATCATGACTCACCGACCGGACGACCCCAACCACCACCCGAACGAGGACGACACTCCAGACCGGTCCGACGAACCGACCCCGGACCGCCAGGACGGCAAGGGGGCGGACATCGTCGACCTCGACGCCGCCCGGTCCGGACGCCACTCCGACCGCCCTCAACCGGAGCCGAGGAAGCCCGCGCAGAACGACGCGGACGGACCGGTCCTTGACGGCGAGATCGTCCGAGTGGACCAGCCCGGTCCGACCCGGACGGACTGGCGGGCGAGCCTGGAACGGAAGGCGACCACCCGACAGCCGATCATCCCGCTGTGGCTGCGCTCCCGCTCCGAGGCCGTCGAGACCATCCGCTGGGCGAGCCTCCACTACCTGCACGTCGCCTGCTATCAGCTCCTCCGCACCCCGCTGTACGCCGGACGGCTGACCGCCCGCGCCCCGCGCGGCTTCGTCCGCCTCGTGAACGGCATGGCGCGGTGGACGTTCGACCTGGAGGGCGAGCCCGCACGCGTGGCGGCCGTCCGCAAATCCGACTACGAGGGGTACCTGAAGCTGAGCAGGCAACGAGACTCACGTGTTCGGCTGCGGGTCTGGATCACCGGGACGATCCTGATCGCGCTGCTGGTCCTGGCCGTCGTCGCGGCCAACGAGCCGTCCGCCGCCCGCTGGGGAGCGCTCGCCGTGGCCATGGCTCTGCTGGGCCTCCTCGGCAAGCCCGCCGACCGGCCGCTGATCAACCGGGCCGTCATGGCGTCCGAGGTGGAGAAGCTGACCAGCGACATCGTGGTCCGCGCGCTGAGCGTGCTCGGCATCGCCGGCATCACGCAGGCCCTGTCCAAGAACCCCAAGGACGCCATCCGTTTCGTCGCCCCGATCACCCGCGACGGCCCCGGCTGGCGGGCCGACATCGACCTGCCGTACGGCGTGACCGTGGCCGACGTGCTGGACAGGCGGAAGCAACTGTCCGGCGCGCTGCGCCGCCCGCTCGGCTGCATCTGGCCGGAGGGCGACCCGTCCGTCCACGAGGGACGGCTGATCCTGTGGGTGGGCGACAAGGATCTGTCCAAGACCATCGTGCGATCCCCGCTCAAGCGGGCCGGCTCGCACGACGTGTTCAAGGGCATCCCGTTCGGCAATGACCCGCGCGGACGCCTGGTCACGGTGCCGCTCATCCAGCACAACGTGCTGATCGGCTCCCAGCCCGGCCAGGGCAAGACCTCGTCCATCCGCGAGCTGGCCGCCGGAATCGTGCTCGATCCCACGGTCGAGGCGTGGTTCCACGAACTCAAGGGCACCGGCGACCTGGACCCGTACGACAAGGTCTGTCACCGCTACGTCTCCGGCATCGAGGACGAGGCCATCGCCTACGCCGCCGATTCCCTGACCCTGCTGCGCAAGGAGGTCATGCGCCGCTCGGCCGCGCTCAAGGCCCTGCCCGCGGACCTGTGCCCGGACAAGCGCGTCACCCGGCAGATCGCCGACAAGCGCTCGCTGGGCCTGCATCCGCTGGTCTGCATCATCGACGAGTGCCAGAACCTGTTCGCCCACCCCGAGTACGGCGACAGGGCAGGCGACGACGCCGAGTTCATCATCAAGCTCGGCCGCGCCCTGGGCGTCGTCCTGATCCTGGCCACCCAGCGCCCGGACCGCGACAGCCTGCCCACCGGCATCTCCGCGAACGTCTCTATCCGGTTCTGCCTGCGGGTGGCCGGCCAGCTTGAGAACGACATGATCCTCGGCACCTCGGCATACAAGAACGGCATCCGCGCCACCGTCTTCGTCCCGGAGAAGGACGCCGGCACCGGCTACCTGGTCGGAGCGACACCGATGCCCAAGGTCGTCAAGGCCGCCTACCTGAATACCCCGGAAACCCAGCTCATTGCCGACCGCGCCTACGCACTCCGCAAGACGGCAGGCACTCTCACCGGCTACGCCCTCGGCGAGACGCCCGAGCAGTCCGCGCCGACCTTCGACCTGCTGGCCGACATCCTGGCCGTCGTCCCGCCGTCCGAGGCCAAGGTCTGGAACGAGGTCGTCGTGGATCGCCTGGCCCAACTCCGGCCCGACGTCTACGGCGCATGGGCCGGCCTGGAAGGCGGGGCGAAGACCGCCCAGCTCACCACCGCGCTCAAGCCGTACGGCGTCCGCACCATGCAGGTCTGGGGCACCCCGGAAGGCGGCGGCAAGGGCGCCAACCGCATCGGCATCGCCCGCGACGACCTCACCACGGCCATCACCCTACGTGACAAGGGCAAGGCGTCGTAGCTCAGCCGATCGCCTCTAGACCTAGAGGCGTACCCCTCTAGGTCTAGAGGCTCCCCTAGAGCCCGAAACCCTGTTCTACCAGGGCTCTAGCGCCTAGAGCCCGACCTGCGGAAACCCTGGAAACGGCCCTGGAGGCCCTCATGGCCAGCATCGTCGCCCTTCTAGCAGCCTGCCTACCCTTCGTCACTCTCAGCTACATCGTCATGTGCCTCGCGTCGCCCTGGGGCCGCTGCACCCGATGCCGCCCCAGCGGCAAGAACCGCACCTGCCGCGCCTGCGAGGGCACCGGCAAGCGTCCCCGCCTCGGCTGGCAGCTCTACTTCTACGCCCGCCGCCTCCACCGCGACGGCAACCACTGAGGCCACCCACCTGCTTCTCTCAGGAGACCCACATGCGCAACCTCGCCCGTTACGCCATTGCTGCCGCCGCCCGCGGCTGGCACGTCTTCCCGCTCACTCCGTACGACAAGCGCCCGCTGCCCGGCTTCACCGCCTGGGAGCAGCACGCCACCACCGACACCGCGCTCATCCACCACATGTGGGCCCGCGGGCCGTTCAACATCGGCATCGCGTGCGGTCCATCCCGCCTCGTCGTGCTGGACCTGGACGTACCAAAGCCCGACGAGCACCCGCCAGCCGGCTGGGCACTGCCCGGCATCAACGACGGCGCGGACGTCCTTGCCGCGCTCTGCGAGCAGGCCGGCCAGCCGCTCCCGCTGGAGACCTTCATGGTCCGCACGCGACGCGGCGGCACCCACCTCTACTTCACCGCCCCGAGCGACATCGACCTGCGTAACAGCGCGGGCAAGCTCGGCTGGAAGATCGACATCCGGGCTCGCGGCGGCTACATCGTCGCCCCCGGCAGCCGCGTCGCCCTGCGGGACGGCAGTGGTTCCTATGACGTTCTGCACGGCCCAGCGCCGGCCGCGCTTCCAACCTGGCTGACCGAGCGCCTCAGCTCTCCCCCGCCGTCCACGTCCAGCACGTCTGCGGGGGCAGTGCTGGCCGCCTGCGGTGGGGACCGGGCAGCGGGGTACGCCCTGACGGCGCTACGCGGGGAGATCGAACGGGTCCTGGACGCCGTGTCCGGTACCCGCAACGACACTCTCAACCTCGCCGCGTTCGCCCTGGGCCAGCTCATCGCGGCCAACCTGCTCCCGCGGAACCTCGCCGAGGCGTGTCTGCACAACGCCGCCGAGGCCATCGGTCTGGACTTCCGCGAGGCGTTCAACACCATCCGCTCCGGGCTCGACAGCGGCCTACGCCATCCCCGGAGGGCAGCCGTTTGACCACCGCCAACGGACGCCCCACCGCCGAAACCATCCTGACGAGCGTCGGCGCCGCGAAGCAGCTCGCCGACCTGCACAACGCACCCGCGGCATGGGAGGCCCCAGCCCCGCTGGGGCAGCGCGGCGAACTCCCGCCTTTCCCTGTGCACGCCCTTCCGAGCTGGGTCGGTGAACATGTCAGCGCTGTGGCGGAGGAGACACAGACGCCGCTCGACCTGGCGGGCAGCGTCGCCCTGGCTGCGCTGTCCACCGCGGCCGGCGGGCGGGCGGTCGTCAACGTCCGCGGCTCCTGGGTCGAGCCGGTGAACCTGTTCGTCCTGGTGGCCATGCCGCCCGGGTCGCGCAAGTCCGCCGTGTTCCGCGCCATGACCACCCCGCTGATCCACGCAGAACGTGCCCTGCTCAGCAGAATCGGCCCGCAGATCACCGAGGCCGAAGTCTCACGCCGCCTGGCCGAGGACCTCGCCGAGAAGGCCGCCCGCGCGGTCAGCTCGGCACGCGGTGAATCCGCTGCTGAGGCGATCGCCGAGGCGCAGAGCGCGGCCCTGGCCGTGGAAGAGATCAAGGTGCCGGTCAAGCCACGGCTGATGGCTGACGACGTCACCCCGGAGACCGCCTCCACCATCCTGGTGGAGCAGGGAGGTCGGCTCGCCGTCCTGTCGGCCGAGGGTGGCATCTTCGCCACCCTCGCCGGCCGCTACTCGGGCACGCCCAACCTGGACCTGTTCCTCAAGGGGCACGCCGGTGACCCGCTCATCATCGACCGGCGCGGTCGCAGCGAACGTGTCGACCAGGCCGTGCTGACCATGGGCCTGGCGGTCCAGCCCGAGATCGTCTCCGACATCGCCACCATGCCGGGCTTCCGCGGCAAGGGCCTGCTCGGCCGCATCCTCTACAGCCTGCCGAAGAGCAATGTCGGCTACCGCAACGTCGACGCACCCACCGTTCCGGAACACATCGCCGCCCGCTACGACGCCAACCTGCAACGCCTCACCATCGACATGCACGACTGGGACGATCCCGCCCAGCTCGTCCTGTCCACCGAGGCTGCCGAGATCTTCACCGAACACCGCCGAAGCACCGAGCGCCGCCTGCGCCCGGACTCCGGCGACCTCGGCCACATCACCGACTGGGCAGGCAAGTTCGACGGCGCCGTCATGCGCATCGCCGGACTCATCCACCTGGCCGGCCGCGTCGAAGACGGCTGGCGCCACCCGATCAGCTCCGACACCGTGAACGCCGCCATCACCATCGGCCAGTATTTCGTCGCCCACGCCCTGGCCACCTTCGACGCCATGGGCGCCGACCCGGACCTCGAAGCCGCCCGTGTGGTCCACGCCTGGCTGCAGCGCACAGGCACCACCCGCTTCACCGTCCGCGAGGCCTTCACCGCCCTACCGCGCAGCCGCTTCCGCAAGGTCGCCGAGTTGGAGGCACCGCTCGACCTCCTGGAACAGCTGGGCTGGATCCGTCGCGAACCCGAGCCGCCCCGCACGGGCCCCGGCCGCCGCCCGTCCCCCGCCTACGCCGTCCATCCAAGCCTCCACCAGCAAGCAGCTTGAGAAGGAATCGCCCTTGAAGACAACAACCCGCATCGACGAAAAGCTCACCGTCGCCGAGGTCTGCGCCGAACTCAAGATCGCCCGATCCACCTTCTACGACTGGCGCGCCAAGAGGCGGGGACCGCGCTGCATCACCCTCGCCAACCGCGAATTGCGCATCCGCCGCTCCGAGCTCGACCGCTGGCTCGACGAGCGAGAGGACGCCGCTTGATGGAAGACCTCAGCTACGACGTGCGCATCCACGGCATCGAGAAGCGTAAGAACACCGACGGCGTAGTCACCTCGTTCCGCCTGTCGTGGAAGGTCAGCGGCGAGGCATGGAAGGAGAGCTTCAGGACAGCTGCACAGGCCGATGCCTTCCGCTCCGAACTGATGACGGCCGCCCGACGCGGCGAACCCTTCTCGCGTACGACCGGCCGGCCAGCGTCCTGGACGCGTAAGCCGACAGTTCTGACGTGGTACGAATTCACGCTGGCCTATGTGGATGCCAAATGGCCTTACGCGGCCCCGAATCACCGACGTGGCATCGCTGAGGCGCTCACCGACGCAACGGAAGCACTGCTGACGGACGAGGACGGCCACCCCCGCGAATCGCTGCGCGCCGCCTTGCGCTGGTCATTCAGCAGCCGAGTCCGGGACACCGACCAGCCGCCGGCCGATCTGGTGGAAGTCGTCCAGTGGCTGAAAGCACATACGGCGCCCATCACCGCCCTCACGGCGCCAGACTCAGGGGCTGCGCTCACCCGAGGGCTCTTGGCGAGGATCAGCCAGACGAAGGACGGCAGGCAGGCCGCGGCCAACACATCCAACCGCAAGCGCATGGTGCTCAACAACGCCATGGAGTATGCCTGCGAGATCGGTGCACTGACCGCCAACCCGTTCAAGGCCGTGAAGTGGACCAAGCCCCGCACCCTCACCACCATTGATCCCCGCGTGGTCATCAACATTGATCAGGCGCGCCGCTTCCTCGACGCCGTCGAGAAACACAGCGGACGAGGTAAGCGGATGAAGGCCTTCTTCGGATGCATGTACTTCGCCGCCCTACGCCCTGAAGAAGTAGTGGACCTTCGCGAGGAGCACCTGGTCCGCCTTCCAGAGGGCGAGTGGGGAGAAATGCGGCTCACCAACGCCGAGCCCCGCGCCGGCAGCCGTTGGACCGACAGCGGGCAGGTCCGCGAGCGTCGGGAGCTCAAGCACCGGGCGAAGGGTGAGACTCGACCTGTTCCCGTACATCCAGAACTGGCCGCGATGCTCCGAAGGCACATCCAGGAGTTCGGCACCGGCCCCCACGGGCGGATCTTCATCGGCCCCCGAGGCGGGCATATGACCGATCGGGCCTACCTGAAGGTCTTCCACGAGGCGCGATCGAAGGCATTCACACCAGCAGAAGCCAACTCCCCACTCATGGACGTCCCCTACTCCCTGCGCCACGCCTGTGTGTCCACCTGGCTCAACGCCGGAGTTCCCGCCCCTCAGGTGGCCGAATGGGCGGGCCACAGCGTAGACGTCCTCCTGCGGGTCTACGCCAAGTGCATCTACGGGCAGCAGGGAGAGGCCATGCGCCGCATCTGGGACGCGACGCGTTGAGCTCAGGCATACGGGCGCTCATGAACGAACGGGTGATAAGGCGCGTAGGAACTCGACGGCGCGTTGATCGAGCTGCTGCGCGCTGCGTACACCCGCGAACCCGGAACCGCGACATGCTCATCCGGGGTGTGACTTTGAGCGCTTGATGGCGCGGATCATCAGCGCTATTGGTAGGGACTTGCTCAAGGAGTTCGGCACGCAGGCCACGTACGAACTCTGGCTCGACGACCAGGGACGGCCAGTGCGGCAACGACTGACCGCGAAGACAGCAGTAGAGATCATCTTCTCTATTTGGGGCGATACAACGGTGGCCGCTTCTCCGGCCGATCAGGTCCGGCCCCTGGCGGAGTGATCCCGCAGTATGTCTCGGCACGGACATGGCGCAGTTCCCCTGATACCACGACGAGCCGCCACCCAGTTGATCACTTGAGCCCGAGATCATTGATGAAGAATCATCACCCACTACTCGCCTTCCGTTCTTCCACACGCTCTGTCCAGTGGCCGAGGCTGCGCCGGGTGGCCAGGCTGGCGGGATGTTCGGCGCCCAGGACGCGTTCGCGGATGGGCAGTAGGGCGGCGAGCTGGTCGCGGGCAGTGGCCGCATCCCCAGCCTCCCCCGTCCAGCAGGCGAGGTGATTCCGGGTGTTCAGGGTGGCAGGGTGTTCAGCGCCCAGGACGCGTTCGCGGATAGGGAGTAGGGCGGCGAGCTGATCGCGGGCAGCAGCCGCATCCCCCGCCTTCCCCGTCCAATAAGCGAGGTTGTGCCGGGCGGCCAAGGCTTCAGGGTGTTCAGCGCCCTGCACACGTTCGCGGATAGGGAGTAGGGCGGCGAGCTGATCGCGGGCAGCAGCCGCATGCCCCGCCCGCCCTGTCCAGCGGGCGAGTTGATTCCGGGTGTCCAGGGTCTCGGGGTGTTCGGTGCCCAGGACACGTTCGCGAATGGAGAGCAGGGCGATGTACTCGTCGCGGGCAACGGCCGCGTCGCCCGCCTCCCCCATCCAGGAAGCGAGGTTGTGCCAGGTGTCCAGGGTGTTGGGGTGTTCAGCGCCCAAGACACGCTCGCGGATGGGCAGCAGGTCGGCGAGTTGGTCGCGGGCGGCGGCCGCGTCCCCTGCTTTCCCCGTCCACCGGGCGAGGTTGTTCCGAGTGGCGAGAGTGTCGGGGTGTTCGGTGCCCAGGACGCGCTCGCAGATGGAGAGCAGGGCGGTGTACTGGTCGCGGGCGGCAGCCGCGTCGCCCGCCTCCCCCATCCAGGAAGCGAGGTTGTGCCAGGTGTCCAGGGTGTTGGGGTGTTCAGCGCCCAAGACACGCTCGCGGACGGGCAGCAGGTCGGCGAGCTGGTCGCGGGCGGCGGCCGCATCCCCCGCCTTCCCCGTCCACCGGGCGAGGCTGTGCCGGGGGGCCAAAGTCTCCGGGTGTTCGGCGCCCAGGACACGCTCAAGGATGGGCAGCAGGACGGTGTACTGGTCGCGGGCAGTGGCCGCGTCCCCCGCCTTCCCCGTATACCGGGCGAGACCGTGCCGAGTGGCCAGAGTCTCGGGGTGTTCGGCGCCCAGGACGCGTTCGCGGACGGGCAGCAGGGCGGCGAGTTGGTCGCGGGCGGCGGCCGCGTCCCCTGCCTTCCCCGTCCACCGGGCGAGGCTGTGCCGGGGGGCCAAAGTCCCGGGGTGTTCGGCGCCCAGGACACGCTCAAGGATGGGCAGCAGGACGGCGAGCTGATCGCGGGCGGCGGCCGCATCCCCCGCCTTCCCCGTATACCGGGCGAGGCTGTGCCGAGTGGACAAGACCTCGGGGTGTTCAGCGCCCAGGACACGCTCAAGGATAGGCAGCAGGGCGGCGCACTGGTCGCGGGCGGCAGCCGTGTCCCCCGCCTCGCCTGTCCACCAGGCGAGCTTGTGCCGAGCGGTCAGAGTAGTGGGGTGTTCGGCGCCCAGCGTTGCCAGAGCGTGGGCGTAGATGTCTTGCTCGAACTGGACGGCCGTGGTGTAGTCGCCGCTGGCATCGAGATAGTCGACCAGCCGATGCCAGCCAGGGGAGTCTGCCGGCAGCACGGCGCGAGCGTGTGGCAGGAGTGCTTGATAGGCGGCCCAGGTACCGATCGCGCGTGGATTGTCGGGGAGCGCGGCCTGGATCAGGTCCGCTGCGGTGCCGCGGACCTGATCGCGCCGGTCGGGGGTGAGCTGATGCAAGGTGACGGCCTGGACGAGACGGTGCACGCTGACCAGGTCCTCCGGCTGGCCAGGGACGAGCTCGATCGGGCTGGGCGTCAGGGTGATCAGGCTGTAGGACTCCAGCAGCGCCAGCGCCTCGCCGACCTGCAGGGGGTCGACCTCTGGCAGGCCATCCAGCACGGAGCAGGGCAGGTTGTCGGGGGCGAAACAGGCCAGCAGGTTCAGCACGTCGATGGCCAGCGGGTTGATGGCCTGGATGCGGGTGTGGCTCAGGACCAGCACTTTGGCGACCACGCGTTCGGCGTCGCCGCCGGACGTTGCGGCGATGGCATACATGCGGGCGGGGGTGTTGTTCAGCAACTGCAGGTACGTGACCAGAGTCATGCGGGGGGTGCGGGCGATGTAGGCGCCGACCTGGGTCAGGGCCAGCGGCAGATCCCCCAATTGTTCGGCCAGCTCCGCCAGCCCGCCGGCGTTGCCGGAGTCCGGAGGGCCGATCAGGTCGGCCAGCAGGGCGATCGCGGCAGGGCGGGAGAGCAACTCCAGCCGGAGCGGGGTGATGTTCAGGTACTGCCAGCCGATATCGCGGCGGGTGGTGATCAACACATGACCATGAGCCAAGCGGGCCAGATACGGCTCGACATCGGCGACTTCCTCGACGTTGTCGAAGACGACCAGCCAACCCGGGTGGGCCGCCAGCCAGCTCAGCGCCCAGGCAGCGGCCTCCTCCACGGTGGCCTGCTCGGCAGCCACCGAGTCGACGCCACACGCCAGTACCCGAGCCAGGGCGGCCAGCCCGGCCCGCATCTGGTCAGGGCCGTCGGCGTCGATCCACCACACCAGCCGGTACTGGCCGCGATGATGGTGGGCGTACTGCAGGGCCAGTTCGCTCTTGCCGACGCCACCCAACCCGAGCACGGCCTGACTGATCACACCGGTTCCCGTCGTGTCCTGCAGCCTCTGGCGCAACGCGGTCAGGGCTGTGTCCCGGCCGACGAAGGTCGCCGCAGGGCGGCGCGGCAGACCTGACAGCCCGGCCGGGACCTGCACGGTGGCGACCGGGGGCAGCGGCCGCCGAGGGTCCTGCTGCGTGATCTGGTTGATGGTCTGGTCGCGAGCCGCCTGGTACACCCGGCTCTGCTCACGAGCTGTGCTGTCCAGCTGGACTCCAGGCAGCTCTTGCGAAGCGCGTGAAGGGGTGGTCATCGTTCGTTGATGGTCTGGTCGCCGCCTGCCTGGTACACCCGCCCCTGGTCGGAGGCTTCGGCCCGCATGTGCACGTTCCGGGCGCCGTCGCCGGTCGAGATGATGCCGAGGTTGACGCCGCCGAGGGCGACCGCCCGCTCGCCGGAGGCCGACACCGCTTGGGGTGTGCTCTGGCCGGGCGGCGTGTGCTCGGCCCCCAACTGCGCCCGCAACGACACCGCAGCGACTACCAGCCCGGCGGTTCCTAAGGCGATGCCGGTGAACATGCCCACCACGCTGGCCCGCTGATCCAGCACCTGCAACACCTGGTCGGGCAGCTGCAGCGGATCGGCGAAGAACCAGGCCAGCCCAGCCGCCAGACAAACCACCAGCACAACGGCGGCGGCAATCGCCACGACCCGCCACAACCGCGAACCCAGCACGCGTCCCGTCCCCGGCGATGTCTTCGACATGCCTCCAGAGTGCTCCCAAACCGGCGCGAGCGGGCCGGATATAGCGAAGGCGTACCGGTCCTCCCAGCCTCTGCAAATCGGTCGTTTGTGGGACGGGCGCGCCAACCCCGTGATCGCGTTCCCGGGGGAACGATCGTCCCGAAACTCTTCCTGTAGAGGGGGCGGCAGGGTTGAGTGGCGGGACCATTTTCGGACAGCGAAAGCGCACGTCGTGGCCTCGGTGTTCCTCAACCACCGGAGCAAGTCGTCCATCCGGAGCTCTGCCTCTGAAGGGCGTTGTGGCCGAACTTGACAACGTCGGGGACGAAGGAAAGCTTGCCGGGATGGCCGGTGAAAAACAGACGCTGCTCGGAATCTGGCTGATAACGGGATTTGCGATATTTGCACGCTGAACGTTGGCCGGCGTCACGCTGGAGGAGTGACGGTCTTCCCGCCTCAGCCGGGCGAGCGGCAGCTTCCGCGCTGGCCGCGCGTGCTGGCCTGGACGGCGGCGGCGGTGACGCTACTGATCGCTGTGGCCGGGTTCTTCCTGGGCTATCTACTGAACCTTCCCGGGGATCTGCTCGATGTGTTGGACAAGCGGTCCAGTGTGATCAGCATGGTGCTCTCGCTGATGTTCGGCGTGCTAGGTATCTGGCTGCAACGACGTCCGCTCCCCGCCCCTGCATCCTTGCCCCCAGCTCGTATTGTGAACCGCTCCGTCTTTCTTGGAGACCCTGAAGCCAGCATGATCGTGCTGGCGGAAGGGAGAATCACACGCGATGCCAGCCCCCAGGAAGTACCCGCAGGAACTGCGTGAGCGCGCGGTTCGGATGGTCTTCGAGGTCCGCGAGCAGACCGGCAATGCGCCCGGTGCCATCGCCCGGGTTGCCCAGCAGCTCGGCGTGCACCGCGAAGCGTTGCGCGGCTGGGTCCGCCAGGCCGAGGTCGACGAAGGCCAGCATCCGGGCACCTCGACGGCCGACGCGCAGCGGATCGCCGAGCTCGAGCGGGAGGTCCGTGAGCTGCGCCGAGCCAACGAAATCCTCAAGTTGGCGGCCGCTTTTTCGCCCGGGAACTCGACCCCCGACCGCCCAGATAGTGGCCGCGCCCGGCCGACCTGGTCGAGCGGGACTTCGCCGCGCCGGCGCCGAACCGGCTGTGGGTGGCCGATCTGACCTACATCCACACCTGGTCCGGGTTCGTCTACGCCGCATTCGTCATCGACGTGTTCTCCCGGATGATCGTCGGCTGGCGGCTGACCGACCACCTGCGCACCGACCTGCCCCTGGACGCGCTGGAGATGGCCATCTGGCGTCGCGGCGGCCAGGCCGACGCGCTCGACGGGCTGGGGCATCACTCCGACCGCGGCTGCCAATATCTGTCCATCCGCTACACCGACCGGCTCGCCGACGCCGGTGCGGTCAGCTCGGTCGGCTCGCGCGGGGACAGCTACGACAACGCGCTGGCCGAGAGCACCATCGGGCTGTACAAGACCGAACTGATCCACCGCCGCGGCCCGTGGAAGGGCCTGGACGACGTCGAGATCGCCACCATGGAATGGGTCGACTGGTACAACAACCGCCGACTCCACAGCGCCTGCCAGGACTTTCCACCCGCCGAATACGAAACCCTCTACCGCGCAGAAATCAAGTCAGCTACTCTCGCCCCAGCCACGTAACCCGGTCTCCAACAAACCCGGCGCGGTTCACCCACCTGGACCCGGTCACCACCACCGGCGGCTGGCAACTACACCGCAACCAGCACCGGCTCCTCGCCGAACGCGACGGCAAGGTCCTGCACGACGAGATCATCGACGACTCACCCCTGCACACCGCCATCACCACCGCCGCCACCACGCTGACCGGCAACCAGCCAGTACCGCCGCCGGACCTGTCCGGACTCCGACGAATCTCCGCACTGGCCGACTACCTCCGCGCCCAGCAACCGCACAGCCACAAGCCCGACCGTGACTCCGACCGGGACCACGGCACCACACGCCAGCTGATCGCCTAATAGGCCGTTATGCCAGCCTTGTCCCTCTGCCCAGGCTGGTCGGCACGCCTGGCCAGCACCGGTGCGTTCCGGACCTCAAGCTCGGACACGGTGCTCTACGAGGCACGCTGGCGGCCGGACCCGCATGGCATCGGGCTGTGGCAGAGCACAGGGGATGCCTGGTGCTGGTGGGTACGGCCTACATCTGACCGACCCGCCAAACACCGTCGGAGGGCTGTGCGCCGCCTGACCACCGCAGCACGGCCGACTGGCTGGTGGGGGTGTGGCGGTGCTGTCGAGCGCCGATCTCCTGGTGCTCTGTCAGCCTTGGTGCTGGCTGGTCCGCAAACGCGTGCGCCCGCGCTCACCAGCCAGACGGGGCCTCGGCGCCCTCGTCCTCGCTCGGAGGCTCAAACCGGGCATAAAAGTCGATCAACGCCTCCGGCGTCACCGTCAAGGCGTCGGCGCCGTCGCGCAGATTGCGTTCGGCCAGGCGCAGCAGCAACTCGCGGCGCGGCACGTCGAAGTACACCAGCCGCCACAGGCCTCCGGCCTGCTCGACCAGCTTCTTCCAGTCTTCACGGTCGCGCCGCAGCCACAACCCCCAGTCAACAACGACGTCCCTACCGGCCCTCACCAGCTCGATCAGACGCTCACGAACCTCAGCGACCGCCGGCGCCTCCCGGGCGAAGTACTCCTGCTCGGGATAGTCCACGCCATAGCGGCCATGACGCTGGTAGACGAACTCATCCACCGATAGCCGCAGCGCCCCGGCCGGCTCCAAGACCTGCCGGGCGTAGGTGGTCTTACCCGAACCGGTCAGCCCGACCAGCAAGTACACCACCGGCCGGGCGTCACCGGCCTTCGGCTTGCGCATCTCTGCCACTGCCTGCCATCCCGTCGTTCCCTCGGTCTGACGCTGCGCTGTCTTGCGCTCGGCTTGCCAGTGCCCGGTACCCAACTGTCCGCGTTGCCGAACGACTACACCGCCTCCGGCTTCCCCGCTGCCCTGCACAGGCCGGTTGTGCCCGCACGCCAGCGCCAGCCGATCATCAAGATGAGCGAGCTGACCTTCTCTCGCATGGACGCCGACATACCGTCCTACCACCTAGCGATCTACGCATGACGCTCGCCCGAGAGTCCTTGATCCTTTGGGAACGTATTGGGAACGATCAGCCGTACTCGGCCGGTGGTGGCCATAGACGGCCGGATACAACACGAGAGGCCCGTCACCGCGTTTCCGCTGGTGACGGGCCTCTTCCCGCTGGTGTGGCAGGTGCAAGGTTCGAACTTGCGTAGGCTGAGCCGACGGTTTTACAGGGCGTCGCTCGTTCTCATGCCCGACAGCCTCTGACCTGCGGTGCAACCGTCCGTAGGAGGACTTACCGCAGAGATCATTCCGCGCATTCTCCGGATCATGGGAGACGGCATCTCTCCTGTTGGTTCGGGGCCTCGGCATGGAGCTGGACCGTAACAACCCTGCTCAGTGGGCCGTGCTGAGGAACGAAGCACGGATCGTCGATCGCCCCCCGCAATCTACGGCGAGCAACCATGCAGTGGCGATCGTAGGGCTGCATCTGTGCGGTGGCGTGGCAACCCCGGTCGGCGCGTTCGGCAACTACGGCGGGGCCGGCGTGCGGTGCCCGGCCCGGTGTCCCGCCGCCGTCCGGGACCGGCCCCCAGGCCGCACGCCCGGACGGCGGGCGGGCGGAGGGCCGGGGGTACGGCGGCGCGCCGCGCCGCTGCTTGATATCTAAATGAGCAATTCGGCAAGTGTGCACCACAGGACGTCTTGAAGCGCTGGCCTCAACAGCAGACCAAGTGGACCGATGCAGCACCTGATCCAGCTTCACGTATCGGAGAAATCATCACAAAGGTGATTTTTACCCTTCGTTGTGCAAATTGCTACGACAGAGGTACGATGTCGGGTCTCAGCTGGGGCGACATAGCCCACAGCGGCAAGCCATGGCTCCGTTCACAACCTAAGGCTCAGCAATGAAGGTCTTTATCAGCTGGTCGGGCGACCTTAGCAAGCTCGTAGCAGAAGCACTTCGGGAATGGCTTCCTGCAGTGATACAGGCAGTCGTCCCGTACGTATCATCAGAAGATATAGATAAGGGCGCGAGATGGAGCGCCGATATATCGAAAGAGCTTAGCGAATCCAACTACGGCATTCTCTGCGTGACGCGGGAAAATCTACTCGCTCCGTGGTTGAACTTCGAGGCTGGGGCACTATCTAAATCGTTCGACAAAAGTAACGTGTCCCCCTTTCTTTTCAGAATCGATCGCGGCGACGTCACGGGGCCACTTCTTCAGTTTCAGTCTACGATATATGAGCGGAGTGATGTACTGAAGCTGGTCAAAAGCATCAATGGCGAGTGTGAAGCGGGTCTGGACCCTGCTCTCTTGGAGCAAGTATTCGATGTCTGGTGGCCGAAGCTTAAGGAATCTCTTGACGGCCTCAGGGAGCTTCCGGATGTATCAGGAGACCTGAAAAGGTCATCCGAGGATATGCTGCTCGAAGTTCTGGAACTAGTCCGCGCCCAACAAAAGACTCTCGCAACCCCCGAGGAGCTTCTCCCTCCGGAATACATCGGTTACGTGATGCGCCACTACAATCCGGACATGGGCCTGATGGAGGACATAATCGGCTCTGTTCGTATTCTACACCACATACTTCTAAAAGCAGATGAAGCAGAAGACAACTCAACGCTTAGTGAAGCCAAGGATCTCTGTCGCCGATTGGAGTTCATGATCCGCGAACTTGCCGACCCTCGAAAATATCGGCGCACAAATCGTAGGCCTTTGACAAGGAACTCAATAGCGCAGGTCGGCGACGCACAGAAGGCCTGATCCAAACCATCAATGCGCTCTCAGTAGTGCTGCAATGTCACGGAAGTCAATATCTTCCAGGTCTTTCGGGTGTAGAACGATCCGGAGTTCTCTGGTGACAATACGATCCCGCGAGGCGGAAATAAACGACAGGATAGTCAGCCGGACAAGATCAACGTAAGATAGCCTACCGGTCAGTCTGGCTAGCCCTGATCCTATTACTGGCATAGACACAACGTCTTGTTGGGCTACGCTACGCACTGCCCCCCACAATTCCGACATAGATAGCCAAAGGCCGTCAGCGGATGCTTGAACGACGCCAGAATTGTCCATCCGAGCGTACGCGCTGCAAAAATAGCGCCGATTGCCATCTCCTATGACCGCTACCGTTCCCAACTTATAGCGCCTTCTCTTCCCAGCGGGTTTGCTCTGTCGAGACTCAATAGTTTCTACCTGAGCACCACTTAGCGCTCTCGCCAACTCGCGGTCAAGTCGTCCGCGATCGCCCTCAAATTCGCGCTCCAGCAATTGGCCTTGCACAGTGGTTGCTTTTATCAATGCTGGCACTTCTGTGTCAAACACATCATTCATTCCAATAATTAGATGTCCGTTCTGATCGAACAGATCCCCTATCAGCAGGGTGATAGTGGTGCCTGGCACCGCAAAGTATTTTTGGAATGTAGAACGCGGCCAAGCTTGAACCAGACCACCCAAGGCGGCTGTTCCAAAGATGAGCGCTAGATAGGCCCACCCCTGCGCTTCAAAGATTTTCGGGAAAAGCGCATCAAGCAATCCTGCCAATCCCGCAAGCACTCCCAGCAACAGCAAAAACGCCCTCACCCAGACAGCAATCAGGCTCCAGGATACTAGAGGTGGCCAAGATGCTCGCTTTTGGATCACATGAGCATCTTAAGCGAACTTCGTTGCAAGACAAAGACCTTTGACATGCATGAACGCAGCAACCTACATATCGCTCGGTCTCCAGTCCTCCAGCAGGAAACCTGCCAGCAGTTCATACGGACGGGGTAGCCGTTCTGCCGGGTAAGGCAGATGCTGGACTGGCACTTGTTGCTCGTGGCTGGGCAGGTCGCGCGGACCTCCTCGATGTACCCGCATCGCTCGATCGAAAGTCATGTACCTCGAATGACGGACACGGTAGTTTCTGGATGTGAGTGATGACGCTCAGCTGACACGCTGGTATGTGCACGGGGAACGACTGATCTACGACAACCGGTGGATCCGGTTGGGGCTGGCTGATGTAGAGATCCCCGGCGGGGAGCGGTTCGAGCATCACGTGGTGCATCTGGATCGGGCCGCGATCGCTGTGGTACTGGATGAGCAGGATCGTGTGCTGCTGATGTGGCGGCATCGGTTCGTGTTCGATCGGTGGGGGTGGGAACTTCCCGGCGGGTTGATCGAGACCGGTGAAGATCCGATGGTCACGGCTCTGCGGGAGGTGGAGGAGGAGACCGGGTACCGGCCAGCGGGCCTTGTGCATCTTGTCTCGTATCAGCCGATGGCCGGCATGGTCGACTCCGAGCACATCCTGTTCGTAGGGCGCGGGGCCGAGCTGGTGGGCAAGCCTAAGGGCGAGGTGGAGGCCGACCGGCTCGAATGGGTCCCCATGAGCGAGATCCCGGGCATGATTGCCCGCGGGGACATCTGGACGTCGGGCACCTTGATTGGGTTGCTCCAGGCTCAGGCGTGGGTCAACGGCCGAGAGCGCGGTTGACGACTTTCGTCAGTTCGTCGACGCGGCGGCGTTGGCGGCGGCTGCCAGTCATGGTAGCCAGTTGCTGTGCGCGTTGGATGTGGGGTTGGGCGGCTTCGGGGTCGCCGGCGGCCAGGAGAGCGTGGCCGAGGTCGCAGCGGACGCCGGATTCGGCTCTGTTGTAGGTGCCGTCCATGCCGGCGAGGGCTGAGCGGAGGTCTTCGGCGGTGTCGGGGTCGCCGAAGCGGACGAGGCAGTTGCCACGCCAACGGGCTACGTGGTGGGCGTTGATGGACAGATAGGGCATGTCCGGGTCGCTGTCGCCTTCGGGGAGAAGGGCGTGGGCCTGGTCCAGGGCTGCGCGGCAGGTTGTCTCGTCGCCGAGGATGGCGGCGGCTTCTGCTTCGGCGGCTGAGAGCCAGGTGCGGAGGCGTGCCGGTACGTGGCCACGGTGCTGCTGGTGGACGTACTGAAGGAGTTCGGTGGCTTCGGCGGGGCGGCCGAGTTCCATGAGGACGTATGCCTGCTCGCCGGAGACGTAGGCCAGCAGAGCGGCGTCGTCAGCCTCGAAGGCGGCGGCCTTGGCGCGCTCCTAGTGGGTCCAGGCGTCGTTGAGCGCGAGGGTGTTGATGGCCTGCCAGCCGGCCAGTGAGGCGGTTTCGGCGAGGAGGTGGGCCAGTTGGGCGCGGATGGTGGGGCGGATGGCGTGGCAGTGGGCGCGCTGGATCTGGGCCATCTGGGCATGCATCTTGTCGGCGATGGCGGGTCCTCCGAGGCGGCGGTCCAGCAGGCGGAGGTTGTTGGTGTCGGTGCGGAGGATCATGACCGTGGTGGCGTCTACTGCTGAGGCGGCGTCCAGGCGGTTGATGAGTTCGGTGGTTTGTTCTTCGTGTGCGTCGTCGTGGTCGCCAGTGGGTGAGGCGGTGTCGAGTGGGGCCAGGCCGAGGAGCATGCGGGCGTGATCGGGCAGGCGTAGGCCGGCGGCGATGCGCTCGATGACGGCGAGTTCTTTGATCGTGGTGGTGCCGCGCATGATGGCGTTGACGCGGGGCTGGCCGAGGCCGGTGGCTGTGCCGATCCGGACCTGGCTGGCGCCGTATTTGGCTGCGATACCGAAAAGTCCGGCGATGTCGCGCTTTCTGAGAATGTCGCATGTCTGTTCCTGTTCCCAGACGGCAACGGGTAGTTCAATGGGGTCGAACGCGCCATTCTGCATTGCTGACCTCCGGCTTTTCGCGTCCGGATGATGATTTCCCTCGCGCGGCGGAGCCTATATCCCAAGGTCGTATATCGGCGTGAGATAGGTCTGAAAAGTATCGGCAATCATGCTGTCCGGCATGACAACGCCAGTCAGATGCACAGAATGCGACGGACGAGGCTGGAAGATCGTCACTCGGCGCGGCCATGTGGCGGCCGCCGGGTTGGGCCTGGCGGCCTCCGCTCAGGAGGACTGCCTGCACTGCCCGGGGTCAGCCGATGCGCCGCAGGAGCGGTTTGAGTGGGAGGTTCGCATCCCCTCCAAGCAGGGCGACGCCCTGGGGCCGTGCGGCTCCTCCGCGTTCCAGGCCACCGCGATGGACGAGCTGCGCAAGGCGATGCGGAGCATGCCGGGTGACGTCCCTGTCCGAGGCAGCGTCGTTCACAAGGTCTTTGACTTCGGCGCGGGTCCTGACGCTTCGTCAAGCCGTCATATCTTCCGCGCATATCTCGATCCGGCAGGTTCCGTACTTTTTGAGCGGATCGCCAAGTGATCCGGCCGCCCATGCTGTTCAGCACCGCGGCCTGTCGGTCGGCCGGGCTCCTTCATCAGGAATTGCGCCACGGCGGAATCAGCGCCGATGTCCATACTGGTTACGGTCTGGCGTTGGTTTCGGTCTGGGTCGGCCTGGTCGTCTGGTGCGATGGCCAACGGTTCTGGTGGCGGACCGGGTGGAATGCCGATCGCCATCGCGTCATTTATGCGTGGCATCCGGCGACTGATCCTCGTGGGGCGGCTCGCCGAATCGCGATGCGTTATGCCGAACTCCGCTCTCGGCAGACCTCGGAGCCGTCGTGACGCGCTCGGGTTCGCGCGTCGGCTGGAGGGCGACGATCGTGGACACCTTCCACAGTCACGCGCGCACGGCTGCTTATCACTCGGCCTTGGTCGGGCGTGAGGGTGTGGTGGTGGCGGTGCTGACCAATGGCACGACGGCTCTGGTGCAGCTTGACGGCGACGCCTGGGACCTGCCCGACGGTGTGCGTCGCTGGCCACTGCGGTGGGATGACCTTGATCTGAAAGAGCCGGTCGGGATGGTTGCTCTGCCGGCGCACGTGACGGGCTGGAAGAAGACGGGGCGGTCCATTGAGCTGCACGCCGTGGAACCGGGCGCCAAGGTGGCGGTGTGCTCATCACCTGCCAGGCCGCTGCCGATGTGCGGTTGGTCCGTGCCCTTCTCGGTGACCGCGTCCAGAGCGTGCCCGAGATGTGTCGTCCTGGTGAAGGGCTCTTGAGCCGGTTACATACTGCTGGCCTTTGGACCAGGGCCACTGACAGATGATGCCTCAGCCGGTACTGTGCTTATGCGCACAAGTGGAAGAGTGAACGGGCGGTTGAGATGGGCATGGATTTCGCCCCACCCAAATACGCGCAGGTCATGCGGACGATCCAAGAGCGGATCGAGTCGGGCGAGTACGCCCCGGGTGACATGCTGCCGTCTGAGACCCAACTCGTGCGCGAACTCGGTGTCGGTCGGACCACTGTCGTGCGTGCCCTTCAGACCCTGGCCATGCAGGGGTGGATCGAACGTGAGCACGGCCGCGGGTCGTTCGTCAAAGGCCGCCCTCAGAGTCCGGCCGAGAGCGTGCGCCCCAGTCTGAGCACGACCGAGCAGGGCGAGAGTGCTGATGCGGTCCTGGAGGCGGGGCGCGTGTCGGCTCCCCGTCATGTCGCGCGCCTGCTGGGTATCGCCGAGGGGACTCCGCTGATCGCGCGGAAGAGAGTGGCACGGCAAGCCGATGTCATCTCGGCGGTAGAGACCATCTGGGTGCCGCTGGAACACGCCCTCGGCACCGACCTGGACAAGCCCGAACCTCTGCGGCGGGGCATCCGCCAGCATCTTCAGTCGGTCAAGCATCTGCGCTTCGACCACATCACCGAGCGTGTCAGCGCGCGCAAGCCGACCAAGGAGGAAGCCGATCTGCTCGGATCCTCCAACCCGGTCCTCGGCGTGCTGGCCACCGTGCACGACCCGGCCGGCGACGTGCTGATGGTGGTGAGCCTGGCGCTGCCGGGGAGCCTGCACGTGCTCGAAGATGTCTTCAAGGTGAGCTAACTCTTACCCGCCACTTACTGCTCAACCACTTGTGCGGACGAGTTGCGATCACATACTCTCAACTCATGCGGACAAGTGGACGAGCGAACGAAGGGCTCTCCTCCGCTAGCGAGAGGAACAACATGGCTATCCAGGGACCTATCCCCGTCACCTACACGATGGTCTTTCCGCACGGCTGCTACATCGTCGGCGAGGTCGAGCCCGTCAAAGACTTCGGCGCCTCGTCCAACGGCCGGTTCGTGCAGGCCCGCGACAAGCAGACCGCAGAGCTGGTCTGGCAGGTCGCGGTCATGGACGGTGACCCAACCCTCAAGCCCGCCCAGAAGACGGTGGCGGTGAAGATCCTCGCGCCGGTCCAGCCGGTGCCGCCGGCCCCGATGCCGGGGCTTCCGTTCACGCCGGTCGAGTTCGACGGCATCGCGATCACTCCGTACGTCAACGCCACCGGACGCCTCGCGTACTCCATCAAGGTTCGCGAGATGCACGCACCCCGTCAGCTGAACCAGCCCGCTCAGAGCAAGGCTTCGGCCGGAAAGGACGCCGCCTGATGACCCGACGCCGTACCCCACGCAACAGCGTGATCCGGCTGACCACCGGGCACGCCGCCCGCACCATGAACCATCCATTCGCCCGCCGTGAGCCCGTCCTGGCGCTCGACTTCGGCGCCACCTCCGTCCTGGTCACCACGGATGGTCCGGTGACGGCGGAGGACCTGGAGTTCGCCCGCCAGCTCGCCCACGCGGCTCACCGCTTCGTCCGCTCGCTGGAGCGCAGCTTCTACGGCCTCCCTGACGGGCGGGGGGTTGCGGCATGAGTCGCCGCCCGTACACCTACGTCACCCTGTCCCTGGAACCGGAGGCCACGCCGCACGTCGGCGTCTCCTTCCACACTCCCGGCCTCAAGGTCCGCGCCGGTCTCCTGCTCAGCAGCCCGCGCCCGTACCTGGAGCTCTACTCCACCGAGGCGAACGTGCACATCTCCACCACTGGAGCCGGTCCAATAACCGACGCCGACCTGAGCACCGCCCGCGAGATCTTCCACGCCGCTGCTCGCTACCTGGCCGACTGCGAGCAACTGCACGCCGAACAGTCCGACAAGGACGCCACCGACCCGGCGACCTGACATGAGGCGGGGCCGCTGGAAGCGGCAACTTCCGGCGGCCCCTCGGTTCTCCCCTGACTCCACATCACGAGAGGTTCCAAGCTTATGTTCAAGCGGCTGCCTGGCGACGAGGCGCGCAACCTCGTCACCACCACGCCCGACACGGCCGTCGTCTTCCGCCCGGCCGTCGTCACCACTCCCGCCATCCTCACCATCGTCATCCTCACCGGACGCATGCTCGCCGGGCTCGTCCGTACGATCTGGCGTCACCCCATCGCGGCCCTCGTTCCGGCGGCTCTCGGCGCTGCCTGGTACTTCTACGGCTGGCCGTTGGCGGCGTCCTTGGCCGGGACGGTCGTCTTGGCCTTGGTCTCGTGGGCGTTCCTCGACCGGCCGTCGTTCGCCCGTCTCGCTGGTTACCGGCTGCTGGCCTGGTGGCGGCTCGTGTGGGTCTACCGCCGGCACTGGCAACCCGTCATGATCGTCTCCGGTCTCGGCCGTCACCTGCGGGGCCGTGACTACGTCCCGCGCCTGGGCAAGGTCACGTGCACCTCGTGGGCCGACCTGGTCACCGTACGCATGCTCAAGGGTCAAGCGGTCAAGGACTGGTCCGACCGAACCGACCACCTGGCCCAAGGCTTCGGCGCGAAGTCGTGCCGGGTGGCGCTGTCTCACGCTGGTCGGCTGACGCTGACCTTTCCGCGCAGTGATCCACTCGCCTCGCCCCTCTCGGCGCTGCCTATACCGCAGGAGCCGACCGTGGGGCCGGTCGAGATTGGCAAGCAAGAGGACGGGCGGCCGTGGCGGCTGAAGGTGCACGGCACCCATGTCCTCGTCGCGGGCGCGACCGGGGCCGGCAAGGGATCGATCATCTGGTCCGTCATCCGCTCCCTGCTCCCCGCCGCCCGTGCGGGCCTGGTCGAGCTGTGGGCGCTGGACCCCAAGCTGATGGAACTGTCCTACGGCCGCGACCTGTTCGGCCCGCGTTACGCGGCCACGCCGGAAGAGTGCGCCGACCTGCTGGACGAGGCCGTGAGCGTCATGCAGAAGCGGGCGGCTCGCTTCGCCGGCCTCCAGCGCTCCCACTCCCCCACCGTCGATGCCCCCTTCGTCCTGGTCGTGGTCGACGAGGTGGCGTTCCTGACCGCCTACCAGTCCGACCGGCAACTCCGGCAACGCATCTCCGCCGCGCTGGCCACGCTCACCACGCAAGGCCGCGCAGTCGGCGTCGGCGTCCTGGCCGCACTCCAGGACCCGCGCAAAGAGGTCATGAACATCCGCAACCTGTTCCCCGACAAGATCGCCCTGCGGCTGGACGAGTCGGAGCAGGTGGACATGGTCCTCGGTGACGGCGCACGTGATCGCGGCGCGCTCGCTGACCACATCTCGCCGGTTCCGGAGCTGGGCGCGGGCGTCGGCTACGTCCGGCTGGAAGCCAGCCCCGAACCCGTCCGAGTCCGCGCCGCCTACGTCTCCGACGCCGACATCCGTGCCATGGCCGCTCAGTTCGGGGAGGCCGCGTGAAGATCTGCTTCCACGGGACGGCCGATGAGATCAGCCTGGTCGCCGCCCGTCCGCTGCTGGTCCTGCTGACCGCTCGTGACCTGCCCCGCATGCGCGTCTTCGAGCTCTACCACTCCCGCATCCACGCTCACCCCCAACTGGGGCACTACCGCCTCTGCGCCCTCATGACCGAGACCACCGACGAAGGGAGGACCGCGTGACCCATCCGCACGACCGCGCACTCCCCCGGGCCGTACGTCAGGCCATGCCAGTGGCCCGGGACGTGCTTGTGGAGGTCGCCAAGCAGCACGGCGTCTGCATCCGGCCCATCCCGCTCAAGCGCCTCGACACGTACACCGGCAAGTGGGAGATCATCGACGTTCCGTGCGGGGCCACCTTCGACAGCAAGTGCCCGCCGTGTGCCAAGCGCAACAAGCAGCTCCGCAAGGCTCAGTGCCGCGAGGGCTGGCACCTCGACAGCGAACCCGCGATCACCCCGGACGAGCCGAACGAGGAACAGCGCTGGCTGGTCGAGTTCCGCGCCGATGTCCACGCCCAGCGCGAGGCCGCCGAGAAGGCCGGCCACGACACCACCGAGTTGGACCAGCTAATCAGCGGCCTGGACGAGGAGATCAATGCCGCCGGGATGCGCGGCAACGTCCTCGGTCGTACCACCGCGAAGCGCTCTCGCTCCACGCGGCGGCGGCAGGACGCGCCTGACCTGCCCAAGCGCAAGATGGCCCACACCACCCTGGGACGTACCTTCCAAGGCACGGACGGCAAGGTCTACCGACCGTCTCTGTTCGTGACGCTCACCCTGCCCAGCTACGGCAAGGTCCGCGACGGCGTACCGCTCGACCCGGACGCCTACGACTACCGGCGTGCCGCTCGGGACGCGCTGCACTTCTCCAAGCTCGTGGACCGGTTCGTGCAGAACCTGCGCCGGGTCGCGGGTTACGACGTCCAGTACTTCGCCTCGGTGGAACCTCAGAAGCGGCTCGCCCCACACCTGCACATGGCCATCCGCGGCACCCTCCCCCGCGCGGAGATCAAGCAGATCGCGGCGGCCACCTATCACCAGGTCTGGTGGCCCCAGGCCGACGAAGTCGTCTTCGACGGTGACCACCTGCCCGTCTGGGACGAGCAGGCCGGCTACCTCGACCCGGCCACCGGGGAAGTTCTGCCCAGCTGGGACGAAGCCCTCGACGCCCTCGACGAGGACGCGGAACCATTGCACGTCATCCGCTTCGGCGAACAGATCGACGTCCAAGGCGTCTTGGCGGGCACCCCGGACGCCGATCAGTGCATCCGGTATCTGTCCAAGTACCTCACCAAGTCCCTCGGCGACGCCCTCGACGGCGGCCATGCCCAGCGCGAGCACGCCGCCCGCATGCTGGACGCCCTCCGCTACGAACCCTGCTCGCCTACCTGCCCGAACTGGCTCCGCTACGGCGTCCAGCCCAAGGGCGCCAAGCCCGGCATGCAGCCCGGCCGGTGCCGTGGCAAGGCCCACAAGCCCGACCACCTCGGCTACGCCGGACGGCGCGTCCTGGTCTCCCGCAAGTGGAGCAACAAGACCCTCGCCGAGCACAAGCAGGACCGCCGGACATGGGTCCTGGAAGCCCTCGGCCAGGCCGACGAACCCACCGACCCGCATCGCTACATCTGGCGCCCCGTCCCGGCCGGCGACGCCAACGTACCGCCGTTGGCCGTCCGGCTCCTCCGCTCCGTACACGAACGCCAACGCTGGCGCGCTCATCTCCGCGAGCTGGAGGCCAGAGCAGCCGGACAAGATCTTTCGGCAACCGAGGACATGGGGAGGGCCGCATGACCAAGCACGACGAACTCCTGACCGTCCGCCAGGTCCTCAACGAACTCGGCGGAGTCTCCCGTCGCACCTTCTACCGCTGGCGCGAGATCGGCAAGGCACCACACGGCATCCGCCTGCCCAACGGCGAGCTCCGCATCTACCGCAGCGAACTCAACATCTGGCTGGAGTCCTTGAGGGAGGTCGCGTGAACGCCTCCTACGACGTGAAGTTCTGGGACATCCGCCCGAACAAGTCCACGAAGCCCGGCGAGAACCGCAAGACGATCTCCTACACCGTGCGCTGGACCGTGGCCGGCCGCGAGAAGTCCAAGACCTACCGCACCTCGGCTCAGGCGAAGAACTGGCTCTCTGACCTTCGCCAGGCCGCCAAGACGGGCGAACTGTTCGACCTGGAGACGGGCCTCCCTCAGTCGATGATCAAGGCGAAGGAGGCCCGTACCGTCTACGCCTTCGTCAGGGCGTACATCGACATGAAGTGGCCGCACGCGGCGGCCAAGACGCGCGACAGCATTTCTGACGCTCTCGCCACGGCCCTGCCCGCTCTCACGAAGGACCGCCCCGGCCGTCCGGACGCCGAGATCTTGCGTACCGCGCTGCGCAAGTACGCTCTCCTGCCTGAGACCAAGCGTCGTCCGGATGTGCCGTTGGAGAGCAGGCAGGCGCTTCGGTGGCTGGAAGGTGCGTCGCTCGACCTGACCGACCTGAACGAGACCAAGACGGTACGCCTGGCGCTCGACGCCCTCGCCCTCCGTCTCGACGGCAAGGCCGCGAGCGCCAACACGGTCCGCCGCAAGCGGGCGGTCCTGCACGCCGTTCTGGAGTACGCGGTGGAGCTGGAGGAGCTGCCCGTCAACCCCGTGCACAAAGTCAAGTGGAAGCCCCCCAAGACCACGGAGACCGTAGACCCTCGGGTGGTGGTGAATCCCCGCCAGGCGGAAGCGCTGCTGACTGCAGTTGCGTCCGTGGGCGGACGGGGCCGCGGGCGTCGGCTTCAGGCCATGTTCGCGTGCATGTACTACGCCGCCCTCCGCCCCGGCGAGACGGTGGCGCTCAGACAGCAGGACTGCCATCTTCCGGCAACCGGCTGGGGCCGCATCCTCGTGGATGTCTCCCGCCCGGAGGTCAACGTCCAGTGGACCGACACCGGCGACGCCCACGAGGAACGCGGGCTCAAGCACCGTGGCCGCGACGATGTCCGCCCGGTGCCCATCCCGCCCAAGCTGGTTCGGATTCTTCGGCAACACATCCAAGAGTTCGGTGTCGCCGAGGATGGCCGGCTGTTCCGCAGCGAGCGTGGTGGAGTCGTGGCCTCGACGGCCTACACGGAGGTCTGGCAAGAGGCCCGGAAGCTGGCCCTGACGCCCGCCCAGTTCGCCTCACCGCTCGCTCGTCGTCCGTACGACCTGAGGCATGCGGCGGTGTCCCTCTGGCTGAACGTGGGCGTGCCCGCTCCGGACGTAGCCGAGCGAGCCGGGCACGGCGTGGACGTGCTCCTCAGGGTCTACGCCAAGTGCCTCGACGGCCAACAGGAGATCGCCAACAAGCGGATTGAGGACGCCCTCCCCGTGTGATCAACCAGCACCACCCAGAAGGGTCCCGGAACGCCACCGGGACCCTTCGCCGTTCCCAATACGTTCCCACGCCCGGCACATCCCGCGAATCCTCCGGATCATGGCCTCCGACCAGGGGAAACGCTCCAAGATCCATTCCGGACATATTCCGGGACCTGCGACAACGGGCCGCTCACGGCGACATCCGGCTGCATACCCCTGAAACGCAGAAGAGGCCCCGAAGGGCCTCTGACCTGCAGCTACTGCTGGTGGCAGGTGCAAGGTTCGAACTTGCGTAGGCTGAGCCGACGGTTTTACAGACCGCTCCCTTTGGCCACTCGGGCAACCTGCCGTGCCATCCGCTTTCGCGGCGACAGACAGAAGAATAGCGGACTTCCGAGGTGTACGTGACACCAGTTTGTCCCCAGCCGGATCGTGGTCACCTGCTGCGCCGGAACAGCAGGCGTCCCATCCCGCGTGCGTGCTGGTCGAAGCCTGCCGCGTCGTTGGTTCTGGGGAAGGGTTCGTCCGGGACGGGTACGCCGAGGAAGTCGCATAGCGGCTGCCAGCCCTGGGCTACTTCGAACACCAGCAGGCGGTCCTGGGGGATGGTGGCTTTGACCTCCTCCACGTGTTCGTTAAAGATCTTCAGCGCGAGTTCGGTGTCGGGGATGCCGCCGCCGAAGACGCGTTCGCTCACGACCAGCCGGGTCATCCGGATGAATGCCGCGAAGTCCGTGTCGAGGAGGCGGGAGAGCGTGGCCATCGTCCGGCCCGACCAGGTGCGGGCGCGGGCCGACTGTTTGAAGATGGTGGCGTTCATGCTGGCCAGCCAGCGTTCCGGGTCGCGGACGGTGAGGATGACCTTGGCGTCGGTGTAGTGCTGGGCGAGTTCGCGCCAGTACGCGGCGGCCGGCCAGTCGACGCAGGAGTCGTACCCCGACATGAGGGTTTCCCAGGTGACCGGACGGCCTTCGGCGAGGTCCAGCCAGCGTCGGATGTGGACGGGATTCTGGAGCACCTCCGTCATGTGGTGACATGGGCCGAAGCCCAGACGTTCCAGCGCGGTCTTGGTGGACAAGGTTCCGGTGCGGCCGAAGCCGGCTCCGATGACTCGCATGATCCCTACCAATACGATCGGAAACTGCGAAATGTGGGCCCACAGGCATGATCCGTCGCCGAGGGCCCGGCATCAAGCCGCCGCACGCCCACGTGGACTGCACGGCGCGCCGATGCTGGCTAGGCTCGTTCGCTGGGTCCGCGCATTCGACGTACGGCGGAGCGGTTTCGCCTACGGCGGAGAGGCGGGATCCCGAATAACGCTTTCACAGCCGAGAGGATGGGTGTTTTGGCCGATTCATCTTTCGACATCGTCAGCAAGATCGACCGCCAGGAGGTCGACAACGCGCTGAACCAGACGGTCAAGGAGATCGGACACCGCTTCGACTTCAAGGGCACCGGGGCGAGCATCAGCTGGTCCGGTCAGGACAACATCGAGATCAAGGCGAACAGCGAGGAGCGCGCGAATGCCGCACTCGACGTGTTCAAGGAGAAGGTGGTCAAGCGCGGGCTCTCGCTGAAGATCCTCGACGCGGGCGAGCCCAGGCTGTCGGGCAAGGAATACCGCATGCTGGTCACCCTCAAGGAGGGCATCGACCAGGAGAACGCCAAGAAGATCTCCAAGCTGATCCGCGACGAGGGCCCCAAGGGCATCAAGGCGCAGATCCAGGGCGAGGAGCTGCGGGTCAGCTCGAAGAAGAAGGACGATCTGCAGGACGTCATTTCTCTGCTCAAGGGCAAGGATCTGGACATCGCTCTGCAATTCGTGAACTACCGCTAACAGGTCGGCATCCGGGGCACATGGCGGCGTACGCGCCTTCTTGTGCCTCGGGCCTGCGTTCGCGTTGGAACGGGCGAATCCGGCATCGTAGGCTCGACCACCGTGACGAAGATCCCCCTGCGCCGCTTCACGGCACGCGTCCTGCCCCTCGACGCGAAAGACCGGGTGCTGCTGCTGCACGGCTTTGATCCGCAAGTGCCGGACGAGCCGTTCTGGTTCACCATCGGGGGCGCGGCGGAGGCCGGGGAGGAGCTTCGGCAGGCCGCCGCGCGCGAGCTGTACGAGGAGGTCGGGATCCGGCGGGAGGTGGAGGAGTTCACCGGGCCGTACGGGACGAGCACGATCGAGTTCTGCTGGTCCGATTATGCGATCACGCAGGACCAGACCTTCTTCGCGATCCGGGTGCACGACGCCGCCGTCTCGTTCGAGCACATGGAGCAGATCGAGAAGGAGACGACGACCGGGCACCGGTGGTGGAGCGCGGAGGAACTCGAGAGCACCGAGGAGACCTTCTTCCCGGAGGACCTGCCGGCCATCCTGAGGAGGATCTCTGCGGCCGGAGAGCCCGGATAGTCCCGGCGTCGCCGGAAGGCCCTGATCGCGGCAGCAAGACCACCCAAGAGCAGGATGACGGGTGAGCCCCTTTCGGGACTCTCGGTCGATTTCGGAGGCCCTGGCGCATTCAGCACGGACGTGTCCCCCCGCACTTCGTACCGGCCGGGAAGGTCAGCGGCGGTAGCCGGCCATGCGCTCCAGCCTCGCCACCCGCTCCGACGTGGGCGGATGCGTCGAGAAGAGGCGGCCGAGGCCGGATCCGCTGAACGGGTTCGCGATCATCATGTGGGAAGCCGACGTGAGACGGCTGTTCTCGGGAAGCGGCAGCCTGCGCGCACCCATCTCGATCTTGCGAAGGGCTGAGGCCAGGGCCAGCGGGTCGCCCGTGAGCCGCGCGCCCGACTCGTCGGCCTGGAACTCCCTGGTGCGGGAGATGGCCATCTGGACCATGCCGGCCGCCACGGGCCCGAGGATCATCATCAGCAGGGCGCCCACGAACCCGGGCCCCTCGTCGTCGTCGGAGCCGCCGAAGAAGACGGCGACGTAGCTGACCCATGTGATCATCGTGGCCAGCGCACCGGCCACGGACGAGACGAGGATGTCCCGGTTGTACACGTGGGACAGCTCGTGCCCGATCACGCCGCGCAGCTCGCGCTCGTCGAGCAACTGGGTCAGGCCGTACGTGACGCACACGGCGGCCTTCCGCGGGCTGCGGCCGGTCGCGAAGGCGTTGGGCTGTACCGTCGGGGAGATGTACAGCCGCGGCATCGGCTGGCGCGCCTCGGTGGAGAGCTCGCGGACGATCCGGTAGAGCGTGGGGTGCTCGACCTCGCTGACCGGCCTGGCCCGCATGGCCGACAGCGCGATGCGGTCGGAGAAGAAGTAGGCGACGCCGTTGCTCAGCAGGGCCAGCACGAGCGCGATCTGCAGGCCGGTGCCACCCCCGAGCCACGCGCCCATCACGATGATGAACGCGGACAGACCTCCCAGGAGGATGGCGGTACGCAGACCGTTGTGGTGCAAGGTCTCCCCCCTTCGTGGTCCGGGTTTCACCTCGTCCAACGACGATGACCCGGTCTATCGTTCCCCGGCGTGCTCAGCTGCGGGCGGAGCGCGACTTACCCCCGTGTCCGCCGGGTAGCGGGGCGCGTTGCGGCCCGGCTGGCCGCAACGGGGACAGCCGGTGTCATGACCTGCTTCCGGTCAGCTCGTGGCCGATAAGGACGTCATGTCCAGCACGAGCTGCGGAGCGAGCGAGAAGAGGATCGCCACGGCCAGGGCCAGGCCGACGGCGAGCCACGCAGGCAGGGACGAGCCACGCAGGCGCGTCTCCCCGGGAGGAGCGAAGAGGCGGGCCGCCCAGGCGGCGTAGTAGTAGAGGCCGATCACGGTGTTGACGGCCATGACCAGCGCGAGCCAGCCGAGGCCGCCCTCGACGATCGTCCGGAACACGAAGACCTTGGCGAAGAGGCCGGCCAGCCCCGGCGGCAGCCCGGCCAGGCAGACCAGGCAGAACGCCAGCGCGATGCCGGCCGCCGGGCTGCGCAGGACGAGGCCGCGATAGTCGTCGAGCTCGTTGCGCGGGGCGGCCCTGGAGACGAGCATGACGACGGCGAAGGCTCCGAGGTTCATGGCCGCGTAGATGACCAGGTACGCGACGGAGGTGCCGGCCGCGGCCTGGGACGTGGCCGCCGTGGCGGCGACCGCCAGCGGGGCCAGGATGTAGCCGGACTGCGCGACCGAGGACCAGGCCAGCATGCGGACGGCCGACCGCTGACGCATGGCGAGCAGGTTGCCCACGGTCATGGTCAGCGCCGAGACGACCGCGATCACCGGCCCCCAGGCGGACGACTGGCCGGCCAGCCCGGCGACCAGGACCAGGATGAGCCCCGCGAACCCGGCCGCCTTGGAGATGACCGAGAGCAGGGCCGCCACCGGGACGGGCGCACCCTGGTAGACGTCCGCCGCCCAGGAGTGGAACGGCACGGCCGCGATCTTGAACGCGAACCCGGCCGCCACGAGGACGACGCCCACCGTGACGACCGCGGGCAGCCCGTGGGCCGTCGCCAAGGCCGTGGAATGCGTGCCCGCCGCCGCTCCCGGCGCCGGGATCCGGCCTCCCAGGACGGCCGCCAGGCGGGAGAGGTGAACCGCACCGGAGACGCCGTACAGGAGGGAGACGCCGAACAGCATGACGGCCGTGGACACGACCGACACGACGAAGAGCTTGACCGCGGCCTCGGAGGCGCGGCCGTCGTAGCGCCTGAGCGCGGTGAGGGCGAACACCGGCAGCGAGACCAGTTCGAGCGCCACCACGAGCATGATCAGGTCGCGGGAGGCAGGCAGGGTCACCGCGCCGACGAGGGTGCACAGCAGCAGGAAGTACCACTCACCGGCCGGGATGCCGCCCCCGGCCAGCTCCGTCATCGACATCAGCACGACCACCAGGGCCGCGACGAGCACCAGCCCCGCGAAGGCCGTCGTGAACCGGTCGGCGACGAACGAGCAGAGCGTGCCCGCTCCCCCGGTCGCGAGATCCGGCGGCACGCAGAACGTCGCCCGGGACGTGCCGCCCGCGGCCTGCGCGATCACGAACCCGAGGGCCACGACGACCCCCGCCAGGGTCACCAGCCCGAGCGCGGTGCGGGTGCGCGTCGCGGCGGGCAGGAACACGTCGAGCAGCAGCACGAGCCCGGCCACCACCGCCAACGCCAGCGGCGGCGCGATGACGAAGTAGTCGATCTGCTGAGTCATGGCAGGGCTCCCAGCAGGGTCTGCGCCACCGGCGTGGTGAGTGAGAGCAGGAGACCGGGCCAGAGCCCGAAAAGCACGATCAGGACCACCAGCGGGGTCCACGCCGCCGCTTCGTAGGACCGGAGGTCGTCGATGCGCTGCGTGGGGTTCCCGGCTTCGAGCGTCGCGGTCGCCGGCCGCCCCGCGAGCGACTCCGCCGAGCCGAGAGGCACTACGGGACGTTCGTCCGGAGTCTCCCCCTCCGGCTGGGGCTCCCGCTGCCGCGCGGCTCCCGACGGGCGGCCGTGGGTGACGCGGGACAGCATGAGCACGAAGTACGCGGCCGTCAGGACCGCCCCAAGGCCGCCGATCACCATGTACGTGCGGAAAAGCGCCCGCGGCAGGCCGCTCGCCGGCTGGAACGCCCCCAGCAGCGCCAGCATCTCCCCCCAGAACCCGGCCAGGCCGGGCAGCCCGAGCGAGGCGATCGCGGCGAACGTGAGCACCGATCCCAGGCGCGGCATCGTGGCCAGCAGACCGCCGCCGAGGCTCGGCATGTCGGCCGTGCGGTAGCGGTCCTTGATCCCGCCGGCGAGGAAGAACAGCAGGCCGGTGATCAGACCGTGGGCGACGTTCGCGAACAGGGCGCCGTTGACGCCGACCGGGGTCAGCGTGGCGAAGCCGAGCAGGACGAAACCCATGTGGCCCACGGAGGAGTAGGCGATCATGCGCTTGAGGTCACGCTGGGCCAGGCACGCCAGGGCGCCGTAGACGATGCCCGCCACGGCGAACGCCCCCAGCCACGGCGCCACCGCCGTCGCCCCCTCGGGGAGGACGGGGATGGCGATCCTGGCGAAACCGTACGTGCCCATCTTCAGCAGCACTCCGGCCAGCAGCACCGAGCCGACGGTCGGGGCCTCGGTGTGGGCGTCGGGCAACCAGGTGTGCAGGGGCCACATCGGCGTCTTGACCGCCAGCCCCACACCGATCGCCACGAACGCCAGGATCTGCACGGACCTGGACATCCCTGCGCCGTGTGCCGCGGCCAGCTCGGCCATGTCGAGCGTGCCGGTACGCGCCCAGACGAGCAGCAGGCCGAGGAGCATCACGACCGAGCCGAGCAGCGTGTACAGGATGAACTTGACCGACGCCGCCCGCCGCCCGGCGCCGCCCCAGATGCCGATCAGGAAGTACATCGGGATCAGCACGATCTCGAAGAAGACGAAGAAGAGCAGCAGGTCGAGGGCGAGGAACGTGCCGATCATGCCGACTTCGAGCACCAGCAGCGTGAACACCAGCGCCCTCGGCCTGTTGCCCAGGAAGCGGCCGGGCGTGCGGGGCCGGCCCCAGGACAGGTAGCCGAAGCAGAGGAACGTCAGCAGCGCGGTGAGGACGATCAGCGGCAGGGAGATGCCGTCGACGCCCAGGTGGAACCGGAGCCCCAGGCCGGGGATCCACGGCTGGTCGAGCGCGAACTGCAGGCTCGTCGGCCGCCCGTGGTCGAACGTGGCCGCCATGACCAGGGCCAACGTCAGCGTGATTCCCGACAGGATCAAGCCGTACGTGCGCAGGACCGGGCGGAGCGCGCCGGGGGCGAGGAGGAGCACGAGCGCGCCGAGCAGGGGCACGGCGAGCAGCGCGACCGACAGCCAGCCCGTCATGTGAGCATCACCGCCCCCACCGCGATCAGGATCACGCCGGCGAGAACGCCGCTGACATAGAGCTGGACGTTGCCGTTCTGGGCCAGGCGCAGCCATCCGGACAGGCCGCGGGCGGTGCGGCCCGACCCGCGGACGGCGCCGTCCACGACCACGTCGTCCGTTCTGACGACCAGCCGGGCCAGGGCCGTGATCGGGCGGACGAACAGCGCCGCGTAGACGTCGTCGACGTAGAAGGCGCGCTCGCAGGGCACCCGTAGAGGGCCCAGCAGGCGTGCCGGGTCGGTGACGGGATCGCCGCGCCAGACGGCATAGACGACGCCCGCGCCGAGCAGGGCGAGCACGACGCTGATGGCGGCCACCCCCAGGTCGACGTGCGGCCGACCCGCGAAGCCCAGCAGCAGGGCGGGGACCGCGAGGAGCACGACGGGCACGAGCATGGTCCTGGGGGCCTCGGTGACGTCGACGACGTGGGCCGTGCCGGGCTCGGGCTCGGGGAGCGCCACCACCCGCGGCGGCCCGAAGAAGGTGCGGAGCCAGGCTCTGGTGGCGTACGCGCCGGTGACGGCGACGGTCGCGAGGGCGCAGCCGTACAGGAGCAGGGCGGCGGCGTCCGTGAGGCTGCCGCCGGCCAGCGCGCCGTCCATGGCCGCCAGGACGCCGTCCTTGCTGAAGAAGCCGCTGGCCGGCGGGAGGCCCATCAGAGCGGCGAACCCCACCGTCATCGTTGCGAACGTGACCGGCAGCTCACGGCGCAACCCGCCCATCTGAGTCATCAGGTTGGAGCCGACGTGGTGGATCACCACGCCCGCGCACAGGAACAGCAGCGCTTTGAACGCCCCGTGGGTCACCAGGTGGAAGATCGCCGCCCGGTCGGAGCCCGCGGCCAGGCCGCCGGCCATGTAGGCGAGCTGGCTGACCGTGGAGTAGGCCAGCACGCGTTTCAGGTCGTCCTGGGCGAACGCGGCCAGTGCGGCGCCCAGCATGCCGATCGCGGCGATGACGGCCAGGACGTCGAGCGTGGGACGGGCGGCGAGGAAGGCGGGAAAGAGCCTGGCCACGATGAAGATGCCCGCGGCGACCATGGTGGCGGCGTGGATCAGGGCGCTGATCGGGGTCGGGCCGGCCATGGCGTCCGGGAGCCAGGTGTGCAGCGGCACCTGGGCGCTCTTGCCGGCGACGCCGCACAGCAGCAGCATGGTGGCCGTCGTCAGGGTGGCCGCGGACAGGTCGGGCACCTTCGCCAGCACGTCGGCGACGCGGAAGCTGCCCGCCGCCGTGCCGAGGACGAAGATGCCGAACAGGAAGCCGACGTCGCCGAGCCGGGTGACGAGGAACGCCTTGACCGCCGCGCGCGAATTGCCCCGGTCTTCCCACCAGTGACCGATGAGCAGGTAGGAGCACAGGCCCATGATCTCCCAGCCCACGTAGAGGACCAGGAGGTCGCCCGCGTAGACCACCAGGAGCATGGCACTGGTGAACAGGCTGATGAACGCGCTGTAGGAGGGGTAGCGGGGATCGTCTTTGAGGTAGCCGACCGAGTAGACCTGCACGGCGAGCGCCACCAGCGTCACCAGGACGCCGAGGACGGCCGACAGGTCGTCGGCCAGCAGGGTCAGCGAGATCGGGACGCCGCCGGTGACGATCGAGCCGTACGTGCGGCCCACGGGCTGTGTGGGGGCGCCGCCTTCGAGGAACGTGAAGCCCGGCCCCCAGGCCAGCCAGAGAGCCAGGACGGCCGACGCCGCGGTCGGGATGACGGCGATCCAGGCGGCTCGGGTGTTGCCGCGTTCGCCGGCGGTCTTCTCGGCCGCCGCCAGCCGCGCGCGGCCCGGTGGTTGTCCCTGGACAGCGGGGCGGCCGTGCGGCCAGCGGGAGAGCAGCAGGCCTGTGGCGGCGGCGATGGCCGGCAGCAACACGGCCAGCAGCGGGAACGTCGTCACAGCTCGCCCCCTCGCCCGGCGCGGTGGTCGTCCGAGAGGGGCCGGCCCGAGCCGGCCGGACGGTGGTCGTCGGGAGAGGGCGGCATGGTGTCAGCGGCGGGGGTGGCGGTCGGGCGGACGCCGCTCGGGACCAGGTCAGGGCGTTCGTCGGCAGGCTCGGACAGCTCACGGAGGTGGTCGAGGTCGACGGTGCGGCGGTTGCGGTAGAGGGCCAGGACGATCGCCAGGCCGAGACCGACCTCGGCGGCGGCGATGACGATGACGAAGAGGGTGAGCACCTGGCCGCTGTGCAGCCGGTCGCGCAGCCACACGTCGAACGCCACCAGATTGAGGTTGACGGCGTTGAGCATCAGCTCGACCGACATCAGCACGAGGATCGTGTTGCGCCTGGCCAGCACGCCGTAGACGCCCACGGAGAACAGCAGCGCGGAGACGACCGCCGGGTAGACGATGTGCACTAGTGACCCCCGGTCTGATCGGGCGGCGAGCCGGGAATGTCCGTACGGGACAGCACGATGGCTCCGATCAATGCGGCGAGCAGCAGCACGGACAACGCCTCGAACGGCAGCACCCAGGTGGCGAAGACGCTGGCGCCCAGTTCCTTGGCCGCCCCCTGGCCCGGCGTGAGCGGGGTGTACGCCGTGCGGAAACCGTCGATCACGACCGTGACCAGGACCGCGGCGGTCGCCACCGCCACCAGGGCGGCCACCGGCCGGTTGCCGCTGTCGAGGTCGGCGGAACGGCCGATCGGGGCACGGGTGAGCATGATGCCGAACAGCATCAGGACCACCACCGCGCCCACGTAGATGAGCACCTGGACCCAGGCCACGAACTCGGCCGTCAGCACCAGGTAGCCGCCCGCGAGCGCGCCGAAGGAGACCACGAGCCACAGGGCGGCGTGGACGAGTTGCCGGGTCGTGACGACGAGCAGCGCCGATCCAACCGCTACCGCTCCCAGCAGCAAGAAGACGATCTCTTGCCCGGTGGGTGACAGGTAGGAGGGCACCGCCTCGGTCACGACTCCTCCTCGGACTCCTCTGTGTCGTCAGGGCCGAGCCGCCCCGGCGGTCGGATGGACCTCGGGTCCGCCATCCGGCGCCTGCGGGGGCTCGCGGAAGAAGTCTGCTCGTCCGGGCCGGGTTCCGGAGACGGTTCACCCGCGCCTGTGGAAAACCCGTTCGAGGGCGGCTCGCCTGTGGATGAAGGCGTTCCCGGCGGGTGCTCGTCCGGGGCTGGGGTGCCCTGGCCGGGCGGGCGGCGGTTCGGCTCCTCGCCTGCCGGAGCTGCGGCGTCGTCCTCATGGACGCGCGGCGCGGCGCCCTCCGCCGCGGGGGGAACATCGCCTTCCGTCACATCTGACGGGCTTGCCGCTGTCGGTGGTTTCGGGGGCTTTGTGTCGGACGGGCGAGTGTCTTCCGGTTCCTGGCCCTGTGCGGGGGCGGGAGTTGCGGAGGACGGCTCGGACGGCTGCGGGCTGGGCGGGAGAGCGCCTGGAGGACGGATGCCTCGTACGTTGGACATGGGCCTGCGCGTGCGCTCGCGGCGGCCCGCGGGGGGCGGAGGCGCGGCCGGGCCTTCGCCGGGGGCGGCCTTGGGAGCTTCCGCGGAGCCGGCCTTCTCACCTGCCCGCTCTTCCCGGTCGGCGCCGGCACGCTCTTCGACGCCTCCGGCCGACGGGCTCGCGTCGGTGCGCCCAGAAGGCGGAGTCGCGGCGGCCCGTCCGGCGTCACCTGCTGCGGCGCCCTCGGGGGCAGGGGCGGCTTCCCCGCCTTCAGGACGGCGCGCTGCTTCGGTGCCGGGAGTTGCGCTTGTGGCGGAGCCCGCGTCGGGGGTTGCGCTCACGGCGGAGTCGGGGCCGAGCGTCGATGTGGTGCCGGTCTCGGAGTCGGCGCCCGGCGTCGCACCGGAGGCAGCCGCCCCAGGTTCTCCGCTCCCCGGTGGCACGGCTCCCGGCTCGGTGGCGCCCTCGCCCGGGACGCCCGTCGCTCCCCTGCGGGCACGCTCGCCCTGCGGGGCCGCCCCCGGTCGCGCGGTGCCCGTCCCCAGGGGGGCCGCTGCTTCGCCCGTGGCGTCCGCCCGCTCTCGCGGGGCGCGGCGCCCGGCTCCGGCGGGGCCGGGGGCCTCAGGCGCCGCTCCGGGGCGGGTGGTTCCGGTACGGGCGGCGGGACGGCGAGGGGCCGCCGTGAGCTCCTTGGGAGGTTCGGCGCCGGGATCGTGGGCGGGCGGCGGCGGGACGGTCTGGGTCCACGACGCCAGCTTGTCCTTCTCGTGAAGAAGGTTCCGGATGTCACCCTCGGCGTACTCGAACTCCGGAGACCAGAAGAGCGCGTCGAAGGGGCAGACCTCGATGCAGATGCCGCAGTACATGCACAGCGCGAAGTCGATGGCGAACCGGTCGAGCACGTTGCGCTGACGGGGACGCCCGCCCTCCGGCGCCGGGATCGTCTCCTTGTGGGAGTCGATGTAGATGCACCAGTCGGGGCACTCTCGGGCACAGAGCATGCAAGAGGTGCAATTTTCCTCAACGAGGGCGATGACACCTCGACTGCGCGGCGGAAGAGCCGGCTTGACCTCGGGATACTGCTGGGTGACGGATTTGCGCAGCATGTGGCGAAGAGTGATGGACAACCCTTTCGCCAGTCCGACTCCCGGTATCCGCGCCATGGTTCAACATCATGACGTACTTGGCGGCGGAGGTGAATGAGCCAAGACCGTTGTCCCCAGTTTTTCCACAGCCGTCCACAGGTTCGGTGGAAGTTATCCACAGGCTGGATGACTGTCCGATATGAACGACTGCATGGCGATAGTCTCTCGGCCATGCCGTACAGCCATCCGGTCCGTCCCAGCAGCGGGGCGTGGGCGGCCGCCATCGGGTGGGCCAGCCTGGCCCTCATCTCGTGCGGGCTGGCGACCCCGTTCACGATCGGGTTCGCGGCATTCTGGCTGCGGAGCACCTGGCAGGCCATCGGGGCCTGCGTCTACCTGGTCCTGATCGGCTCGTTCGTCATCGCCATCATGCTGTACGAGGACTTCGACAACATCCCCGAGCCGATGTCGACTTTGATCTCGTTCGGGTTCGTGATCGCCTGGATCGGCGGGATCGCCCATTCGGCCGTCCTGGTGCCGGCGATGGCGCGGGCGCGCCACCGGCCGCCGGTGCACGCGCAGGCCACCGTACGCACGCAGGCGCCCATGCACGCCCCCGCCCAGACGCCCGGGCCGCAGCACCGGCCCGCCGACCTGCATCAACGGACCACGGCCCCCACCCATCAGCAGCATCGCGGGCAGCCGGAGTGGATCGGGCACTACCGGGTGCTGCACCAGCTCGGGCGCGGCGGGCAGGGCGCCGTCTACCTGGCCATGGCGCCCAACGGGGCGCGGGTGGCGGTCAAGGTGCTGCACGACCTGGTCGACGAGACGGCCCGCACCCGGTTCGCGCGGGAGGTGGACGCGGCTCGGCGGGTCGCCACGTTCTCCACAGCCCGGGTGCTCGATGTGAACATCAACGGGCAGCACGCGTACATCGTCTCGGAATATGTGGAGGGGCCGTCGCTGGAGCAACTCGTACGGCGCCACGGGCCCCGCGACGAGGACGGCCTGACGCGGCTGGCGTTATCCACAGCCGGAGCGCTGGCGGCCATCCACAAGGCCGGGGTGGTGCATCGTGACTTCAAGCCGAGCAACGTCCTGATCGGGCACGACGGGCCGCGGGTGATCGACTTCGGGATCGCCAGGGCGCTCGACCGGATGACCATGACGTCCGGGAAGATGGTGGGGACGCCGCCGTACATGTCGCCGGAGCAGCTGACCGGGGAGCCTGTGGGGCCGGCGTCCGACGTGTTCAGCTGGGCGGTGACGATGATGTTCGCGGCCACCGGGCGTCCGGCGTTCGGCGAGGACACCGTGCCTGCCGTCTTCAACCGGGTGCTCACGTTCCATCCGGACCTGTCGCCGCTGCCGCCCGCCTTGCGCGGCGTGGTCGGGGCATGCCTGAACAAACGCCCCGAGGAACGCCCTTCGGCTTCGGACGTGATGGTCGCAATCGTCCACTAACGGCCGATCGCCCCCGTACAGGCCGGCAACTGCCACACAACCGACCACAGACGGCTTGACCACCGCTCACCCATCGCCCACCGGTGGCTACGACCGAGCGGCCACCCACTGGTAACTCCACCGAACGACCGCGAACCGGTGATCGCCGTAACACCACCGAAGGCGAGTGGCCGCCGCCGTACAACCGCGGACCGACGATCGCCGCCCAGCCACCGAAGACCGGTGGCCGACCAATAGCCACCGCCAACCTGGAGGCCGTCGTGGTCTGGCCGGAGGGTTCGGGGAGGGCGGCGCGACGGTGGAACGGTCAGGGAAAGGCTTGGGGGGAGTGGGTGGTGAGGGTGAGGTATTCCTCGTGGGAGACCCGGTGCATCGCCAGCCCCAGCCCGTGCCGTTCGGTGAAGCGGTGGAGCGAAGCCGGGGGCCAGCGGCCGGGCAGGTGGAGCAGGGGGTTCCCTGCGGGGTCGAGGAAGAAGACGCCGCACAGGTCGTCGTGGCGGTACCGGAGGAGGCTGCTGCCCGGTTCGACCGGAAGTTCGGCGACGACCTCCGAACGGCGGTACACCGACAGCGTCCGGGACGACTTCATCCGCAGGTACGGCCCTCCAGGCAGCCCCACGACCAGACCACGCCTCTCCTGCCACCGATGCACCCCGCCCAGCACAGGCCGTACGACGAGCAGTGCGGGACTGAAAGCCACCACCAGCCATTTGGCCTGGATCAGGTCCGTCAGGAAATGGCCGACGGTCGAGAAGCCGCGCCAGGCGCCCCACATTCCGGCAGCCCCCAGATACACCATCAACGCCAGCCCGGCGATTCCCGCGCACACCCCCAGCGCCATGTCCCATCGGGCCGTCCGAGGCGCCGGAATTCCGCGGATGCGTTCCCAGCCGGGGGCGCGGGCGGCGAGGATCCGGCGCGCCCGTCCGGAGCTGTCGTCCCGGCCGTCGCGGAGCGGGATGCCGGCCTTGGCGGCGAAGTCCCGCAGGTGGGGTGGGTCCCAGTCGCCGGGGAGGTCCAGCAGGACGAGCCCGTCGGGGTCGAGGGCGGCGACCCCTTTCAGGAAGCGCGACCTCTTCCCGGAGCCGTCCGTCGAATAGTCGTAACGGTAGAGCGACGCGGGCGACAGGGTGGTGGAACGGCCCCTGGCTTCGTCGGTGACGGTCAAGGTGCGGCCGTCGGAGGTGAGGCTGACTTTCGGGCAGCGGGCGCCTTTCATCGCACCCGCGACGGGCAGGATTTGCGCGTTCACGAATCGTCCCCTTCATTTGGGGCCCCCTATGCCGGATACGACGGATAAGCGCGGCATAAAGTTTCCGTCGGGACGAAGCTCAGATGAGAACCTTCACCACTCCGGTGAGCGCTAGCTGCACGAGCGCCAGCGGCACCAGTCCGGCCCAGGCGAGCTTCTGTAGCTGGTCCTCACGCAGCCGCGGAAAGGTGACGCGCAGCCAGATCACCACGAACGCCAGCGCGAACACCTTGATCAGGGTCCAGATCCAGCCGGGCAGGAACGGCCCGTGCCAGCCGCCCAGGAAGAGCACGGTGGTCAGGAAGGACAGGACGACGATCCCGACGTACTCGGAGAGCATGAACAGGGCGAAACGCATGCCGGTGTACTCGGTCATCGGGCCCATGATGATCTCGGACTCGGCGATCGGCATGTCGAACGGCGGACGGCGCAACTCGGCCAGCCCCGCCACGAAGAACACCACGCCGCCGATCGCCTGCCAGGGCAGCCACCACCACTGCCACGCCTCGACGATGCCGGGCATCGACAGCGTGCCCGCCGCCATCGCCACGGACGAGGCCGCCAGCACCAGCGGCAGCTCGTACGACATGAGCTGGGCAGCCGCCCGCATGCCGCCGAGCACCGAATACTTGTTGGCCGACGCCCACCCCGCCATGATCGCGCCAAGCACCCCGACGCCCATGACGGCGAGCACGAAGAACAGCCCGAGATCGAGGTCGACGGCGACCAGGCCGCGGTCGAGCGGAATGACGATCAGCACGAGCAGGTACGGGACCAGCGCCACGCCCGGCGCGATCATGAAGACGCGGCGGTCGGCCGCGGCCGGGATGACGTCCTCCTTCTGCATGAACTTCACGCCGTCGGCGATGAGCTGCGCCCAGCCGTGGAAGCCGCCGGCGTACATGGGGCCGAGCCTCGACTGCATGTGGGCCATGACCTTGTGCTCGGTCTGGCCGACGATCAGCGGCAGCACCAGGAACACGACGAGGATGACGACGAAGCTCAGCACCACTTCAAGCATCAGGCGGACCCCAATCGGCCGGTACTCCGGGCGGAAGCGTCTTGCGGCGGCTCGGGGCGCCGTGCCCCGACTCGCCCGGCTCCTTGGCGCCCGGCCACGGCTTGGCCACGCGGGCGGCCAGCACGAAGTCCTTGCGCAGCGGATGGCCCTCGAAGCCGTCGGGCAGGAGCAGCGGCACCAGGTGGGGGTGCTCCTCGAAGATCACCCCGAACATCTCGTACGTCTCGCGCTCGTACCAGTTCGCCCCCCGGTAGACGCCGACGGCGGAGGGCAGGCGCGGGTCGGCGCGCGGCACGCGGGTGCGCAGCAGCAGCCGCTCGCGGGCGTCCGGGTTGTAGACGTGGGCGACGACGACGAAGGCGTCGGGCGGCTCGTCCACGCCGGTCAGCCAGTCGAAGAAGGCGTGGCCGAGGTCGTCGCGGGCGAAGGCCAGCAGCTCGATCCAGTCGGCGGGGGCGACGTCGACCGTGGTCTCGCCGTAGGACTCGCTGATCTCGGCGCGCTCGCCGAACCGGGCGGCGACGGCGGCGTTCACGCCTCGTCCTCGGAGCCGTGGGAGCGGGACCAGACGTAGCGGTCGCTGAGCTTCTCCCCCGCGATCTTCTCCTGGAGCTTCATGATCCCGTAGAGCAGCGCCTCGGGACGGGGCGGGCAGCCGGGCACGTAGACGTCGACGGGGATGATCTGGTCGACGCCGTTGGTCACGCAGTAGGAGTCCCAGTAGGGGCCGCCGGTGTTGGAGCAGGCGCCGAAGGAGATCACGTACTTGGGGTCGGGCATCTGCTCGTAGAGGCGCTTCACGGCGGGGGCCATCTTGTCGGTGACCGTGCCGGAGACGATCATCAGGTCGGCCTGACGGGGGCCGTTGGCGAACGGGATGACCCCGAACCGGATGAAGTCGTGCCTGCTCATGGAGGTCGCGATGAACTCGATGGCGCAGCAGGCCAGCCCGAAGTTGAACACCCACAGCGAATAGCGCCGCCCCCAGTTGAGCACGAACCGCATGGGTTTGGGCGCGAGCCTGGAGACAGGTCCGACGGTGGGCATCGGGAGATCCGTTGCTGCCATGTCGCCCATTCTTGCGCGAATCGCAGGTCAGGCAAAGGACGCGCCCGCGGCGGCCGGCGGCTTGCTCAGCGGTACAGAGCCGACTGGACGTCTTCCTTGAGGCCGAGCGCCACGCGTTCGGCCGGCCGCGCCAGCTCCTCCTCGATCTCCTCCATGGCCTCCGCCAGCACCCGCGCCTCCGCGTACGGCAGCGCCGCCAGATGCTCCTTCCGCAGGTGCGTGGGCGGGTGCGTCCTGTCCACCCGTAGTTCGTCCAGCCCGGCTTCCGCGCACAGCCGTTCGATCTCCGCCTCAGAGATGCCGGCGACGTGGGCCCGCAGCTCCGCCCACAGGTCCTGCCGGCCCACCGCGAGGGTCTGCGTCTCCAGGAACCGGTCGGCGGGCACGACCCGCGTGCGCAGAGCGTCCATCGAGGAGAGCGCCGCCTCGGTCCCGCCGACGCGGGCCTGGATGGCGTCGGCGCGGTACTCGGCCCGCTGCGACGACCGGTGGACCATCAGCTCCAGGACGAGGATGAGCCCCCGCACCGGCAGCCCGACGACCGCGAGCAGGCATTCGGCGGCCAGCCGGGACAGGCCGTCGCCCGGCTGCCAGCAGAACCGGGTCACCTCCCGCAGCTCGTCCAGCGAGTACAGCGCGCCGCCCACGACAAGCCCGTGCCTGGCGTCGCCGTTGCGCGAGTGGGCCATCTCGTGGGCGATCACCGACACGCGTTCGGCCGGGGTCAGCAGCATCCAGAGGGGGTAACCGATCTCCACCAGGCGGCGCCTGCGCCAGCCGTACGTGGCGAAGGCGGCGTTCGGGACGCCGCTGAGCACGACGAGGTCGGTGGGCGGCGCGCCGACCTCCGCGCCGATCCGGTCGATCAGCTCGTACAGGCGCGGGGCGTTCTTCCGGGTGAGGGTCTCGGCTCCGCCCGGGACGCCCATGACGCGGGGACGCAGCAACCAGGCGACGTCGAGCGCGATCACCCCGAACGGCACGCTGAGCAGGGTGAACCTGGTCACCAGGTAGCCGCCGAGGACGAGGAAGGCGAACGGGAGCAGATGGACCAGCGCGGCGAGCGCGTAACCGGCCGCCCGCGCGGCCCCGGCCGATCCGCCCGCCCGAGCGGCGTCTCCCTCGCGGGCGGCGCGCATCACGTCACGGTGGAGGCCGTGGATCACGGCCGCCTGCCGGCGCGCCGCCCATCCCTTGCCGGTGCTGGACACGGCAGACAAATGTGCCGAGGCGGCACGAGAACGTCAAGGGTGATCTACGTCCAGGACAGGACGCGTTTGCGCCAGGCGTACAGGATGCCGAGGGCGATGAAGCCGAGGAACACGAACATCTCCACCAGCGTCGTGACCCCGTAGCCGGGCGCGTCGAAGATCGTGGCCCACGGGAAGAGGAAGACGGCGTCGACGGCGAAGACGACGTAGAGATAGGTGAAGACGTAGTAGCGGACCTGCGACTGCGCCCAGCCGTCGCCGACGGGGTCGACGCCGCATTCGTACGTGGTCAGCTTCTCGGGGGTCGGCCTGGTGGGCCGCAGGAGCCGGTTGGCCATGAGGGCCCCGGCGACGATGGCGACACCGATCGCGAGCAGCGCGGCGACCAGCACGTAGGACCCGAAGTAGCCCTCCATGACGTGATCGTAACCCAGTCAAACCTCAGACCCCATAACCCCAAGACGGGGCAAAAGGTAAGATCCCCCACATACCCTGACAGACATGCATCAAACGCGATTCTTTGCTGGAATCGCTCTGCTGGCCCTCTCGGCCGGGGGCTGCGGGCTGGCCGCCGCCGCACCCGAGCGGGACGTGCTGGTCCCGGCAGAGCCGACCGCGATCGACTTCGTCGACCCCGCGACAGTCGTCGGCCTGTCCACCGCGACCATCACGAACGAGGACGACGACCACAGCAGATACGTGCACATCAGCTACCCGGAACTGGCCGACGCGCCGGGCCTCAACCGCGCGCTGCGCGCCGACGCCGAGCGGCAGCTGCGGGACTTCCGAGCCGCCAAGAGCGTCAACGGCGACTACCCGCGTCCGGAGCTGAACGTGGACTGGCAGCTCGCCGCCCGTTCCCCGGAGGCCGTCGCGGTACGGCTGCGCACCGGCGAGTTCCTGGGCGCGAGCTGGGGCAACTCCACTCGTACCTTCTGGTTCGACCCGCGTACCGGCAAGGCGGGCGGGTCCACGGCGCTGCTGGGCGGGACGCAGGCGCTGGACCGGCTCGCGGTGCTGGTCAAGGAGCAGCTCAAGGGACGCGGGCCGCAGGTCGAGCGGGACGGCGTGCGGGCCGACCCCGGCCAGTTCGACTCCATGGCCTTCAACCGCAGCGGTGACCTGGTGGTCGAGTTCGACGACTGCCAGGTCGGGCCGTGCTCGCTCGGCCGGGTCGCGGTGGCCGTCCAGGCCGGACGGGTCGCGCCGCTGCTGTCCGAGCTGGGCCGCCGGGCGCAGGAGAGCGTGCGGGAGGCCGCCCGCAGCGCCCCTCCGGCCGGGCCGACGACGACGCCGAAGACGGGGCCGACGGCGAGCCCCGAGGCGTCCAGCAACCGGGCCGGGAGCGTGAACTGCGCCAGGACCAAGTGCGTGGCGCTGACGTTCGACGACGGGCCGGGGCCGCGCACCGGGCGGCTGCTCGACCTGCTGGCCGCGGGCAAGGCGCGGGCCACCTTCTTCGCCGTCGGGACGAACGCCGTCGCCCAGCCGGGCCTGCTGCGCCGGATGAGCGCCGAAGGCCACCTGGTCGGCAACCACTCCTGGTCGCACCGGGACCTGTCCAAGCAGGCGACCAGCAAGATCGCCGACTCCTTCCGGCGTACCGACGACGCCGTCCGGGCGGCGATCGCGCAGGAGCCCACGCTGGCCCGCCCGCCCTACGGCGCGATCAGCAAGGACGTGCGCGACGTCGCCCGCGACCTGGGCCTGTCGCTGGTCGGCTGGGACGTGAACTCCAGGGACGAGCCGGGCGCGACGGCCTCGGAGATCACCGACCGCGTCGTGCGCAAGGCCCATCCGGGCGCGATCATCCTGATGCACGACACCAACCCCGAGTCGATCGACGCGATTCCGGGCATCCTGAAAGAACTCAGCGGGAAGGGTTACACCTTCGTGACCGTTCCAGAGTTGTACGGCTCCGCATCGATGCGCGCCGGACGCCTGTACGAGTCGGGGAACCAGCAGTCGCGTAAGCAGCCCCTGACGTAGCACACGTGTTGGGGGGACGTATCATTGGCGCTCGTGACCCGAACCGTCCTCTTCGCACGCCTGCATGTAGACCTCTGCAGGCTCGCGTCAGGGCTGTGTCGTCGTTCTCCCGCCTCACCCTGACTTCCGACCGCGTTACCCGCTTTCGCGGCTGGCAAACGCGTGACCTTCCGAGGATCTAGCATGGAAACAGAGAACGCGCCCAAAGCAACCGCGCCTTGGCGCGTCGAGGAGGACTGAGCTGTGACGAAGCAGGTCCAGCAACTCGACCGCGTGATCATCAGGTTCGCCGGCGACTCCGGCGACGGCATGCAGCTCACCGGCGACCGCTTCACCGCGGGGACGGCGGAGTTCGGCAACGACCTGTCGACGCTGCCCAACTTCCCCGCCGAGATCCGCGCCCCCGCAGGAACCCTGCCCGGCGTGTCGAGCTTCCAGCTCCACTTCGCCGACCACGACATCCTGACCCCCGGCGACGCGCCCAACGTGCTCGTGGCCATGAACCCGGCGGCGCTGAAGGCCAACCTCGGCGACCTGCCGCGCGGCGCCGACATCATCGCCAACACCGACGAGTTCTCCAAGCGCAACCTGCAGAAGGTCGGCTACGCGGCCAACCCGCTGGAGGACGACTCCCTGAGCGAGTGGCGCGTGCACGCGGTGCCGCTGACCTCGCTGACGGTCAAGGCGCTCGAAGGCTTCGAGATCTCGAAGAAGGACGCCGAGCGCGCCAAGAACATGTTCGCCCTCGGCCTGCTGTCGTGGCTCTACCACCGGCCGACCGAGCAGACGATCTCGTTCCTGCAGCAGAAGTTCGCCAAGAAGCCCGACATCGCCAAGGCGAACATCGCGGCCTTCCAGGCGGGCTGGAACTACGGCGAGACGACCGAGTCGTTCTCGGTCTCCTACGAGGTCAAGCCGGCCAGGCTGGCTCCCGGCGTCTATCGCAACATCTCCGGGAACCAGGCCCTCGCCTACGGGCTGATCGCGGCCAGCGTGCAGTCGAAGCTGCCGCTGTTCCTGGGCTCGTACCCGATCACGCCGGCCAGCGACATCCTGCACGAGTTGTCCAAGCACAAGCGGTTCGGCATCCGCACCTTCCAGGCGGAGGACGAGATCGCGGGCGTCGGCGCGGCGCTGGGGGCCGCGTTCGGCGGGGCGCTGGGCGTGACCACCACCTCCGGCCCCGGCGTGGCGCTGAAGGCGGAGACGGTCGGCCTGGCGGTCACCACCGAGCTGCCGTTGATCATCGTTGACGTCCAGCGCGCCGGTCCCAGCACGGGCATGCCGACCAAGACCGAGCAGACCGACCTGCTGATGGCCATGTTCGGCCGCAACGGCGAGTCGCCGGTGCCGATCGTCGCGCCACTCTCGCCGAGCGACTGCTTCGACGCGGCCGTCGAGGCGGCCCGCATCGCGGTCAAGTACCGCACGCCGGTCATGTTGCTCTCGGACGGCTACCTGGCCAACGGCTCGGAGCCGTGGCGCCTGCCCGAAGTTTCCGACTTGCCCGACATTTCGCAGGAATTTACGACCGAGCCCAACGGTGAGGGCGGCGAGTTCCTGCCGTTCAAGCGTGACACCGAGACGCTGGCCCGCCCCTGGGCCATCCCCGGCACCCCCGGCCTCGAACACCGCATCGGCGGCATCGAGAAGGCCGACGGCACCGGCAACATCTCCTACGACCCGGACAACCACGACCTGATGGTCCGCACCCGGGCCGCCAAGATCGCCGGGATCGACGTGCCCGACCTGGAGGTCGACGACCCCGACGGCGACGCCAAGGTCCTGGTCATCGGCTGGGGCTCGACGTACGGGCCGATCGCGGCGGCCGTGCGGCGCATCAGGCGCAACGGCGGCAAGGTCGCCCAGGCGCACCTGCGCCACCTCAACCCGCTGCCGGCCAACACCGGCGAGGTGCTCAAGAGCTACGACAAGGTGCTGCTGCCCGAGATCAACCTCGGCCAGCTCGCGCTGCTGCTGCGGGCCCGCTACCTCGTCGACGTGATCAGCTACAACCGCGTGCGCGGGCTCCCGTTCAAGGCCGAGGAGCTGGCCGGAGTCATTCAGGACGTGATCGACAGTGACTGAGCTGGTGAACGGGAAGGGCCTGAGCCTGGTTCCCAAGACCGACGTCAAGCAGGGGCTGAAGGACTTCAAGTCCGACCAGGAGGTGCGCTGGTGCCCGGGTTGCGGCGACTACGCGATCCTGGCCGCGGTGCAGAGCTTCCTGCCCGAGCTGGGGTTGCGGCGCGAGAACATCGTGTTCGTCTCCGGCATCGGCTGCTCCTCGCGCTTCCCGTACTACCTCGACACCTACGGCTTCCACTCGATCCACGGCCGCGCGCCCGCGATCGCGACCGGCCTGGCCGCCTCGCGGCCCGACCTGTCGGTGTGGGTGATCACCGGTGACGGCGACGCGCTGTCGATCGGCGGCAACCACCTGATCCACGCGCTGCGCCGCAACGTCAACCTGAACATCCTGCTGTTCAACAACAGGATCTACGGTCTGACCAAGGGCCAGTACTCGCCCACCTCCGAGGTCGGCAAGATCACCAAGTCGACGCCGATGGGCTCGCTGGACAAGCCGTTCAACCCGATCTCGCTGGCCATCGGCGCCGAGGCGTCGTTCGTGGCCCGCACGATCGACTCCGACCGCAAGCACCTGCAGTCGGTGCTGCGCGAGGCCACGGCCCACCGCGGCACGTCGCTGGTGGAGATCTACCAGAACTGCAACATCTTCAACGACAACGCCTTCGAGCAGCTCAAGGACCCGGCGGTCCGCGACGACATCACGCTGCGCCTGGAGCACGGCGAGCCGATCGTGAGCGCGTCCAAGGCCGTCGTGCGCGGCGCGAACGGCGGCATCGAGGTCGTCGCCAGGGACGGCGTGAGCGAGGAGCAGATCCTCGTGCACGACGCCCACAACCCCGACCCGTCGGTGGCCTTCGCCCTCAGCAGGCTCGACGAGCCGGCCTTCGAGCACGTGCCGATCGGCATCTTCCGCCAGGTCGACCGCCCGGCCTACGACGTGCTCATGGCCGACCAGCTGGAGGAGGCCGTGGCGCAGAAGGGCCCCGGCGACCTGAGCGAGCTGCTCATGGGTGGAGACACCTGGCGCATCGGCTAGTTCGTGTATTAGATGGAGCCGTCGGCCCGACGGCTCCATCTTCCACGGAGGTCAATCCACGATGTCGTATTGGCCTGAGGCCGTGGTGCTGGTGACGGGTGCGGCCGGGTTCATCGGATCGCACCTGGCCGCGCGCTTACGCGTGCTCGGCGCGCAGGTGCACACGGTCAGCCGGCGGCCCCAGCGCGCCCGCCACGGGGAGATCTGGCACCAGGCCCGGCTCGACGACGCCGGCGACACCGCGCGGCTGTTCCGGTCGGTACGCCCCGACCTGCTGTTCCACCTGGCCGGCGAGGTCACCGGGTCGCGCGGCGACGAGGTCGTCCGGGCCACGCTGGAGAGCAACGTCGTGGGCGCGGTCAACGTGCTGTCGGCCGCGCGCGAGCACGGCGTCCGGACCGTGTTCACCGGCTCGATCGAGGAGCCGCGGCCGGGCAACGACCATGCGCCGCCCTCGTCGGCGTACGCGATGTCCAAGTGGGCCGCCACCGGCTACGCGCGGCTCTACCACCGGCTCTGGGACCTTCCCGTCACCGTGCTGCGTCCCAGCATGGTCTACGGCCCGGCCCAGCCCGACACCACCAAGCTGGTGCCGTACGTGACGCTCAGCCTGCTGCGCGGCGAACGTCCCCGGCTCACCAAGGGCGCCAAGCTCGCCGACTGGATCTACGTGGACGACGTCGTCGACGCGTTCGTGCTGGCCGGCGAGTCCGACAAGGCGGTCGGCCACACGCTCGACGTCGGCACCGGCGTACGGACCGCCGCCCACGAGGTCGTCGAGCGGCTCTACCGCATCACGGGCGCGGGCACCCGGCCCGAGTTCGGCACCGCGCCGGACCGCCCGCACGACATCACGCAGGTCGCCGACATCGTCCCGGCGGCGGACCGGCTCGGCTGGCGCCCTGCCACGGAATTGGACGAAGGGTTGCGCCGGACGGTCAATTGGTACGCATCCCAAGAATGTCACGAAGAAAGGCGTCCTTAGCCGGGCAGGCGAAATTCTGGGAGCATGGGGCTACTTATTCCGGCCGGAGGAGTCGCCTTTATGAGCCGCCTGAACGCCCTGCGCAGTCGTTTCGTGGACGCTCCCGACTCGCTGGGGGCCAAGGCGCGGGCACGCAGGTGGCAGTGGTTCGCCGCCCGTTTCCCCGACCTCGACCGGATGAGCGTCCTCGACCTCGGCGGCACGGCCGGGGCCTGGATGCGCGCCCCGGTCAGGCCCGCGCACGTGCACATCGTCAACCTCGAACAGCCGCCCGCCGACCTGCCGTCCTGGCTGCGGGCCGACGTCGCCGACGCCTGCGACCTGCCGCCCGCGATCCGCGGCGCCCGCTACGACCTGGTCTTCTCCAACGCCGTCATCGAGCACGTCGGCGGGCACCAGCGCCGGCAGCGGTTCGCCGACACCGTGCACGAGATGGCCGACCGCCACTGGGTGCAGACGCCCTACCGGTACTTCCCGGTCGAACCGCACTTCCTGTTCCCCGGCTTCCAGTTCCTGCCGCTCGCCGCGCGGACGACGATCCTGCGCCGCTGGCCGCTCGTCCACACGCCGACCTCCGACCGGGACGCCGCCCGGATGATCGCCATGGAGGTCGAACTGCTGAGCGTGACCGAGATGCGGCACTACTTCCCGAAGTCGCGGCTGCGCTTCGAGCGGCTGGCCGGGCTGGTGAAGTCGGTCATCGCGGTCCGCAGCTAGCGTCCGGGCTCGGCGGGGTCAGTCCGTGCCCATGATGCTCGCGCCGCCGCCCTCCCAGGAGTTGCCCTTCCAGACGTTGCCCGGCCCGTTCGCGTCCCAGTACGACACCGGGCCGGCGTAGCCGCCCTTCGGCCAGACCTTGCGGCTGAAGACGTTGTCGATCACCTTGATGTTGGACGACAGGCCCTTCCGCCCGGCGCCCGCGTACAGCGACCAGCCGCCGCCGGCGAGGTAGTTGCCCTGGACGGTGACGTTCCTCGTGACGCCGAAGTCCTGGAAGAGGGCGATGGCGCCGGTCTGGTCGAGGGTGTTGATCACCGTGTTGCGCCGGATGACCAGCTCGGTGCCGGGTGCGGCGGTGCCGGTGGACATGATCATGTCGGTGTGGTCGCCGGAGTAGTACTTCGGGTCGTGCACGTAGGAGTCCTCGACCAGGCCCTGGTCGGTGAGGATGCCGTTGGAGATGGTGTGGATGTCCACGCGGCGGATGGTGATCAGCTTGCCCTGGTTGAGGATGCCGAACTGGGTGCGCACCTTGCCGTTGCCGAAGATCTCGCTGTCCTCGACCTTCAGGCCGGAGAAGCCCTCGCGCTGGAGGATGCCCCAGTAGTCGCTCTGGCCGCGGACGCGGGTGTTGCGGATGGTCACGTTGTCGGCCTCGACGGTGATGTCACCGGTGACGTCCCAGCCGTCGATGACCTTGCCGTCCTCCTTGATGACGATCGAGCCGGTCTTCTTGACCAGGTCGGTGCCGTCGGGGACGCCGGTGTTGCCCGCCCCGGGCCAGCCGCCGCCGGGGGGCGGGGTGGAGGTGGGGGTCTTGGTGGGGGTCTGGGTCGGCGTCTGTGTCGGGGTGTGCGTCGGGGTCGGCGACTCGCTGGGCGGCGGGCCCGTGGGGGTCGGGGTGCGGGTGGCCGTGACGGTCGGCGTGGCGGGAGGGCTCACCGTGGGCGTCACTGTGGGCGTCGTCGTGGGCGTCCCGGGCGTCGCGGTGGGCGTCCCGGGCGTCGCGGTGGGGGTGCCGGGCGTCGCGGTGGGGGTGCCGGTCGGCGTCGGGCGGTGCGTGGGCCGGTGGGTGGGACGGCGCGTCGGGCGCGCGGTCGGCTTCCTCGTCGGCCTCCTGGGCCACCACCAGGGCTCCTGGCTCCTCGTCCTGGCGGGCCGGGGCTTGTGGGTGGTGGGACGCGGCCGGGCACGCCGGCCGGCGGCGGCCTGCGGCGAGGTCGCGCCGCTCGCCCCGCTCGCCTCCGTCAGGACGGCCCTGGGCTCCAGTACGTCGGAGACGACGAGGCCGTACCCGCCGGCCAGCACCGCCACCACGGAGACCCCGGCCAGGGATAACCAGCCGGTGCGTCTCTTGCCTCTTCGATGCCGCGACACAGGCGACTCCTTCCGATCGTGGCCGAGTCCGAGTCCCCCAAGGGGAGAGAGTAGCCATGCCGAAAGAAGAAGTAGTGCCTTTTACCGAAATAAACTCGTTATCCTCCAAATTCCCAACAAGCTCATGTTTCACATCTATCGCGGCAAATCCGACAAAGGGTCGTTATCCCGGCGTTACCGTGCCGCCGTTTTCCCAGGTGTTCCCGTGCCACCGATTTCCGGGCCCGTCTTTATCCCAATATGAAACCGGCCCCGCCGCTCCGCCCTTGGGCCAGACGCGGCGGCTGAAGACGTTGTCGATCACCTTGATGTTGGACGACTTCCCCTTCACCCCGGCCCCGGCGTACAGCGACCAGCCGCCGCCGGCCAGCAGGTTGCCCTCGACCGTCACGTCCTTGACCACGCCGAAGTCCTGGAAGAGGGCGATGGCGCCGGTCTGGTCGAGGGTGTTGATCACCGTGTTGCGCCGGATGACCAGCTCGGTGCCGGGCGCGGGCGGGCCGGTGGACATGATCATGTCGGTGTGGTCGCCGGAGTAGTACTTCGGGTCGTGCACGTACGAGTCCTCGACCAGGCCCTGCTGGGTCAGGATGCCGTTGGAGATCGTGTGGACGTCCACGCGGCGGACGGTGATCAGCTTGCCCTGGTTGAGGATGCCGAACTGGGTGCGCACCTTGCCGTTGCCGAAGATCTCGGTGTCCTCGACCGTCAGGCCCGTGCGTCCCTCGCGCTGGAGGATGCCCCACCAGCCCTTGGTGCCGCGCACCCGCGTGTTGCGGATGACCACGTCGTCGGCCTCGACCGTGATGTAGCCGGTCACCTCGACGCCGTCGATCACCGTGCCGTTCCTGGTCACCCGGATCGATCCCGACTTGCGCAGCGTCACCCCCTCGGGGACGCCGGTGTTGTGCGCGCCCGGCCAGCCCTGCTCGGCCGGCTTCGACGGCGACGGCGTGCCCGGCCTGGACGTGCCCACAGCGGGCGACCGGGTGACCTCGGGCCCGCCCGGGGACCCGGTGCAGCCGCCCAGCAGCACGACCAGGACCGCGACGAGGCACCAGCCCCCTCGGACGTACGGCCTCACTCGCCCTTGGTCCTCCGGCCGCCGACGAGGTCGGCCAGCGCGGGCGGCGTCCAGCGCTTGGCGACCTGGCGCAGGTTGCTCTTCCACGCCTCGCCCGGCCGCTGCTTGAACAGCGTGGTGTGGTCGTCGGTGACCTCGTCCTCGGGTCTGCCGTTGGAGTAGTAGTAGAGCGCCATCGAGCGGCGGGCCCGGTCGTCCGGGCAGGTGAGCGGGTCGGGGTGGCCGTGGTTGGCGTCGTCGGTCGTGGCGAACAGCACGAACCGGTTGAAGACCGGGAGGATCTTGCCCTCGCACTCGGTCATGTCCTTGTTCCACAGCTGCAGGTGGCCGCCGTAGCTCTCCTGCCAGTCCTTGTTGAGGTAGAGCAGGCCGTTGAGCCGGCGGTCGAGGTTGAGCCGGCGGCTGCGGTTGAAGTCGGCGTGCACCTTCAGGAAGCCGCCGGGCCGGATCTGGTGCAGGCCGCCGCCCTCGAAGTGCGGGTCGGAGACCAGCTGCGTGATGCCGGTCAGCCGCTCCAGGAACTCGACGAACACGCCGCTGTTGAATTCGGCCAGCAGCCGCCGGGTGGCCGGCCCCATGCGCTCGGTGTCGGCCAGCGCCAGCTTCACCTCGCGCGCGCTGTCGAACCGCTGCCAGGTGGCGTCGCGCGGCTCGGGGAACTCGTCCAGGACGGGCTCCAGCACCTCGGGCGGCAGGAAGTCGTCGATGACGACGTGACGGAACGGCGAGGCGGTACGGAACTGCTCGGAGTACTTGTCCGCCAGCGGGAACAGCTCGTCCCGGTGGAAGGTGAAAGCCTGCAGATCCTGCATGGAATGTGTCTCCGTCTCCTACGACACCCGGCCCCTACCTCCTCATCGCCTCAGCAGTGCCTTCTGTTACCTGTAACGATCCATTCCCGGCCGCCGATGGCGACATGTGACGCCCGGCTCTCCCCGAGTCGCGATCGTGATCGTGACCTACAACAGCGCGCCGGTCCTCGGCGGTTGCCTGGCCTCCCTGCCCGAGGGCGCGAAGGGGGTCCGGCTCACCGACGTCGTCGTGGCCGACAACGCCTCCAAGGACGACTCGCTCGCCATCGCCGAACAGGCCGCCGGCCTGCCCGTACGGCCCCTCCAGGTAGGCCGGAACGCCGGGTACGCCGCGGCGATCAACGCCGGGGTCGCCTCGCTCGGCCTGGACGGCCTCGACGCGGTGCTCGTCCTGAACCCGGACTGCCGCCTGCGCCCCGGCGCGCTGGCCGTGCTGGCCGCGGCACTCGACCGGCCCGGCACCGGCATCGCGGTCCCCCGGCTGGTCAGCACCGAGGGGGTGCTCCACCACTCGCTGCGCCGCACGCCCGCGGTACGCCGCGCGCTGGCCGAGTCGCTGGTCGGCGGCCGATTGGCGGGCCGGATCGGCACGCTGGGCGAGATGGTCGTCGATCCGGCCCGCTACGAGCGTCCCGGGCCGGCCGACTGGGCCACCGGCGCCGCCATGCTCGTCTCGGCCACGGCGCTGGCCCGGCTCGGCCCCTGGGACGAGTCCTTCCTGCTCTACAGCGAGGAGACCGAGTACGCCCTGCGCGCCGCGGACGCCGGCTGGACCCTCTGGTACGAGCCGGCCGCGGTGGTCGAGCACATCGGCGGCGAGGCCAAGACCAGCCCGATGCTGGCCGCGCTGCTCACCGTCAACCGCGTCCGGCTGTTCCGGCGGCGGCGGGGCCGGGTCGCGACCGCGGGCTTCTACCTGGCGGTGCTGCTCGGCGAGGTGATGCGGGCGGCGGCCGGGCGGCGTACGGCCAGGGCCTCGGTCGTGGCGCTGCTCAGGCCGTCCCGCCGGTTGCGGGCCCTGCCGGGCTGAGCCGCGGGCCCTTCCACCGCAGCCGCGGGCCCGTCCGCGGGACGCCGGCCCTTCCACAGGAGAGGAACACGATGAGAGTCGAGCGACTGGGGCTCGAAGGCGCGCTGCTGTTCGTGCCGACGCCGAGCCACGACGACCGCGGCCTGTTCACCAGGACCTTCGACGCCGTGATCGCGGCCGAGCACGGGCTGGACCACACGGCGTTCGTCCAGGACAGCCAGTCGCGCTCGCGGCTCGGCACGGTCAGGGGCATGCACGGCCGGTCGGGGCGCGGCGAGGCCAAGCTGGTGCGCGCCGCCCGGGGCGCGGTGCTGGACGTCCTGGTGGACGCGCGGCCGGGGTCGCCGACGTTCGGCTCGCACGTCGCCGTCCGGCTCGACGACGTGACCTTCGCCAACCTGTACGTGCCGCCGGGCGTCCTGCACGGCTACCAGGCGCTGACCGAGCAGGCCGACGTCTGCTACCGCATCGACAGGGAGCACGACCCGGCCGAGGACCTGGCGGTCCGCTACGACGACCCCGACCTCGCGCTGCCGTGGCCGTTGCCGGTGACCGCGATCAGCGAGCGCGACAGGTCGGCGGGCTCGTGGAAGGAGCTCAGGGCCGTCCTGGCCGCCTGATCGCGGCGTTCGAACCGCATCAGCGCCCCGGCCGCGCCGACGAGCAGGAACAGCACGCTGGTGATGCCGGGGAAGGACAGCAGGTCGAAGGTGGCCGCGCCGAGCAGCGGGATCACCAGGCAGGCGGCGATGGTCAGGCCGAGGTTGCGCACGTTCGGGTCGGTGCTCATCCGGCGCACCCGCAGGGCGACGACGATCCCGCACACGATCACGCCGACGAACCCGAGCACGCCGACCACCCCGGTCTCCACCAGGGACAGCAGGTACTGGTTGTCGAACACCTGGTGCTTGAAGGGGTACCAGGTGCCCAGGCCGCGGCCGAAGACCGGGCTCTTGGCGAACTCCCGCATCGCGAAGGGGTAGTCGTGGGTGCGGTAGATGACGCTGCTGTCCTCGCCCGCGCCGGCGAACAGGTTGTAGAACGTGCCGATCAGGCCCGGCGCCAGGACCTTCATGAAGCCCAGGAACACCACGAACGCGCCGATGGTGACGATCCGCCGCCGGTTGGACCAGCCGAGCAGCAGGATCAGCCCGGCCCCGGCCAGGCCGAGCACGGCCGTCCTGGAGACCGAGAACATCAGGCCGGCCGCGATGACGGCCGCGCAGACCCACCAGCGGCCCGCGGCCTGGCCCCGGCTGCGCGCCTGGAAGCCGAGGTGGGCGGCCAGCGGCAGCAGCATCGCCGACAGCGCGCCGAACTCGATCGGGTGGCCGAGCGTGCCGGCGACCCTGCGCAGGTCGGACCGGGAGATCACGGTCGGCACCTCCTCGACCGAGGAGTGGCGCAGGCCGGGGACGCGCATGTACTCGGTCAGGTCGAAGTCCAGCCGGAACTGCAGCAACGCGACGATCGCGGCGAACGTGCCGCCGATGACGACCGCCTTGAGCACGAAGTCGAGGCGCTCGCGGCTGCCGATCCCGTCGCACATGACCAGCAGCAGGCTCGCGTACCCCAGGTAGAGCACCAGCGTGTGGTCGGCGAGGTTGAGCTCGTCGGAGGGCAGGTAGCGGTAGGTCGTGTAGCCGTAGACGGCCAGCAGGAGCATGCCGTAGACGAAGATCGAGGTGCGGACGGGGTTGCCGCCCTTGGCGACGCCGGTCGTGCCGACCATCTGGGCGCACACCCACACCACGCCCATGAACAGGGCCATGATCTCGGCGGGGGTGAGCGAGAGCGGCAGCCCGGCGACCGCCAGGCGGGCCGGCAGGATCAGCAGGAACAGCACGAACAGGCAGGCCAGGGTGGCGCCGTCGGCGCGCCGCGGCAGGACGGTCGCGGTCATCCTTCGTGTCCCGCCGGCGTCCTGGCGCCGTTGGCGAGCGCGGGCTCGAACCGCACGGGACCGCTCCCGGACCGGCGGCGCGCCCGGCGGTGCCGGGCGAGGCTCTCGACGGCGAAGGCGGCGAACAGGCTCATGAAGAACGCCAGCGCGCCGGTGATGACGGCGCTGCGCATGCGGCTGCCCTTCTTCTCGTCGGGCGCGGTCGGCGGCACCACGACGGTGGCGGTCACGTACGTGCTGGGCGGCGCCTTGACCTGCTGCTGGCGGGCCCGGAGCTCCTTCTGGGCCAGGGCGGTGACCTTCACGACGATGCCGTGGGCCAGCTCGGCGGTCGGCGCCTCACAGATGATCACGATGAACGGCGTCGCGGGCATCAGCTCGGGGTTGGTGCCGCCGCTGGTGATCTTGAGGGTGACGTCGCCGCCGATGGGCGCGCCGAGCTCGGCGGCCGTCCGGGGCGTGTTGAGCGCCTGGATGAGGATCGAGGAGGTCATGCTGAGCCCCTGGTCGAAGGAGACCAGGGGGTTGGTGCGCGGGTTGGGGAACTTGGGGTCGCTCGGCACGCTGCCGCCGGTCACCGGCAGGGTCAGCACGAGCGCCGAGGTGGAGATGAAGGTCTTGGGCGCGACGGCGAAGACGCCGAGGGCCGTGACGACCGTGAGCAGGAACGCGGGGACCGTCACGTACCAGCGCTTGAACAGGATCTTCGCCGTCGCCCAGAAGTCCATGGCGGGCCCTCACTCCTCGCCGTCGTCCTGGTTCGCCTTCCTCGGCCCCGGGACGGGCGACAGCGGGCCGGCCCGGTAGGCGGGGAACTCCATGGTGGCCGAGCTGTCCTCGTCGAGGACCGGGAGCTCGGCGGGCTCGCCCGCCTGGGCCTCGACCGGCTCGGGCGCCGCAACCGGGACGGGAACCGGAACGGGGGCGGCGATCGGGGGCGCGGGCGGGGCGGCGGGTTCGGGCTGCCGGCGCTGCCGGGGCTCGCGCCGGACCACCACGCCGTAGGCGATGCCGAGGCCCAGGAACAGGGTGAGCAGCGCGCCGCCGATCGCCCCCTGCCAGTTCACGCTGTGGTCGGCCTCGGGCTTGGACGGCGGCACGATGTCGGTGGAGGTGATGAAGGTGTTCGGCGGCGCGCCGAGCGTCTTCTGCCATTTGTACAGCTCGGTCGCCACGCGCTCGCGGGCCGCCATGAGCACGGTCGTGGCCTGCCGGGGGGACTCGCTGTCCACCCTGATGTAGATGTAGGGCCCGTTGATGTCCAGGACGTTGGGGTTGGTGCGCCCGTCATCGATGGTGATCTCGGTCGGGCCGTCCTTGGGGGCGCCGAGCTCGGTCCAGACGTCCTGGGTGTTCATCGCGAGGATGACGATGCTGGCCCCGGTCTTGAGCGCGTCGTTGAAGGACAGGAAGGGGTTGGTCAGCCCTTGCTTGGTCTTGTCGCTGTTGACCGTACCGCCGTTCACCGGGGTGGCGAGGACGAGGGAGACGTCGGTCGTGTAGTGGGCCGGGAGGACGAGGTACACGACACCGCCCACCAGGATCGACAGGAGGATCAGCGGCGGGCCTATCAGAATTCGTCGGAGAAGACCAAGGATCGCCTTCCAGAACTCCATTTTGGTACGTTCCCCCGCATCAGCGAACTTGCCCTATAGCGGACCATCGCCCAATCACTGGCAGACGTTACATCCCCCCAGATCGGTTACATCGGACGTGATCGCCGCGATAGACCTACGACTACGGCGACGGGGGCTTTCGGTGGGGCTGACAACTGAGCGTCCGGCGACGCGGAGCAGGCTCGCCGGGCTCGACGGGTTACGGGGGCTGGCCGCGCTGTTCGTGGTCCTGCACCACTGCTGGCTGCTGTCGTTCCCCGGGTTCCCGGTCAACGACGCGCCCTGGTGGACGGGGTGGCTGCTCTACGGGCACTTCGCGGTCGTGGTGTTCATCGTGCTGTCCGGGTTCTCGCTCGCGGTCTCGCCCGCCCGGTCCGGCTGGCGGCTCGGCGGCATCCCGACGTTCTTCAACCGGCGGGCCTGGCGCATCCTGCCGCCGTACTGGGCGGCGCTGGCGTTCAGCCTGGTGATCGCGTGGACTGTCATCCCGCAGCCGGGGCAGCAGGTCCCCACCGGGCAGTCGGTGCTCATCTACGGCCTGCTGCTCCAGGACGTCTTCGGCTCCCCCAGCCCCAACGGCGCCATGTGGTCGATCGCCGTCGAGGCGCAGCTCTACCTGGTGTTCCCGCTGATGATCCTGGTGCTGCGCCGGTGGGGCGCGGCGGTGATGCTGGGCGCGGTGACGCTGGTCGTGGTGGCCGTGGGGGCGCTGGCGCCGTACGTGCCGGCCGTGGAGCTGCTGATGCGGCTGACCCCGCAGTTCGCCGCGCTGTTCGCCGTGGGCGCGGTGTGCGCCGGGGTGGTGCGGGCCTCGGAACGTTCCGGGGGGCCGCCCTGGCACTGGCTGGCCGCGGCGGCCGCGCTGCCGGTGCTCGCGCTGGTCGTGGTGGCCGGTCCCGAGTGGGTGGTCGGGCACTTCTTCTGGGTGGACCTCGCGGTCGGGCCCGCCGCCGGCCTGCTGCTGGCCGGCGTGGCGACGGGCCGGCCGTCCTGGCTCGTCCGGCTGCTGGACACCCGTCCGGTACGGCGGCTCGGCTCGTTCTCCTACAGCCTCTACCTGATCCACGCGCCGCTGGTCGTCATGGTCAACCGGCTGGTCGTCGCCCCGCGCGTGCCGCCGGGGATGCCCGCCTTCCTCCTCACGCTCGCCCTGGCCGTGCCTGCGAGCGTGGGAGTGGCGTGGTTGTTCGCGTCCGTCTTCGAGCTGCCCTTCCAGCGGCACAGAGGCTGGCGGAGCCTGCGCGAGGCCGCGCGGGCGCGGTTCAGGTGACCCGGATCAGGTGATCTTCGCCAGCGCCTCGGCCTCGTAGGCCGCCGCGAGTTCCTCGGGGATGCGCGACAGGTCGTCGGCCCGGTGGAAGTCGCGCAGGGTGGTGCCGCGGCAGGCGGCGTCCACGTTGGGGGCGGCGGCGCGCGAGCGGACGTCGTCGATGTGGACGGTGCGGAAGTCGATGCTGAAGCGGGTCCTGCCGGAGGTGTTGGCGACGGTGGAGTGCAGGTGCGCGCCGGAGAACAGCATCATGCCGCCCGGCTCGGGGACGAGCCGCAGCTCGGGGTCGAGGTCGAGCGCCTCCTCCGGCTTGGGCTGCTCCCTGGTGTCGCTGTGGACGTGCTGCGCGGCGGTGGGCCGGCTCACCGCGGTCCATTCCGCGTAGTCGTAGCGCCCGCTGCCGTTGCGCACGGGACGGTCGAAGTACTGCGGGTGCAGGGCGAAGACGTTCTCCGGGACCACCTCGTAGATGGGCATCCACCAGTTGACCTGGCAGAACGGCGCGGAGTACCAGCAGTCCCTGTGCGCGTGGTAGGCGTAGGAGATGCCCGAGTCGAGGTAGTGGTCGGCGGTCGAGGTGCGCAGCCGCGGCACGTCGAAGTAGGTCTGGTCCAGCGCCATGCCGAGCTCCGCCAGCAGGGCGCCGATCAGCTTCTTGCTGGTGGGATGATGGATGAAGCGGGGCTTGAGCTCGGCGAGCAGCGCGGCGAAGTCCTCCACCGGCATCTCGTACTGGGCGGTCTGCGGGTCGCGTGCTCCGAACGCCTCCTCGATCAGCTCGCGGGCGAACTCGATCAGCTTGGTCGAGGCGGGGGTGGCGGAGTAGAGGAACACGTCCCCTTTGAAGATCATTTGGCGCCGAACATCATCCCGAATTCGGCTATTGGTTAATATAACGGACATAGCGAGATTTACCCCCTCGCGTCGTTCTTTTCCTTTCTCTCGCCGGTGCCCGCTTCTTCGTTACAGGGACTTACAGCGGCAATTGTGTCTCGGTGTCCGGACGGGCGACATAGGTCGAGTAGTCGGGGTGGTCGAACCGGTGCAGCGCCTGGATGTTGTCGTTCCAGGGGGCGGGGACCGGGCGCTTGTGCCGCAGGCCGTGGATCGGGGCCAGCTTCATCGCCTTGTTGTCCTCGTTGAACTCCCGGATCGCGCTCAGCTCGCCGACGTAGTCGTTGTGGATGACCTGGTCGTCGTCGCCGACGGTGTCGTCCAGGTAGACGAACACGCGGGGCAGGAAGTAGCGGTGGTCGCCGGCGAACAGCCGCAGCGCCGCCGCCGTCGAGGAGTAGAAGTCCACGTCGATGGAGACGAAGCCGATGGGCGCGGGGCGCTCGCCGTCCAGGAACTCCCCGACGGTGTCCTCGATGTTGCCCAGGATCAGCTGCGCCGCTCCCAGGCGGGCGCGCAGGGCCTCGACGTCCATGACGAAGTCGCCCTCGCGCCAGATGTAGGGCAGGTCGCGGTAGTCGGTGGGCTTGGGCAGGCCGGCGCCGGTGTCGAAGCCGTACACGTCGATCTTGACGCCGGTCGCGGCCGTCGCCAGCGCCGCCATGCGGTTGAGCTCGACCATGCCCGCGCCGCCGGCGACGCCGAACTCGACCACGCTGATCCGGCCGACGCCGAGCCGCCTGGCCAGCTCGGCCGCCTGCTGGACGCCGTACGCGTAGTGCGGGCGCGGATAGAGGTCGAGCGCGCAGCGCAGCTCGTGGGAGCCGAACGGCAGGCGCCGCATGACGGCCAGCAGGATGCGGCCCGGCTGCATGAGCAGCCGCACGATGCGAATCAGCACGAGGGTTTCACCCTTTCGAGGAGACGAGTCGGGCGGCCAACCCGGCGATCTTGCGGCTGCGGTGCGTCAGCATCTGCTGCTGGCGCCGCCAGTACGTGCGCAGCAGCACGGCCCGCGCGCGGGCGCGTTGCTCCGCCGACAGTTCCGTGCCGCCGAGGGCCCGGTGCATGGCCCGGAACTGCAGCGTGGTGGCGAAATGAGCGGTCCAGGCCGGCACGCCGAGCGCCGCGGCGATCCCGGACAGGCGGCGTTCGCGCAGGTTGCGATGGGCCAGCACCCGCGGGACGTGCCCCCAGGGCGCGGTCAGCGCGAGCATGGTGGCGTAGACCTCGTCCTCGCGGATCATCAGCGGTCTGGGCACGGCGGCCACCCGCTCGCGCCGCATCAGCCCGTAGAGGGGGTCGAGGCCGTGGTGCTGGGTGGTGACCACGTCCCACAGCTCGTCGAGGCGGTCGACCGGGTCGTCGGAGAGCATCCGGGTGCCGCGGTAGCGCGGCTCGTGGACGGTCCCGTCCGCGCCGGTGTACCGGACGTCGGAGGTGACCAGGATGAGCCGCTCGTCGGCCAGGAACGGCTCCAGCGTGCGCGAGACGTAGTCGGGTTCGAGCAGGTCGTCGTCGCCCATCCAGCGGAAGAACTCGCCGCGCGCGCGGCGCAGCACCTCCACGAAGTTCCCGACGACGTGCAGGTCGTGGGGCTGGCGGTGGTAGGCGATGCGGCCGTCCTGGCGGGCCAGCTCGCGGCAGAGCTCCTGCGTGCCGTCGGTGGAGGCGTTGTCCGAGATCACGACCTCCAGCTCGGCGTGATCCTGGGCGAGCGCGGAGCGCACGGCCGTCTCCAGCCGGTCCGCGCCGTTGCGGACCGGGATTCCGATGGACACCAGCATCGTCTCTCCTCGGGGTCAGCGCGCGCGGGCGGGCAGCAGCCGCACCAGACGGGCGCTCACTAGGTGGAACTGGTCGCGGGTCACCACGACCAGCACGTACGCCAGCAGCCCGCCGCCGCCGGCCAGGGCGAGCTGGACGAACGGGCTGCCGTGGGTCAGGCTCGCCAGGCCGAGCATGACGGCGGCGCAGACCACCGCCCCGACCGCCGGCCGTACGAGACCCGGCAGCACCGGCCCGAGCCGGACCCCGGCCCGCTGCACGGCGATCATCGCGAGCGGCAGCGCGACCAGCACGGCGGCGGCGGCCTGGCCGATCGCGGCGCCGCGGATGCCGTCGAGGTGCGTGCCGGCGATGACCGCCGGGATCATCGCCGCGGCGTGGCCGAGGTTCATCCAGACGGTCGAGCGGGTGGCGCCTTGGCCGTTCAGGATGTCGAGCGCGAAGGCGGTGAGCATGCGCACCACCATCAGGACCGCCAGGAAGCGCAGCACCCCGGCGGACTGCTCCCACTCCGGACCGTAGATGAAGATGATCATCGAGTGCGCCAGCACCGCCATGAACACCGCCAGCGGCAGCACCATGGCGACGAGCAGCGGCACGCTGCGCTGGACGCCGATCGACAACGACTCCTCGTCGCGCTCGGCCAGCCGGGAGAAGCCGGCGATCGACACCATGCGGATGGCGCTGCCGATGATGCCCGGCACCCAGCTCGACACGTTGAACGCCATCAGGTAGAAGCCCAGCCACGCATCGCCCATGATGTTGCCGACGATGATGTAGCCCACGTTGAGCAGCAGGACCTCCAGGGCGATCCCGGCCGCCGAGGGGATCCCGAACCTCAGCAGCCGGCCCGCGATCTGCCGGTCGAAGCCGAACCGGTAGGGCAGCCGGGCGTAGATCAGCATGAAGACGCCGGTGACCACGGCCCCGGCGAGCTGCCCCCAGGCGAAGCTGTAGGCGCCGGCGCCGTTGACCGCGAGCACGATGGCCACCGGCGCGTTGACCAGGAAGCCCGCGAGCACCGCCTTGGCGTTCTTGCCCGTGCGGAACCAGCGCAGCAGGGCCGCGCTGCGCACCGCCGTGACCGCCTCGACCAGGATGACCGCGGTGAGGATGCGCACCACGGAGGTGGCCTCCGCGCTGCCGGCCAGCGCCGAGAAGTACGGCGCCCCGACCCAGAAGATCCCGTACAGGCCGAGCGCGGAGATCATCGTGAGCGTCGTGGCCGTGGGCGCGATGTCCTCCAGCCGGCCGCGCCACTGCACGACGGCCGACATGACGCCGACGTCCTTGACCACCATGACGAACTGGGTGGCCGCGAGCGCGACGGCGTACGTGCCGAAGTCCGCGGGTGCGAGGAGCCGGGCCAGGATCAGCCCGAGGATGAACGAGCCCGCACGGGTGACCAGCGTGCCGAGCAGGCTCCACACCGCCCCTCGACCCGCTTTGCGCCCAATGTCACTGATGTCCGGGCTCGCCTGATCAACCATGCTGTGCCCTACTTTTGCTCGTTGACCCGCTCCAGCCAGATCTCCCGCCAGAACGGGATGAACGCGCGGGGGCAGTTGGACTTGTACACACCGTCGCAGATGATTCCGTCCAAGGCGATGCACGGATTTTTCATCTCAAGCAGCTTTCCGGTCTTCTCGTCGATGCAGCGCTCGACCCGCGCGGTGACCCGGGCGACCTTGCCGCACGACCGGGCCATGTCCTCCTCGAAGCCCAGCCCCCGGTTGAACCCCTTGGTGGTGAGCGTGGCGACGATCTCGTCCTTGGACTTGACGCGGACCAGCTCGCCCGGCTGGAGGTCGGTCGTCCCGGTCGGGGCCGGGCCGGTGTGCGGGCCGGGCTGCACGAACCCCCAGTCCAGGCCGCCCCTGAAGCGCAGCGCCCGGGGGAACTTCCTGGACAGCCGCTGGTAGCGGTTGAACAGGCCGAAGAACAGCGTCCGGACGGTCGAGGCGATCCCGGCGTTGCCCACCCGGACGTCCGTGACGTACTGGCCCAGGTCGCGGAACGGGAGCAGCTCGGGGGCGGCCCGCAGCAGCTCGGTCGCCTGGCAGCGGAACCGTTCCTCGCCGTCCGGCGCGGGCTCCTTGCGGGTGTTGACCTCCAGCAGCGGCAGCAGCGGCCGCTCGGGACGGACCTGCCCCTCGGCCGTCGGCGGCCCGTCGACCTTCCGCAGCCAGGACGTCTTCCAGTAGAGCAGGCAGGCCGTCTGGCAGCCGCCGTGGGCCGTGCCGTCGCAGCGGGAGCCGGTCAGGTGGACGGCGTCCTCCATCTTCCGCATCCCGGTCCTGGTCATCGTGTCGCAGAGCTTGTTGGCCACCTTGTGGACGGTGAGCCGTTGCCCGCAGAACCGCAGCATCTCCGGCATGAACGGAAGGCTGTCCAGCTCTCCGCGCTCATCGAGGGTCGCCAGGATCTCTTCAGCACTGAGAACCTCGACCACGTCGCCGACTTTCAGCGCCAGGCTCAATCCACCCACTCCTTCAGCAGGCCCGCGTTCTGCAGGGCGTTCGCCGCGTCCGCCAATGCCTGGAACGGCAGGTTCGACCGTTCCGCGATGTCGAGCAGGCTGTGCCGCCCGTCGGAAAGGTTGAGCACCCACAACATCGCCATCTGGGCCTGTTTCGTGTCACTGCGGCCGCCCAGCGAGCCGTACAGGCCGCGCGCCCCGAGCTGGGGCTCGCCGTACGGGCTGAGGTTCTGGTAGCGGCGGTTGCCCTCCAGGACCCGTACGGCGCCCCACAGCGTCTCCAGGGTGTCCTCCATGGCCTCGGGCCGCACGAAGTCCGGATCGTCGGCCGAGGTGTGGTACTCCGGGTAACTCCCGTAGGGCGTCCTGGTCAGCGAGCCCACGGGCAGGTCGAACCCCGGCGAGCAGTACTGCCGCTCGTCGTAGCCGTAGGGCGAGAAGTCCAGGAGGGTGTGCGGCCGGTCCTTGAGCACGTGCGCGAAGACCTGGTCGATCTCGGCGTCGCCGCGCCTGCTGCGCTTGTAGGTGACCGTCCCGGCGTCCCCGGCGCAGGCCAGGGTGAGGCCGTGCCTGATCCGGTCCACGCGCTCGCGGTTGAGCGCCAGCCAGGTGATCGCGCCGATGGTGCCGGGGGCGAACACGAACCGGTAGGTGTACCAGGGGTCGGCCAGCTCCCTGACCAGCGCCGCCAGCGCCACCGCCACCGCCACCCCGGCCAGGTTGTCGTTGGCCAGCGAGGGATGGCACACGTGGCAGGAGATCAGCACCTCCTCCGAGCTGCGGCCCCGGATCACGTGCTCGCCGTAGGTCAGGTGGCCGTCGGCGAGCGTGGAGTCGATCCTGACCTCGTACGGCCCGTCCGCCAGCCCGTCCAGGGTGTTCTGGCTCAGGCAGAAGCCCCAGGTCTCGGCGTAGTAGCTGGTCCGGTACGGCACCAGGTCCGGCTGGCCGGGCAGCGTGTGCAGGCGCCCGCGCAGCTCCGCCAGCGGCATGGTGGCCTCGACCGGCGCGCTGTAGCCGACGACGTGCAGGTTGCACTTCCGGAAGTCGACGACCCGGTTCCCGGCGGCGTCCTTGACGTAGGCGTCGCGGATGTTCCACTCGCGGGGGATCGTCCAGTCGAGCACCTGCGTGCCCGTCGGCACCTCGGTGATCTCCAGCGGGGCCGACCCGCTGATGATCTCCAGGGTGCGGCGCAGGCCGTCGCCGGTGATGCTGCGGCACAGCGGGTAGAGCCGCCGTACCAGGTCGTGCATCTCCGGGCCGGTCATGGCCGCAGGGTGGCGTCGACGGTGCCGGCCTCGCGCCGGTCGGCGAGCCGGGCCAGCCTGGTGAAGCGGCGGTCGAAGTCGTGCCTGGTCAGGCCGTGCTCGCGGTAGGCGTCGATGAGCTCGACGGCGCCCGCCTTGACCGTCCAGCGGGCCTCGTAACCCAGGGCGGACCTGATCCGGGAGAAGTCGACGCGGTAGGAGCGCGGGTCGGCGCCCGTCTCGCCGGTGATCGTCAGCGTCGAGCCGGGGACGGCCGCGACCACCTCGGACGCGATCTCGGCCACGGTCACGTTGTTGACCTCGGTGCCCACGTTGAAGGCCGTGGCGTGCACGGCTTCGCGCGGCGCGGTCAGGGCGGCGGCGAACGCGTCGGCGATGTCCCTGGCGTGCACCAGCGGACGCCACGGGGTGCCGTCGGACAACACCCGGACCTCGCCGGTCAGGTGCGCGTGGCCCACCAGGTTGTTCAGCACGATGTCGGCGCGCAGCCGCGGCGAGAACCCGAAGGCGGTGGCGTTGCGCAGGAACACCGGGGTGAAGTCGTCGTCGGCCAGCGCGGTCAGGTCGTCCTCGACCCGCACCTTCGACTCGGCGTACGGCGTGACCGGGCGCAGCGGGGCCTCCTCGTCCAGCAGGTCCGCGCCGCCGGAGGCGCCGTAGACCGAGCAGGTGGAGGCGTACAGGAAGCGGCGCACGCCCGCGTCCCTGGCCAGCCTGGCCAGCCGTACGGAGGCGTGGTGGTTGATGTCGTAGGTCAGGTCGGGCGCGAGCGCGCCGAGCGGGTCGTTGGACAGGGCGGCCAGGTGGATCACCGCGTCGAACCCGGCGACGTGCTCGGGCCCGGCGTCGCGCAGGTCCACTGCGTGCGCCTCGACCGGCTCGGGCTCTGGCCCGAGCACGCAGTCGGCGAACAGGCCGGAGTCCAGGCCGACGACCTGGTGCCCGGCCTCGGCCAGGACGGGGGCCATCACGCTGCCCAGGTAGCCCTGGTGGCCGGTGAGAAGTACCCGCATCAGTTCTCCAGATCGACGGTCAGCTTGGACACGTGGAACGCCTCGGCGTACCGCGCGTGGCATTCGATGCCCCGGATGCGGGCCAGGCCCAGGAACGCCTCGCGGTCGTACCACGGGCGGTGCCGCTGGGAGGCGTAGTGGCGCTGGAGCAGGTCCGCCTTGCGCCCGGCCACCTCCGGGGCGAGCGGCTGGTAGACGGCGGGGGCGGCCAGGTCGCCGTCCCATTTGACGATCTCGTAGCCGAGCGTCAGGTGGTCGCGGAAGGCGGTGGGCACCAGCTCGGCCAGCCCCCGGTGGTCCTGGTGGGCGTCGCCGCGCCAGGGCGCCAGGATCAGATCGGGCTCGGTGCGGGCCCGCAGCTCCTCGACCGCGGCCTTGGCCTCCTCCCAGCGGGCCGGCAGGTAGCCGTCGGGCAGCTTGAGCACGCTCACCCGCAGGTCCGCGCCGGGGCAGAAGTCGGCCAGCGCGGCCCGTTCCTCCTCCTCCCGCTCGGTCCCGCCGCCGGACAGCACCAGCGCGTCCACGCGCAGGCCGGGACGGGCAGCGCAGATCGTCAGCAGGCTGCCGCCGGCTCCGATCGCCAGGTCGTCGCAGTGCGCGGCGAGCGCCACGACGGAGGTCACGCCCCCGGGACGCAGTCCGATCACCGGGACCGTTCCCACAGAGCCCACGGGCGCACGCCGCGCGAGTACGCCTCGTCCAGCTCCATGCGCTGGTTGACGGTGTCGGTGGGCCGCCAGTAGCCGCGATGGGGGTAGGCCAGCAGGCGTCCGCGCTTGGCCAGCTCGGCGCAGCCGTCGGCGACCAGGTCGCCGTTCTCCGGGATGTGCTCGAAGATCTCCTGGGTCAGCACGAAGTAGCCGCCGTTGACCCACACCGGCATCTCGCTGACCGGCGAGATGCCGCCGACCAGTCCGTTCTCGCCGACGTCCACGCAGTGGAAGGTCTGGGACGGCGGCACCACCATCATCGAGGCGGCCGCGCCGGACTCGGCGAACCGGTCGATGATCTCGGGCAGCGGCGCGTCGGTGAGCACGTCGGCGTAGTTGGCGAGGAACACCTCGTCGTCGCCCAGATGGCGGCGCACCCGGCGTAACCGCTCCCCGATCGGGGAGTCCGTCCCGGTCTGCACGAACGAGATGGACCAGTCGGAGATGTCGCTCGACAGCAGCTCGACCTTGCCGCCGCGCAGCACGAAGTCGTTGGACGTGGCCTCCTGGTAGCCGAGGAAGAAGTCCTTGATGTGGTGGGCGCCGTACCCCAGGCACAGGATGAACTCCTTGTGTCCGAAGTGGGCGTAGTAGCGCATCACGTGCCAGAGCAGCGGTCGCGGACCGACGAGCGCCATCGGTTTGGGCACCTCGCCCGGCACACCGGTCCGCATCCGGGTGCCGAATCCTCCGCAGAACAGGACAACCTTCACACGACCTCCAGGTGTGGGATCGGGAAGACCAGCCGGCCTCCCCATTCGTGCACATAGGAGAGCTGAGCGGTGAGCTCTTCGCGCAGGTTCCACGGCAGGACCAGCACATAGTCCGGGCGGTCCTGGGCGATGCGCTCCGGCGGAGCGATCGGGATCCTGGTGCCCGGCGTGAACCTGCCGTGTTTGTACGGATTGCGATCCACCGTGTAGGCCAGCAGATCCGGCCGGACGCCACAGTGGTTGAGCAGCGTGTTGCCCTTGCCCGGCGCGCCGTACCCGGCGACCGTCTTGCCCTCCTCGGCGGCGGTGATCAGGAATCGGAGCAGGTCGCGGCGGACGCGGGCGACCCGCTCCGCGAACCCCGCGTAACCGGAGAGGTCGTGCAGCCCGGCGGCCTTCTCCCTGGCGAGCACGTCGAGCACCCGGCCGGACGGGCTGCCCGAGGGCCGCGCCCACAGCCGGATCGACCCGCCGTGGGTGGGCAGCAGCTCGACGTCGACCAGGGTCAGGCCGCCGCTCGCCAGCGCCCGCTGCGCGGAGGCCACCGTGTAGTACTGGAAGTGCTCGTGGTAGATCGTGTCGTACTGGTTCAGCTCCACGAGCGTGAGCAGGTGCTGGACCTCGATCGAGACCCATCCGTCGTCGGCCACCAGGGCGCGCAGCCCCTTGGTGAAGCCGATGACGTCGGGGATGTGCGCGTAGACGTTGTTGGCCACCACCAGGTCGGCGGGACCGTTCCCGTCCCGCACCGACGCGCCCGTCTCCGGGGTCAGGAACGCGGTGAGCGTCGGCACGCCCTTGTCCTTGGCCGCCTGCCCCACGTTGGCCGACGGCTCGATGCCGAGGCACCGGATGCCGCGTGCGACCACGTGCTGCAGGAGGTAGCCGTCGTTGCTGGCCACCTCGACCACGAACGACGGCTTCAACCGTTCCACGGCCGTGTCGACGAACCGCCGCGCGTGCTCCACCCAGGAGGCGGAAAATGACGCGAAGTAGGCGTATTCGGTGAAAGTTTCTTCCGGCGTGATCAACGGCGGGATCTGGGCCAGCCAGCAGCCCGTGCAAACCCGCAGATGAAGGGGATAGGTGAGCTCGGGCTGATCCAGTTGTTCCGCCGTGAGGAAGAGCTCACAGGGCGGTGTCGCCCCGAGATCCACCACGCCGACCAGGTCCGTCGAGCCGCACAACCGGCACGATGTCATCAACAAAGGGCCCCACCCAGAAATGACAAGATTTCCCCCTTTGGAAACCCACAGCCATACTTCGGGTGGGCGGCAATGAGTGTTACAAGTGTCTTCATGAAACGCCTGAGCATCGATGGAGCATTGCTCTACACCCCCCGCATCCTCAGCGATCCCCGGGGCGTTTTCCTGGAAAGCTTCCGCGCCGCCGACCTGCGGGAGGCGACCGGGCGCTCGATCGAGCTGGCCCAGGTCAACTGCTCGGTCTCCAGCCGCGGAGTGCTGCGCGGCATCCACTTCGCCGACGTGCCGCCCGGCCAGGCCAAATACGTCATGTGCGTGGCGGGCGAGGCCCTCGACGTCGTGGTGGACGTCCGCGTGGGGTCGCCGACGTACGGGCGGTGGGAGGCGGTGCGGCTGGACGACGTCTCGCGCCAGGGCATCTTCCTGACCGAGGGATTAGGCCATGGCTTCATGGCCCTCAGCGAGTCGGCCACGGTCGTCTACCTCTGCTCCTCCCCGTACGACCCGGCCCACGAGCACGGCATCCACCCGCTCGACCCCGATCTCGCCATCGAGTGGCCGATCGACGTGGAGCCGGTCCTGTCGGCGAAGGACGCCGCCGCCCCCACGCTCAAGCAGGCCCGCGACGCGGGGATACTGCCGTCGTGGTGAGCGTCGTGATCCCGGCCCACAACGAGGCCAAGGTGCTCGGCCGGCTGCTGGACGGCCTGCTCGGCGAGGCGGCGCCCGGCGAGTTCGACGTGGTGGTCGTGGCCAACGGCTGCACCGACGGCACGGCCGAGGTGGCCCGGCCGTACGACGTCCGGGTGCTGACGACGCCCGTCCCCTCCAAGAGCGCGGCGCTGCGCATGGGCGACGCGGCCGCCCGCGGCTACCCCCGCCTGTACGTCGACGCCGACATCGAGCTCAGCACGGCCTCGGCGCGCGCGCTGGCGGCCGTGCTGGCCGCGCCGGACGGGCCGCTCGCCGCCGCGCCGGAGCGGGACCTGACGCTGGCCGACCGCCCGTGGCCGGTGCGCGCCTACTACGCGATCTGGACCCGGCTGCCGCACGTCCGCACCGGGCTGTTCGCCCGGGGCGTGATCGCGGTGAACGCCGCAGGCAACGAACGGCTGCGCGCGCTGCCGCCGGTGATGGCCGACGACCTGACCGCCTCGCTGGCCTTCACGCCCGACGAACGCGTGATCGTCGGCACGGCCCGCGCGGTGATCCATCCGCCGCGCACGGTCGGCGACCTGCTGCGCCGCCGGGTCCGGGCCATGACCAGCGTCACCGAGCTGGAGCGGACCTCGGCCGGCGCGGGCGAGCGCACCGGCCCGCGCGACCTGGCGGCCATCGTGGCGAAGGAGCCGCGCCTGGCGGGCGCGGCGGCGGTCTTCGCCGCGATGGCCGTGCTGGCCAGGCGGCGGGCCGCCCGCGCGATCCGCGCGGGCGACTACACCACCTGGCTGCGCGACGAGAGCAGCCGGAGCTAGCTGACCGGCGTGTTCATGTCGGTGGTGATCTGGGCGGCGGTCAGCGCCTTGTTGTAGACCCGCACCTCGTCGATCAGACCGCTGAAGTACTCGCCCGAACCGCTGTTCCCGCCGATCCGCAACGGGCTCGTCCCGGTACGCAGGTTGCCGACCGTCGGATTCGTCGCCACCTGCGTGCCGTTGACGAACATCCGCAACGTCGAACCGTCATAGGTCGCCGCCACATGACTCCAGACGTTCAACGGCAGATTGCCCGCCGCCGGAGCGTTCGCCCCCGAAGACGTGTAGACGAACGCCGCCGGACCGCTGCCGCCACTCCCCATGATCGCGTACGCCAGATCAGCCCCGAACTCCTTCATCAGCACCGTCCGCCACCCCGTCACACTCGACGGACGCACCCACGCCTCCAACGTCATCCCGCCGGTCAGACGCAGAGAAGCGGAGTCGGCCACCGTCACCCAGCTCGACGTGCCGTCGAACGACAACGCCTGGCCGTACTTGCCGGCCGTCCAGGTCGCCGCGGTGAGGGTGCCGTTGTTGCCGTTGCCGGAGGCGTCGGCGACGGCCGTCCCGGTACCCGCGTTCATGCCGTACGCCGCCACCAGCCCGCTGACCGTCGGCGGCTGGGTGACCACTGCGGACGCCTCGTTGGACGGCGGCCCCGTGTTGCTGGAGCCGTCGAAGGCCACGACGCGGTAGTAGTACGTGCCCGCCGCGACCCCCGAGTCCGTGAACGACGTGCTCGCGGTCGAGCCCACCTGGTTGGCCCCGGACGGCGTGAACCCGGCGGTCGCCGACCGGTGGACGGTGTACCCGGTGACGGCCACGTTGTCGGTCGAGGCCGTCCAGGTGAGCTGGGCGCTGCCCTGACCGCCGGTCGCGGCCAGCGAGCCGGGGGCGGTGGGCGGCTGCGTGTCGGGCGGTCCCTGCTGCCCGACCGGGGTGTTCATGTCGGTGGCGATCTGGGCGGCGGTCAGCGCCTTGTTGTAGACCCGCACCTCGTCGATCAGGCCGCTGAAGTACTCGCCCGAGCCGCTGTTCCCGCCGATCCGCAACGGGCTCGTCCCGGTACGCAGGTTGCCGACCGTCGGATTCGTCGCCACCTGCGTGCCGTTGACGAACATCCGCAACGTCGAACCGTCATAGGTCGCCGCCACATGACTCCAGACGTTCAACGGCAGATTGCCCGCCGCCGGAGCATTCGCCCCCGACGACGTGTAGACGAACGCCGCAGGACCGCTGCCGCCGCTCCCCATGATCGCGTACGCCAGATCAGCCCCGAACTCCTTCATCAGCACCGTCCGCCACCCCGTCACACTCGACGGACGCACCCACGCCTCCAACGTCATCCCGCCGGTCAGACGCAGAGAGCTGGAGTCGGCCACCGTCACCCAGCTCGATGTGCCGTCGAACGACAACGCCTGGCCGTACTTGCCGGTCAGGGACCACGTGGTGTTCGCGGCCGTGCCGTTGTTGCCCTTGCCCGAGGCGTCGGCGACCGCCGTCCCGGCGCCCGCGTCCATGCCGTACGCCGCCACCAGGCCGTCCGGCACCTGGGACTGCTGGTAGGTCGCGGTGTAGGTCGCCGCGGTGGCCGGCGCCGTGACGTTGTGGGTGGCCGCGCCGCCGTCGGACCAGGAGGCGAGCGTGTAGCTGGAGCCGCCGGAGCTCTGCGGCGAGGGTGCGGAGACCGAGTTGTGGGAGCCGACGATCACCGTCCTGGTGAAGGGGGCGACGGTCTGCTCGCTGTTGAAGCCGAGCTGCAGCCCGGCGGGCACGGTCTGGAAGGTCAGGTTCACCGTCTTCGGCTGCAGCAGCACGCTCTTGGTGTCGGTCAGGCCGTGCGCGTCGGTCACGGTCAGCCGGAGCTCCAGGTGCGACGGGTATTCGTGGTCCGGCGGCGCGAACGAGCCGCCGGTGCCGGTGAAGGTGGTGATCTCGTGCTCGTGGCAGGTGCTGGGGCAGTGATGCATGATCAGCTTCCACTGCATCCGCGAGCCGGGGATCGTGCCGTCCTGGGCGTCGGTGCCGGTGCCGGAGAACGTGATCGTGTCGCCGACGGCCCACGTCAGCGAGGGCGACGGCGAGTTGATCGTCGCCGTCGGCGCCGTGTTGTTCACGTTGATCGTCACGGTCGCGGTCCCCTGGCCGCCTCGCCCGTCGTCGGCCAGCAGCTTCACCACGTAGGAGCCGGGTTGCGCGTAGGTGCGGGACGGCGTGGCCGAGGTGGAGTCGTCGTAGTCGCCGTCGCCGTCCAGGTCCCAGCGGAAGGTGAGCGGGTCGCCGTCGGCGTCGGCGGAGCCGGCGGAGGTGAAGTTCACCGTGAGCGGCGCGTTGCCCGAGGTCGCGCTCGCGCCGATGACGGCGGTCGGCGGGGTGTTGTTGTACAGGTACCGGATGATCTGCCCGTTGGTGTAGTCGACCGCGAACAGGTCGCCGCCGGGGCCGGTCTGCACCTCCACGGCGGGCATCCCCGAGTCGAACGTGGTCACCGTCGCCGGGTCGGGCAGGCCGTTCGCGCCCTTGGTCATGACCCAGACGCACGACCTGCTGAAGTCGGAGAAGAACAGAGCTCCGTCGTAGGCGGCCGGGTAGGAGCCGCCCTCGTAGAACGCGACGCCGCTGGAGGACGACCCGCCCGACGGGCACGGGTCGTTCGGCGCGGGCTTGGAGGCGTGGTTCCAGGCGAAGTACGGCTGCGTCACCGCCGCCGGGCCCGCCGCGTACAGGTTCTCGCAGAGGGTCAGGTTCAGGTTGTCGTAGCCGCCCTGCCGGGCCGGGCCCTCGTAGCAGGGCCAGCCGAAGTTGCTGACCGGGCCGGTGGGCGAGGTGATCCGGTTGATCTCCTCGTAGGTGTTCCAGCCGACCTCGCCCGCCCAGATCTCGTTCGTGCCGGGCCGTACGGTGATGCGGAACGGGTTGCGCTGGCCGTAGGCGATGATCCGGGCCGCGTTGGGGTCGCTGCTCCCCGCGTTCGGGTTGCCGGGGGCCGCCGCGCCGGTGTCCGGGTCGACCCGGATGATGCTGCCGTTCAGGCCCGCCGGGTCGCCGCCGGTGCGCAGGTCCTGCGAGCGCAGCGCGCCGCCCTCGGCGGCCGGCGGGGCGAGCGCGGTGCCCACGGGCGAGGGCGGGTCGCCGCAGGGGTTGTCCGGGGTGACGTCGGAGCTGGTCAGGTTGTCCTGGCCGTAGTCGGCGAAGTTGAAGCTGGCGCCGTCGCCGCCGCTGGCGTAGAGCATGCCGTCGGGGCCGAACGCCAGGTCGCCGACGGAGTGGCTGGGGTGCTGCTGGCACCAGCCGGTGATCAGCGGGGTCTCGGCGACCGAGCCGCCCGAGGGCGCCAGCACGGACAGCCGCCCGGTGATCAGGCAGCCGTCCCCGGTCGCGCCGGGCGGGGTCGGGCACGGGTCGGCGCTGACGCCCGCCGCGCCCCAGCGCGGCGCGCTGCCGCCGGGCACCGCGTCGTAGGAGTACAGCACGTAGATGCGCGGGTCGGCCGGGAAGTCCGGGTGCAGGGCCAGGCCGAGGAGCCCGCGGTCCCAGAAGTTGTGCACCTGCGTGCGCAGGTCGGCGTAGATCGCCGGCGTGGTGTCGGCGAGGGAGTCGAAGACCTTGATCAGGCCGCTCTTCTCGGCGACGAACACCCGGCCGTCCGAGGCGAACTCGATGTTGGTCGGATTGGTCAGGCCGCTGAAGACCACCTGTCTTTGAAAGCTGCCCGGCAGTGCCTGCGCGGGCGGCGGCGCGACGATCGCCAGCCCGGTCGTGATCAGCAGGACGGATAAAAGCGCATGGCGAAGCCGCCGTAACACGGGAACCCCCTTGAAACGGAAAAATCCCCCGAGCCCTGGATCGATCTATCGCACCGATTCAGGGCTAAGTCACGCGCTTTGTCCGCATCTGGCCAGCCACGCGTACAGCAGCCACCCCAGCTCGTACGGCCGGCACTCCCGGTCCACGGCGACCGGCGGGTAGACCCGGTCCAGGACGCCCAGCCGCATCTCCTTGTGCACGCCCGTCGCCATCGCCCGCAGCCCGCGCACCAGCTTGCGCGGATCGGCCCTGGCCTCCTTCCGCCAGGTCAGCGCCAGGTCGTCGAGCACGAACGAGGGCCGCCCGATCATCCAGTCGAGCCCCTTGGAGATCTCCGCCACGTACGCCGTGCCGCCCGCGTCGGCCAGGTCCAGCAGCGCCATCGGCCCCATGGACAGCTGGTGGACGCTGTAGACCGGATACCCCTCCACCACCGAGCCGGTACGGGCGTCGTAGTGCCACCACCACTCCCCCTCCGGCCCCTGGGCCCGGCAGATGCCCGCGGCCACCTGCTCGGCGGCCCGCAGCGCCTCGGCGTCCCCGGTGGCGGCGTGCAGCCGGGCCAGCGCCTGCAGCGGGTAGACCTGGTCGGCGAAGCACCCCACGTGGGCGCGGTAGCGCGGCACCAGCGGGCCCCGGCCGAGCGCGTGCGGGTAGAGCCGGTTGCCGGCCAGGCCGCCGAGCAGCCGCTCGCGGGCGCGTTCCGTCCGGCCGTCGCGCACCCCGGCCGCGACCAGGGCGGCCAGCGCCCACGCCGCCTCGACGGTGTGGATCTGCTCGCCCGCGTCCAGCTCGGCCAGGCGGCGCAGGGCCAGGTCGAGGTCGGCGTGCCCGGTCTCGGCCGCCGCCCAGCAGATCAGCGCCGCGTCGCCGGCGCCGGTCACCTCGGGAAGCCGCTTGACCAGGTTCCCCACCAGGTCGAGGACGTCGTCACCGGCCAGCGCCGCCCGCTGCCGGGCCTCCTCCAGGGTGGCCACGCCGAGCGCGACGATCGCGGAGTAGCGGATGCTGCGCCCCTCGGGCACCGCCGTCCACGTGCCGTCGGCCTGTCGGCGGCCCCGGCGGGTGAAGACGAAGCCGCCCTCGCCGTAGCCGGGGGGCAGGCCGCGTACCGACAGGTCCAGCATGCCCCGCACGAAGTCCTGGTGGCCGGAGCTCAGCAGAGCGATCCGGTGATCCGTCACGTCGTCTCCTCGATCCTGCGTCTGACACCGGCCCACTCCCTGACCACCAGGAGCAGGAAACTGCCGTTGGTGCGCACGTAGCGCGGCCCGAGCCGCAGCGGCTCCTGGAGCATGCGGTAGAGCCATTCCAGCCCTAATCGCTGCCAGCGCACCGGCGCCCTGCGGGTGCGTCCGGCCAGCACGTCGAACGAGCCGCCCACGCCGTGGATGATCCGCGCCCCGGTGCGCTCGCCCCACTCGCGGATGAAGATCTCCTTCTTCGGCGAGGTGATGCCCAGGAACAGCAGGTCGGCCCGCGAGGCGGCGATCTCGGCGGCGACCTCGGCCGACTCCTCCGTCGCGAAGTAGCCGTCGCGGGACCCGGCGACGGCCAGGCCCGGGTAGCGGGCGCGCACCTCGTCCAGCACCCCGGCCAGCACCTCGGCGGTCGCGCCGAGGAAGTAGGCCCGGTAGCCGCGCCGGGCGCCCTCGGCCATCAGCTCGGTGAACAGGTCGATGCCCGCCACCCGCTCGGGGATCCGGTGCCCGAGCGCCCGCGCCGCCCAGACCACCGCCTGTCCGTCGGCCAGCACGAGGTCGCTGTCCAGCACCGACTGACGCAGGGCGGCGTCCGCGCGCATGTTGACGACCTTGGCGGCGTTCACCACGCCGATGGTCAGCCTGCCGCCGTCCGCGACGGCCGCCACGCAGCGGGCGATCACCTGGTTCATGGTGAGGGCGTCCAGCACGGTGCCGAACACCGTCCTCCGCTCCGGCAACCTCGTCATCCGTCCCCCTGGGTGTCCATGACATATCGGTCTCAGCTCCGGAAACGTCACATCAAGGAAGGACCAGCTCGGTGAGCGTGGCCCGGTGGTCGGTCCGCGGCACCCGCAGGGTCTGGAAGCTCCGGACCGCGATCCGCCGGTCGGCCAGCACGTGGTCGATGGCCACCTTCGGGAACAGCCGCGGCTGCTCGTAGTAGGGCCAGGTCATGGAGAGACCCTTTCCGGTGACGTCGGCGGCGTCCCGGTAGCCGGTGGCGATCAGGTCGCGCAGCACCGCGTGGTCGAGCGTGGAGTTGAAGTCCCCGGCCAGGATCCGCAGGCGGCCGCCGGCGGGCGGCAGCGCCCGGATGCTCGACGCCCAGCAGGCCGTGCGCCAGCCCTCCGAGGGCGCGCACGCGTGCACGGCGACGATCTCGGCCTCCCGCCCGCCCGGCAGCGTGACGACGGCGGGCAGGTGGCGCGGGCTCTCCTCGAAGGGCGGCGCCGCGATCGGCGAGTCCGCGGCCCGCAACGGGTAGCGCGAGTAGATCGCCGCGCCCGACGAGTCCTCCCCCGGCAGCACGATCCGGTACGGCAGCAGCCGCGTCAGCCCCAGCTCCTCCACCCGCTCCCGCATCAGGCCGGTGAACTCCAGCAGGTGCAGCACGTCGGGCCGCTCGCGCTCGACCGTCTCCACCAGCACCGGCGGCAGCACGGAGGAGTGCAGCAGGTTGACCGCCAGCACCCGCAGCACCGGCCCGGCGGCCGGCGGGTTGCCCTCGGGCACCGCGCGCGGCACGACGGCCACCGCGAACGCGCACGTCACGGCGAGTGCAGCGGCGATCAGCGCCCCGGCGCGCAGGTAGAGCGCGAACGCCAGCGGCACCACCGACAGCGCCGCCGCGTACGGCGTGAACGACACGAGCTGCGACCACAGGAACTTCGGCTCCCACCCCAGCAGCCGCAGCCCCGCCCATCCCGCGAGGCCGCACACCATGAGCCACAGCACCGCGCCGCCTACGCGGCGCCGCACCGGCGCCCGCGCGTCAGCACCGGCCAGGCCGCGCGCAGCGCCTGGCGCCAGTGCCGGATCGGCTCTCCCTTCGTGTGCGCGAGCACGCTGTTGGCCGGACGCCGGGCCGGCCGGGGGAAGCCCGCCGAGCTCACCGGGCGCACCCGTTCGGGGTCCAGGCCGAGCAGCGTGAAGATCTCCTTGGCCAGGCCGCACCATGTCGTCTCCCCGGAGCTGGTGCCGTGGTAGACGCCCGGCGGCAGGTCGGAGCGCGCCAGCCGTACCAGGTAGTCGGCCAGGTCGGCGGTCCACGTCGGCTGGCCGTGCTGGTCGTCGACCACGTCCACGGTGTCGCGCTCGGCCGCCAGCCTGATCATGGTCCGGACGAAGTTGGGGCCGGCCGCGCCGTACAGCCAGGCGCTGCGCACCACGTGGTGCCCGTGCTCCAGCGCCGCCCGCTCGCCGGCGAGCTTGGTCCTGCCGTACGCGTTCACCGGCGCGGTCGGCGCGTCCTCCGGGTACGGGTCCGGCGCGGCGCCGTCGAAGACGTAGTCGGTGGAGACGTGCACGAGCCGCGCCCCGGCCCGCGCGCAGCTCTCGGCCAGCCAGCCCACCGCGTGCCCGTTGATCTCCAGCGCCTCGGTCTCGTGGGTCTCGGCGTCGTCCACGGCGGTCCAGGCGGCGCAGTTGACCACCACGCCCGGCCGGTAGGCGGCGACGAAGTCGCGGACCGCGCGCCGGTCGCACAGGTCGAGCTCGGACCGGCCGAGCGCGAGCACCGGCTCGCCGGTCAGCCCGGCCCGTTCCAGGACGTCGGCGGCCAGCATCCCGCCGCCGCCCGTGACGAGCCACCTCATGGCAGGCGCCCGGTCACGCGGGCCACCAGTCGCGGTGCTCGGCGTACCAGCGGATCGTGTCCTTCAGCCCCTGGTCGAACGGGATCTCCGGGCGGTAGCCGAGCTTGCGCAGCTTGCTGTCGTCCAGGGAGTACCTGCGGTCGTGGCCCTTGCGGTCCTCGACGTGGCGCACCGAGTCCCAGCCGCGGCCGCAGGCTTCGAGCAGGCGGGCGGTCAGCTCCTTGTTCGTCAGCTCGGCGGTGCCGGCGATGTGGTAGATCTCGCCGGGCTCGCCCTTCTCGGCGACCAGGCGGATGCCGGCGCAGTGGTCCTCGGCGTGGATCCAGTCGCGCACGTTCCCGCCGTCGCCGTACAGCGGCACCGGGCGGCCTCGCAGCAGGTTCGTGACGAACAGCGGGATCAGCTTCTCCGGGTACTGCCGGGGGCCGTAGTTGTTGCCGCAGCGGGTGATCGACACGTTCAGGCCGTAGGTGATGGCGTACGAGCGGGCGATCAGGTCGCCGCCCGCCTTGCTGGCCGCGTACGGCGACCGCGGGCGCACCGGCGCGGACTCGTCCCAGGAGCCGATGTCGATCGACCCGTAGACCTCGTCCGTCGAGACCTGGACGACCTTCGGCGTGCCCGCGTCCAGGCACGCCTGCAGCAGCGTCTGGGTGCCGAGCACGTTGGTCCGCATGAACTCGGCGGCGGCGCCCTCGATCGACCGGTCGACGTGCGACTCGGCGGCGAAGTTCACCACCAGGTCGTGGCCGGGGACGACCTCGCGCAGCAGCTCGGCGTCGCAGATGTCGCCGTGGACGAACTCGTGCCGCACCCCTTCGAGGTTGGCCCGGTTCCCCGCGTAGGTGAGCTTGTCGAGGACCGTGACGTACGCGTCGTGCAGCCCCCGGACGAAGTGGGAGCCGATGAATCCCGCGCCGCCCGTCACCAGAATTCTTGTCATGTAGTGATCTGTACCTTGCTGTGATCGCCCAGCACGAGGCGGTGGGCTCTGGGCGTGTTGGGCGCTCGGGTGACCTCGACGTCGTGGCCGATCAGTGACGCCTCGATCCGGCCGACGCCGTCGATGGACGCCCGGGGCAGCAGGATCGAGTATTCGATCTCGCTGCCGGTGACCACGCACGACGCGCCGACCGAGGTGAACGGCCCGACGTAGCTGTCCTGGACGCGCGCCCCCCGGCCGATGATCGCCGGGCCGACCACGCGGGAGCGCTCGACCACCGCGTCCGGCTCGACCACGACCCGGCCGATCAGCTCGCTGGCCTCGTCGACCCGCCCGCGCACGCCGGGCTCGACCGACTCCAGGACCAGCCGGTTGACCTCCAGCATGTCGGTGACGTTGCCGGTGTCCTTCCAGTATCCCGAGATCACCGACGACTCCACGCGCAGCCCGGCCTCGATCAGCCACTGGATGGCGTCGGTGATCTCCAGCTCCCCCCGCCACGACGGCTTGAGCTCGGCGACGGCGGCGTGGATCGCCGGGCTGAACAGGTAGACGCCGACCAGCGCCAGGTCGCTCTTGGGCCGGGCCGGCTTCTCCTCCAGGCCGACCACCCGGCCCTTCGCGTCCAGCTCGGCGACCCCGAACTGGCCGGGATCGCCGACCCTGGTCAGCATGATCTGCGCGGCGGGCCGCTCCCTGGCGAACCTGTCCACCAGGTCGTTGATGCCGCCGACGACGAAGTTGTCGCCCAGGTACATGACGAAGTCGTCGTCGCCCAGGAACTCGCGGGCGATCAGCACGCCGTGGGCCAGCCCGAGCGGCGCCTCCTGGCGGAGGTAGGTGACCTGCAGCCCGAACGCCGAGCCGTCCCCCACGGCCGTCTCGATCTCCGCCTGCGTGTCCCCGACCACCAGGCCGAGCTCCCGGATCCCGGCCGCCGCGATGGCCTCCAGCCCGTAGAACAGGACCGGCTTGTTGGCGACGGGGACCAGCTGCTTGGCCGAGGTGTGCGTGATGGGCCGGAGCCGTGTGCCCGACCCTCCGGCGAGCACGAGTGCCTTCACTGCTAGTAAGCCCCTTCTCCACGGGTGACGACGGACCAGGTCTTCCACAGGATCTGCAGGTCGAGCAGGAGCGACCAGTTCTCCACGTAGCGCAGGTCCAGCCGGACGGATTCCTCCCACGTCAGGTCGGATCGCCCGCTGACCTGCCAGAGGCCGGTCATGCCCGGCTTGACCACCAGACGGCGGCGCACGTCGGCGCCGTAGCTGGCGACCTCCTCCGGCAGCGGCGGCCGGGGGCCGACGAGGGACATCTCACCACGGATGACGTTGAGCAGCTGCGGCAGCTCGTCCAGCGAGTAGCGGCGCAGGAACGCGCCGACCCGGGTGATCCTTGGATCGTTCCTTATCTTGAACAGCACGCCGTCGAACTCGTTCGACGCGAGAAGCTGGTGCTTGAGCCGTTCGGCGTCGACCACCATCGTGCGGAACTTCACCACCCGGAACTCCCGGCCGCCCCTGCCCACCCTGGTCTGGTGGAACAGCGCGGGCCCCTGGCTGGTGAGCCTGATCACCAGGGCGAGCGTCAGCAGCGGCAGCGCGAGCACCAGCAGGGCCGCGCCGGCCACCAGCCGGTCGAAGGCCGCCTTCACGAGCTGCCGGGTGCCGTCGAACTCCGGGTGCTCGACGTGCAGCAGCGGCATCCCGGCCACCGGCCTGATGCTGATGCGCGGGCCGGCGACGTCCATGAGCGCGGGCGCGACGAACAGGTCGGTGCGCGCGGTCTCCAGGCTCCAGGCCAGCCGGCGCAGCGCAGCGCCGTCCAGCTCGGGACAGGCCAGGACGGCCACCGCGTCGGCCCGCGAATGGGCCACGACCTCGGCGACGTCGCCGAAGGAGCCCATCACCGGGATGCCGTCGAGGTCGACGTCGAGCGTGTCGTGCGGCAGGCAGGCTCCCACCACCTGCATGCCGTGGTGCGGCTGGCGGCGGAACTGCACGACGAGGTCGAGGATCGACTCCCGGTGCCCGACCGCGATCACCTGCCGCATGTACTCGCCGATCGCCCGCCTGCGATGAAGCCGCTTGCGCATGCGGTAACGGAAGTAGAGCGTGGCCAGCAGCACCAGCGGCAGCATCGCCATGACGAAGCTGCGCGCGATGGCCGTCTGTGTGGCGTAGGCCAGGATGGCCGTGGTGGCCATCAGCCCGATGCCGCCGGTGAAGACGGCCTTGAACTCCTCGGTGCCCTCGCCGTTGGCGCGTTGCCGGTACGCGCCCGCCATCCTGAGCGCGACCGGCCAGGCGACGAGCAGGCCGAGCCCGAGCACGTACTCGGCGATCGGCACGTACACGCCGGAGGCCAGGCGTATGCCCAGCACGCACGCGCACGCCAGCAGCGCGCACGCCGTGTCCCCGCCTAACAGGAGCCGCAGGTACGCCCGCGTCCAGATGTTGGACTCAAGGCGTGGCGCGGCCTCGAGGAGCACAGCAGTGGACTCCCCAGTCCCCACCCTCATAGCACCACCCTGTGATAACTGCTTTCACCGCGATAACAGGACGTTCCTTGTGCCGCATAGGTTGACAATGACCCATGCGTTATCAAGGGCGGCGGCCCCCACTAAAGAGTAAAGATCGATTCCAACCTGGGGAATAACGGGAAATGTCCACAATCGGACGTCGATCTAGGGGTTTCGGGGGTTGACGGAACGATCCAAAAGTGCAGCGTACGGGCGAGAAAATGTGAGGTTTATGGCGACATTTCGCCAGGTGACCGGGAAACTGAGCCGCTAGTCGTACTCCAGGTCCGGCAATGCGGACGGCGGATCAGGGCTGCGCCACACGACCACAACTCCGTCACGCGCGGAATCGGCCGCCAGGTTCAGCCGGTCGAGATCGAAATCGGGCAAGTAGCGTAGCCGGGCGACAAAGGTGGCATCGGTCGCGGAACGCGGCACCACGCAGCCTTCGCCGTCCCGGTCGAGCAGGATGTAGAGGACGTCTTCCCCGGATTCGGTGGCGACACGGACCTCCACCACGTCCTCCCACGCGAGGGCTTCGACGCTGCCGTCGGCGTAGTGGCGGGTGACGCCCTCTTCGGTGACATATACGTAGGAGTCCGGCATCGGGTTGCCGTGCATGGCCGCGATTCTTGCGAGTTCCGGGGCCGTCCCGCAAGGGTTCGCGCCCAATGACGCATCCGACCCACCCGTTCAGGGCAGTTCGGGATCGCCCCAGTTGTGGCTGAGATGCGCCGCGACGGCCGCCCGCGCCGCCTCCACCGGACCCGCCGCGATGGCGTCCAGCAGCTCGCGGTGCTCGCGGATCAGGACCTCCCGGTCGCGGTAGACCCGGCGCAGGCGCACCATGCCGAGCCTGGTCTCGGCGGCGAGCGTGGCGTAGAGGCGTTCGAGCCGCCGGCTGCCGGCCGCCTCGATCAGCGCCTCGTGCAGGGCCATGTGCTCGGCGACGGTCGCCGACCACGGCGCGTCGGCCGGCAGCGCCTCCCACCTGAGCAGCGCGGCCTCGGCGTCGGGCACCCGGCGGCCGGCCACGGCCTGGGCCATCAGGTCCTCCAGGGGGCGGCGCACGTACATGAGGTCCTGGAGGTCCGAGATCGTCACCTCGGGGACATAGGCGCTGCGGTTGCGCTCCCGCCTGAGCAGCCCCTCGTGCACCAGGCCCGCCAGCGCCTCGCGCACGGTCGGCCTGGCCACGCCGTACGACGCGGCGATCTCCTGCTCGGGCAGCGGCGTGCCCGGCGCGATCTCGCCGGAGAGCACCCGGGTGCGCAGGGCGTCGGCGAGCGCGCCGACCGTGGAGACGGGTTTGAGGGGCAGCATCACGGCTGTGATGCTAGTGCCGTTTCCCTGCCCGGCTCGCTGCCCGGCTCCCTGCCCTGTCCCCTGCCCCTGCCGCGTTCCGGCACGGCCACCGCCACCAGCCCGAGCACCAGCATCACCAGCCCGGCGATCGACAGCGGGGCCAGCCGCTCGCCCAGCACCAGCAGGCCCAGCAGCGCGGCGACGGCCGGCTCGGTCAGCGCCAGCGTCGAGGCCGTGGCGACCGGCGTGGTGCGCAGGCCGCGGCCGTACAGGATGTAGGACAGCGCGGTGGTGCCGAGGCCCAGGTAGAGCACGGCGAGCAGCCCGCGCGGCTCCCCCACCCAGCCGACGCCGTTGATCAGCAGCACCGGCAGCATGACCAGGGCGGCGCCGCCGAACAGCACCCCCATCACGGCGTCCGACTCGGCGCCCTGCTCGATGGCCCTGGCCGCGGAGACCGCGTAGAAGGCGTAGAGCAGGCCGCCGAGCAGCGCGAACAGCACGCCCGACACCATCTGCCCGCCCGCCTGCGCGCCGCCGCCGACGATCAGCGCCGCGCACCCGCAGACCGCCGCCGTGGTCGCCAGCGCCCACCGCCCGCTCGGCCGCCGGCCGTGCAGCGCCCAGGACAGCAGACCCGTGAAGACCGGCCCGCTGCCGATCGCGACCACCGTGCCGATGGCCACGCCCGTGCGCCCGACCGCCGCGAAGAAGCACAGTTGGTACGCCGCCACCGCCAGGGCCGCCGGCACCAGCCCCGGCCGGAACGACCGCCGGATGCCCGCCCGCGCGAGCAGGCCGAGCGCGGCGCCGCCGATGACCAGCCGGGCCGCGGCCAGGGCGACCGAGTCGGCCGAGACCAGCAGCCCTGCGGTGCCCGCGGTGCCCCAGAGCGCGGAGGCGCCCACGACGGCGAGAGGTCCGTTCTTCATGGCTACATTGTCAGACAATTAGACAATTTCGTCCAGCAGGCCGTCCAGCATGCGGTCAGCGGGGGCGGCGACGTCGCCCGCGTAGTCGTCCAGGACGGCGAGCGCGTCGTGCACGTCCGGCAGGCTCCGGCGCGGCAGCTCCAGCAGCGGCTCGCCCTCCGCGGTGATCCCGCCCTCCACGTGGAAGGCGTCCCCGGAGACGGTGAGGGACACCTCGAAACGCACCTCGCGGCCGTCGGGCAGGACGAACTCGGCACCGGTGCGCACTCCCGAGGGCGGGACGAAGCAGGAGAAGGGACGCCCGCGCACGAACGGGTGGCGTAAGCCGGCGAGGATCTCGGCCGCCCTGCTCAGGGCCGCCAGCAGCCCGGCCGCGGCCCGGCTCTCGCTGTCCACCCGAAAAAGGGTAGTTCACCCCGCCACCACGTGACCAGCGCCCCGATCACCCCACCCTCCCGCACCGGGGCCTGCGACCACCGAGCCCTCCCCCGGCGCGACCGCCGATCGCCCCGAGGCCCCCTGCGGCGGGTCAGACCGGGCGGGTCAGGCCGGGCGGGTCAGGCCGGGCGGGTCAGTCGATGGCGAGGCGGGCGTGGCGTTCGACGTCGAGGCGCACGCCCTCGTGACAGAGCTTGCCGCGCTCGATGCCCTCCGCCCGGAACCCCGCCTTGGTCGCCACCCGGCACGACGCCGGGTTGTCCGTGCGGTGCCCCAGCTCCAGCCGGAACAGCCCGCGCTCGCCGAACGCCCACCGGGCCAGCTCCTCGGTGGCCGCCGTCGCGATCCCGAGCCCCCGGTACGCGGGCAGCACCCAGTAGGACACCCACCCGTTGTCGTGGGCGTCGATCCCGGCCACGGCCACGTTGCCGACCACCGCACCCCCCTCGACGGTCACCGCGAACGCGTGCCCGACGCCCGTCCAGGACGTGATCCAGCCCACCGCGTCCTTGAGCGTGACGACGGGGAAGGACGACTGGCGGCGCAGATCGGGCGTACGGAACGCGCTCAGCACGGCCGGGGCGTCGTCCTCGCGCCACTCGCGAAGGCGGATGTCGATGGGGGCCACGCTGCCCGAGACTACCGCCGGCTCACGACGGCGCGATCTGGTGCTCCGCCTCGAACGCGCTGACCAGCGGCCGGGGCGCGGTCAGGCACCACGCCTCGGCCATCAGCTCGAACAGCTCGTCGGCGTCGATCTTGTCGAGGTGCACCACGACCCACCCGAAGCGCCCGGCGGTGAACTGCACCTCGAACACCTCGGGCCGCTCGGCCACCAGCGCGAGCTGCTCGTCGATCGTGGACTTGACCCCGACGGTCTCGGTCTTCTCCCACAGGTAGCCGAAGCCCTTGCCGTGGACCTTGAAACCGACCCACTCGGGGCCGGGATGCTCGGTGACCTCCGGCAGCCCGCGGACCAGATCGAGGAACTCGTCGACGCTCACACCCATGCCGACCTGTCTACCAAACCCGACCGACAACTCCGCCGGCTCAGCGGTAGTAGCGGACCTCGATGACGTTGCGGTCCGGGTCGGGGAAGAAGATGGTCTCGGGGGCGATGCCCTGGGCGCCGAAGGAGTTGGAGCCGGTGCCGGTGACCTCGACCCCGTGGTCCTTCAGCCGCACCTTGAGCGCCTCGAAGTCCTCCCTGCTCACCGACAGGCAGAAGTGGTTGATCTGGTGCCCGGCGCTGCCCGTCACCCCCGTGCCCTCCTCCACGCCCTTCGACACGTCGTGCGCCATCAGGTCGATGATCGTCCCCTCGGCGATCCGTACGCTCGGGAACCCCGCTTCGCCTTCGCGGAATTCCTCCCCCCGGACCCCCGGCAGGCCCACCACCTGCTCGTAGAAACGCAGGGCGGCAAGCTGGTCGGAGACCCAGAGAACGAGATGGTCCAGACGCGCATCCATGTAATAGATCCTCCATTCCCGTCCAATATCCGTTGCGCGCATGCCGCTGTCCAATTGAGGGCCCCCCGGACGGGCGATCGTCCCCTGATCGAAAGGCGGGATTCACGCGGGGTTCCCCTGTTCCGGCGGGGGCCGATCCGTCATCATCTGTCCTGTGACGGCGACCGTGCGGACCGAGCCGATGCCCTGGGTCGTACGGGCCGCCCGGTTCGTCATGACGCTCCAGGTGGCGTTCGGCATGGTGGGGCTGGTCTTCCTGGGCGGCGCGGCGTTGTCTAGCTTCGCGCCCGCCCTGCTCCTCCTGATCGCGTGGGAAGTGGCGTTCCTCTGGTCGGCCGGCTGGCTGATGGGGCGCTTCGGCGGCCGCCGCACGTGGGTGCTCTGGGCGGTCGTCGCCCTGGAACTGCTGGAGGTCCTCGCGTCCGTCGTGATCGACGTGGCCGACTCCGGCCGCCTCGATCTGCTGGGGCTGCTCCCCCAGAACGCCACCGGGCCGCTGCCCGTCGTCGTCCTGCTGCTGCTGCCGCCGTCCTGGCGCTGGTTCTCGCGGCGGAAGCGGACGGATGCCGCCTCTTGACAGGAATGGGCGAAGATCGTCCATGATCGGGCATGAACGCGTTGATCCGGGCGGCCCTCGTGGGGGCCGTCGTGGGCCTGGCACAGGCCGTCATCGCCTTTCACGGCCCTGAGGACGCCGCGGGCAACCTGCTGTTGATGTTGTTCGCGACCCTTCCGGCCGGGATGTTGCTGTCCTGGTACGCCATGCTGCGGAACTGGTGGCTCGTGGCGCTGCTGGGGCAGTTCGCCCTCATCGCGCTGTACGTCGGCCTGACCATGACCGCCCCCGTCTCCGACCTCCTCGCCTTCGGCGCCTGGCGCGTCGGCCTGATCAGCATGGCCGCCGGGGCGTGCGGCTACGCGCTGGGAGGAGGGATGGCTCTGCCCCTGGCCACGCCCGTGCGCCTGTCGGCGGTCGGCGTGGCCGCGTCCGTGTTCCTGGCGGCCTGGTCGAACCACGACGTGACCGTGCTCGCCGCCCAGGCCCAGGCCATGGCCGCCCGGAACGCCACGAACGTCGCGCCTGACCTGCCCGGGTTCCGGCTGACCGAGGTGGAGATCCGCCACCCGGACCTCAGCCTCACGTACAAGCGCGCCGACGCCGCCACCCTCGTGGTCGACGTCCTGCCGGAGACCATGTCCCCGGAGCATGCCTGCGACGACGCAGTGGATCTCCAGGAGGACATGACCTGCGTGGAGGCGGCGCCGGACCTCTGGATCCTGAGGTACGACTACGGCAGCACCGTGTTCACCGCCCGCGGGAACACCCTGGTGCGGCTCGACGGCGGGAACATGCCCGAGAAGCAGTTGCTCGCCGCTGCACGCGCCCTGCGTCCCATCGGCCTCTGGGAGCTGGCCGCGCCCGCGTACGAGCGACCGTGATGCTGCCAGGCAGCCGGAAAGTGATGAGAGATGCTGGATAGGCTCGGGTTCAGCGACGAGGAGGAGGTCGTCTACCTGGAGCTCCTGCGCCGCCGCCGGGTGACGATCCCCGACGTGGGCGAGGCGCTCGACCTACCGGTGACGGCCGTGACGGCGGCCGTGACGCGGCTCGTCGCGCTCGGCCTGGCCAGCCGCGACAACACCGGGTTGTACATGGCCGTGCCCCCCGACGTGGGCCTCGGCACGCTGATCGCCGAGCGCCAGGCCGCGTTGCAGCAGATGCAGGGCAGGCTGGCCGAGCTGGTGGAGGTGTACCGCACGGGCGCGGCCTCGCCCGCGGGCGAGATCGAGGCGCTCACGACGCCGGAACAGCTCGCGACCTGGCTGGGCAACCTGGAACGCGGCGCCCGGCGGGAGGTGCTGGCCTTCTTCCGGCCTCCGTACGTGCTCGACGTCAACCTCGACGACTCCACCAACGCCCTGGCCACCTACCGCTACGTGTACGAACGCGCCGCGCTGGACGACCCCAGGGCCCCGGCCGAGATCGCCAGGTTCCTGAAGGGCGGCTACGAGATCAGGATCGCCGTCGAGCTGCCCAGCAAGATGATCATCGTGGACCGGGAGGTCGTGCTCCTGCCCGTCCTGCCCGACCAGACGAGCGTGGAGCCGGGCTTCCTCCTGGTCAGGGGGCAGTCCCTGGTTCACCTTCTGGTGGAGTTGTTCGAGCGGGTGTGGCAGGCGGCGACCCCGCTGCGGCTCACCGCCACGAGCGTGACCGAAGGGGTCGCGGCCTGGGACGACACCGACGTCACGCTGATGACGTACCTGCTGGCCGGGATGCCGGACAAGACGGTCGCCAGCCGGCTCGGCACCAGCGAGCGCACCGTCCAGCGCCGGATCCGGCGGCTGATGAAGCTGGCCGGGACCGACAGCCGCATGCAGCTCGCCTGGTACGCGGCCCGGTCCGGCATGATCCCGCTGTGAGGGGCGCCCCCGCCGGGGACGCCCCTCGCCTGGAACTACCGGCGCAGCTGGTACGCGCGGGTCACGGTCTGCTCGACGGTGGCGCCGTCGGCGTCGGTGGCCTGCACGCGCAGCGAGACGAATCCGCCTGGCTTGGCGGGGTTCCTGATCGTGCCGGTGAAGGCCCGCTCACCGGCCCCGGCGAGCCGTACCGGCTGCCAGGTGGCGCCGTCGTCGGTGGAGGTCCACAGGGCGGCCCGGGTGATGCGCGGCCCCGCCAGGCCCTTGGGGTAGCGCAGGCCGAGGCCGACGCGGGTGACGGCGTTCGCGCGGGCGCTGTTGGCCTCGTCCACGTCGAGGTCGTAGTCGATCGACAGGACCGGCAGCAGGGCCGGGGCGGCGGCCTGCTCCGAGCGGAACGTCCAGTCGGTGCGCACCTTGGTGGAGGTGGTCCAGAAGGGCAGGTCCCGCTGCACGTCGGTCACCACGCGGTACTGGGCGCGTTCCGGCACCATCGGGAAGGCGACCGCCGCCGACGACACGGAGCCCAGCAGCTCGCCGTCGCGGTAGACCGTCGCCAGCTCCTTGTCGGCGGCGGCGCGGAACAGGTACACCTGGCCGGGCGCGGTGTCGAACAGGCCGCCCGCGAAGACCACGCCGACCGCGCCGTCGCGGACCGCGGACTTGTCCACCGCGGCCGGCAGCGCCGTGCGGACCACCGCCTTGTTCCAGTCGCGCGACACCCGCTGACCGGCCCTGAGCACGGACGGCGCGGTCTGCTGCCACGCCTGACCGCCCTCCCAGACCGTGCCCACCTGCATCGACTCCACGGTCGGCAGGTCGGGCGTGACGTACTCGGTGAGCGGCCGCGGGATGATCATCCGGCTGAAGACCTGGTAGCCCGCGGTCTGCATCGGCGAGTAGAGCAGCCGGGCGTACCCGGCCTCCGTGGCCGGCGCCGAGGCGTGGAACGACGACTGCACCGTGGCCAGCTCGGCCTCGCGCACCTTGTACCGCTGGTCGGCCGGGACGCCGCCATTGCGGTATTTGACCAGCTCGTAGGCGTACGGGCTCGCCGCCGTGCCCGTGAAGCGGACCTGCAGCCCGCCCCGGGCCGCCGCCGCGACCAGCCGGGCGCCCTGCTCGCCCGACAGCGTCATCGCCGGGATCCTGGTCGGCGTCGTGCTCCAGTTTTCCGTGCCCCAGTTGTCGGGCTTGTCGTTGTAGATGATGACCGCGCCCGCGCCCGCGGCGGCGGCGTTGTCGACCTGCTGCTGCGGCGTGAGCCCTGCGCTGCGCTTGACCAGCGCGAGCCGTCCCCGGACCGACCGGCCCGCGTAGTCCTCGGTACGCCCGGTCCCGGCGTCCGTGGCCCGCATGACGTGGGTGCCGTCGATGCGCGCGGACCCGGCCCGGCCCCGGAAGTACGCCGGCTCGATCGGCCCGGCACCGGCGCCGAGGGCCTGCGCCGTCAGCTCCGGCGCGGCGAGCGACCACTGGACACGGGACTCGAAGCCGCTGCTCGTGCCCTGGGACGGGACGGAGTACACCTTCGTCTCGCCGTTCATCCACTGTTCGAGGCCGAGCCTGCCGGGTCCGGCCGAGCTCTGCATCACCAGGCCGACCCGGAGCCTGTTCGTCTGGTTCGGCTTCGGGGTGTCCATGGTGACCGGACCGGCCTTGGCGCCGTCGAACGTGATGGTCCGGCCGGAGTCGATGACCGTGCCCGGCTCGGCGCCGTAGGTGTACTCCCAGATCCGGTTGCCCTCGGCGGCCATGTGGAAGATCTCCGCCATGAACGCGTGCTCGCCCCGGGGCAGCCGGGCCTTGACGGTGCCGTCCGCGCCGACCGGATAGCTGTCCGGAAGAGCCAGCTTGTCCAGGTTGAAGTCGTGCACGACGGCGATGCCGGTGGTCGGCTTGCCGTCCCGGTCGAGCACCTTGAGGGTGACGTCGAAGCGCTCGACGTCCCGGACGAAGCCGACGGCCGTGGTCACGACCGTCTGGCCGTCGGCGGTGGCCGCGGTGACGTGCGCGCCGTGCGCCCCCGCCGGCACCGCCGAGGTGTCCACGGTGACGGCCGCCGACGCGGTGCCGTGCGCCGGCACGGTCACCGTCTGCGCGCCCAGGGCCAGCGCCGCGACCGGCAGGTCCTCGCCCGCGCCCTTGGCGGCGAGCGTCAGGGTGACGGGCTGGTCGCCGTCGTTGACGTACTCGATCTGCTTGGTGGCCGGCCCTCCGGCGTCCCAGTCGGCGAGCCTGAAGTCGAGCACGCCGGAGCCCGAGACGGGCTGGCGCACGGCGCGGCTCACGTCCACGCGGCCGGCGCCCTGGCTGTGCACGGGGGTGCCGGCCGTCGTCCGCGCCGTGCTGACGAGCTGGCTCTTCAGCCTCGCGGCGGTCCAGTCGGGGTGCCGCTGGGCGAGGATCGCGGCGGCGCCCGCCACGTGCGGCGTGGCCATCGACGTGCCGCTCGCCGTGGTGTAGGTGTCGTCCACCGGCGTGCCCATCGAGGTGCCAGCGGCGCGGGCGGCCACGATCTTGAAACCGGGAGCGGTGATCTCCGGCTTGAGCGCCCCGTCGCCGCCGCGGGGACCGCGGCTGGAGAAGTCGGTGACCGCGTCCGCCGAGTCGACCGCGCCGACGGTGAGCGCCGCCTCGGCCACGCCCGGCGAGCCGACCGTGGTCGCCCCCGGTCCGCTGTTGCCCGCGGCGATGGTGAACAGCACGCCCGTCTCGGCGGTCAGCTCGTTGACCGCCACGGCCAAGGGGTCGGTGCCGTCGGCGCCCTCCTGGCCGCCCAGGCTCATCGAGACGACCTTCGCGCCCGAGTGGGCCGCCCAGCTCATCCCGTCGAGGATCCACGACTCCATGCCGACGCCCTCGTCGGCCAGCACCTTGCCCACGATCAGCCGGGCGCCGGGCGCCACGCCCTTGTACCTGCCGCCCGAGCCCGCGCCGCTGCCCGCGATCGTGGAGGCGACGTGCGTGCCGTGCCCGTGGCCGTCCTGCGTCGTCTGGTCGGGGACGAAGCTGCGGCTGTCGGCGATCCGGTCGGCCAGGTCGGGGTGCTTGGCGTCCACGCCGGTGTCCAGGACGGCGACCTTGACCCCGGTCCCGTCGTAACCGGCGGCCCATGCCTCGGGGGCGCCGATCTGCGGCACGCTCTTGTCGAGCAGCGCCTTGACCTTGCCGTCCAGCCAGAGCTTCTCGATGCCGCCGGAGAGCCGGGCCTTGGGCGTCCCCGCCTTGGCGGTGTCGTCGTCCACGGCCTCCCAGAACGCGCCGCCGCGCTTCTTGTCCGCGGCGACGGCCGCTCCCCGGATGCCGGGCAGCGACCGGGTGACCCGGCCGCCGTCGGGCGGAGCGGCCTTCGCCAGGCCCTTGCCGGAGTACCGCACGATGGTCGGGATCGACTCGCTGCGGGCGTCGTCGTAACCCTGGGCGATGAGCTGGGTGACGTTGAACAGCCGCTTGTCCACCTGGCCCGAGGCGACCAGCGGCGCGGCCTCGCGGGGCAGCACGTACACGTCGGAGCCGATCGTGTAGGTGCGCAGGTCGCCGGCCGACCGTTCGCCGGGGGTGACGCTGACCGAGACGGGACGGCCGGCCTGGCTGGCCACGGTGACCTCGTCCCCGGTGATGAGGGTGACCCGCGCGGTGGTGACCGGCGACGCCGGGACGCCGGTGACACCGGCGACGGGGGCCGTCGCGTCACCGTGCGCGCTTCCGGTGCCGGCCGCGACGAGCGTGGCGGCGAGGGCGGCGCTGAGCAGCGCCGCTCTACGACTGAATGGCATGGGGTGGCTCTCCTTCTACCGGTTGGGGGGTTGCGCAACCGGCAGAAGAAAGTTTTGCCAGAAAGGGACGTACACACCATGACTAGGGCATGGCGGACAACCGACATGTCAGGTCGTCGCCACCCGCCGGGTCAGCGACCCTTGTCAAGGCTGGACGTCGTGCGCGGTCCCGGCCGCGACCGCGCCCAGCTTGTCGGGGTTGGCGACGTTGTGGACGGCGGTGATGTGCCCGTCGGCGTCGAAGTCGAAGGTCACGGTGGCGACGACCCGGCCCTGGCCGCTGAACACCACGCCGGGGCCGCCGTTGAGCTCGGCGAGCTCGGCCCGCATGTCGCCCGGCTCGACGCCCTGGTAGGCGACCGTGCCGATCGCGGCGAACCACGCGGCCACCGTCTTCGCGCCCACGACCGGACGCAGCGCCTGGCGCACCTTCCCGCCCCCGTCGGTCCAGAGGGTGACGTCAGGGGACAGCAGTTCCATGAGCGTGTTGATGTCGCCGCCGGTCGCGGCGGCCAGGAAGCGCCGCGTGACGTCCCGCTGCCGCGTCCGGTCCGCCGTGAAGCGCGGCCGCCGGGCCTGGACGTGCTCCCGCGCCCGATGCGCGACCTGGCGCACCGCCGCCTCGGAACGCTCCACCGCCTCGGCGATCTCGACGTGGCTGAACCCGAAGACCTCCTTGAGCACGAACACCGCGCGTTCGAGCGGGCTCAGGGTCTCCAGGACCACCAGCATCGCCGTCGAGACCGAATCGGCGCCCGCGACGTCGTCGGCGGTGTCGCCGCTGGTCAGGATCGGCTCCGGCAACCACGGCCCCACGTACGTCTCGCGCTGGTACTGCGTGGACCGCAGCCGCTGCAGGGCCACGTTCGACACGATCCGCGCCAGGTACGCCTTCGGATCGGCCACCTGCGAACGGTCGTCGGCCGACCACCTGATCCAGGCGTCCTGGACGGCGTCCTCGGCGTCGGCCGCCGAGCCGAGCACCCGGTAGGCCACCGAGAACAGCAGCTTGCGATGCTCGTCGAAGACCTGCTGGTCCTGCTCCGAGTACGCCCGGCTCATCGCCCGGCGCCGATCCGGGTGAACCGGCCGCCACGCGGCCAGAGCGCGCCGGAGACCGGCATCTTCTTCATGCGGAGGTACGTCGGCCAGGGCGCTGCGGTCACCGTCTCCTTATACCGCGCGGCCGTGCGGCCGGTGAGATACACCCTGCGCGGGCTGTCGTCGGGGTGGGTGAACTGCACGACCCCGTCGTTGCGGCCGAGGCTCACGGGGGTGTGGTAGTAGCCGAAGCGGAACGGCCTGAGCCGCCGGCCGTCCAGGGCGCGCAGGATCGACACCGCGGCGTGCACGCCGGTCGGCATGCCGCTCTGGCAGGTGCCGTGCATGACGCCGTAACCCTGGCGGATCGCGGCGGCGTCGCCGAGGGCGTACACGTCCGGGTGCGACACCGAGCGCAGGAAGGCGTCGGTGACGATCCGGCCGCGGTCGTCCACGGTCAGCCCGGCTGACGCCGCCAGCGGCGAGACCCGCGTGCCGCTCGTCCACAGGACGACGTCGGCCGGGACGCTCTCCCCGCCCGCCACCTCGACCGAGTCCGGCAGCACCTTCGTGACCTCGACGCCGCCGCGCACCCGGACGCCCAGCCGGGCCAGCGCCTTCCGCACGTACTCCCTGGGCCCGGCCGCCATGGCCGCGCCTGGCTCCTGCCTGCCGAGCAGCACGACGTCCAGCCCGGGGTGGCGCTCGGCGATCTCGGCGGCCGACTCGACGCCGGTCAGCCCGCTGCCGCAGACGACCACCGTGCCACCCCCCACGCTGCCCAGCCGAGCCAGCCGGACGGCCAGCGCCTCGGCGTCCGGCACGCTGTCCAGCGTGTACGCGTGCTCCTCCACCCCCGGCACCGTCACCGTGTCGGCCACGCTGCCCAGCCCGTACACGAGGGTGTCGTAGTGCAGGACCTGGTCGTCGTCGATCCGCACGCTCCTGGCCTCCACGTCCACGGCCGTCACCCAGCCGCGCACGAACCGGGCCCCGGTGCCCTCCAGCAGGTCCGGGATGCGCATCTCGGCGACCTGCTGCCCGCTCGCCACGACGTGCATCCGCAACCGCTCGGTGAACCGCTCCTGCGCATTGACCAGGGTCACCCGGACGTCCGCCCGATCCTTGGTCCGCGCCGCGAGCTGAACCGCCGCCGCCATCCCCGCATACCCCGCCCCCAGCACCAGGACGTGGTGCGGGGCCTTACCGTTCTCACGCTGCGTGGTCATCGCCGTTCCCTTTCCTCCAGTGCGTCCGACCACGTGATGCAAGTCCCCGCCCGTTCCGTGACACGGCCCCACTGTGATCCGCGCCACAGCCCGACGCCCCGACGGCAGGCCTGTCAGGCCCGGCCGTTACGCCGGATGCAGGACCCGAAGGTCGAGCCGCTGCAGGGCAGGCGCATGCCCGTCGCGATCAGAGCGTCCACGAGGTTCCCCGCGGCGACTTCGTTGAGCTTGCCGTCCTGGGTGGCGCGGGCGAGCAGCCACAAGGTGCCGTGCACGTCCAGGCCGTGCGCCCTCCCCACCGTCACCGCCTCGCGATCGTCCGTGACGGCGATGCCCCGGACCAGCTCCGCAGCGGAGAAGACGCTGGCCTCGCCGAGGTTGCGCTCAGCAGACCCGATGCGCTGCGCCCACTTCATGAAGCACCTGAGCTCCTCCAGCGAGTCGAGCCGCGCCAGGCCCAGCCAGTCGGCGTCCAGCACCGTCCGAAGGAGAGGATGCTCCTCCATCCCCGCGCGGATCTCTTCCCGGACGACATGGGTGGTCAGGCACGCGGTGCCGGCCAGGAGATCGCGCAAGACGTCGAGGCGCTCGGCGCGGGCGAAATGGTTCAGGCACATCGCGTCGAACACCAGGACGGGCTCCGGGCCCGGGTCGCTCACAGCTCGCAATCCGTGTCCTCGCGCACCGGCAGGTCGCCTGCCACGATCTGGCCGCGCATGAGCTCGACCGCACGGGACTCCGTTATGAGCGATCTCTTGAACGCTTCCAGCACGGCATGCGCGAAGCTCGGGGGCACTCGCACCGCTTCCAGGTCGGGCTGGGGCGCCCAGCCGACCGCTTCCATGAGCTCCGCCCGGGTGGGGTTCCTCCTGCGCATCTCTTTGGCGACACCTCTGGTGACGGCTCCCGCCTCCACCGCCTGCCGTACGGTCAAAGACCAGGACGCCCTGAACCGGGCCGCGAGAACCACCAGATCCTCACGCCTCGCCGCCCCGTCCGTACGGGCCGCTGCGCGGAACGCCTCGACCGGAAGCAGAAGTTCGGCTGCGAACGCGTCGATGATCGCTTCCCTGTCGTCACGGGAGGCGTGGACGCCGATGTCGGTCGAGTATTCGTCTCCGACGATCAGATGCCCCAGCTCATGGGCCGCGGTCGCGCGCCGGCGGCCGGGATCGCCGTGCTTGCTGACGACTGCCACGGCCATGTCGCCCTCTACCAGTGACGCGCCTTCGCCCGGCACTTCGACGACCGCGACCAACTGCCCGAGCCGTTCGCACACGCTCATGAGCGAATCGATGGGTTCGGCCCTGTGCCCCAGGCGCTCTCGCACCCAAAGGGCCGCACGGCGGGCACCCGCAATGTCCTGAACCGGCCCCGGGCAGCGCCTTGTTTCGGGAGGACTGAACACTCCCAGGTCCACAAGCTGCCGAATGTCGGCCAGCCACGCGGAGAGCGCCACCTCCAAGCGGTGGGACTGCCGTGACGCGTCGGTCACCGTGTCGTCGGCCAACTCCGCGCGCCGGGACACCACCAGGGGCGCCGGATCGAGGAAATAGCTAAGAGGAACCCGGAGAACCGCCGACAATCTGGCCAGTTCGAGCGCGTCGACCCGGCGGACGCCTCTCTCGATCTTCGCGATCATCGTCCGGTCGAGCTTCAGCTCCGAGGCCAGCTCCTCCTGGGACATGTCGGCGGCCATGCGGCACTCGCGTACGCGCTCGCCGATGTCCAGCCACTCTCCCGGCTCCTTCATAGTGCGATAATCGCACACCTACAGATGAAGGCGCGAGACCGGAAAGTCGAATCCCGGCAATCATCGCTCCAATAAACATTCATCCGCCTATTCGCACTTTCGCCCGTTTGCCTGACCTTTTCGGCGAACGAAGTCGCCTACGGCGGCATCCAACTGTTCATGATCGGCGTGACGCTCTCCCTGCTGCTGGCCCTGTCACCGGCGGCCGTGGCCGAGATTCCGAAGAACTTCCTGTTGACCGAGCGCGAGGCGCGCGTGCCGCTGAGCCCGGACGACGCCGCCGAGCAGGGATACCAGATCAGCGACAAGCTCGCCGCGCCCTTCGAGCTGAACCCGTGCGGGCATCGGCGGGCCGTCGACCGCGGCCGGACGGCCGCCCGCACGATCAGCCACTGGACCACCGGGCCCAGCAAGTCGGCCGAGCAGCTCGTCCTCTACAGGAGCCCGCGGGCCGCCCATGCCGCGCTCGCCGGCCTGCGGGCCGAGGCCGCTCGGTGCGCGCGCAAGGGCGACCCGTCCGCGCCCACGCTCAAGATCCAGTGGCGGACGACCAGGGTCAAGGCGGGGGACGAGGCCGTGGGCATGGGCTACCGGACCCGGCAGGACGGCAACGTGAACCAGACGATCACCGGGGTCGTCGCGCGCAGGGGCAGCGCGCTGATCATCTACCGGACCGACGAGGGCGACTACGACCCCGGCCGGCTCACCAGGAACGCCAGGAAGATGGCCGTCAAGGTCTGCGGCCTGCCCGGCGTCTGCTAGCCCGTCCGGCTGCTAGCCCGTCCTGCGCGACGACAACCGGTCCAGCAGGACGGGGACGACCGTGAGCGCGGCCAGCCCCGCGCCGATCCACGGGACGGCGGTGACCCCCGCCTCCGCGTCCAGCGCCGCGGCGGCCAGCACCGGCACGAGGCTGATGCCCAGTTGGAAGGCCGAGACGGTGGTGGCCCCGGCGAGCGTCGGCGCCCCCGACGCGATGGCGAACACCCGCCCGTAAATGGCCGGGTTCAGCACGAACCCGGCGACGCCCAGCAGCAGCACCAGCGGCACGACGGCCGCGACGTGCCGCCCGAGCACGGCCAGCAGCACCGAGCAGACCGCGATCCCGAGCGCCCCCGCCAGGAGCGCGTGGGTGGGCAGCCGGTCGGCGATGCGGCCCCCGACCGACAATCCGGCGAAGGCCCCCACGCCGAACAGCGTCAGGATGACCGGCACCCAGACCCCGGGCACGCCCGTGACCTCCGTCAGGAACGCCGCCAGGTAGTTGTAGGTGATCATGTAGGCCGCGGTGCTCAGCAGGGTGACGGCGTACACGATCCACAGCTGCGGCCGGCGCATCGTGCGCAGCTCGCCGCGGACGCTCGCCTGCCCGTGCCCGCCCGTGGCGGGCAGCGCCACGAGCGTCAGGACGGCGCCGGCGACGGTGAGGGCGGTCACCGCCCAGAACCCGCCACGCCACCCGGTGAAGTAGCTGATCAACGCCCCGGCCGGCCCGCCCGCGATCATCGCCAGGCTCAGCCCGCTGACGACCACCCCGGACGCGCGGGCGGTGCGGTCCGCCGGGACCAGCCCGATCGCGGTGACCGCCGCCACCGCCCAGAACCCCGCGTACGCCAGACCGGACAGAAAGCGCGTGACCAGCAGCACCGGATAGCTGTCGGTGAGGATGCCGATCGCCACGCAGGCGGCGAAGACCGCCTGGGCGACCACCAGCGTCGTCCGGCGCGGCCAGCGGAGGGTCATGATGGCCAGCGGCGGCCCGCCGATCACGACCCCCGCCGCGAACGCCGAGATCAGCCCGCCGGCGGAGGCCAGCGTGATCCGCAGGTCCGCGGCGACCGCCGGCAGGACGCCGGCGAGCAGGAACTCCGCGCTGCCCATCGAGAACAGGCTGAAGGACAGCAGGTAGACCCCCAGCGGCAGCCTGCCGCGGGCGACCGCCGGCCGCCCGGTGGCCGTGGCGCTCATCGGTCCGCCCCCGCCTCGCGCAGGGCCGAGGTGAGGTATTGGTCCAGTACGTGCCGGGGAGCGGCTCCCGTCCAGGAACCGGCGGGCCGTCCGCCGGCGTACACCACGAAGGCGGGGACGGCGGTGATGCCGTGCCGGGCGGCCAGGCCGGGCTGGTCGTCCAGGTCGGCCCGGACGACGTCCACCTCGCCCGCGCGGTCGGCCGCCAGGCTCTCCACGATCGGGGTGACGAGCCGGCACGGACGGCACCAGGCCGCCCAGAACTGGATCAGGACCGGACGTTCCGCCTCAAGGACGCGTTCGGTGAAGTTCTGCTCGGTGACGCTGCGCACCGAGCCGGGAGCATGCGCGGGCATGACGAGGTCTCCTTGCGTGTGAGGGCTAGCGAGCCGGGACGGAGGTCGCGCGGCGCCGGGCGACGGCGTCCCGCACCTCTTCGTCCACCAGGTCGGCGTTGACGGCGGACGCGGCGGCCGAGCCCATCCCCGCCGCCGTGACGACCTGCGCGCGCGGGTCGACGACGTTGCCCGCCGCCCAGACGCCGGGGACGCTGGTCCGTCCCGTCCGGTCGGTGACGACCCAGCCGGCGTCGTCCTTGGCGCAGCCCAGGGCGGTGAGCACCTGGTCCTGCGGCACCATGCGCGGGAACAGGAACACGGCGGCGCGCGGCAGGACCTGCCCGTCGGCGAGCTCGACGCCGCGCAGCCGTCCGTCCTCGACGACGAGGTGGTCGATCGGGCCTTCGACGACGCGCACGCCGCGGGCCTCCAGGCGGTCGCGGTCCTCCGGCGTCAGGTCGAGAGTGTGGGCCAGCAGGACGACGTCGTCGCTCCACTGGCGCAGGAGCAGGGCCTGGTGGACCGCTCCCGGATGCGTGCCGAGCACCGCCAGCGCCTGGCCGCCGACCTCGTGGCCGTGGCAGTAGGGGCAGTGCAGGACGTCCTTGCCCCACCGCTCGCGCACGCCGGGGATGGCGGGCAGCTCGTCGTACAGGCCGGTGGCGACCAGGAGGCGGCGGGCGCCGAGCACCGGGCCGCCCTCCAGCCGCACCGCGAAGCCCGGTTCGACCTCCTCCACGCGCCCCCGCACGAGCCGCACGCCGTACCGGTCGATCTCGGCCCGGCCGAGCTCCAGCAGGGTCGCGGGCGGCAGGCCGTCGCGGGACAGGAAGCCGTGCATGTGCGCGGCCGGGGCGTTGCGCGGCGCGCCCGCGTCGACCACGACCACCTTGCGGCGCGCGCGCCCGAGGAGCAGGGCCGCGCTCAGTCCGGCCGCCCCCGCCCCGACCACCACCACGTCGTGATCGGTGTCCTTGCTGTTCATCGCCGTAGTCATGGCGATCACCTCCGGCCCCGATGGTGCGATCCGGCACGCGGAGATGACAACTTCTGTTGCCATTTCTGGGAAAGCGGCGGTGGAATGGGCCTCATGGAGCAGCAATCCCGGATCGACGCCACGCTGGCCCAGGTCGGCGCCCGGCTCAGACACCTGCGCACGCAGCGCGGCGTGACCCTGTCGGCCCTGGCCGAGGCCACCGGCATCTCCAAGAGCACGCTCTCGCGGCTGGAGGCGGGGCAGCGCCGGCCCAGCCTGGAGCTGCTGCTGCCGATCGCGGAGGCGCACCAGGTGCCGCTGGACGAGCTGGTCGGCGCGCCGGAGGTCGGCGACCCGCGGGTCCGACTCAAGCCGGTGGTCCGCAACGGCCGGACCGTGCTGCCCCTGACCGCCCAGCCCGGCCCGCTCCAGGCGTGGAAGTCGGTCATCCCCGCCGACCAGAACCAGCCGCAGCCTGTCACGCACGAGGGATATGAATGGATGTACGTGCTCTCGGGACGCGTCCGCCTGATCGTGGGCGACCACGACCTGGTGATGGGGCCCGGCGAGGCCGCCGAGTTCGACACCCACCTGCCCCACTGGTTCGGCCCCGCGGGCGATCATCCGGTGGAGGTGCTCAACCTGTTCGGACGGCAGGGCGAACGCATGCACATGCGCGCCCAGCCGCGCCCCCGGCAGCCGTCCTAGAGGGGTCCGGTCACTGGCTGGTGCAGCGGGTGGGCCGCACCACGATGACCACCCTGCGCTCGGCGTCGCCGACCGGCCGCGCGTAGTCGAGGCCGTACCGCCTGGCCAGCACGTCGAAGAAGTCACCCTGGGGGTCGGGTTCGACCCGCTCGACCGTCCCCCGCACCTCCAGGTAGCGGTACGGCTGCTCGGGATCGTTGACCGAGACGGCCACGTGCGGGCGGGCGCTGGCGTTGCGCCCCTTCTGCCGGTCGCTCGTGGTGGTGAAGCGCAGGAACTCGCCGTCCCAGATGGTCCACACGGGCGTCACCTGCGGGGTGCCGTCGGGCATCAACGTCGCAAGATGGACATACAGGGGACGGGTCAGCAGGTCGAGATGGCTCTCCGGAATCACAGACATGCCCGGAACACTATCAAAGCTTTTATGACCATAAGAGCTTTGAGCCTCTGCCGACTTGTAGGCTCCATGCATGGACATGCCCCCGGAGGAGCGGCTCGGCCTCGACGTCAAGCGCGCCGAGCAGCGACTCATGGCGGCCAAGCACGCCGCGGTCAGGACCGCAGGGCTGACCGTGCCCCAGTACGCCGCCCTGCTCGCCCTCGACGCCAACCCGGGCATCTCCGCCGCCGCCCTGGCCAGGGCGTGCCTGGTCACGCCGCAGGCCATGAACGTCGTACTGAAGAACCTGCTCGAACACGGCCTGATCGAGCGTTCACCCCATCAGTGGCACCGCACCATGCTCGAAACCCACCTCACGGACGCCGGACGCGAAGCCCTGCGGGTGGCGGACGAGGCAGCCGTGATCATCGAACGCCGCATCTCCACCGCGTTCACCCCCGAGGAACGCGCCACCCTCCGCGCCCTCCTCGCCCGTTTCACCGAAGCGATCTGACCAGGCACCCGGCGCCGGGCAAGCTGCTCATCCGGCCGGGGGCGCGTGGCGCTCGTCCGCAGCGGCCCTGCCGAGGACCAGGTCGGCCATCCGCAGCAGCCGGTCCACGTACGCCCTCGCCTCCCGGCCGCGCGCCCGCCGCCGGATCCAGCGCAGGTCGCGGGCGCTCCTGATGAGCCGTTCCCGGAACTGGCCGTCGAGCGCCCTGCCCTCATTGCGGATGTACCAGAACATGACACCCGCGACTCCGTCGTCCGCCAGGACCAGGTCCGCGAACAGATCCCGATCAGCCAGCCCGGGAAACGGAACGTGCCGATGCTCTTCCCAAAGCACCGACACTTCTTCGAACACCTCAGGCGACACTTTGCCCACGCGCCAACGATACGGTCACCACTCCACGCGAAGGCTCACCTGAGACCCCAGCTCGCGGAACCCGAGAGCCCGCGCCACCCGCCGCGACGCCTCCGGACGCGCCCTCCACTGCGGCAGCAACCCCGCACCGAGCGCGTCGGCCACCGCCGCCGACGCCACCGCCCGAGCCAGCCCCCGCCCCCGAAACCCCTCTGCAGTCAGTACGGACAGATGCGCCGCCGTGTCCAGCCACGTCCGATACCCGGCGGCGGCGACCACCTCCCCACCCGCACGAACCACCCAGACCGCCGAACCGACCTCCGCCAGCCCGCTCTCGTCGGCATCCTGCTCACTCACCGCCGCCAGCAGCGCGCCGACCTCCGGGTCCCCCGGCGTCAGCGATTCGACCTCCGCCCCGGCATGGCAGGGGACGAACGCGTCGGCATCGACGTACGCGAGCGTCGCCGGCCCCAGAACCTCGCGAACCACCAGCCCCTCTGAAAGCCGCTCGGACAGCCGCGCCAGATCATCGCCGTCGTCGCTGACAGCGGCGCGCAGGGCCTGACGCAACGGCTCGCCCAACCCGGCGTCAGGCACCGTGACCAGCGCCCCGCCGTCCAGCACGACGATCCCCGTCCATCCGGGCGGACACATCCCCGACCCGGCGGAGACCACCACCGCGACCTCTCCCCGCCCGGGAAACACGACAGGAACCCGAGCCAGGTCCGCCCACAACCGCCCCGCCAAATCTCGCTGCACACTCAATGATCCCAAACAGCGCCACGAGCACCTCCGGACACGAGCCCTCCTGTCGTGACGACGACGCCGTCTCCCCCACAACAGGAGGTCTTCTCGACCGGCACCGGCCCGCTAGTTGCTCTCCGGCCGCTGCCGAACGTCCGGACGGCGCAGGAGACTGCAGCCCTGGCCGTTCATCTGGTGCCGCAGGACGGCGAGCTCGTCGACCAGGGCCTCGTAGTCCTGTTTCAGCTCGGCCTGGAAGGCGGCGAGTTCGGTCATCATCAGAACGATGCTGATCATGGTGAGGTCGTCCGCGGTGCGGGTGCTCCTCTCGAGCGCCTTGACGCGTAGCATCACCTCAAGGATCTGCGCCTCTAGGTTCACGGCTCCTGCCTGTTCCACGCAGGGAAGAAGATGCCGCACCGGTGGCCCGGCACGTGCGCTGACGTCAGCACAGTGACAGGTGGAAGGCAAAGAACCGAGCCGCGGTCCGACGCAAGGTGTAGTTCCTTTCTCCTGCCGCCAGGCGTCTTTCCTCCCGGGGATGCGGTTTCTCACCAGCCCCCCGACCACAAACGCAGCCGAACTACCCGAAAACCCGCAACCGCGCCGAGCCCCGTCGGGCCAGATCACCCTCACGCAGCAGTCGCACACCTGCCGGACTCCACGAACCCCGGCCGGCGAGCCCGGCCCGGCAGCTCGCCGTACGCGGCACGGCACTCTTACAGGTGGAACCAGTGAATCCGCCGACAGGTGGTGCAGACGAAGCAGGTCGCGTCTCGGTTGGCCCAGTCCAGGCCCATGAAGGTCATTCCGGTCGTCTGCAGCTTCCACTGGCGGGACTCGAAGATCTCGCCCTGGCACGTGTCGCACCTGAGGTTCTGCCCGTGCGGGAGCCTTACGGTGGTGGCCTCGTCCATGTTCACGATGCTAGGCGATCACCGATCGACCCCTCCTTCTCGACGACCTGTGGTCGGCCGCTCGTCCCCGCGTCCTGATCCCCACGCGAGCCCGACCGCCTGGGCCGCGGCAGTCGACAGAGGGGTGGCACAGTGGACATCAGTGATCGAGGAGGAGTTGAAGAACCATGGGTGACTACTTCGAGCGGATCGTCGACGTCGAGGTGACCGGCCAAGAGGCTGAGCCGCTCGCAGAGCGCGTGGTCGACTGGATGGTTGCCGAAGGGCTGATCACGCGCGAAAGATCCAGCGACGGCATGTACAGCCTGCAAGTGGACGACGGATACGAGCCCGGCCCCAACTGGCAACGGGCAGTGGCCGATTCCTCGGATCCGTCCTGGATCCCGGGCCCGGTGGCGGTCATCGTCGGACGCGACTCCCACGTCGGCGGCCAGGGAATGAGCGAGGCGGACTCCGCGACCTGCCCGCGCTGTGACACCACCACCGTGATCATCGACTACCCGAACGCCTGGGAGGCGGACCAGGCGGCCTGGCAGCCGTTCAGCGACGGCATCGACACCTGGAAGGAGACCGGCGAAGGAAGTGTCACCTGCTCCTCGTGCGGAGCCTCCGTCCCGGTCACCGAGTGGCAGTTCGGCTCGGGTTTCGACCTCGGAGCGCTCGCACTCGACTTCTGGGGCTGGCCGCCTCTGAGCGTCAGCTTCCACACGGAGCTGAGCAAGCAACTGGGCCACCACATCGAAATACAGACAGGCAAGTTCTGACCCCCCGCCCGTCCCGGCACTGTCGGAGTCGAGAAGTCCGACCTGTTCACCCTGCACGCTTCGCGCTGTACCTGGCCTTCCACGCACCACGAGCAGAAGTGACCGTACGCGCGGAGCAGCGCAGAGAACCCACCACGGGCTACCTGTACTCCACCTTCACGGGGCAACCATGATGATGATCAGTCCAGACCGGACCGGTCGTGCATCTCCTCAAGTTGCGCCTGACGTTGCGAGTCGCCAAGCGTGATCCGGACTTGGACAAGGTGTCCATCGGCGTCATGGTCGGCAGAGACGGGGAAGAACCCGTCTCCCCAACTGGTCATGAAGCACATCGTCCGAGTGCCATCGACCTCGATCGTTCCGGCCTCGTGCTTCGCAGCTCTGACCTGGGCCATGATCTGCCAGTGGTGGGAGTGCGGCCGGAAATCCACCGCGATCATCCGTCCGGCACCAGCCTGTTTCCACTCCTGCAGAGCGATGGCACGGTCGGCTGCCTCTCTGACAGGCAGATCCGCCCATCCGTACACTCCGTCCTCCCCTGGGTGGGTGAGAAGCGAGGCGCCGAAGCCGGCAACGGCCTCCTGTACCGATCGTCCCCAGAACGCGACGTCGGCCATGCCGTCGATCGGCTCCTCATGTCGCCACGATGCCAAGCCATCGGCATCGATGAGGCTGAGCCGTGCCGCGTCCACCCCGACATGGCCCAGGAGTCTGGTCGATGTGGGCTGCGTGGAGCGCATCGTCAGGATGACCGACTCCCATTGCACACCGATGCTCCCGTAATCCCGGGAGGTTGCTGTCACGGCGATTTCCTGATCGGTGGGTACATCGCCGATCGCCACAATGGGAACGCCGTTCATGATGAACTCCGAACCGCCGGCCCGCACCGCGTGTTCGACCCGTTCACGATGCGCCACCCGAGGTTCTTGACGTTCCAGCCAGGCATCGAATTCATGCGCCTGGCAGTGCTGGGCGAAAACGGCAACCAGTTGCTCGACCGCATGTCCGGGGACGTCATAGAGCCACGTACCCCGCTGGCGATCGAAGGAGCGAGCGGCAGTCTCGGCGTCAGGGCCTACCACGGCCAGGTCAGCCGACGCGCGGATACTCTCACGCAACGCGGGATCGTCTATCGCGGAGAGCATGACCTCGTCCACTGCCGGAGGCGCGTCCGCTGACCACAAGTTCAGGTAACCGGTATCGGCGACCACCAGCCGTCCGGACGGGCACGTGATGGACCCCAGCGATGTCGGGGCATCGATCCTCATCGAGGAAGTATGCCCCAACCTTCTCCGAGTTCGATCAACAGCGCTGCATGTCCGCTGTCCACATACACGCCGCCCATGGCGGAGGCAGGCTTCAAGCAGCGCTACATGCGTGGCGGAGGCCACGCATGAAGTGATCGAAGGAGCCGATCTGGAAAGGCTGGCCCGTCTGCGTCAGACACGGTCGTGGCCTACGCGCGGAGCTGGCACATGGGATCGCCCTTCGGCGGTGCACAGGCAACGGAGCACATACCGCCGGCCCCATCGGCAAGCTATTTTGCCCGCGTCGCGGCATCCAGCATCTGCGCAGGATCATGACTAGCCGGGAATCCACCAGCAGTAGAGCAGTTCATCGCTCTCCTTGGCCCTTCGCGCCAGCGCGACGAATTCCTTCACCAGATCAAGCACGTAGTCGCCATCGTGGAAGCTATAGACATCCTCCTTCATCCATCGCCGGGCAATTTCGGGCAGGCGGTCGTCATCGACCTCGGCCAGTGCATCGCGCACGCTCACCGAGAGTTCATCGATCTCCGGCCCCTCGCGATAGGGCGAATCCTCCGGCAGCGCCAGCCATTCGTCTTCGGTCTTCGGCGCCCCTTCGGGCGGCGGGAACAAGGTGACGGTCTCGACCAGATCGTTCGAGTAGGGGACGCCCTTGATGACGGCCACGAGTTCGCCGAGGGACCCGGTGGGATCGATCCACTTGGTTTCCACGACGTCGAACGCCGGAGCGTCGGAGAGGGGTTTGGCCGGTGCCCGTAACTCGCTCGGCCGCCAAGTTGCGGTGGCGCGATTGGGAGCCCGGTAGTAGTCGTGCATGGCGCTCATGTGTGCGCTCCTGTCGATGAGGTCGCGAGTGAAACGACGCTATGGGATTACGGGATACGGCTGGAAGTACGGACAGGTGGTCGATATTGGGTGAGCCGGCGCTGAGAAACTGAGCACCGGATCGTCGAACGCCCCCCGTCATTTGCGACGGCCGGCAATGCAGTGGCGATCGTAGGGCTGCATTTGCGCGGCGGCGTGATCCCCTGGCCGGAGCGCGGTCAGTTGTTCTGCGCCGCCTGATCTACACCTGTCATCAGACTCGGAGACATTCGGCAGGCCCTGGCCGACCTCACGCCGAGCAAGGCGGGCTGATCACCGGCACCCCGCCTCCCGCCCCGGAGAAGACCGTGACGATGAGCAAACGACACCATGCCAGAAGCGGCCACCGCCACGGAGAGGCATTCTGGGCCGAGGTAGCCCGCCAACAAATCGCCACCGCTCACAGGAGCGCACCTCGGCAAGCAGGCGAGAACCGATGGGGCCCTGTGCCTCTGGGCCTAGAAAGATCATGTCTAGGTCCAGGAGCTCGCCTGGAGACGCGTCAAGCGCCCATCCAGGAACTCCTACTCTCGTCGAGCTCCATCGGGCCAGATCACCCGTACGGGCACCTCCCGTCGCCGTGCCTCGGCCACGACGTCAGCAGTGCCGCCGTAGCCTCGGGCCGGCTGCCCGTCCCAGATGGCGAACAACGCCTCGGCGTCGTCCAGCATCCTCGCGCTGGCCGTCATGTGCGACTCCGCGGTGGACTCCACAAAGTCCAGCCGGTGAGTCCGGACCGCCCGGCCCAGCAACTCGTCGTACGCAGCATGGCACTCCCCCGGCAGCCCGTCCCGATACTCCTTGGCCGGGATCACAACCTCCAGCACACCACCGAGATCGAGCACCGCACGAGCGAAAATCTGATCAGCCCCATCCGCCAGACAGGACAACCCGGCGACTCCAGGACCGTACTCAGCAAGCGCCTCACGTACCGCCCCGTCAACCAGAACGGCGGTCTCCTCCGGCAAGCCTCGATGACCGGACACAGCGATGCGAACCATGATCCCCTCACTTTCCCGGACACGCGCGCTCCGCCCGCCTCCTCCCCGAGCCACCCACGACCTTCGGCAAGGCACTGGTGATCGCCCAGAGCCGGAGACGTCTCTCCGGATCTAAGGTGGCACCGTGGCGAAACGGAAGGGCGGCAACCACAATCGCCGTCTCAATGACCGGCTGTGGGACGACACGGGCCAGGAGTGGACGCGGGTCGTCGGGCGTACCTATGGCACCAGCGCCCAACGCGCAGCCGAGTTGTTCGCTGACCGCTCGGTACGCATGGGCTCCTGGCGGATGTCGGGGCCGGTTACGTGGGCGGACTCTCCTGCGGAGCGAGAGCGCCAGCGGCACCGATACAGCCACTCCGGGAGTGAACCCGGTGTGGCCATCGAGGTGACGGAGTGGGCACGGCCGAGCGGTGAGCGCCTGTTGCTCGTCGAGGAGCACTGCTGAGCTTCAGGATTTGGCGGCGTGCCCGTTAGGAACTTGTACAGGTACCGCCGGTGACACTCCGCTTCGGGCGACAAGACCTTAGGGCTGGTGGTCGTTGGAGAGGTTGATCCGGATTTCCGTGTTGCGGTAACCGGCACGCAGGAACGCGGCCGCCACCGGCGCGTTGCCCATGTCGGTGGTGGCGGTGATGCGCGGCGCTCCGTTGGCCGCGCGTATGCGGGTGATCTCGCCGAGTATCTCGTCCACGTATCCGCGCCCGCGGATACGTGGACCACCCCGAGATACCCCACGTTCACGCTGTACGGTGTCGCCGACGGGATCGCCATGCCTGCCACCTCGCCCTCGGGCGTACAGGCGATCCGCCACCACTCCCGCTTGCCCGGCGCACCGAGATAGAAGTCCATCTCTTCGCGCGCAGACGCGTCCACGCCCTTGGCCGCCACGCTCGTACGGGTCTGGAAGTCCAGGCTGCCCTCGGCGATCCTCGCGAACACCGCCAGGAACTCCTCATCGGACGCCTCGACGAAACGCAGCGCCCCGCCCACCGTGGGTACCCCGTCGGCCGGCGTCCACTTGAACTGCAGCCGTTCCACCTCCTGGGTGAGGCCGGCCGCGCGCCGCCGCCCGCCGCCACTCCACAGCCGCCGAGGTGGCCGGATCCGCACGCCAACCGCCGACCACCTTGATCGCATACTGCACGGGCCGTGGGAACACGGCCAGCGCGGCCCTGATCAGTTCGGCGGCGACGGGGGTACGCTCACCCACCGCGGGATCCACATCGAGGCAGTCAAGCGCCACCGGGTGCGCGCTGTCCCTCGGCCCCCGCCACAACGCTCCACGACTCGCTCGCCGACCTCGGCGATCCACGTCCACTCCGGCCGGTACATGTTCTCGGCCAGCTCTGCGAGGTAGCGGTCGGCGGGAATCCAGCCGACGGGCTCGGTCACGCCCCATGCGGTGACACGGTCGAGGTCAGCAGGCATCAAATGCCGCCCACCCGGGCACTCACAACGGGGTCCGCCCTCTGGACGGCTTCCGCGCGTCCTGTGGCGTAAGGCTGAAGTGGACGGCACCCTTGACAGAGCCTCTCCGAGGTCGGGGCGAACATCTCGCAATCTTGTTCGGCGTCCCCTCCCACACTTCCCACCGGAAAACCGGGCCGCTGCTCGGCAGACCCGCCATTAGAGCTGCGGCAGATCCGCCAAGGACCGTACGGCAAATCTGCCATCATCAGCTGTCGGTGCGGGAGTATTCTCCGCACCGTCGACACGGATGAACTCGCGCTCTTCTCGCGTCGCGCGGGGGCCATGGCGATGGCAGCCCTCACCGACACCCGTGTGGTGGTGATCAATGGCGCCCGGCAGGTCGGCAAGAGCACTCTGGCCCAGGCGATCGTGCGTCAGACGGCAGGACCCGGCGAGATCTACCTGGATCAGGCAGCCGTACGCGCGGCGGCGCGACAGGACCCCGATGGGGTCGTGCATCATGACGGACTCCTTCTCATCGATGAGATCCAGCGCGTACCGGATCTCCTTCTCTCCATCAAGCGGGAAGTAGACGCCGATCCACGGCCAGGGCGCTTCTTGCTGACGGGATCCGCCCCGCTTCTGGGCCTCCGGGACTTGCCGGACGCGCTGCCTGGCAGATCCGAGACAATCGAACTCTGGCCGCTCTCCCAGGGGGAGATCGAACGGAGCGACGACAGCTTCGTGGACGAGGCATTCCGGCAAGGTCCTGATCTCAAGGTCGCGGTTACCGGACTGCGTCGTCCCGACTACCTGCATCGCGCGCTACGCGGGGGCTATCCGGAGGCCGTCCACCGCCCGTCCCATCGCAGAAGAGCCCGTTTCTTCGAGTCCTACATCTCCGATCTGATCAACCGAGACGTCAAGCAGATGTCCGATATCGAGCGACCCGCCGATATGCGGCATCTGCTCAACATCCTCGCTGGACGGATGGGCGGCTTGACTGTGATCGACAACATCAGCCGCGATCTCGGGCTGCCTCGAAACACCGTGAAGCGCTATATCGACCTGCTCGACCTGGTGTACGTCATCAGACGGATTCCGGCCTGGTCATCCAACGTGACCACACACGCGATCGCGACACCCAAACTGCTGCTGGTCGACTCTGGACTTGGCGCCCATCTGGCAGGCCTGACCCCGTCCCGCGTGTCCGACATAACGGCACCCGTGGGCCCGCTGATCGAGAACTTCGCCCTCGGCGAGCTGGCCCGCCAGCTCACGTGGTCCGAGGAGCCTGTACAGCTCTATCACTACCGAGATAGAGATGGGGTCGAAGTCGACGGCATACTCGAACGAGCCTCTGGCGAGATAATCGGCATCGAAGTCAAGGCGACCGAAACCGTACGTGCCGATGACTTCAGAGGCTTGCAGCATCTGGCCCGCAAACTGGGCGACCGGCTCATGGCCGGGTACGTCCTGTACGCGGGCCAGGAAACGCTCCCCTTCGGGAACCGCATGCGCGCTCTTCCACTATCCGCATTGTGGACCGCGTCTTCCACGTCCTGATGGACCGGGTTCATGTGTCCCCGAAGGCGGGCCGTCCTGGCGGCACGGCCCGCGTTCGGCAGGTCAGGCTTCGCCGGAGGTCAGACCGACGGGGCAGGCGACGCCCGTTCCACCGATGCCGCAGTACCCGTTGGGGACTTTGTACAGGTATTGCTGGTGATAGTCCTCGGCGTAGTAGAAGGGCTTGGCCTGAGCTATTTCGGTGGTTATGGTGCCGTAGCCGGCCTGGGTGAGGACCTGCTGGTAGGCGGCGCGGGACGTCTCCGCCGCCTTCTCCTGCTCCGGCGAGTGGTAGTAGATCGCCGACCGGTACTGCGTGCCGGTGTCGTTGCCCTGCCGCATGCCCTGGGTCGGGTCGTGGGCCTCCCAGAAGACCTTCAGGAGCTCCTCGTACGACACCTGCGCCGGGTCGAACACCACCCGGACGGCCTCGGTGTGCCCGGTGAGGCCGCTGCAGACCTCCTCGTACGTGGGGTTGGGCGTGTAGCCGCCCTGGTACCCGACGGCGGTCGTCACCACCCCTGGCGTCTGCCAGAACTTGCGCTCGGCCCCCCAGAAGCAGCCCAGCCCGAAGTCGGCCACCTCCAGGCCCGAGGGGTACGGCGGGGCGAGCGGGGCGTCGAGGACCGCGTGCCGCGCGGGCACGGGCATCGCCTCCGAGCGGCCCGGCAGAGCGTCCTCGGGACGGACCATCGATGTCTTGTTGCCGCCGAACAGCCAGCCCATCGTGCCACCTCCATCAGGTGTCTCCACCCTACGCAACGTCGCGGGCGGCGGCGTGACGTGGGTGGCGGGATTGCGCCTACACAACGCCCGAACAGTTAAGGATGCCTAAACATTCCCGTATAGTGACACACATTTGTATTTAAGCTGGTAAGGCCCGAAAATGGGTTACATGCCTGACCTTCGGCGCGGTGTACTGTTCGGGATCGCCGCCTACACCATGTGGGGGCTGTTCCCCCTGTACTGGCCGCTGCTCAAACCGTCCGGAGCCGTGGAGATCCTGGCTCATCGGATGGTCTGGTCCCTGGTCGCCGTCGCCGTCGTGCTGGCCGTGCGCCGGCACTGGAGCTGGTTCAGGGAGCTGGCCCGGCAGCCGCGCAAGCTCATCCTGCTGACGATCGCCGCCTTCGTCATCACCGTCAACTGGGGCACCTACATCTACGCGGTCAACACCGGTCACGTGGTCGAGAGCGCCCTCGGGTACTTCATCAACCCGCTGGTCAGCGTGCTGTTCGGGGTGCTGGTGCTGCGGGAGCGGCTGCGTCCGCTGCAGTGGACGGCGGTCGGGTTCGCGGCACTGGCGGTGGTCGTGCTGACCCTCGACTACGGCAGGCTCCCCTGGATCGCGCTCACGCTCGCCGTCAGCTTCGGCGTGTACGGGTTGGCCAAGAAGCAGGCGAACGTGGCCGCCACCGAGAGCCTGGCCGTCGAGACGCTGGTGCTGCTGCTGCCGGCGCTCGGATACCTGATCTATCTGGAGTTCGCGGGGCAGGCCACGTTCGGGCAGGAGGGCCTCGGGCACGCGCTGCTGCTGGTGGGGGCCGGCATCATCACGGCCGTGCCGCTGATCTTCTTCGGCGCGGCGGCGATCCGGGTGCCGTTGAGCACCGTCGGGGTGCTGCAGTACATCGCGCCGATCCTGCAGTTCGTGGTGGGGGTGACGATCGCCGGCGAGGTCATGCCGCCCAGCCGGTGGATCGGGTTCTCGATCGTGTGGCTGGCCCTGGCCATCTTCACCTACGACAGCCTCCGGGCGGCACGGACGGCCGCCCGGGTCAGGCGGTCAGCCCGAACGCTCGACCACGTAGTCGCAGAGAGCTAGGAACGCCGCCCTGGCCGGGATGTCGGGCAGGGCGGACAGGTCGACGCGGGCCCGGTCGACCCACGCGGTCAGCTCGGCGCGGGCCCGCTCCATTGCCGGGTGGGCCCGCAGCAGGGTGAGCGCCTCCTCCACGTGCTCCTCCGGCACCGGGCCGGACAGCAGCTCGGTCAGCCGCGACTGCTCGCCGCTGGTGAGCGCGTAGAGGACCGGCAGGGTACGGACGCCCTCCCGCAGGTCGGTGCCGGGCGTCTTGCCCGACTGGGCGCCCGAGGAGGCCACGTCGAGCAGGTCGTCGCCGAGCTGCCAGGCCACGCCGACGGCCTCGCAGGCGCGGCTCAGCCGCTCCTCGACGTCGGCGGGGGCGCCGGACAGCAGCGCGCCGAACCGGCCGGAAGCGGCGATGAGCGAGCCCGTCTTGTCGGCCAGGACGCTCAGGTAGTGGCCGACGGGGTCCTCGCCGTCGCGCGGGCCGATCGTCTCGCGGATCTGCCCCTGGACGAGGCGTGAGAACGTCTGGGCCTGGATGCGGATCAGCTCGGGGCCGAGGTCGGCCAGGAGGTCCGAGGCCTGGGCGAACAGGTAGTCGCCGGTGAGGATCGCCACGGTGTTGTCCCACCGGGCGTTGGCCGAGGGCGAACCTCGGCGCACCGGGGCCTCGTCCATGACGTCGTCGTGGTAGAGGGAGCCCAGGTGGGTCAGTTCGATGACCACCGCGCCGGGCACGACACCCGGCGCGGACGGGTCGCCGAACTGGGCCGCGAGCAGCACCATCAGGGTGCGGAACCGCTTGCCGCCCGCCTCGATGAGGTGCTTGGACGCCTCCGTGACGAAGGCGTCCTCGCTCTCCACCGACGAGCGCAGGAGCTTCTCGACCGCGGCCAATCCGGTGGCCACGTCCTGCGCCAACCGTTCGTCCTCAATGGGAAGGTCAACCACGGGCGGCGCAGACATACGAGATCCCCTTATCTAATGAACAGAGCCGAAGCGGCGTCGTTGGCGACACCGAGGAGGGTCTCCGGGTAGAGGCCCACTCCTACGGTAACCAGCAGGGAAACGGCGATGACGGCCACGGTCCCCATACTGGGCACCGCGATCGCCGGGCCGTCGGCCGCGGGCTCGCTGAAGAACATCAGCACGATCACCCGGACGTAGAAGAACGCGGCGATGGCCGAGGCCACCACGCCCACCACGACCAGGCCGGCCATCCAGCCGCCCATCGAGTCGCCGGGCTGCGTGCCGCTGTTCAGCGCGGCCGCGAACACGGCGTACTTGCCGAAGAAGCCGCTGGTCAGCGGGATTCCGGCGAAGGCGAGCAGGAAGAAGGCGAACACCCCGGCGAGCATCGGCGAACGCTTGCCGAGCCCGGCCCAGCGCGACAGGTGTCCCGCCTCGCCGCCCGGGTCGCGCACCAGCGTGACCACCGCGAACGCGCCGACCGTGGTGATGCCGTAGACCGCCAGGTAGAACAGGATCGACTTGAGCGACTGGGCGTTCTGCCCGGCCGAGCCGAACGTCGCCATCACGCCGACGAGCAGGAAGCCCGCGTGCGCGATGGAGGAGTAGGCCAGCATGCGCTTGATGTCGGTCTGCGTGATCGCCAGGATCGAGCCGACGATCATCGTCAGGGCCGCGACGGCCCAGATGACCGGCCGCCAGTTCCAGTCCAGGTTGCCCAGACCGACCCAGAACACCCGCAGCAGGGCGCCGACGGCAGCGACGAGCGTGCCGGAGGCCATGAGAGCGGTGATGGGGGTCGGGGCGCCCTGGTAGACGTCGGGCTTCCACGCCTGGAAGGGCGCGGCGCCGATCTTGAACAGCAGGCCGACGCCGAGCAGCGCGAGCCCGGCCATGAGCAGCGGGTCGAGCAGCGCGCCCTTGGCCAGGGCGGCGTTGATCCCGGGCAGCGAGACGGTGCCCGCGTAGCCGTAGATCATGGCGGTGCCGTACAGGAAGAACGCCGAGGAGAACGCGCCCAGCAGGAAGTACTTCATCGACGCCTCCTGCGAGAGCAGGCGGCGCCGGCGGGCCAGGCCGCACAGCAGGTACAGCGGGAGCGACATGACCTCAAGGGCCACGAACATCGTCAGCAGGTCGTGCGAGGCCGGGAAGAGCAGCATGCCGCCGACCGCGAACAGCACCAGCGGGTAGACCTCGGTCTGCCCGGCGCCGTTGTCGGCCGCCTCGGCCTCCTCCTCGTCCGCGCTGCCCGGCACGGCCGCCGCCGAGGCCACGAAGTGGCCCTCGTCGTTGATCAGCAGCACCGACACGAACGACAGGACGATGATCACGCCCCAGATGAACAGCGCGGGACCGTCCACGGCGACCGCGCCCATGGCGGCGGCCTGGGTGGGCACGCCGCGCATGACCTGGAGGATGACCAGGGCGAACGCGCCGATCAGGCTGAGCAGCGTGAGCGGGACGTGGATGGACTTGCGCAGGTAGCGGGGCGCGAACGCCTCGACGAGCACGCCGATGCAGGCAGCGCCGAAGATGATCAGCAACGGCGCCAGCGTGCCGTACTCGATCGTCGGCGCTTGGATGACGTCGTTCACTGACCTGTCCCCTTCTCAGCGATGGTGGCAGTGGGTACGTGCACGTTGGTCAGCGTCTGCTGCACGGACGGGTTGATCACGTCGAGCAGCGGCTTGGGGAAGAAGCCGAACCCGACGATCAGCGCGACCAGCGGCGCCAGCACCCAGATCTCCCGGGCGTTGAGGTCCTTGAACGCCTTGACCGGCTCGGCGGTCGGGCCGTTCAGCGTCCGCTGGACCATCCACAGGATGTAGACGGCGGCCAGGATGACGGCCACCGCGGAGATGATCGCGGCCACCGTCAGCGCGCCGGAGCCGTGCGCCTCGCTGGAGTACGTGCCGATCATCACCATGAACTCGCTGACGAAGGACGACAGTCCGGGCAGCGAGAGACCGGCCAGACCGGCGACCAGGAAGAAGCCGGCGAGCACCGGGGCGACCTTCTGGACGCCTCCGTAGTCGGCGATGAACGGCGAGCCGCGCCGCGCGATGAGGAACCCGGCGGCGAGGAACAGCGCGCCCGTGGCGAAGCCGTGGTTGACCATGTAGAGGGCCGCGCCGGACTGGGCGACCGACGACATGGCGAAGACGCCGAGCACGATGAAGCCGAAGTGCGAGATCGACGTGTAGGCGATGAGCCGCTTCATGTCGGTCTGGCCGATGGCCACGATCGCGCCGTAGATGATGCTGATGACCGCCAGGACGACGATCGGCATCGTGAACGCCTTGGCCGCGTCGGGGAACAGCTCCAGGCAGAAGCGGAGCATGCCGAACGTGCCGACCTTGTCCAGCACGCCCACGAGCAGCACGGCGGCGCCGGCCGGGGCCTGGGCGGCCGCGTCGGGCAGCCAGGTGTGCACCGGCCAGAGCGGCGCCTTGATGGCGAAGGCGATGAAGAAGCCGCCGAACAGCCACTTCTGCGTCGTCGGGTCCTTGATGGCCCCGACGAGCGGCTCGAACATGAACGTGCCCTTGTTCGCCAGCACGTACAGGCCGATGACCGCGACCAGCATGAGCAGGCCGCCGAAGAGCGAGTACAGCAGGAACTTGACGGCCGCGTACGACCGCTGGGCGCCGCCGTACGACCCGATCATGAAGTACATCGGGATCAGCATGGCTTCGAAGAACACGTAGAAGAGGAAGACGTCGGTCGCCGCGAAGACGCCGATCATCATCGTCTCCAGCACGAGCAGCAGCGAGAAGTACGTCTTGACCGACCGCTTGGGCGTGATCAGCGTGCCGTCGGCGGTCCTGACGCCGTCGGCGTCGTGCCAGGAGGCCAGGACGACGATCGGCACCAGCACGACCGACAGGGCGATCAGCACCAGCGCGACGCCGTCGACGCCGACCCCGAACTTCACGCCGAAGCTCGGGATCCAGTCGTACTCCGCCTTGAACTGGAAGCGCTCGCCACCGGGCTTGAACCCGGCGGCCATGACGCCCGTCAGCACCATCGTCAGCAGCGAGACCGCCAGCGTGACCTGCTTGGCCAGCTTGTCGCCGCCCTTGGGAAGCAGGGCCACCACGATGGCGCCCACAACGGGCACCGCCATGAGTATCGGGAGCCAGGGTGACATCAGATGTTCCCAACGAGGAGCAGGGCGCCGGTCAGCAGGGCGGCACCGATCAGGATGGACAGCGCGTACGTTCGCGCGAAGCCCGTCTGGAGCCTGCGCAGGCGACCCGAGCTCCCGCCGATGCCTGCCGCCAGACCGTTGACCAGCCCGTCGACGCCGCGGTTGTCGAAGAACACCGCGATGCGGGTCAGCCACTGGCCGGGACGCATGAACAGGGACTCGTTGAGGGCGTCGCCGTACAGGTCACGGCGGGCGAACGTGGTGAGGAAGGAGCCGCGCGGCTGCACCGAGGGCACCTCTGCCCGGCCGTACCTCATCCAGGCGAAGACCACGCCGACGGCGACGAGCGCGAGGGTGGCCAGACCGGGCGTGCTGGCGAACTGGAAGCTCGGGGCCTCCGCCTCGCCGCCCACGGCGGGCCGCAGGAAGTCGTACAGCCTGCCGCCCAGCACCAGGTAGGCGCCCAGGCCGAGCGCGCCCAGCGAAAGGATCATCAGCGGCACCGTCATGACGAGCGGCGACTCGTGCGGGTGGGCGTCGTCGGCCCAGCGCTTCTGGCCGAAGAAGGTCATGAAGACCATCCGCGACATGTAGAAGCCGGTGATGCCCGCGCCGAGCACGGCCAGCCAGCCCAGGATCGGCTGGTGGTGGACCGCGGTCTCGATGATGCCGTCCTTGGTGAAGTAGCCGGACAGCAGCGGGAACCCGATGATCGCCAGGTAGCCGATGAAGAACGTGACGAACGTGATCGGCATGAACTTGCGCAGGCCGCCGTACTTCCTCATGTTCACCTCGTCGTTCATGCCGTGCATGACCGATCCGGCGCCGAGGAACATGTCGGCCTTGAAGAAGCCGTGGGTGATCAGGTGGCCGATCGCGAAGGCGTAGCCCGCCGGGCCGAGGCCCGCGCCGAGCATCATGTAGCCGATCTGCGACATCGTCGAGCCGGCCAGGCCCTTCTTGATGTCGTCCTTCGCACAACCGATGATCGCACCGGCGAGCAGCGTGGCCGCGCCGACGATGGCGACGGCGAGCGCCGCGCCCGAGCCCTCGGGGAAGAAGAACGCGCCCGAGCGCACGACGAGGTAGACGCCGGCGGTGACCATGGTCGCCGCGTGGATCAGGGCCGACACGGGCGTCGGACCCTCCATGGCGTCGAGGAGCCAGGACTGCAGCGGGAGCTGCGCCGACTTGCCGCACGCGCCGAGGAGCAGCAGCAGGCCGATGGCGAGCATGGTGCCGTCGGAGGCGGCGCCGGAGCCGATCTTCGCGCCGAGGTCCTTGAAGGCCAGGGTGCCGAACGACGTCCAGATGATGAACATGCCGACCAGCAGGCCGAAGTCACCGACGCGGTTGACGACGAACGCCTTCTTCGCCGCGACCGCCGCCGAGGGCTTGAACTGCCAGAACCCGATCAGCAGGTACGAGGCCAGGCCCACGCCCTCCCAGCCGATGAACAGGCCCACGTAGTTGTCGGCCAGCACCAGCAGGAGCATCGCGGCGACGAACAGGTTCAGGTACGCGAAGAACCTGCGCCGGTGCTCGTCGTGCGACATGTACCCGATGGAGTAGATGTGGATCAGCGATCCGACACCCGTGATGAGCAGCGCGAAGCTGATCGACAGCGGGTCGATGAGCAGACCCATGTCGACCATGCCGGGGATGAACTCGTACAGGTGCACCGCCCGGCGGCGCTCCTCCGCACCGAACCCGATCAGCTCGAAGAACGCGAGCACCGCCACCACGAACGAGGCCAGCGACATGACCACGCCCAGCAGATGGCCCCAGCGGTTGGTGAACTTGTTGAACACCAGCAGGATGAACGCCCCCACGAGCGGAAGAGCGATCATCAGCCAGGCGTTCCCGATCACACCGCCGACGTGAGGGGTGATCTGAGCGATTTCAGATTGCATCAGTCACCTCTTAGTACTTCAGCAGGTTGGCGTCGTCGACGGACGCGGACCTGCGGGTTCGGAAGATCGTCACGATGATGGCCAGGCCGACGACGACCTCGGCCGCGGCCACCACCATCACGAAGAACGCGATGATCTGGCCCTCCAGGTTGCCGTTCTGCCTGGCGAAGGTGACGAACGCGAGGTTGCAGGCGTTGAGCATGAGCTCGACGCACATGAACACCACGATCGCGTTGCGCCTGATCAGCACGCCGAGCGCGCCGATCGCGAACAGCACACCCGACAGGATCAGGTAGTGGGTCGTCACTTGGTCACCTCGTTGGTCGTCTCCTCGGCGTCATCCTCGGCCGTGTGCTTGATGGCCTCGGCGAGCTTCGGGTCCTCGGGGAGGTGGCCGTGCTCGACGTCGTAGCGGGCGATGTAGCGGTTGACCGACGACTCCGCGACCGAGCCGTCGGGCAGCAGCGCCGGCATGTCGATGGCGTTGTTCCTGGCGTAGGTGCCGGGGCCGGGCAGCGGCGAGGGACGCTCGCCGAGGAACCGGGCGCGCGAGAGGTCCTTCTGCGTGGCCTTCTCGGTGAACTTCTCCCGGTGCGCCAGGACCATCGCGCCCAGGGCGGCGGTGATCAGCAGGGCCGAGGTGACCTCGAACGCGAAGACGTACTTGGTGAACAGCAGCAGCGCGATCGAGCGGACGTAGCCGCCCTGCGCCGTGGCCTGCGCGAGGCCCGCCTCACCGGAGAAGATCGCGTTGCCCACCGCCAGGATGATCAGGACGGCGAAGCCGAGGGCCGCCAGGGCGCCCCAGAAGCGCTGACCCCTCAGCGTCTCCACGAAGGAGTCGGAGGAGTCCACGCCCACCAGCATGAGCACGAACAGGAACAGCATCATGATGGCGCCGGTGTAGACGATGATCTGCACCGCGGCGAGGAAGGGCGCGTCCTGGACGGCGTAGAGCACCGCGAGGCAGAGCATCACGGTGCCGAGCATCAGCGCCGAGTAGACGGCCTTCCTGTTGAAGACCATGCCGAGCGCCGCGCCGACCGATACGACGGCGAGAACCCAGAATGTGATGGTCTCACCCATTGGTTCGTCCCAGCCGGTAGTAGTCCTCTTCGGTCTCGCCGAGCCGCATCGGGTGGGGCGGCTGCTCCATGCCCGGCGTCAGGTCCGCGAGGAGCATCTCCTTGGTGTAGATGAGGCTCTCGCGGCTGCTGTCGGCGAGCTCGTACTCGTTGGTCATGGTGAGCGCGCGGGTCGGGCAGGCCTCGATGCACAGGCCGCACAGGATGCACCGCAGATAGTTGATCTGGTAGGTGCGCCCGTAACGCTCACCCGGCGAGAAGCGCTCCTCGTCGGTGTTGTCCGCGCCCTCGACGTAGATCGCGTCCGCCGGGCACGCCCACGCGCACAGCTCGCACCCGACGCACTTCTCCAGCCCGTCCGGCCAGCGGTTGAGCTGGTGACGACCGTGGAAGCGAGGAGCCGTCGGCTTCTTGACCTCCGGGTAGTTGGTCGTGACGGGCTTCTTGAACATCGTGTGGAAGGTGACCCCGAAGCCCTTGACGGGGTTCAGCCAATCAGTTAGTCCCACTGGGAATCTCCTTGTGCTGCACCCCGTGGTAGTGCGGCAGATCGAGCGGCGGCACAGGGAAGCCGCCGGCCGTCGGCTCGTCGGACAGTTGCTCGAACTCGGCCTCCACCTCGGCCTTGCGCGCCTCCTTGCGCCGCTGGTTGACGGTGTCGAACCGCATCCAGATGGCCAGCGCGCCGACCACGATGACCGCGCCGATCACGATGCCGACCGTCTTGTTGCCCTCGTTGACGACCACGTTGCGAGCCGCGGCGACGAGCAGGATCCAGGCCAGGTTCACCGGGATCAGCACCTTCCAGCCCAGGGACATGAGCTGGTCGTAGCGCACGCGCGGCAGCGAGGCACGCACCCACACGATGAAGCTGAAGGTCAGCACGAACTTGATGAAGAACCACAGCACCGGCCACCAGCCCGTGTTGGCGCCGTCCCACATGGAGATCGGCCACGGGGCCCGCCAGCCGCCCAGGAACAGGGTGACCGCGATGCCCGAGGCGGTGAAGGTGTGCAGGTACTCGCCCATCATGATGAGGGCGAACTTCAGGGACGAGGAGTACTCGGTCTGGAAGCCGCCGACCAGCTCGCCCTCGCCCTCGGGGAGGTCGAACGGGATTCGGGCGGCCTCGCCGAACATGCAGATCACGTAGATCACGAACGACGGGATCAGCAGGAAGACGAACCAGCCCTGCTCGCCCTGCGCCTTGACGATCTCGGAGGTGGACAGCGTCCCGGCGAACAGGAAGATCGCCACGAACGACAGACCCATCGCGATCTCGTACGAGACCACCTGCGCCGCCGACCGCAGACCGCCCAGCAGCGCGTACGGCGAGCGCGACGACCAGCCGGCCAGCACCACGCCGTAGACCGAGATGGCGCCCATGGCCAGCATGAACAGCACCGCCACCGGCAGGTCGACGAGCTGCAGCGGCGTCTGGACGCCGAACAGGTTGACCATCGGCGCGAACGGCACGATCGAGAAGGCCAGGAACGCCGGCACGACCATGATCACGGGGGCCAGCAGGTAGAGCACCTTGTCCACGGTCCGCGGGAAGATGTCCTCCTTCAGACCCATCTTGATGCCGTCGGCCACCGACTGGAGCAGACCGAACTTGCCGGCCCGGTTGGGGCCGTAGCGGTGCTGCATCCGCGAGATCAGCTTGCGCTCGTACCAGACGCCGAACAGGATGCCCAGCATCAGGAAGGCGAACAGCATCACGGCCTTGATGATGGTGATCCACAGCGGGTCCTTGCCGAAGTCGGCAAGGGTGGGATCGGCCGCGAGAACGTGGGTCATGATGCGCTCCCGATGGTGACGATGTCGCCGGCCAGCGCGCGCAGGTCGCGCGTGACCGAGCAGCCGCCGGAGTTCGCCGGCACCCAGACCACCCGGTCGGGCAGGTCGGCGACGCGGACCGGCAGCGTGACCGCGTTGGGGCCGGGGCCGCCGACGACGAGCTTGTCGCCGTCGATGACGCCGATCTCGGCCGCCGTGGCCGCCGACACCAGCGCCTCGGTGGCGCGGGCGGTGCCGGCCAGGTACGGCTCGCCGTCCTGGAGCCTGCCCTCGTCGAGCAGCAGGTGCCAGGTCGCCAGCAGCGCCTGGCCGGCCGCCGGGGCGGCCTGGGCGCGGGTGGCGGTGCTCGGCGCGGCGACGCGGGCCCCGCGCCAGGCGCCGAGGCTGGCCAGCTCGCGCCGGACGGCCTTGGCGTCCGGCAGGCCGAGGTGCACGTCCATGCGGTCGGCGAGGTTGCCGATGACGGCCAGGTCGCTCTGGATGCCGGGCACGCGCAGCGGCGCATCGAACGAGCGGCCCCTGCCCTCCCAGTTGACGAACGTGCCGCCCTTCTCCTGCACCGCCGCGACCGGCAGCACCACGTCGGCGCGGTCGGTGACGGCGCTGGCGCGGATCTCCAGGCTGACGATGAACGGCGTGTTCTCCAGCGCCTCCAGCGCGGCGGCCGGGTCGGCCAGGTCGTGCGGGTCGACGCCGGCCACGACCAGCGCGTCGATCTCACCGGCGCGGGCCGCGGCGATGATGCCGTCGGTGTCGCGGCCGGGCACGGCGGGCAGCGAGCCCACGTTCCAGACCCTGGCGACCTCGGTCCTGGCGGCCTCGTCGTCCACGGGACGGCCGATCGGCAGCAGGTTGGGCAGCGCGCCGGCTTCGAGCGCGCCGCGCTCACCGGCCCTGCGCGGCACCCAGGCCAGCCGGACGCCGGAGCCGGCGCCGAGGCGGACGAGCGCCGACAGCGCGCCCGGCACGGTGGCCAGCCGCTCGCCGGCCAGCACGATCGTGCCCTCGGCCAGCGTGCCGACCAGGTCGCCGATCGCGTCGGCCTCGGCGCCCGGGGCGGTGGCGATGAGCGTGCCGCCCATCTTGGCCAGCCCGGCGGAGGCGAACGGCGCGATCGCGGTGACCTTCAGGCCCTTCTTCTGCCACGCCTTGCGCAGGCGCAGGAAGACGATCGGCGACTCCTCCTCGGGCTCGAACCCGACGAGCAGCACGGCCGGAGCCTTCTCAAGGTCGGTGTAGCTGATCTCGATGCCCTTGCCGGCGACCGCGTGCGCCAGGAACTGCGCCTCCTCGGCGGAGTGCGGACGGGCGCGGAAGTCGATGTCGTTGCTGCCGAGCGCGACCCGGGCGAACTTGCTGTAGGCGTAGGCGTCCTCGACCGTGACCCGGCCGCCGACCAGCACGCCGGCCCTGCCGCGGGCGGCGGCCAGCCCCTCGGCGGCGACCGCCAGCGCCTCCGGCCACGAGGCGGGCACGAGCACGCCTTCCTCGTTGCGCACCAGAGGCGTCTTGAGCCGGTCGGGCTGGGTGGCGTAGGAGAAGGCCCAGCGGCCCTTGTCGCAGTTCCACTCCTCGTTCACCTGCGGGTCGTTGCCCGCCAGGCGGCGGGTGACCCGGCCGCGCCGGTGGTCGGTGCGCAGGGAGCAGCCCGACGCGCAGTGCTCGCACGCGCTCGGCGTGGAGACCAGGTCGAACGGCCGCGCCCGGAACCGGTAGGCCGCGCCGGTGAGCGCGCCGACCGGGCAGATCTGCACCGTGTTGCCGGAGAAGTAGGAGTTGAACGGCTTGCCGTCGGCGACCCGGACCTGCTCCTTGGCGCCGCGCTCGAAGAACTCGATGAGCGGGTCGCCGGCGATCTGGTCGGAGAAGCGGATGCAGCGGGCGCACTGGACGCAGCGCTCACGGTCGAGCAGCACCTGCGTGGACAGCGGCAGCGGCTTGGGGAACGTGCGCTTCTGCTCCTGGAAGCGCGACTCGCCCTGGCCGTTCGACATGGCCTGGTTCTGCAGGGGGCACTCGCCGCCCTTGTCGCAGACCGGGCAGTCGAGCGGGTGGTTCATCAGCAGCAGCTCCATGGCCCCGCGCTGCGCCTTCTCGGCGACCGGCGAGGTGAGCTGGGTCTGCACGACCATGCCCTCGGCGACCTCGATCGCGCAGGACGGCTGCGGCTTGGGGAAGCCGCGGCCGTTGCCCGCGTCGGGGATGTCGACGAGGCACTGGCGGCAGTTGGCCGCCGGGTCGAGCAGCGGGTGGTCGCAGAACCGGGGGATCTGGATGCCCAGCAGCTCGGCGGCCCTGATGATCAGGGTGCCCTTGGGGACACTGACCTGGAACCCGTCGATGGTGAGGGTCACCAGGGTGGTTTCTGTTTCTACGACGGTCACTGCTCACCCCAGAGAGTGGACTTCTTCGGGTCGAACGGGCAGCCGCCGATCTCGAAGTGCTTGAGGTACTCCTCGCGGAAGTACTTCACCGAGGAGTGGATCGGGCTGGTCGCGCCGTCGCCGAGGGCGCAGAACGAGCGGCCGAGGATGTTGTCCGCGATGTCGGTGATCGTGGACAGGTCCTCCTCGGTGCCCTGGCCCTTCTCCAGGCGCTTGAGCACCTGCTTGAGCCAGTACGTGCCCTCGCGGCACGGCGTGCACTTGCCGCAGGACTCGTGGGCGTAGAACTCGGTCCAGCGCAGCACCGTGCGGACCACGCAGGTGGTCTCGTCGAAGATCTGCAGCGCGCGGGTGCCGAGCATCGAGCCCTTGGCGCCGACGGCCTCGAAGTCGAGCGGCACGTCGAGGTGCTCGTCGGTGAAGATCGGCGTGGACGAGCCGCCCGGGGTCCAGAACTTGATCTGGTGCCCCTCGCGGATGCCGCCGGCCATGTCGAGCAGCTCGCGCAGCGTGATGCCGAGCGGGGCCTCGTACTGGCCGGGCCTGGTGACGTGGCCGCTGAGGGAGAAGATGCCGAAGCCCTTGGACTTCTCGGTGCCCATCGAGGCGAACCAGTCGGCGCCGTTGCTGATGATCGAGGGAACACTGGCGATCGACTCGACGTTGTTCACGACAGTCGGCGAGGCGTACAGGCCCGCCACGGCCGGGAACGGGGGCTTGAGTCGCGGTTGACCTCTGAAGCCCTCCAGCGAGTCGAGCAGCGCCGTCTCCTCGCCGCAGATGTACGCGCCGGCGCCGCTGTGCACGACGAGCTCCAGGTTGTACCCGGAGCCGAAGATGTCCTCGCCCAGGAAGCCCTTCTCGTACGCCTCGCGCACGGCCGCGTGCAGCCGGCGGATGACGTGCAGCACCTCGCCGCGCACGTAGATGAAGGCGTAGTTGGCCCTGATCGCGAACGCGGTGATGATGACGCCCTCGACCAGCGAGTGCGGGTTGGCCATCATCAGCGGGATGTCCTTGCAGGTGCCCGGCTCCGACTCGTCGGCGTTGACGACGAGGTAGTGGGGCTTGCCGTCGCCCTGCGGGATGAATCCCCACTTCATGCCGGTGGGGAAGCCAGCGCCGCCGCGGCCGCGCAGGCCAGAGTCCTTGACCGCCTGGATGACGGCGTCGGGGTCCATGCCCAGCGCCTTCTTGGCCGCCTTGTAGTCACCGCCGTAGCCGTCGAGGGTGAAGGAGTCGGCCTGGTCCCAGTTGGCGGTCAGGACCGGGGTCAGTGTGGTGCTCATGCCTCGGGGGCCTTCCATCCGTTGGCCTTGGCCACCTTCAGGCCCTCCAGCGAGGGGCCGGCGGCCGACGGGCCGTCGCCCGCCTGGTCGTCGGGCAGGCCCGCGAGCACGCGCGAGGCCTCCTTGAAGGTGCAGAGCTTCTTCGGTCCGCGGGTCGGCCGCACGTCCTTGCCGTCACGCAGGTCGTCGACGAGCTGCTTGGCCGAGGCGGGGGTCTGGTTGTCGAAGAACTCCCAGTTGACCATCATGACCGGGGCGAAGTCGCAGGCCGCGTTGCACTCCAGGCGCTCCAGCGAGATCTTGCCGTCGCCGGTGGTCTCCTCGTGGCCGACGCCGACGTGCTCGGACAGCTCGTCCCAGATCTGGTCGCCGCCCATGACGGCGCACAGCGCGTTGATGCAGACGCCGACGTGGTAGTCGCCGGCCGGCTTGCGCTTGTACATCGTGTAGAAGGTGGCCACGCCGGTGACCTCGGCCTTGCTCAGGCCCAGCATCTCGGCGCAGAACTCCTTGCCGTCGTCGGAGACGTAGCCGTCGGCCGACTGCACGAGGTGGAGCAGCGGCAGCAGGGCGGACCGCGTCTTGGGGTAGCGGCCGATGATCTCCTTGGCGTCCTGTTCGAGACGCTCGCGGACTTCCGGTGAATAAGTCACCGGTCCACACCTCCCATGACGGGGTCGATAGAAGCCACCGCGGCGATCACGTCGGCGACCTGGCCGCCCTCCGCCATGGCGGGGAAGCCCTGCAGGTTGCAGAAGGAAGGCTCGCGGAAGTGCACGCGGTACGGGCGGGTGCCGCCGTCGCTGACGACGTGCGCCCCGAGCTCGCCCTTGGGCGACTCGATGCTCGCGTACGCCTGGCCGGCCGGGACCCGGAAGCCCTCGGTCACCAGCTTGAAGTGGTGGATCAGGGCCTCCATCGAGCTGCCCATGATGTGCGCGATGTGGTCGGGCGAGTTGCCGAAGCCGTCGGGGCCGAGCGCGAGCTGCGCGGGCCAGCCGATCTTCTTGTCCTCGATCATGACCGGGTCGCCCTTGAGCGGGCCGGCGATGCGGTCGAGAGCCTGCTCGATGATCTTGAGCGACTCCTCCATCTCCCGCATGCGCACGAGGTAGCGCGAGTAGACGTCGCAGCCGCGCTCGGTGGCGACCTCGAACTCGTACGTCTCGTAGCCGGAGTAGGGCTGCGACTTGCGCAGGTCCCAGGGCAGCCCGGCGGCGCGCAGGATCGGGCCGGTGATGCCGAGCGCCATGCAGCCGGTCAGGTCGAGGTAGCCCACGTCCCTGGTGCGGCGCACGTAGACGGGGTTCTCGTCGAGGAGCTTGCGGATGTCCTTGATCCGCTTGGGCATCTCCTTGAGGAACTCGCCCACCTTGTCGACCGCGCCCGCGGGCAGGTCGACGCTGACGCCGCCCGGCCTGACGTAGGCGTGGTTCATGCGCAGACCCGTGATGTACTCGAACAGGTCCATGATCATTTCACGGTCGCGGTAGCCGAACAGGAACGGCGTGGTCGCGCCCAGCTCCATGCCGAACGTGCCCATCGCGACCAGGTGCGAGGCGATGCGGTTGAGCTCCATCATCATCACGCGGATGGCCTGCGCCCGCTCGGGCACGCGGTCGGTGATGCCGAGCAGCTTCTCCACGCCCAGGCAGTACGCGGTCTCGTTGAAGATCGGCGAGAGGTAGTCCATGCGGGTCACGAACGTGGTCCCCTGGGTCCACGTCCGGTACTCCATGTTCTTCTCGATGCCGGTGTGCAGGTAGCCGATGACACTGCGCGCCTCGGTGACCGTCTCACCGTCGAGCGTCAGGACCAGGCGGAGCACGCCGTGCGTGGACGGGTGCTGCGGGCCCATGTTGACGACCAGGCGCTCTTCCTCGGTGTCGCGCGCGCCGCCGACGACCTCGTCCCAGTCTCCGCCGGTGACCGAGTAGACCTTGCCCTCTGTCGCCTCGTCATAAGCGGTGCTCATGAGTAAGACCTCCTCTGGTCCGGCGAGGGGATGGTGGCGCCCCGGTACTCGACCGGGATGCCGCCGAGCGGGTAGTCCTTGCGCTGCGGGTGACCGTCCCAGTCATCCGGCATCATGATCCGGGTGAGTGACGGATGGCCGTCGAAGACGATTCCGAAGAAGTCGTACGTCTCCCGCTCATGCCAGTCATGACCAGGGTAAACGCCCACGGTCGATGGAATGTGCGGGTCGGCGTCCGGTGCGCTGACCTCCAGGCGCACGCGCCTGTTGTGGGTGATCGAGCACAGGTGGTAGACGGCGTGCAGCTCCTCGCCCTTCAGGTGCGGGTAGTGCACCCCGGAGACGCCGAGCGACAGCTCGAAACGCAGGGCCGGGTCGTCGCGCAGCTTCTGGCAGACCTCCACCAGGCGCTCGCGGCGGACGTGCAGGGTCAGCTCGCCGCGGTCGACCACGACGCGCTCGATGGCGTCGTCGAGGGCGAGGGCGTCGACCAGCTCGTCGAAGTAGCCGCCGTACGGGCGGGGGGTCGAGAGCTGCGGCGCCCGGCGCACGACGAGACCGCCGTAGCCGGAGGTGTCGCCGGAGTCGTGCGCGCCGAACATGCCGTGCCGGGCGACGGGCGCCTCGGGGACGGCCGGGACCGAGGCGGCCTCGGGGGCCTCCCCGCTCTCCGGGCTCCCGGGAAGGTGGTCGGGCGAGGTCACTTTCCGGCCCCCTGGTCGATCAGCGGCAGCGTGCGCAGCGCCCGCAGTTCGAGGTCCTCGATCTGCTTGGCGCGGTGGGCGCCGAACTTCATGTTCTGGATCTTGTCGTGCAGCTTCACGATCGCGTCGATCAGCATCTCCGGCCGCGGCGGGCAGCCGGGCAGGTAGATGTCGACCGGCACGACGTGGTCGACGCCCTGCACGATGGCGTAGTTGTTGAACATGCCGCCGCTGGAGGCGCACACGCCCATGGCGATGACCCACTTGGGCTCGGCCATCTGGTCGTAGATCTGCCGCAGGACGGGCGCCATCTTCTGCGACACGCGCCCGGCGACGATCATGAGGTCGGCCTGGCGGGGAGACGCCGAAGCGCGCTCCATGCCGAAGCGCGCCAGGTCGTAGTGGGGGCCACCGGTGGCCATCAGCTCGATGGCGCAACATGCGAGGCCGAACGTGGCCGGCCACACCGAGCTCTTCCGCGCCCATCCTGCGGCGGCTTCGACCGTGCTGAGGATGAACCCGCTGGGGAGTTTCTCTTCAAGTCCCATTTTCAGTCCCAGTCCAGACCCTTGCGGCGCCACACGTACGCGTAGGCGACGAGCACGGTGACGATGAACAGCAGCATCTCGACCAGCGCGAACAGTCCGAGGCCGGACGAGATGACGGCGCCGGCGTCGTTCTTCAGCGGCGCGAAGGAGACCGCCCACGGGTAGAGGAAGATGATCTCGATGTCGAACACGATGAAGAGCATCGCGGTGATCATGTATTTGAGCGGGAACCGTCCGCCACCGACCGGCTGGGGCGTCGGCTCGATGCCGCATTCATAGGCGTCAAGCTTGGCGCGGTTCCAGCGCTTGGGACCGGTGAAGGGGGCGATGGCGACCGAGAAGATCGCGAAGCCCCCCGCGAGAACGGCGAGCACCAGGATGGGCACGTAAAGGTCCATCGCTACGCCTCCTCCGGAGTCGCCGCGCGCGCGGGCGCGCAGCTTGATGTGTCTGTCGTGGGAATCATGCTGGTGGGGCGACCTTCGAGAGAGCGTTGATGATCATGTCGGACGCATCGCCTCGCCGGTCGGTGAGATTACCAAGGAGCTTGAGCGCGAAGCGCATCAGCCTCGGGTGAGGCAGGCCGTGCCTGGTCCCGAAGCTCATCACACCCGGCTTCCCAATCGCCTCGACGAACAACCTCCCTAGTGTGAAGTAGCCGCCGTAGGCGTCCTTCATCACCTGGGGGTAGGTCCTCAGGATCCGCTCGCGCTGTGCGGGAGTGGTGTCCTTGAGTGCCTTCGCGATGATCTCGGCGGCGATCTCGCCGGTCTCCATGGCGTAGGCGATGCCCTCGCCGTTGAACGGGTTGATGGACCCGCCGGAGTCACCCACGAGGATAAGACCCCGCGTGTAGTGCGGCTGCCTGTTGAAGGCCATCGGGAGAGCGGCGCCGCGGATGGGGGCCGTCATGTTCTCCTCGGTGAAGCCCCAGTCGGCCGGCATGGCCCTGCACCAGCGCTTCAACAGGTCGCGGTAGTCGATGTTGCCGAACTGGGCGCTGGTGTTGAGCAGCCCGAGCCCGACGTTGGCGGTGCCGTCGCCGACCCCGAACACCCAGCCGTAGCCGGGCAGCAGGGTGTCGCCGTCCCACAGCTCCAGCCAGGTCTCCAGGTAGTCGTCGTCGTGGCGGGGGCTCTCGAAGTAGGTGCGGACGGCCACGCCCATGGGCCGGTCCTCCCGCTTGTGCAGGCCCATGCCGATCGCCAGGCGGGTGCTGTTGCCGTCGGCCGCCACGACCACCCGGCTGCGGTACGTCGCGCCGTCCTTGGTGCGCACGCCGACGATGTGCCCGCTGCGGTCGTCGAGCACCGGCCCGGTCACGGTGACGCCCTCCATGAGGCGCACGCCGTTCTTGACCGCGTTGGCCGCGACGATCTGGTCGAAGTCCTTGCGGGTGCGGACCAGGCCGAAGTCGGGGAAGCGCTCCAGCTGCGGCCAGTCGAGCTCGAAGCGGAGGCCGCCGCCGACGACGCGCAGGCCCTTGTTCCTGATCCAGCCGGGCGCGTCGATGTCGACGCCCATGTTGAGCAACTGCTTGACGGCACGTGGCGTCAGGCCGTCGCCGCAGACCTTCTCGCGGGGGAACCTGGTCTTCTCCAGGAGCAGCACGTCGAGACCGGCCTGAGCGAGGTAAAAGGCGGTTGCGGAACCGGCGGGACCGGCGCCGACGACGATGACGTCGGCGTCAGCCTGTATGGCTGGTGGCACGGTCACTGGACTGTCCTGTCCTACACGCTCGAAGGCCTCGGGGTCTTGCGCCTTCGTTCCTTTGTGAACCCCTTCACAAACTTGTCGGCCCGCAGTCTACTGCTTTTCCTGTACATAGTGGCAGTCGGGGTACGGATCCTGGACACAAGAAGGCCCTCCGTCGTCAACGAAGGGCCGGGCACGGGAACGTCAGACTTCGAACTCGGCGTTGCGCACTCCGCCGACGAACGCCCGCCACTCTCCGGGCGTGCAGGTCAGGACCGGACCCGAGGGGTCTTTCGAGTCACGCGACAGCACCTCGCCGGTCGTGTGTCGGGCGAACTCGACGCACCCGCCGGCGACCGCGCTGAGACTGCTCCTGCGCCATCCGCCCGGCGAGACAGTAAGGCCGCTCATCGGACGGACCACCTCCCGAGTCTCATTGGTCTGGACCAATGACGGTAGCCAACAGAAGATCGGCCGAGCCTGCAAGACACGCCGCGATAACCATGTCGTTACAATTGATCTGCCAACGACGCCATGAATTCGCGCGATTCCTCCTCGTCCATGGCGGCGTCCTCCAGAAGGCCGAAGACCAGCGAAGATCCGAAGGCTCTCCTCGTCCTCGGGGATGTCGGCGGGGTGCGGCTGGGCCGGTCGCCGCGCTCGCCGCCGACCCCGTAGTGCCGCAGCAGCTTGGCGACGTCCTGCTCGGACGGCTGCGGCCTGGCGTGAGCGGCAGTGAGCTTCCGGCGGCGGGGGGTCGGATCGATTTCTCCGATCACCCGGGGCTCCTTCCGAGAAATCGAGAGATATGCCCACAAAGTGCGATGGCAATCCTCCTGGCTTCATCCCGGAAAGATGCCCTGTCGCCATCCCAGCGGGAATTGCACAGGGCTTCCCTCCGACACATCCTCAGAGCAGCCCGCAAAGCCGGAAACGGGCGGAAAGGCGGAAGACGATTCCCGGCACTTTCGCCATGGCGGGCGCGACCGCCTGACCCTCGCCCCGCCGGTCAGGCGGGCTTGAACGCCCGGTGGACGGCGACGATGCCCATCGTCAGGTTGCGCCAGGCCACCCGCTCCCAGCCGGCCTCGCCGATCGTCCGGGCCAGCGTCCGCTGGTCGGGCCAGTCCCTGATGGACTCGGCCAGGTAGTCGTAGGAGTCGTCGTTGGAGCCGAACACCCTGGCCACCTTGGGCAGGAACCTCATCAGGTATTCGCGGTAGACCAGGTCGAACGGCCCGAACGTGACGTGCGAGAACTCCAGGATCACCAGCCGGCCGCCCGGCCTGGTCACGCGGAGCATCTCGCGCAGCGCCTGCGAGGTGTCGTGCACGTTGCGCAGCGCCACCGAGATCGTCACCGCGTCGAAGACGTCGTCGGCGAACGGCAGCCGCATCGCGTCACCGGCCACGAACGGGATGCCGGGCCCGCTCAGCGCGTTGCCGCCGTGCCGCTGCACGCCCGTGCGCAACATGCCGAGGGAGAAGTCGGAGGCCACCGCGCGGGCGCCGAGACCGGTGAAGCTGTCGGTGGAGGTGCCGGTGCCCGCTCCCAGGTCGAGCACGACCTCGCCGGGCCCCGCGTCGACGGCGGCGGCCACTGCCTTGCGCCAGAGCCTGACCTGCCACAGCGAGGCCACGTCGTTGACCAGGTCGTAGCGCCGGGCGGTGCGATCGAACATCGCGGCGACCTCGTCCGGCTGCTTGTCCAACTGAGCGCGCGTCATGCGGACAAGAGTACTCACGCGGCCAGCGGGGCATTCGCCGGGCGTTACGGCCTTTGACCAGCCACCACCGGGCCGCCGGCGAGCCCGGCTCTTGTGGCAATTAACGCAAAGTAGCGGCACCACTACTGAACGTCTGCTAGTTGTTGGTGAATGCTTGCCCGTGTCGCCCTTGCGGCGATCATCGCTTCGGCCCCCGCCGCGCACTCCCGCGTGGTCTCGGCCGACCCGGTCGACAACACCCCCCATGTCCTCGACGGCATCGTCAACGCCATCGCGCTGGTCGGTGGCACCGTCGTCGTCGGCGGCTCGTTCAGCGAGGTCAGCGACGCCGGGCGCACGTACACGCTGCGCCGGGCCAACCTGTTCGCCTACGACCTGGCGAGCGGCCGCATCCTGCGCGACTTCGCGCCGTCCGTCGCCGGGCCGGTCTACGGGCTGGCCGCCGGCGACCACGGCACGGTCTACGTGGGCGGCGCCTTCCCCGGCGTCAACAACGTCGGCGCCCGCGCGCTCGCCCGGATCAACGTCGCCGACGGGCAGCTCGTCGACGGCTTCATGCCCCGGATCGAGGGGGGCATGGTCACCACCCTGGTCAGGAGTGGCTCCAGGCTCTACGTCGGCGGCGACTTCGTCCGGCCGCGCATCGCCCTGGCCGGGCTCGACGCCGCGACCGGCGTGGCCGACCCCGGCTTCGCCGTCACGCCGGGCGAGCCGCTGACGCCCAGGGTGAAGGTCCAGGCCCTCGCCCTGTCGGGCGACCGGCTGGCGGTCGACGGCTCGTTCACCACGCTCGGCGGGCGGTCCCGGCCGCAGCTCGGGCTGATCGACGTCAGCGGGCCCGTGGCCAGGGTCGCCGACTGGCGCACCGAGGTCTACGCGCAGCGCTGCGCGGAGGCGTTCCCCTCCTACGTGCGCGGCCTCGACTTCGCCCCCGACGGCCGCTCCTTCGTGGTGGTCACGACCGGCGGCCCGAGAGGCCGCATGTGCGACACGGCCGCCCGGTTCGAGACGTACGCCGCGGGCCCGGCCGTCAGGCCGACCTGGACCAACGCCACCGGCGGCGACTCGCTCTACGCGGTGGCGGTCACCGGCTCAGCCGTCTATGTCGGGGGTCACCAGCGCTGGCTGGACAACCCGCAGGGCCGCGACTCGGCCGGCCCGGGAGCGGTGCCCCGCGAGGGCATCGGCGCCATTCATCCGCGTACCGGAAAGGCGCTCGCCTGGAATCCCGGCCGCGAGCGGGGCATCGGCGTGAAGGCATTTCTGGCGCACAAGACCGGCCTACTAGTCGGTAGTGACACAACGCGACTCGGACGGGAGTACCATGCCCGGATTGGCATGTTCCCCCTGCCCTAGTCGTCCTGCGGCTCAGGCCGGTCGATCCGGCCGCTGAGGCGTGCGCTGACTGCGTCACGCTGCCCCGACAGCAGCACGTAGCTGGCAATGCCGCTGATCACGAAAGCGGCTGCGAGCAGGAACAGCGGGTTTTGCAGGCCGACGAGGTACAGAACACCCAGGGTCACGACAAACAGGCCGATCCGCGACGCGGTGTAAACGAGAACGGGATGCACAGGTTCGAGGTTACTCGTCCCTGCGTAGCGGTCGCTCTTCGCATCGGACGCGAGCGCTGCTACTGTTCCCAGTAAGGGTGTTTCGTAAAGAAACACCCACGAGAGCCCCAAAGAGGCTCTATCATATAACAATCGGGCAGTCAGCTGATAACAACCCGTGATCTTTGTCGAAAACCACGGATAAATCAGGCTTCGCTCGACACACTGGTTACCTGTCCGCCCGCTGGCAGGAAGCGGGATGCGAGGGGGAGAGATTGGTGGAGAGTAGCAGCGAGCGTCTGCTGACCCCAGGAGAGGTTGCCGCCCTCTTCCGGGTAGACCCAAAGACGGTTACGCGCTGGGCTGCGGCAGGCCGCATCAGCAGTATCCGCACCCCCGGAGGGCACCGGCGCTTCCGCGAGTCGGAAGTGCACGCCCTTCTTCGAGGCGAGGACGTTCTCACGGCCGACAGGCCAGCAGGTGAGTCCCCGCGCGTCTGACGTTCCGTCTAGTCGGTGATCCTGAGATCCGCCAGGATCACCGCTGGCGGGACCTCAATCCGCCTCACGTCGTGAGGCCGTGGTCGAGCGTGCCTGCGGGCCACACTTCCCGACGGCAGGCACGGGGCGGCGCCAACCGCCGACCGCGGCTGGCGCCTGTCCTTCTCGAAGGCGCTCAGGCGTCCTCGTGGCCGGCCCTGAAAGCGCTCAGGCGTCCTCCTGACTGGCTTTGAAGGCCAGGAACTCGCGTTCGAGGTCGTCGTTCTCCTCTTCCCAGCGACTGCGGCGCTCGGCCGCCTCCTCCTCGGTCAGCGACTCGGGCAGCCACTTGTCGTATTCGGGATCGCCGGGCTGCACGTCCACGTACGCGTTGCCGATCAGACGCCCGTCTTCGCTGGTCAGGCTCTGCGGCACGCGCAGGGTCCCGTCAGCGAGCCGGATGACGTACATGGCTGATCACCTAGATTCCGTAGCGCCGGTTGAAGAAGAGCATGACGTCGAGCGCCATCCGCGTGTCGCCGCCGAGCATGTCGACCAGGGCCGGGCGCTGGCGGGCGGCGATGGCGGCGAAGGCGTCGGCGAAGAACTCCTTGCGGCCCAGGCCGTTGCCCTGGCGGTGGAAGGTCGAGGCCAGCTTGGGGAAGGCGTTCTCGTAGAGCCGGACGAACTCCGGCGAGTCCGACACCCATTCGCCGTGGAAGGAGTCCAGGTCGTCGATGGCGTGGCCGACCTCGTGCATCATCACGTCCGGCGTGGGTGAGGGGCGGTCGCCCACCACGATCTTGCGGTCGCCGTACGCGCCGGCGCAGATGTCCCAGGTGGCCCGGCCGGACGGGAGCGGCGCGCCGCGTAAGTAGCCCATGTCGTCGAGGTCGGGGACGCCGCCGGGGCCGACGTAGATGCCTTCCAGGCCGGCGGCCAGCAGCTCCTTCAGCCGCTCGGGCAGCCGGGCCAGGCTCTCGACGGCGCGTACGGCGTCCTTGGAGGGCGGGCCGTGCCGGGCGTCCCACTGGCGGTGGAGGATCTTCTCCAGCTTGCCGCAGTGGCGCAGGCCGTCGCCGATGGAGGGGGCCTCCGGCCTGTTGGGCTGGGCCCTCGGCGGCGTGTCGTCGAGCTCGAAGTCGTACCAGGTGTAGCGGGGGCGTTCGGCGACGGCGGCGGGCAGGCGTGCCCCGCGCTCGCGCAGCGAGAGGCCGTCCCAGGTCACCTCGCGCCGCTGGGGGGCGCCGGGGCGGGCGAACCGCTCCGGCTGCTGCTCCCTGCGCCGCTCGGCGCCCTTGAGCTGCTCTCTCGGGGGCTCCGGGCGGCTCTCCTTCCGCCGGGACCAGAAGGAACGGTCCGCGTCCGGAGGAGCCTCGTCACGCCGCGAGAACAGGTACGACCCGCGGCGCCACCAACGGCCGCGCCGATGTCGGCCCTTGTCGTGAGAAAAGGCCATCGCACCCCTTCACGCCGCGTCCATGGCGAACCGGGTTCCACGGTACGACGCCGATCTTCCCGAGTCATCCGAAACGGGACATCGTCCGACACGATCACGTCGCGGATGGCTTACAGTTCGGGCATGGCAGGTGTTCTGATCGGCCTGGCGTTGCTGGCCTTCTGGCTCTTCTCGCTCTTCGACGTCATCACCGCACCCGAGGAAGAGGTCCGGAACGTACCAAAGGCGCTGTGGGTCCTCATCGTCGTGCTGGTCCCGCTGCTCGGCGGTGTGATCTGGATGCTGCGCGGGCGGCCCAGGGCCGAGCGCGACCCGTGGCCGGTGCCGCCGGGCCCGGGCGCGCCGAAGGGCCCGGACGACGACCCCGACTTCCTGAGAGATCTCGACCGGCGGATGCGCGGCGAGGACTAACCGCTGACGTCGGCGTAGCTGTGCAGGCCGGAGATGAAGATGTTGACGCCGACCAGGTTGAAGATCAGGCACCCGAACGCCAGCAGCTGCACGATCATGGCGGCCCTGCCCCGCCAGCCGGCCGTCACCCTGGCGTGCAGGTAGGCCGCGTACGCCACCCAGGTGATGAACGACCAGACCTCCTTGGGGTCCCAGCCCCAGTAGCGGCCCCAGGCGCGGTCGGCCCACAGCGCGCCGGCGATGACGGCGAACGTCCACAGCGGGAAGGCCAGCACGATCGCGCGGTGGGCCACCCGCTCCAGGTCGTCGCGGCTGGGCAGGCGCGAGAGCCCCTCGCCGCGCACCAGGAACAGCACGCCCGACACGCCGGCCAGCGTGAACAGCCCGCTGGCCAGGATCGCCGCAGTGACGTGGATCGCGATCCAGTACGAGTTCAGCGCCGGCACCACGGGCCCGGCCGCCGTGTAGAGCACCTTGACCGCGAACCCGAGCCCGAGCGTGGCGGCGATCATCACGAACGCGCCCAGGAACCGCACGTTCTGGCGGACCTGGGTGAACAGGAACGCGGTCACGGCGGCGAAGCAGATGGCCACCACGAACTCGTACATGTTGCCCCACGGCCACCGGCCGACCGCCAGGCCGCGGGTGACGATGGCGCCGAGGTTGGCGGCCCAGCCGATCCAGGCCAGCACGAGCGCGACCCGCCCGGCCCTGGCCCCGCCCGCCATGACGGGCTCGGGCTCGGCGACGGGCGCCTCGGCCTCGGGCGCGGCCTCGCCGTCCGAGGGGGCGCCGACCGTGACGGGCTGCCGGGCGGCCCGCTTCACGGCCGCCTTGCCCATGACGGCCCTTCCGAAGGCCAGCTCCATCGCGAAGCCCACCATGGCGATGATGTAGAGCAGGACGGCGCCGACGACGAAGTTGTCGCTCAGCCCGGCCAATTGCTCAGCGGACATGCTGTTCTCCTGCTGATAGAGCCTTGACGATCTCGGCGAACTCCTCGGCGAAGCCCGCCGCGGAGCCCTCGGTACGGGTCAGGCCGCCGACGTCGACCCGCCCTTCCCTGACCCGCACCCAGACGCGCCGGCGGCGGATCATCAACGACAGCGCGATGGCGACCACCGCGACGGCGGCGGCGATCAGCGCCGGCACGCGCCCGGGGTCGTAGGCGGTCTGGAGCGTGATCCACTCCTTGACGCCGGTGAACTCCAGCTTGCCCGCCCCGCCGGGCAGCTCGGTCGACTCCCCCACCGACAGCGGCTTGGTCGCGAACGATCCCCGCACCACGGGGACGACCTTGCCGTCGAGCTCGTCGGGCAGGATCTTGTAGACCGACTGCGGCTTGCCCGACCGCATGCCGAGGTCGCCCACGTACCCGCCGAGGAGCTGCACCTGCGGCTGGAGCTCGCCGGGGAAGGCCGAGGCGTAGTTTCCGTCGGTCAGCGGCACGCTGGTGGGCAGGAACCGCAGCAGGAACCCGAGCTGGGACGGCTGCGCGTCGGGCGCCTTGACGACGCACGACGAGGTCAGCGTGGACTTCTGGTCGATCAGGCAGGCCACGGGCCCTTCGTAGGCGACCTGGCCCTTGCCGTCGGTGACCTTGAAGACGGGCGCGTAGCCATGGCCGATCAGGTACGTCTGCGTCCCGTCGACCTCCAGCGGGTCGTTGACCTTGAGCTCGTAGTCGCGGGCGGGCGCGCCGGGCTCGTCGTGCACCTTCAGGTAGGCGGAGTAGTCGAGCTCCTGGCCCTTCTTGTCGCCCTCGACCTGGTAGGTGGCCTTGAAGTCGGTCAGCTCGAACGAGAACGGCTGGAGCGACTCGGCCGAGACCCGGCTGCCGGGGATGAACCGGTCGTAGGCGGCCACGGTGTTGGCGAAGCCGTCGCCCTCGACGACCAGGACGTTGCCGCGGTAGCCGTACAGGGAGCCGAAGCCGACCGCGAGCAGGATGCCGATGAGCGCGACGTGGAAGAACAGGTTGCCGGTCTCGCGCAGGTAGCCCTTCTCGGCGGCCACCCAGCCGTCGCCGGTGACGACGCGGAAGCGCATCTTGCGCAGCCGCCCCGCGGCCTCCTCCACCGTGAGGTCGCCCTCGAAGGAGTCGGAGTGGGGCAGCCGGGACAGGTTCTTGGGCGCGGCGGGCGGCTTGCGGCGCAGCTCGCGCAGGTAGGTGGCGGTGCGCGGGATGATGCAGCCGACGAGCGAGGTGAACAGCAGCAGGTAGACGGCGGCGAACCAGACCGAGGTGAACACCTCGAAGAGCTGGAACCGGTCGTACCACTCGGCCAGGGTGGGGTTCTGCTGGTAGAGCTGGGCCACCTTGTCGGGTTCGACGCTGCGCTGGGGCACCAGCGAGCCCGGGATCGAGCCGAGCGCCAGCAGGAAGAGCAGGATCAGCGCGGTCTTCATCGAGGTGAGGGTGCGCCAGCCCCACCGGAGCCAGCCGACCGGCCCCATCCCGGCCTGCCGCGGCTCGCGCTCCTCGCGCACCAGCTCGTCGACGCTCATCAGATCACCGGCTCGAACGCGCCGATGAGCCCCTGCATGGCCGCGATCATCGCACCCCACAGTCCGGTGACGAGCAGCAGCCCGACGGCCACCATCATGCCCCCGCCGATCCTGGTGATCAGCCGGGTGTGCCTGCGCACGACCTGGAACGTGCGCAGGGCCTTGCTGTAGGCCAGGGCGGCGGCCACGAACGGCAGCCCGAGGCCCAGGGCGTAGGCCACGGCCAGCAGCGCGCCGCGCGAGGCGCTGCCCTCGTTGAGCCCGAGCGTGAGCACGACGGCCAGCGTGGGGCCGATGCACGGCGTCCAGCCGAGGCCGAACACCACGCCGAGCAGCGGCGCGCCGGCCAGGCCCGCGGCCGGCAGCTTGTGGATGCGCACGTCGCGCATCAGGCCGGGCAGCACGCCGAGGAAGGCCAGCCCGAGCAGGATCGTCAGGACGCCGAGCACCCGCGTGATGACCTCGGCGTTGCCCAGCATGATCGAGCCGAGCCCGCCGAACAGCGCGCCGCTGAGCACGAACACCAGCGCGAACCCGGCCACGAACAGCACCGTGCCGAGCACCAGCCGCCCCCGCTTGGGGTCGGCGCTCATGCCCGTCACGTACGACAGATAGCCCGGCACCAGCGGCAGCACGCACGGCGACAGGAACGACACCACCCCGGCCAGCAGCGCGATCGGCACCGCGAGCAGCAGCGAGCCGGAGGCGACGACGTCACTCATCGCGCACCTTGGTCACCGTGTTCATCAGGTCGGTGTACTTGACCGCCCCGAGCGCCCTGGCCGCGATGCGGCCCTGCTTGTCGATGACCAGCGTGGACGGGATCGCCGCGGGCGGCACGGTGCCCTGGAAGGACAGCGCGACCTTGCCCGGCTGGTCGAAGATGTGGGAGTAGCCGGTCTGCTCGGTGCGCTCGAAGGCGAGGGCGTCGGCCTGGCGGTCCTTGAAGTCGATGCCGAGGAACTGCACGTCGCCCTTGGTCTTGGCGGCGACCTCCTTGAGCACCGGCGCCTCGGCCCGGCACGGGCCGCACCACGAGGCCCAGAAGTTGATCACCACGACCTTGCCCTTGTGGGCGGCCAGCGAGGCCGTGCCGCCGTCGAGCGTGGGGCCCTCGACCGGCGGGGCCGCCTTGCGGTCGGCGGCGTCGAAGACCTGCATCTTGCCGTCGCCCGCGACGAACCGGGTGTCGCCCACCTGGGGCTGCCCGCTCTGGTTTGCCGCGCAGCCCGCGGCCAGCGCGGCCAGGAGAACGAGGGAGATGGACGTCGCGCGCACGGAGGATGATCTCCTTGTACTACAACCGGTAGAGCTTGCAACTCTACCGGCGGGGACACATGGCCCGGACATCAGGCCCCTGGTATCGACGGCCCCGAACTCAGCGACCCGGCCGGCTCGCTGTAGCCGACGCTGACCAGGCGGTCGCCCTCGAAGGTGAAGGTGGTGAGGCTGGCCAGCGCGCACTGCCTGCGGCGCGGGTCGTGCCAGAGCCGGCGGCCCTCGGCGGCCATCCTGATCGTCCAGATCGGGAGCTGGTGGCTGACCAGCACGGCCTCGTGCCCGCGCGCGGCCGCCCTGGCGTCGTCGACGGCCGCCTTCATGCGCGCCACGATCGCCGGGTACGCCTCGCCCCACGACGGGCGCAGCGGGTTCCAGAAATAGCGGTAGTTGCGCGGGTTGCGAAGGATGGCCAGCCCCTGGCCGACCGGCCGGCCCTGCAGCATGTTCGCCGCTTCGAGCAGGCGGTCGTCCTTGGTCACGTCGAGGCCGAGCTTGTCGGCGAGCGGGGCCGCGGTCTCCAGCGCGCGTTCGAGCGGCGAGCTGTGGATCGCGACGATGTCGCGGCCGCCGACGGCCTTGGCGACCGTCTCGGCCATGAGCCTGCCGGTGTCGGACAGGTGGTAGCCGGGCAGCCTGCCGTACAGGATGCCGCCGGGATTGTGCACCTCACCGTGGCGCAAAAGGTGGACGACGGTGGTTTCAGCCATGGTGTGCCACAGCCTATCCGTTTCGATGCCGGTCATAGTCAGGGGCTGCCTGGTCCGGCATTTCGCGCGGAGGTAGGGTCGGGACGACTGCGCCTAGGGTTCCGCGTCCGGTCCGCCTCCCCCGTCACACAACCAGGGCCGGAAGACAGGTCCGAGCGGCGCCGCGGCCCGCGCCGGGCCGTACAGCTGACGGGACAAAAGCCTGGAGGCTCCTCTCCGTCACCCCTGGAAGGAGTCGCCCGGATGAGCCCTTGGGCGCTGGTCCTCATTCTCGTCGCCGCCGTCGCGCACGCCACCTGGAACCTGCTGAGCAAGAAGGCGTCCCAGGCGGACGGCATCGTCTTCCTCTGGCTGGTCGGGGTCGTGGCCACGGTGGTGTGGAGCCCGCTGTTCGCCGGGTTCCTGCTGGTCACGGGCGCCCGGCTGTCGTGGGGCGACCTCGCGGTGATCTGCGGCAGCACGGCCCTGCACCTGGGCTACTTCGTGCTGCTCCAGCGCGGCTACGGCGCGGGCGACCTGTCGCTGGTCTACCCCGTCGCCCGCGGGACGGGGCCGATGCTGGCCAGCCTGGTCGCCGTGCTGTTCCTGGACGAGCACCCGGCGCCGGCCGGCGTGGCCGGGATCGTGCTCGTCGGGGTCGGGGTGTTCATGATGAGCGGCGGCGCGGCCGGGCGTGGCGACCTGCGGGGGCTGGTGTCGGGGCTGGTCGTGGGGCTGTTCATCGCCGGGTACACGGTGTGGGACTCGCAGGTGGTCAGCGCGTTCGCGGTGGCGCCGATCATGCTCAACTACCTCGGCGAGGTCGGGCGGGCGCTGGCGCTCACGCCGTTCGTCGCGGGGGCCAGGCGGCGGCTGGTCGGGTCCGTGTGGCGGGAGCACCGGTCGCGGATCGTGGGGGCGGCGTTCCTGATCTTTCTGTCGTACCTGCTGGTCCTGATCGCGTTCACGATGGCGCCGGTGAGCGTGGTGGCGCCGGCGCGCGAGGTGAGCGTGCTGATCGCGGTGCTGCTCGGCGGGCGGCTGCTGGCCGAGGGCGACCTGCGGCGGCGGCTGCTGGCGGCGGGCGTGATCCTCGGCGGCGTGGTGGCGATCGCGCTCAGCTGAGCGCGGCCCGGCCGGGTGCTCAGCTGACCGCCCAGGCGTTCTCCTGCTCGCGGCTGACGCCGATCAGGGCCTCGACCGTGGCCCTGATCGCCGGACGGCGGGCCGCGTCGGTGCGCCACACGGCGTAGATGCGGCGCGTCTGCCGCGGCATGATCGGGACCAGCCGCACGCCGTCGGGCACGCAGTCGCGGCCCAGGCGCGGCACGATCGCGCAGCCGAGCCCGGCGGCGACCAGCGCGAGCTGGGTGGGGTACTCGTCGGCCATGCACGCGATCTCCGGCTCCAGCGAGGCGTTGCGCAGCGTGAAGACCAGCCAGTCGTGGCAGACCGTGCCGGGCGAGGAGCTGATCCACCGCTCGCCGTGCAGCTCGGCCAGCCCCACCTCCCTGCGCCCGGCCAGCGGGTGGTCGGCGGGGATCGCGACGTCGGCCACGTCGTCGAGCAGCGTGGCCCTGGACAGGCCCTCGGGCATGGCGATGGGCCGGTTGAGCCAGTCCTGCATCACGCCCAGGTCCAGCTCGCCCCTGGCCACCTCGCGCAGCACCCGCTCGGGCTCGCGCTCGTAGAGCTGCACGTGCAGGTCGGGGTGGCGCCTCCTGAGCTGGACGACCGCGCCCGGCATCAGGCCGCGGGTCGCGGTGGCGAAGGCGGCGATGCTGAGCCGGCCGACGACCTCGCCGCGCAGCGCCTCGAAGTCCGCCTCCGCGGTCTCGACCAGGGCCAGGATGCGCTCGGCGTGCTCGGCCAGCAGCCCGGCGGCGTCGGTCAGCCGGACGCCCCGGCCGCTGCGCTCCATGAGCCGCGCGCCGGTCTCCCGCTCCAGCTTGGCGATCTGCTGGCTGACGGCCGACGGCGTGACCATGAGCGCGTCGGCCGCCGCGCCGACCGACCCGTACACGTGCACGGCGTGAAGTGCCTTGAGCCGGTTCAGGTCCAACATGTAAGCCAGACTAAAGGGTTTAGCGTAGAAAGTCTCGCTTGTCCTTGTATCTGAAGCAGATGAAAATATATGCATGCGAATCATTAAGAGCAGGAAGCCCGAGATCCGTTCCACCTCGTACCTGAAGGTCCTCGCCGAGCAGGCTCGCGAGCAGCGCAACCGGTACCAGAAGACCCGCTCTGCGTGAGCCCCCGCCACCTCACCCTCGCCGTCGGCCTCGCGGCCGTGTGGGGCTTCAACTTCGTCGTCATGCAGGTCGGCCTGAAGCACTTCCCTCCCCTGCTGTACGCGGGGATCAGGTTCACCCTGGCGGCGTTCCCCGCCCTGCTGCTCGCGGGCCGGCCGGGAGTCCCGTGGCGCTGGGTCGCCGGGGTGGCGGCCACTCTCGGAGTGGGTCAGTTCGGCCTGTTGCTGGTGGGCATGCGAGCGGGCATGCCGGCCGGACTGACCTCTCTCGTCCTGCAGATGCAGGCGTTGTTCACCGTGCTGTTCGCGGTGACGCTGCTCGGCGAGCGGCTCACCGCCCGCCGCGTCCTCGGCCTGGCGGTCGCCTTCGGCGGCCTGGCCCTGGTCGCGTTCGACTTCGGGGTGTCCGGCCCGCTGGGCGCCTTCGCCCTGTGCGTGGCCGCCGCCGCGGCCTGGGGGCTCGGCAACGTGGTGCAGCGCAGGGCCGCGCCGCCGGACTCGCTGCGGTTCATGGTCTGGGTGAGCGCCTTCTCGGCGCCGCCCCTGCTGCTGCTGTCGCTGCTGGTCGAGGGGCCGCCCGTGCTGACGGTCCCCGCCGAGGGCTGGCTGTCGCTGGCCTACGTGGCCTTCGTCTCGACGCTCGGCGGGTTCGGCGTGTGGGGCTGGCTGCTGCGCCGGTACGACGCCTCGACCGTGGCGCCGTACACGCTGCTGGTGCCGGTGTTCGGCATGTCGTCGGCCGCGCTGGTGGCCGGCGAGCCCCTCTCCTGGATCGAGCTCGTGGCCGCGGCCCTCATCGTCACCGGCGTGCTGTACGCCGGCACCAGGCCGCGCCGGGCTACAGAACCGCCGCGGCCGCCTTCGCCGCTGCCGGCAGGGCCTCGGCGATCCGGTTGAGCGCCTCGTCGTCGTGCGAGGCCGACAGGAACCACGCCTCGTACGCCGACGGCGGCAGGTAGACGCCCTGGTCGAGCATCGCGTGGAAGAACGCGGTGAAGGCCGCGGTGTTCTGGGCCTTGGCCTGGTCGAAGTTGCCGACCTCGCCCTCGGCGAAGAAGATCGAGAACAGGCTGCCGGCACGCTGCAACCGGTGGGGCACGCCCGCCTTCGCCAGCGCCTCGGCCGCCGCGTCGCCCACCGCGAGCGCCGCGGCGTCGATGCGCGCGTAGGCGTCGGCGTCGAGGGCGCGCAGGGTCGCCAGGCCCGCGGCGCACGCCAGCGGATTGCCGGACAGCGTGCCCGCCTGGTAGACCGGGCCCTCCGGGGCCAGGAAGGCCATCACGTCGGCCCGGCCGCCGAACGCCGCCGCGGGCAGGCCGCCGCCCATGACCTTGCCGAACGTCATCAGGTCGGCGTCGACCGGGTCGAGGCCGTACCAGCCGGCGGAGGAGACGCGGAAGCCGGTCAGCACCTCGTCGACGATGAGCAGCGCGCCGTTGGCCGTGCACAGCTCGCGCAGCCGGGCGTTGAACCCGTCGCGCGGCGGGACGACGCCCATGTTCGCCGGGCACGCCTCGGTGATCACGCAGGCGATCTCGGCGGCCGCGAACGCCTCCTCCACCGCCTGCACGTCGTTGTACGGCAGCACGATCGTGTCGGCCGCCGACGCCCCGGTGACGCCGGGGGTGTCCGGCAGCCCGAACGTCACCACTCCCGACCCGGCCGAGGCCAGCAGGGCGTCGACGTGCCCGTGGTAGCAGCCGGCGAACTTGATCACCTTGGACCGCCCGGTGAAGCCGCGCGCCAGGCGCACCGCGCTCATCGTCGCCTCGGTGCCGGAGCTGACCAGGCGCACCTTCTCGACCGGCGCCATCCTGGAGACGATCTCCTCGGCCAGCTCGACCTCGCCCGGCGTGGCGGTGCCGTAGGAGAAGCCGTGGGCGACCGCGCCGGAGACGGCCTCGACGACCGCGGGATGCCGGTGGCCGAGGATCATCGGGCCCCAGGAGCAGACCAGGTCGACGTAGCGGTTGCCGTCGACGTCGGTGATGTACGGCCCCTGGCCCGAGGCCATGAAACGCGGCGTGCCGCCCACCGCGCCGAACGCGCGCACGGGCGAGTTGACGCCGCCGGGCACCACTTCCCTGGCGCGGGTGAAAAGACCTTCGGAGTTCTGTGTACGGCTCACCCGACCCAGGTTAGTCCCGCAGGTCCGTGCCCCCGCCGCGGGGCGTGCTCAGTCGGCGAGCCAGTCCAGGATGCGCAGCGGGTCGGGCAGCGGACGGCCGTCGGGGGGCCGCAGCCAGGACACCGGCTGGCCCGAGGGCAGCATGGAGGGCGGCGCGAGCACGTAGCTGTCGCGGCAGTGCCAGCGCAGGCCCGGCGTGTCGTCGATGGTGGCCGGGTCGCAGTCGAGCTGGCAGGACCACCACTCGTCCTCGTCCTCGGGGTTGCCGCGGGTGGCCACATAAAACAAGACCCGGTCGCCTTGAGCGGCGACCGGGCCTGGGTGGGCTCCGGCGGCGTCGATCCTGGTGAGGGCCGACAGGCCGGAGGCGAGCGGTACGTCGAACACGTCGAACACGCGCCCCGTGGGCAGGATCACGTTGGCCTCCGGCTCGCTCTCCCACCAGCGGGTCAGCAGCGTCGTGTCCGTCGTGGCCTGCATGTGCCAGGCGGGCGAGAGCGGATGGGCGCCGGGGTCGGGACAGCCGACGCGGTCGCACGAACACGCGCGCGGTCCCTGACGCAGCGGAAAGGCACCCGGCACGACGGGCCAGCCCAGGGACGCGTACTCCAGCACGGAATCGATGCGTGTCGGCCGCGACCGCTTTCTGGTACGCCGAGCCAGTGGTACCCCCACCATGGTGTCTCCCGTCGAGTCAGCGCCTGAGGAGGTCCCGGCTCCGGGCCGTTCGCACACCGCGGGACACACCAGCACTTGTCATCGCACTCTAACGCACACGCCTCAGGAGTTGACGGGAAACCCCTTGGTTAGAGCTGTCGCGCCACTTCCGTCGCCCAGTACGTGAGGATCATGTCGGCGCCGGCGCGCTTGATGGCGACCAGCGACTCCATGATCGTCCGGTCGCGGTCGATCCAGCCGTTGGCCGCCGCCGCCTCGACCATCGCGTACTCGCCGCTCACCTGGTAGGCCGCCACCGGCACGTCGACCGCGTCGCGCACCCGGGTGATGACGTCGAGGTAGGCCAGCGCCGGCTTGACCATGACGGCGTCGGCGCCCTCCGCCAGGTCGAGCCTGACCTCGCGCAGCGCCTCCTCCAGCGGACCGGCCGGGTCCTGCTGGTGGGTGCTGCGGTCGCCGAACTGCGGCGCGCACTCGGCGGCCTCGCGGAACGGGCCGAAGAAGGCGGAGGCGTACTTGACGGAGTAGGACAGGATCGGGACGTCGGCGTGGCCGGCCCCGTCGAGCGCGGCGCGGATGGCGCCGACCTGGCCGTCCATCATGCCGCTCGGCGCGATCATCTGGGAGCCGGCGGCGGCCTGGGCCAGCGCGATGGAGGCGTAACGTTCAAGCGTGGCGTCGTTGTCCACCTCGCCGGACGGGGTCAGGATCCCGCAGTGGCCGTGGTCGGTGAACTCGTCGAGGCAGGTGTCGGCCATGACCACGAGGGCGTCGCCGACCTCGGCGCTCACCTCGCGCAGCGCGACCTGGAGGATGCCGTCGGGGTCGTCGGCCGCCGAGCCGGTCGCGTCCTTGACCGCGGGGATGCCGAACAGGATCAGGCCGCCCACGCCCGCCTCGGCCGCGTCGTGCGCGGCCTTGCGCAGCGAGTCGCGGGTGTGCTGGAACACGCCCGGCATGGACGCCACCGGCTGCGGCGCGTCGATGCCCTCCTTGACGAACATCGGCAGGATCAGGTCCGCGGCGTGCAGCCGCGTGCCCGACACCATCCGGCGCAGCGCCTGGCTGCGACGCAGGCGCCGGGGACGGGCGACGGGGTACTGGGCGGTCACTTGGCTCTCCTCCTGGCGCCACGGCGGTTCTGGGAGGGCCTGCGCGGGCTGTCACCCGCGGCCACGGCCGCCTGGCGCTGCTTGGCACCGAACTCGGCCAGCGCTGCGGCCAGGGCTGATGCGGATGGCTTGTCGGACATGACGTCGACCCGGAGCCCGAACTCCTCGGCCGTCTTGGCCGTCTGCGGCCCGATCACCGCGATCACGGTGACGTTGTGCGGCTTGCCCGCGATGCCGACCAGGTTGCGCACGGTGGAGGACGAGGTGAACAGCACGGCGTCGAAGCCGCCGCCCTTGATCGCCTCGCGGATGGGCGCGGGCGGCGGCGCGGCGCGCACCGTCCGGTACGCCGTCACGTCGTCGCACTCCCAGCCCAGCTCGGTGAGCCCGGCCACCAGCGTGTCGGTCGAGATGTCGGCCCTGGGCAGCAGCACCCGGTTGATCGGGTCGAGCATCGAGTCGTAGGGCGGCCACTCGGCCACGAGCCCTTCTGAGGACTGCTCGCCCGAGGGCAGCAGGTCGGGCTTGACGCCGAACTCGACCAGGGCCCGCGAGGTGGCCTCGCCCACGGCGGCCACCTTGAGCCCGGCGAAGGCGCGCGCGTCGAGCCCGTACTCCTCGAACTTCTCGCGCACCGCCTTGACGGCGTTGGCGCTGGTGAAGGCCACCCACTCGTAGCGGCCGGTGACCAGGCCCTTGATGGCGCGGTCCATCTGCTGCGGCGTGCGCGGCGGCTCGACCGAGATGGTCGGCACCTCCTCGGGCACCGCGCCGTAGGCCACGAGCTGCTCGGACAGGCTGCGGGACTGCTCCTTCGTCCGCGGCACCAGCACCCGCCAGCCGAACAGCGGCTTGGTCTCGAACCACGACAGCCGCTCGCGCTGCCCGACGGCCTCGCCGACCACGATCAGCGCGGGCTCGGTGAACCCGGCGTGCTTCAGGTCGGCCTGCAGCCGGCCGAGCGAGGACACGACGGTGTACTGCTCGGTGGTGGTGCCGCCGCTGCTGACGGCGACCGGCGTGGTGTCGGGCTTGCCGCCGGCGATCAGCGCCTTGCCGATGGCGACGGCCTCGGTGATGCCGTTGTAGATCACCAGCGTGCCGCGGGTGGCGGCGTGGGACGACCAGTCCTGCTCCTGAGCGGCGTCGACGACGCGGAACTCGGGCACGGCCGTGGCCGCCGGGATGCCGGCGTAGGTGAGCACCGCGGTCGCGGGCGGCACGCCGGGCACGATCTCGAAGTCCACCTCCGCCGCCACGCAGGCCGCGACCTCGTCGTCGATCGAGGAGAACAACATGGGGTCGCCCGCGCACAGGCGCACCACGAGCTGCCCGGCCTTGGCCCGCTGGACGTAGTCGCCCTCGGCGACCTCGACGCCCTCGCGGCAGTGCTTGAGCAGCGGGCCGAACTGCTCGTCGTCGAGCACGACGGCGTCCGCCTTGCCGAGAAGTTCGGCGGCGCGGAGCGTCAGCAGGTTGGGGTCACCGGGACCCGCCCCCACGAAGGCGACGAAACCGGAGGTTGGACTATCGGAGCTCAATGGGAATGCTCCCCCATCAATCTGTCGGCCCCTTCGGCGATCATCTCGGCCGCCAGGAGGCGGCCCAGCTGTGCAGCCTCCGAAGGAGAACCGGCGGCGGACTTGCGGACCGCTTCGCGGCCGTCGATGGAGACGACCACGGCGGTCAGGTTCAGAGTGTGCCCGTGATCGGCCGCGAAAGCACCCACGGGGGCGGCGCAGCCTGCTTCCAGGGCGGACAGCACGGCGCGCTCGGCGGTCACCGCGCTGCGCGTGCGCGGGTCGTCGAGCACGGACAGGGTCTCGATCAGGTCGGCGCGCGCGGCCAGGCACTCCACGGCGAGCGCGCCCTGGCCGGGGGCCGGCAGCAGCTCCTCGACCTCGAAGATCTGCGCGATCTCGCCGCCGCGGCCGAGCCTGGTGAGCCCGGCGCTGGCCAGCACGACGGCGTCGAGCTCGCCCGCGGCGATCTTGCCGATGCGCGTGTCGGCGTTGCCGCGGATCGGGACGTACTCCAGGTCGGGGCGGAGCGCGCTCAGCATGGCGACGCGGCGCGGCGAGCCCGTGCCGACCCGGGCCCCGGCGGGCAGGTCGGCGAACTTGTGCGAGCCGACCAGCGCGTCGCGGTGGTCGTGGCGCTCGGGGAGCGCGGCCAGCGTGAAGCGCGGGTCCTGCTTGGTCGGCAGGTCCTTGAGCGAGTGGACGGCGAAGTCGATCTCGCCCTCGACCAGCTTGTCGCGCAACGCGCTGACGAACACGCCGGTGCCGCCGAGCTGCGCCAGGTGCGCCTTGGTCACGTCGCCGAAGGTCGTCACGCCCACCAGCTCGACCGGACGCCCGGTGCGCGCGGTGAGAGCGTCGGCCACCATCTGGGACTGCGTGGTCGCCAGCATGCTGCGGCGGGTACCCAACCGCAGGTTCACAGCTCCACCTCCCTCACGGCCGCGGGCATCTTCGGATCGAGATCGAACAATTCACGCAGGGCTTCCGCATAATGATCGCCCCCTGGACCGGCGGCGAGCTGCTTGACACGCACAGTCGGCTCGTGAAGCAGTTTGTCAACGACCCGCTGCACGGTCATGGCGATCTCGTCCCTGGCCTTGTCGTCGAGATCGGGCATGCGCATCATCAGGCGGCCCAGCTCGGACTCCACCACGCCCGCCGCCTTGCTGCGCAGCGCCACCACGGTCGGGGTGACGCGGGCGGCGCGGGCGGCGTCGAGGTAGGCGTTCAGCTCCTCGGCCACGAGCGCGCGCACGGACTCGACGGCGTCGCCGCCGCGCGCGCCGACGCCGGACTCCTGGATCGTCTCCAGGTCTACCAGCGTGACGCCGGGCACCTGGCGCACGGCCGGGTCGATGTCGTGCGGCAGCGCCAGGTCGAGCAGGAACACGCCCCTGGTCAGCATGTCGGGGGTGATGACGTGCCGCCCGGCGCCGGTGCAGGTGATGACGACGTCGGCGCCCGCCAGCTCCTCGCGCACGGCGGCGAACGCGACGGCCCGCCCGCCGACCGATTCGGCCAGCCGCGCGCCCCGCTCGTACGTGCGGTTGGCCACGACGATGTCGGTGACCCCGGCGCGCTGGAGCGTGACGGCGGCCAGCGAGCTCATCGAGCCCGCGCCCACCACCAGCGCCCGCCGCCCGGCCAGGTCGCCGGCCAGCGCGAGGCCCGCCGAGACCAGCGAGGGGCCGGCCTGGTCGATGCCGGTGTCGGTGTGGGCGCGCTTGCCGACGCGCAGCGCCTGCTGCGTCAGCTCGTTGAGGGTCGCGCCGACCGTGCCGTGCTTCTGGGCGAGCTTGAGCGCCTGGCGGACCTGGCCCAGGATCTGGCCCTCGCCGACGGCCATGGAGTCGAGGCCGCACACCATCGAGAACAGGTGCTCGACGGCCCGCTCCTCGTAGTGCACGAAGAGATGCGGGGTCAGCTCGTCGACCGGCACGCCGGAGTGAACGGCCAGCAGCCCGCTGATCGAGGTGACCGCGGCGTGGAAGCGGTCGACCGTGACGTAGATCTCGACCCTGTTGCAGGTCGAGATCACCATGGCCTCCGCGACGCTGGTGTCCTGCTGCACGTCGTGCAGCAGCTTGACCAGCGCGTCACCGGTCACCGAGACGCGTTCGAGAAGCGCCACCGGAGCGGTCCGGTGGCTGAGTCCGATCGCCAGAACACTCATTGACCGTCCACCGCCATGAGTGGCCCCCCAGCCTTGCGTTGCTCGTGGAACGCGAGAATCTGCAGTTCGATTGACAAGTCGACCTTCCGGACGTCGACGGTGTCCGGAACGGTGAGAACGACTGGGGCGAAGTTCAGGATGCTGGTCACGCCCACGGCGACAACACGATCGCACACTTCCTGCGCCGCTGCCGCCGGTGTCGCCAGTACCACGATCGAGACTCCACGCCGCTTGATGACGGCTTCCAGTTCGTCGATGTGCTCCACATTCAACCCCGCGATGGTGTCGCCCACGACTTCGGGGTCGGCGTCGAAGAGCGCGGCCACGCGGAAGCCCCTGGAGACGAAGCCGCCGTAGTTCGCCAGAGCGCGGCCGAGGTTGCCGACTCCGACGATCGCCACCGCCCAGTCCTGCGTCAGGCCGAGCTCGCGGGAGATCTGGTAGACGAGGTACTCCACCTCATAGCCTACGCCGCGGGTGCCGTACGAGCCGAGGTGCGAAAGGTCCTTGCGGAGCTTGGCCGAGTTCACGCCCGCGGCCACGGCCAGGTCCTCCGAGCTCACGGTCGCGACGCCGCGCTCCGCCATCCCGTGCAGCGCCCGGAGGTACAACGGAAGCCTGGCGACCGTCGCCTCGGGGATGCCGCGGTCACGGGACTGGGACGGGCTCTTCACGTGCCGGAGCTCCAGGGAACGGGCGGTGGGGACCGCTGAACGGATTAGAACCGTCTTTCAGGTTAATCCCTTTGTGAACCGATGCACAAAGTAGGGGCGCTACGGTTGGGGACATGCATCGCATCACCTTGCTCGGCAAACCCGGCTGCCACCTCTGTGACGACGCCCGCGCGGTCATCGCCAGGGTGGCCGGAGAGCTGGGCGTGCCGTGGGAGGAGGTCAGCATCGACTCCTCCGAGGAGCTCAGGGAGAAGTACTGGGAGATGATCCCGGTGACGCTGATCGACGGCGTGCAGCACGACTTCTGGCGGGTCGACGAGGCTCGCCTGCGCGCCGCGCTCGCCTGGGACACGGCCTAGAACATGACGGTGGGCAGCGGCACCACCTTCGCGGCGTTGACGTTGAGCTCGATGACGTTGGTGGCCAGCACCATCGCCTGACGCTCGTTGAGGAACCGCTCGACGTGCGGCTGGCGCTGGTGGTCGCGGTAGGCGACCTCGTCGCGGTAGAGCTCGTAGACGATGCGCTGCAAGGGGGCCGACTTGACGGCGTGGCAGGCGTAGACGAGCGTGTCGGGCTCGCCGCGGCGCACGGCCTCGACAGTGGCCTCGGCCAGGCGGTCGAACGCCTCGCCGGCGCCGTCCATGATCGTGAAGACGGTGAGCAGGCCGTAGATGCTGGGCGAGGGCCTGCCGCCCGCCTGCTGGGGCTGCGACGGGGTGAACAGCTCGGCGCCCGGGTAGACCACGCCGGTGCCGGGCATCGCGTAGTCGGGCCGGGGGGGCTGGGCGTCCATGCGCGGGGAGGTGTCCATGCGCGGGGGCGGGGAGCCGTTCATGATGTAGCCGGTCGCGGGGCCCGAGTCGGGCGCGGCCCCCATCCGGGCGGCGTAGTCGACCTGCTGGTCTCCCGCCCGGTACTCGGCCACCAGGTCGCCCAGGCCGGGCGAGCGGCGCGGGGGCGCCACGGGAGGCGGCTCGGCGGCCGGCGCCGGCATCGGCACGTGCTCGGGCGCGGGCGCGACCCTGCGGCCAGGCCGGCGCTCCACGTCGTCGTGCGGCGTCTCCAGGTCGTCCTCGTCGTCCTCGTACGGCGCCAGCGGGCGCAGCATGGCGTACCAGATCGCCGCCGCGCCCACCGCGAGCAGCGCGGTGGTGAACAGCGGCGGCACCGCGAACCGCATGGCCCCCACCAGGGCGATGCTCGACGGCGCGATGACCAGGACCGCATGGAGGTTGTCGGTGTCGTACTCGTCGCCGCCGCGCCACTTGAGCCCGGCCACCACCACGCACGCCAGCAGGACGAGCACGTCGATCGCGTGCACGCCGATGAGCAGCTTGTCCGGGATGAGCCCCCACATGGCCGAGCCGGACGGCAGCGCCTTGCCCAGGTCGGTGGACCTGAGCGGGTCGAAGGTCAGGATCGCGACGGAGACGACGGTGAGCGCGATGCCGAACAGCCAGGCCAGGAACCTCGGCGGCACCTTGTCGGACAGCAGCTGGATCAGGCCCACGGCCAGCCAGAGCGGCGCGAGCAGCGACCCGGTCACCTGGTAGAGGCGGAACGTGACCGGCCCGAACCCCAGGACGTAACCGACGCCGATCGCGGCCAGCGACAGGCACAGGGCTCCAGCTGCAACGGTCCAGGCGATCAACCACCCCTCGGGCTCGTCGCGCAGCCGGCGGATCAGGGCTCCGGTCGCGACGGCGGCGAGGAGCGCACCGGCAAGGGCTATGACAGCAACGAGGATCTCCATGGTGACTCCAATGCTGCCGGACGATGCCTCCCGGCCGGTAGCCGAAGAGGAAACAGGCGCTCCATGAGGGGCTTCGCCGCAGGCTGTGGGGTAGGCGCCTATACGGTATAGGGCGATTACTCGTAGCCAGGCCAGCAGGCGCGGATTGTGGAATTTCCAGTTGATTTCTAGAGTATTCGAGCACGCCGCACCCCTTACCCCTAGGGATACCGGATGCCTGATTCGTGGCCGTTCGCCGGGCTGCTTGCTCCAGCGGTCGCTGGACCTGCCCGGACGGGCGAGCTTGGCGTGCGCGAAGAAGTGCCCGACGACATCCGCACCCTGGTGCTGCACGCCAAGAACGGATGCACGGACTCCTTTGGCACGCTCTACGACCGCTACGTCGACCTGGTCTACCGGTACATCTACTTCCGGGTCGGCTCCCACCAGCTCGCCGAGGACCTGACCAGCGAGACCTTCCTGCGCGCGCTGCGCAGGATCGGCGACTTCACCTGGCAGGGCCGCGACTTCGGCGCCTGGCTCGTCACCATCGCCAGGAACCTGGTGGCCGACCACTTCAAATCCGGCCGCTACCGACTGGAGATCCCGACGGGAGAGCTGATCGACGTGCCGCTCGAAGGCGCGCACATCCCGGAGAACGCGGTGGTCACGGCCATCATGAACGACCGGGTGCTGCGCGCCGTCCGCGATCTCAATCCCGACCAGCAGGAATGCGTGGTGCTGCGCTTCCTGCACGGCCTCTCGCTCGCGGAAACCGCGTTGATCATGGGGAAGAAGAGTGGAGCGATCAAAGCGCTGCAGTTTCGGGCCATCCGAACGCTCGCCAGGGCACTCAAGCACGACCTGGCGTAACCTCTCCCACCCGCACCTCGTTAGGCCAGTTGTCACGGCTGGATCCCTCAGGGAGCTGTCATGAGTAGGGCGCGCAGGCGGCGGGAGCTCGTCATCGAGCGTCTCACGGAGCTGCACGGCCCGTCTCTGGGCGGCGGGCCCGAGCCGGCCTTCCGCGAGCGCCTGCGCGAGGACCTGGTCTCCGGCCGCCTGCTGCTGACGGCCCCCGACGAGGAGCGCGCGCCGGTCGCGTCCGTACGCCGGCGGCGTCGTCCGCTGCTGTCCCAGGTCGCCACGCTGGGGCTGGCGGGGGCCATGATGGTGGCCTCCTTCGCCACGTACCAGGCGGTCCCGGGCGACACGCTCTACCCGCTCAAGAGGGCCGCGGAGAGCACCCTCGTGCACCTGAGCACCGACGACGCCCAGCGCGGCGAGCGCGAGCTGGCCTCTGCCGAGACGCGCGCCAAGGAGGTCGCGAGCCTGCTCGGCTCGTCCACCGACAGCCCGCTGGTCGGCCAGACGCTCAAGGACATGGAGGACTCCACCCGCTCCGGGATCAGCCGGCTGACGCGTACGCAGCCCCGCTCGTCCAAGATCAAGAAGTTCGCCCAGAAGCAGCGGGAGACGGTCGAGCCGATGCTGGACCACCTCAACGAGGCACAGAAGGGACAGGCCGCCGGCTACCTCGACTACATCGAGGGGCTCGTCGCACCGGCTAGGTAAGCTGAACCGCATGTGGCGGCTAATGCGACGACGACACGAGGTTGGGGCCGAGGCCGCCGGCGAGGCCGCGGCGCGGGCGGCGGTCACCGTCGCGCCTGCCGAGCCGGTCGAACCCGACCTGGAGGCGGCGGCCTTCTTCGACGTCGACAACACCATGATGCGCGGCGCGTCCATCTACCACTTCGCCCGCGGGCTGGCCACGCGCGGCATGTTCACCACGTCCGATCTGCTGAAGTTCGCCGTCGGCCAGGCCGTGTTCCGGCTGCGCGGCAACGAGAACCCGGAGCACATCGCGGTCGCCCGGGAGACCGCGCTCGCCTTCGTCGCGGGCGCCAAGGTCGACGACGTCGTCCGCCTCGGCGAGGAGATCTACGACGAGGTCATGGCCGACCGCATCTGGGGCGGCACCCGCGCGCTCGCGCAGAGCCACCTCGACGCCGGCCAGCGGGTCTGGCTCGTCACGGCCACGCCCGTCGAGCTGGCCCGGGTCATCGCCCAGCGGCTCGGCCTCACCGGCGCGCTCGGCACGGTCGCCGAGACGGCCGGCGGCGTCTACACCGGCCATCTGGTGGGCGACCTGCTGCACGGCCCGGCCAAGGCCGAGGCGGTGCGCGCGCTGGCCCGCCGCGAAGGGCTCGACCTGACCCGCTGCACGGCCTACAGCGACTCGGCCAACGACCTGCCGATGCTGTCGCTGGTCGGCAGCGCGGTGGCGATCAACCCCGACAGCGAGCTGCGCGAGCACGCCAGGAAGCACGACTGGCCGGTCAAGGACTTCCGTACCGGCCGCAAGGCCACCATGACCGCTCTGCCGATCGCGGCCGGGGTGGGCGCGATCGCGGGCGGCGTGGCAGCGGGCATCGCCCTGCGCAGGCACTACCGCTCCCACTAGCCGCCCGCGCCGGTCATCGCAGGCGGTCGAACAGCTTCTGGGCGTCCGGCTGCTGCCACTCGACCCGGTTGGGGTCGTCCTGGGCCGGTTTCCAGGGCACGGTGGCGAACGCCACCTGCGTGGCGGGCATGCTCTTGGCCAGCTCGACCATGGCCTCCAGGCTCAGGTCCGTCCTGACCGACTTGCGCACTTCGCCGAGGAAGCCGCGCAGCCGGGCCGGGTCGGCGACCGTGCTCCTCGCCTTCTTCAGCATCGCCAGCAGCAAAATCTGCTGCCGCTTGATCCGCTGGACGTCCGAGCCGTCGCCGTAGCGGCGCAGGCGGGCGTAGCCGAGGGCGCTCTCGCCGTCGAGCATGACCTTGCCCGCGGGCAGTCTCAGCTTCGACGCCTTGTCGTCCACGGGGGATCTGAGCGTGATCTGCACGCCGCCGAGCGCGTCCACCATGCCCTTGAAGCCGGCGAAGTCGACCTCGACGGTGTGGTCCACCCGTACGCCGGTCAGCTTCTCCAGCGTCTTCCTCAGGCAGCCCGCTCCCCCGCTGTCGTACGCCGAGTTGATCATGTCCTTGCGCGCCGGGTCCGACCCGCACGACGGGATCTGCACGATCGAGTCGCGCGGCACGCTGATCCCGACGGCCTGGCCGCGGTCGGCGGGCACGTGCACGAGCAGGATGGTGTCGGAGCGCCTGCCGCCCTTGTCGGGCGTCCTGGCCAGGGCGGGGCCGTACTTGGCGTTGCCCGGTCCGCCGCGCGTGTCGGAGCCGATCACCAGGATGTTGCGGGCGCCGGTCATGTCGACCGGCCGGGCGCCCGTCGACGGACCGGCCACGGTGTTGCCGTTGACCAGCATGGTCGGCACCGCGACGGCCGCGGCCGTGCCCACGGCGACCAGGCCGGCCGTCCAGTAGGCGGTCCATCTGCGGCGCGGGCGCTCCCGCAGCAGGCGGTCGCGCTGGCGGGCGAGCGTCGGGGGCGGCTCGTGCTCCAGTTCCCCGCCGAGGTCGCGGAGCATCCGCAGATCGTCCATGGTCACTCCTCCTCCAGCATGGGGTTGGTGTCGCCGAGCGCGGCCCGTACCTTCCGCCTGCCCCTGTTGAGGCGGGAGCGCACGGTTCCGATCGGGATGCCGAGCGCCCGGGCGACCTCTTCGTAGGTGAGGTCGCCCCAGGCGATCAGCAGCAGGACGTCCCGGTCCTTGGCGGGCAGCGCGGCCAGCGCGCCCGCCAGGCGGGGACGGCTGGCCTGCGCCGTGACCCCCGCGGCGACGCGGTCGGCGGGCGACTCCACGTCCTGGTCGGGCGGGGTCCGCAGGAACGCCCGGTAACGCGCCGCCTCCTTGCGGTGGTGGCGGGAGATGAGCTTGGTGAGGATGCCGAAGAGCCACGGCCTGGCGTCGGGGCAGGACAGGTCGTAGCTCTTGCGGCGGGAGAAGGCGACGAGGAACGTCTCGCCGACGAGGTCCTCGGCGGGCTCAGGGCCGAGGCGTTTGGAGACGTACCGGTAGAGCATGGCGGAGTAGCGGTCGAACAGCGCGGCGAACGCCTCCGGCTCGGTCAGGGAGGCGCTCACGAGCTCCGAGTCCGCCCCCCTGGTGGCGGGTTGCGTGATCATCTCCGCCCTTCTGTGGAGAATCGGTCACGGATGTCTTGCCACAACCCGCCGGGAGGGTTCAGATCTCCTTGAGGAACCCGCCGTCCACGGCGATGTCGGCGCCGGTCGTGCTGCCCGAGCGCGGCGAGACCAGCAGGGCGACCATGTCGGCGATCTCCTGCGGGCTCACCAGGCGTCCGGTGGCCAGCTTCATCATGCCGGGGGCGACCTGGGCGATGACGTCCTCCTTCGAGGCGCCTGCCATCCCGGCGATGACGTCGGCGGCGCCGCCGTCCTTGGTCCACCAGTCGGTCAGCACCGGGCCGGGCGAGATCGTGTTCACCCGGACGCCCTGCGGGCCGTACTCCTCCGAGACGGCCTTGCTCACGTGGTTCATGGCGGCCTTGGCCGCGCCGTAGTCCACGTTCATGGCACCGGGCTGGCGGGCCGAGCCGGAGGAGATGTTCACGATGGAGCCGCCGCCGCGCTCCACCATGAGGGGCACGGCCGCGCGGATCATCCGTACGGCCGCGAACAGGTTGAACTCGAACATGGCCTGCCAGTCGTCGTCGCCCGGCGCCATGAACCCGACCCGGGGCAGCGTCACGCCGGGGGGCGGGCCGCCGGCGTTGTTGACCAGGATGTCCACCCCGCCGAACTCCTCGACGGCTCGGGCGATCACCCGGGCGGGCGCCTGCGGGTCCATCAGGTCCACCGCGACGTGCGTCACCTTGGCGTCGGGCGCGGTCCGCGAGGCCGCCACGACGTGCGCGCCCTCCTCCGTCAGGGTGCGCGCGACGGCCAGGCCGATGCCCTTGGACGCGCCGGTGACCACGGCCACGCGGCCGGAAAGCTGGAGATCCATCGAAGAGGTTCCTCTCGGGTGTCAGTGACTACACCCGCAGAACACCGGCCCGGCGCGACCGGTTGCACCCTTCACAGGAACGGCGGGAAGGCCGGCCCCCTGCGCAGCCGCAACTCGTTGAGCATCTGCTGGATGACCTCGCGCACGTGGTCGGTCAGGTTGAACACCAGCATCGGGTCGTCGGCCGCGGCGGGCTCGTACTCGTCGGTGCGGATCGGCTCGCCGAACTCGATCATCCACTTGGACGGCAGCGGCACCAGCCCGAGCGGCCCGAGCAGCGGGAAGAACGGCGTGATCGGCAGATAGGGGACGCCGAGGATGCGGGCCAGGAACTTCAGGTCGCCGATCTTCGGATAGATCTCCTCGGCCCCCACGATGGCCGTGGGCACGATCGGCACGCCCGCGCGGATCGCCGAGGCCACGAACCCGCCCCGGCCGAACCGCTGGAGCCTGTAGCGCTCGGAGAACGGCTTGCCGACGCCCTTGAAGCCCTCGGGGAACACGCCGACCAGCTCGCCCTTGCGCAGCAGCCGGTCGGCGTCCTCGGGGCAGGCCAGCGTGTGGCCGGTCTTGCGGGACAGGTGGCCGAGCAGCGGGAGCTGGTAGACCAGGTCGGCCCCGAGCAGGCGGACGGCCCGGCCCGCCTCGTCGTGCAGGGCGACCTGCATCATGAGCGCGTCGATCGGCAGCGTGCCGGAGTGGTTGGCCACCACCAGCGCGCCGCCCTCGGCGGGCACGTTCTTCAGCTCGGCCGTCTCGACCCTGAACCAGCGGTGGTAGAGCGGCCTGATCAGCTCAAGGAGCACCTTGTCGGTCAGCTCGGGGTCGTAGCCGAACTCGTCGACCTCGTACTCGCCGGTGATGCGCCGGCGGACGAACGCCAGCAGCCGGGCCAGCGGATCGGGCTCCTCGAAGGACGGCGCGGCGCTGATCGGGATCACCCGGCCCTCCTGCTCGTGCGGCACGCTCACGGACGCACACCTCCGAACGGATGCATACCCCGCGAACGCACGAAGTCGTCGAAGGCCGCCGCGGTGGTGTACTTGGGCCGCCAGCCCAGCTCGGCCTCCAGCCTGGCGGTGTCGACCGCCCGGCCGTAGCTCATCAGCCGCAGCTGCTCGGGCGAGTACTCGACGAGGCCGAGCCTGCGCACGGTGTTGCCGAGCGTGCGGAAGACGGGCGCGAACAGCGGCAGCGACGCCCGCCCGGCCCGGCGCGCGCACTGCGACAGCAGCAACACGCCTGCCCCGGCCACGTTGAACGTGCCGGGGTGGTCTTCGTTCGCCATCCTGCGCAGCACCTCGACCGCGTCGTCCTCATGGACGAACTGCAACCGCGGATCGAAGCCGAACACCGTCGGCAGGACGGGCTGGGTGAAGTAACGGGTGAGCGGCGAGTCGACGCCCGGCCCCATGAAGTTGGCGAAGCGCAGCAGCGACACCGTCACGTCGGGGCGGCGGCGCGCGAAACCGCGCACGTAGCCCTCGACCTCCGCCGCGTCCTTGGCGTAGCCGTGGACCGGACCGACATGCGGTTCCAGGTCCTCGGTGAACACCGCCGGATCGCGTGGGGACGAGCCGTAGACGGCGGTGGTGGAGCGCACCACCACGCGCCGCACGGTCGACGACCGCTGGCAGGCACCGAGCAGTTGCATGGTGCCTATGACGTTGTGCTCCTTCATGGCAGCCCTGCCGTCGCCCTTGGACGGGGCGCTGACCAGGCTCATGTGCACAACGGTGTCGATGTCCGCGGCCGCGATCACCTCAGCGATGTCGGGGCTGCGCAGATCGACCCGGACGAACTCCGTCCGGCCCAGAGTGATGCCGCCGTCCCGCGTCAGCGAGGGGGGCGGCACGGTGTCCACTCCGATGACGCGGCTGATCTCCGGGTCTGCCGCGAGGACGCTCGCCACCCGGGCGCCTATGTGGCGCGAGACCCCGGTGACAAGCACGGTGTGGGTCATCAGCGCCTCGCAGCTGCGTCGGTTACTTCTTGTTACGCCGCTGGATGCGCGTCTTCTTGAGCAGCTTGCGGTGCTTCTTCTTGGCCATCCGCTTGCGGCGCTTCTTGATCACAGAGCCCACGGGACCCCCAGGTACTGATAGCAAGTCTGAATCGATGTGCGAGCGCACACCGGGTCACAGACTACCGGCGATCCGAGGTAGATCGCCCCTTGGGGGGTGAGAGCCCGGCCTCGTGGTGCGCAGGCCGGGCCTCTCCCGCGACCGAATTCACGGCGCGTTCGGGCGCGCCGCTACTTCAACCTGCCTCGATGTAGGCCTCCCGCAGATAGTCGTGGACCGCCTGCTCGGGCACTCTGAAGGACCGGCCAACTCGGATGGCCGGCAGCTCCCCTGAGTGGACGAGCCGGTACACCGTCATCTTGGACACCCTCATGACCGTCGCGACTTCAGCCACGGTCAGGAACTTCACCTCGCTGAGAGGTCTTTCGCCTGCACCCATCGGACGCCTCTTCCGCACGTGTTTCCGGGTTATCCCCACTGGTGCCATTGCTCACGCACGTGTACTGCCGTCAGCGTAAGTCGGGACTCCGGGTGCGCAAACCCCCTATTTTCTCAGTCCGCGGAGCCACCTGTCAGCCGGACCAGTAAAGTCGCTGGTTAGCAGCCAGGCCGAGCACCTCGCCTGGACCTTGGAACTGTCCAAGTTGCCACACATAAGAGTCGCCCAAGCCCCGTCAAAAGTTGGCAAAGGGACAGCGAGCCCCTTGGAATGCAGGCGCGAAAAGACGGTATGCGGAGGGCCGTTTTCGACTCAAAGGGCTCGTGAGACCAGAGTGACCAACCGCTCGGTCAGCGGAGTGTAATAGCGGGGTAGCACATTGTCGTCGAGTGGCACGACGACGTCGATCTTTCCCTCGGCCTCGCCGAGGAACAGGCCGGGGTCGTTGCTGTCGGCGAAGGCCACCGTCGGCACGCCCGCCTCGCCCGCCGCCCCCGCCCAGCCGTGGTCGGCGATCACCAGGTCGGGCAGCTCGCCTTCGAGCTCGTCGAGCATGTGCCGCATCGGGGCCGAGTCGTGGGTGTGCACGAAGCCGCCGCGGTCGTCGAGCATGGCGACGTCCTGGAGGTAGCGGATGCGGCGCGGGCGGCCGAAGCCGGAGCCGGCGTACGTCCAGCCCTCGGCCGGGGTGAGCAGGGTCGCGCCGCGCTCGACGGCGAACCTGGCCAGCGGCAGGTGGACGGCGAGCAGCCCGGTCGGGTGGCCGGTGGCGAACAGCACCCGCGGGGACGGCCGCGACAGCACCGACGCGATGCGCGCCGCCATGGCGTCGATCGCGTCGATCGTCAGGTCGGCGTCGATGGTGTCCTGGCCCCGGCGGTGGCCCGGGTCGGCGACCACGCCGGCCGACTTGGCCATCAGGTCGAGGACGTCCCGGAAGGTCCACGGCTGCTCGAACGTCAGGCCGAGCATGTAGTACGGGTCGCGGTTGGCCAGCGAGCTGTAGTGGTCGAGGTTGTTCTCGCGCGACGTCGCGACGTCACCGGCGATGCGGCTGTGGATCAGGTGTCGGCGGAGTTCGTCGCGGCTCAGCACAGGTCTTCCTCATCAGGGGCATCGAGGACGTCAGGCGTCGTGAGGGCAGTCGTCAGGGCATCGGGTCGAGGCCGTGCAGGGGGAACACCGCCTGCCGGGTCGCCATGACCGCACGGTCGATGGGGTCCGCTGGGTCATAACCGCCGGAGATGTCGCGAAATTCCGGATTGCGCCCGTCGGTCATGGTCAGCGGGGGCGTCTCGCCGGTGCGCTCCCTGACGTACTGGCGCCAGGCTTCGGGGGTGGGCGTGGCCGGATCGACGGGATGGCCGGCCGCCTCGGCTATGAGGTGCGTCCAGATGCGCGGCACGACCTGGACCAGCTCGTAACCGCCGCCGCCCACCGCGATCCACCGGCCGCCCGCCGTCTCGTGCGCCAGGTCGTGCAGGGCGGCGTAGGCGGCGCGCTGGCCGTCGATGCTGAGCATGAGGTTGGCGAGGGGGTCGAGCGCGTGGCTGTCGCAGCCGTGCTGGGTGACCAGGATCTGCGGGCCGAACTCGCGCAGCAGCGGCGGCACGACCGCGTGGAAGGCGCGCAGCCAGCCGGAGTCGCCGCAGCCGGCCGGGAGCGCCACGTTGACGGCCGTGCCATCCGCGCCGGTCTCGTGCGGGAAGCCGGTGCCCGGGAACAGCGTGCGCGGGCTCTCGTGCAGGCTGATCGTCAGCACCCGGGGGTCGTCGTAGAAGACGGCCTGCACGCCGTCGCCGTGGTGCACGTCGACGTCGACGTAGGCCACCCGCGTGGCCCCCTGCTCCAGCAGCCAGGCGATGGCCAGGGCCGGGTCGTTGTAGACGCAGAAGCCGCTGGCCGCGGCCGGCATGGCGTGGTGGAGCCCGCCCGCGACGTTGACCGCGTGCTCGGCCCGGCCCTCCCAGACCGCGCGCGCCGCCGCCAGGGACGCCCCCGCGATCAGCGCGGACGCCTCGTGCACGCCCTTGAAGGCAGGATTGTCGGTGGTGCCGAGCCCCGCCCGCAGGTCGGGCACGCCGGCCACGGAGACGCCCTTGACCGCCTCGATGTAGCCGCGGTCGTGCACCAGCGCCAGCTCGTCGTCGCCGGCGGGCGCGCAGCCGGCCATCTCGACCTTGTCGAGGACGCCGAGCGAGCGGGCGAGCGCGATCGTCAGCTCGACCCTGATGGGCGCCAGCGGGTGGCTCGGGCCGAAGTTGTAGGAGGTGAGAGCGTCGTCCCAGATGACTCGTGCCGTTCGGCTCATGCCCCGCCCTCCGCGCGTCCCTCACCTTGCGCCGACGTTACCGCAGCGCCCTGTTCCGGTTGTAGCCCGGGTGATCGTCGGGGACGGCCTGGGTCGCATCAGAAATTTCGTGACTTAGTGTTTTATGGTGCGCTGGGCGCGACCTTTCCTGAGAATCTTGAATTTCTTCCGACGTCCCCGGGTTTTCGACACCACGATCGTGGTCGTGCTCGCCCTGTTCGCGGGCCTCGGGCTGATCCTGTCGTCCGTCCAGACGGGGGTCGACGGGGCGCTGGGGTCGGCGCACTTCCTGCTGACCAGCGTGCTGCTGCTCGTCCGCCGGAGCAGGCCGGTGCTGGTGGCCGGGGCCGTCACGGCGTTCGACGTGATCGGCATCGCGGCCGGACTGGTGACCTCGGCCACCGTCCCGGAGGCGATCGCCTTCTACAGCCTGGCGCGCCACTCCTCCGGCCGCCCGTCGCTGGTCATGACGGCCGTGGGGATGGCCGCCTACGGCACGGTGATGGAGATCAAGGGACCGGGCATCGGGCAGTTCCTGGCCGGCGCCTTCGTCGTCGCGATCCCGGCCGGCATCGGCGCGCTGGTCAAGACCAGGGCCGAGCTGCACGAGCGGGGCAGGCGGGCGGCCGCCGACGCCGCCGTGCAGGCCGAGCGTCGGCGCATCGCGAGGGAGCTGCACGACGTCGTCGCGCACCACATCACGGTGATCAACGCCCTGGTCGGCGGCGCGCGGGCGACGCTCGCGCCCGAGCAGGAGGTCACCCGGGAGGCGCTGGAGAGCGCCCAGGAGACCGCCCGCCAGGCGATGTCGGAGATGCGCCGGCTGCTGCACGTGCTGCGGGCCGACGGCAACGACGGCCCGGACGCCGCGACCGGCGTGGGGGCCGACCGGCTGCCCGCGCTCATCGGCGAGGCCAGGAGCGCCGGGCTGCCCGCCAGCCTGACCGTCACGGGCGAGCCGGTGACGCTGCCCACGGCCGTGGACCACGCCGTCTACCGGATCGTGCAGGAGGCCCTGACCAACACCCGCAAGCACGCGTCCGGCGCCAGGGCCAGCGTGCGCCTGGCCTACGGGGCCGAGGCGGTGGAGGTCGAGGTGCTCGACGACGGCGTGCCGCAGCAGGGCGGCACGCCGGGGTTCGGGCTGGGCGGCATGGCCGAGCGGGTCGCGTTGTGCGGCGGCCGGCTCACGACCGGCCCGCGCCCCGGGGGAGGATTCCGGGTGCACGCCCGCATCCCCCTGGAGGCAACATGATCACGGTGCTGCTGGTCGACGACCACGAGCTGGTCCGCAAGGGGTTCCGGCTGATGCTCGACGCGCAGCCCGACCTGTCCGTGGTGGGCGAGGCCGGCGACGGCGAGCTGGCCGTCGAGCTGAGCCGGCGGCTGCGTCCCGACGTGGTGCTGATGGACCTGCACATGCCGGGGCTCGACGGCGTGCGGGCGACCGAGCTGATCACCTCGGAGCTGCCGGGCGTGCGGGTGCTCGCGCTGAGCACGTTCGACCTGGACGAGAACGTGGTCGCGGCGCTGCGGGCGGGCGCCGACGGCTTCCTGCCCAAGGACGTCTCCCCCGAGGAGCTGATCGAGGGCGTCCGCGTGGTGCACCGGGGCGAGTCGGCGGTCGCGCCGCGGCTGCTGACCCGGCTGATCGGCACGTTCGTCCGGGCGTCGAGGCCGCCGGCCGCGCCCGCGCCGCCCGTGCTGGACGCGCTGACCGAGCGCGAGCGGGAGATCCTCGTACTGATCGCCAGAGGCCGGTCGAACACCGAGATCGCCGGGCAGCTCGCCGTCTCCCCCTCGACCGTCAAGAACCACGTGACCAGCCTGTTCGCCAAGATCGGGGTCAGGGACCGGGCGCAGGCCGTGATCGTCGCGTACGAGGCGGCGCTGATCAAACCTGGAGACTAGGACCAGGCTCCCAGGCCGTCACCGGCAAGAACGTCCTCACGGCCGAAGAGAACGGCGGGCCCCGGCGGCACGCTTGGTGGCATGACGGCGATTCGCGCAACCAACCTGAGCAAACGCTACGGCGCCACCCACGCCGTCGCGGACCTGTCGTTCGACGTCGAGCCCGGCCAGGTGACCGGGTTCCTCGGGCCCAACGGCGCCGGCAAGTCCACGACCATGCGGATGATCCTCGGCCTCGACCGGCCGTCGAGCGGGTCCGTGCTGGTGGACGGACGGCCGTACCAGGAGCACCGGCACCCGCTGCGCAAGGTGGGCGCGCTGCTGGACGCCAAGGCCGTGCACGGCGGCCGCAGCGCCCGCAACCACCTGCTGGCCATCGCCCAGAGCAACGGCATCCCGGCGGGCCGGGTGACCGAGGTGCTGGAGGCCGTCGGCCTGCGCGAGGTGGCGCGGCGGCGGATCGGCGGCTTCTCGCTCGGCATGTCGCAGCGCCTGGGCATCGCGGCCGCGCTGCTCGGCGACCCCGAGATCCTGCTCTTCGACGAGCCGGTCAACGGGCTCGACCCCGAGGGCATCCTGTGGATCCGCACGTTCATGCGCAAGCTGGCCGCCGAAGGGCGGACGGTGTTCGTCTCCAGCCACCTCATGAGCGAGATGGCCCAGACGGCCGACCACCTGATCGTGATCGGCCGGGGCCGGCTGATCGCCGACACGAGCGTGCAGGAGTTCATCGGGCGCAGCTCGCAGGGCTACGTACGGGTGCGCTCGCCGCGCCTGGCCGAGGTCGCCGAGCTGGTCAAGGTGGGCGACCTGTACCCCGACCACCTGCGCGTCACCGCGATGAGCACGCTGGAGATCGGCACCCTGACCGCTCGGGCCGGGATCCCCCTGGAGGAGCTGACATTCGTGCAGCCCTCGCTCGAAGCGGCGTACATGGAGCTCACCAAGGACAGTGTGGAGTACTCGTCATGACCGACATCCTGAGGTCCGAATGGACCAAGATCCGTTCGGTGCGTTCGACGGTGTGGACGCTCGCCGTCACCGCCCTGCTCATGATCGGCCTGGGCGGGCTGCTGTCGGTGGCGTCCAGGGCCACGGCCGGCGGGCAGCCCATCACCGGCGACCAGGCCGTCATGACGAGCCTGACCGGTCTGATGTTCGCCTCGCTGTCCATGGCCACGCTGGGCGTGCTGGTGATCTCCAGCGAGTACCGGACCGGCGGCATCCGCACGTCGCTGCTGGCCGTGCCGAGGCGGATGAGGCTGCTCACCGGCAAGATCGTGGTGTTCACCGTGACGGCGCTGGTCGTCTCCACGGTCGCGGCGGCCGCCGCGGTGGCCGTCGGCCTGGCGATCCTCCGGCCGGGCTCGGTCGACCCGGGGACCGTGGCGCAGTCGGTGTTCGGGGCCGGGCTCTACCTCACCGCCTGCGGCCTGTTCGGGCTGGGGCTCGGCACGCTGATCCGGCACACGCCGGGCGCGATCGTCTCGGCCATCGCGCTGATGCTGGTGCTGCCGCAGCTCACCAGCGCGCTGCCCGGCGAGTGGGGCAAGGCCGTCGCCGACCACTTCACCACCAACGCCGGCCTGGAGATCGTGCTGGACCAGCCCGGGAACCCGCTGGGACCGTGGAGCGGGCTCGGCGTCTACGCGCTGTGGGTGGCCGCCGCGGTGGTGGCGGGGGCCGTGCTCATGCAGCGGCGGGACGCCTGAGCCGCACCCTGCGGCCGGGCTCCCCCGCCGCCGGTCAGCTTTCGAGGCGACCGCGCTCCCCCGCCGCCGGTCAGCCCGAGGCGAGCTGGCGGCCCCGGTCGCGGGCGGCCTCGATGGCGGCCAGGAAGGCGGCGCGCACGCTGTGGCGCTCCAGCTCGGCGATGGCCGCGATGGTGGTGCCGCCCGGCGAGGTGACGGCCTCCCGCAGGATCACCGGGTGCTCCCCGGAGTCGCGCAGCATCACGGCCGCGCCGACGATCGACTGCGTGACCATGTCGAGCGCGGCGGCCCGCGGCATGCCGAGCAGGATGCCCGCGTCGACCATGGCCTCGACCAGGTAGAAGAAGTAGGCGGGGCCGCTGCCGGACAGCGCGGTCGCGGCGTCCTGCTGGGACTCGGGGATGCGCAGCACCTTGCCGACCGGCTTGAGCAGGCCCTCGGTGAGCTTGAGGTGCTCCTCGCCGGCGTGCGCGCCCGCCGAGATCACGCTCATCGCCTCGTCGAACTTGATCGGCGTGTTGGACATGACCCGGACCACCGGCACCTCGACGCCGAGCCGCTGCTCCACGAAGGCGGTGGTGATGCCGGCCGCCGCCGTGATGACCAGGCGGTCGGCCGGGACGTAGGGGGCGATCTCCGCCAGCAGGGTCGCCATGTCCTGGGGCTTGACGGCCAGGATCAGGGTGTCGGCCGACTTGGCCGCCTCGGCGTTGCCGACCGTGCGCACGCCGTAGGTCTCGCGCAGCGCCTGCGCCCGCTCCGGACGGCGGCTGGTCGCCATGATGTCGCCCGGCTTGAACCCGGCGCGCAGCAGCCCGGACAGCAGGGCCTCGCCCATCTTGCCGGTGCCCAGAATCGCGATCATCTCGACCTCTCGAAGGGGAACGGACGCCGGCCCAGCCTACTAGCCCCGCGACAGCAGCGACCTGAGGAAGAACGCCAGGTTACGGGGGCGTTCGGCCAGGCGGCGCATGAGGTAGGCGTACCAGTCGGCGCCGTACGGGACGTACACGCGCACCTGGCCGCCGAGCCCGGCCAGACGGCGCTGCTCGCCGGGGCGCACGCCGTACAGCATCTGGTACTCGAAGCCGTTGACGTCGCGGCCGTCGAGCACGGCCAGGGTGGAGGCGATCTGGATCATCCTGGGGTCGTGCGTGGCGATCATGGGGTAGCCGGTGCCCGCCATGAGGATCTTGAGGCAGCGCACGAACGATCGGTCGATGTCGGCCGGCCTGCTGTAGGCGCCGGGGGCGGTGTAGGCGCCCTTGCAGAGCCGTACGCGGGCGCCGGCCAGCTTCTCGCAGCGTTCGAGCGCGTCGGGCAGGTACGCCTGGACCACGATCCCGACGTCGGGGTGCTCCTTGCGCAGGGTGGCGTGCACGAAGTGCAGGCCGCCGATCGTGTCGTGCTCCTCGGCGTCGAGCGTGATCGTGATGCCGCGGGCGGCCGCCGCCTCGCAGATGGTGGCCGCGTTGTCGAGCGCGACCTGCTCCGACAGCCGGAGCCCGAGCGCGGTCAGCTTGACCGAGGCGTCGCCGCCCGGCGGCAGCCGGTCGAGCAGCGACAGGTACTCGCGCACGGCCGCCTCGGCCTGTCTCCGGTCGGTCACCTCTTCGCCCAGGTGGTCGACGGTCACGAGCAGGCCCTCGTGCGACAGCCCGCGGATGACCGCGCCGACGTCGTCGGCGACGTATCGCTTGACCACGTCCCTGGTCAGCGGCGATGTGGTGATGACGCGTTCGGCGCGTTCGCTCTTGGAGACGGCGAGCATTGCCTGACGGAGCACGTGACCCACACTAACCGCCCACTTCCCGGGTATATCGCTGAACCGCGGACCTGCCCTTTTCGTCTTAGGGATATGCGCACAATGACGAAAGCGACTCTTCTCGCCGGTTCTCTGGTGCTCGCGACGGGTTGTGCCACATCGCCGCCGGCCGCCCGTCCGCTGACGCAGACGCCCGCCGAGCACGTCGTGACGCCGGTCACCACCGCCCCCAGCAAGGCCCCCGAGCCGGTCAGGCCCACCGGCGACGCCATCAACGTGCACAAGGTCCGCTGGACCAAGGCCACGGCCGTCGCACGCGGCAAGCAGGTCAGGCTCACCTGGTGGTCGGGGGTGGAGCCGTGCACCGTGCTGGACAGGGTCAAGGTCAAGGAGACCGCCAAGAAGGTCACCGTCACCCTGTACGAGGGCACGTCCCCCAAGGCCAGGAACGTCTCCTGCATCATGCTGGCCGTGGAGAAGACCACCACCGTCAAGCTCAAGCACGCCCTCGGCAAGCGCAAGCTCGTGGACGGCGCGAAGCCCTAGGAGAGCCGCCGGCAGCCCTCGGGGACGGCCGGGTACGCGTCGGTCCAGCCGTTCCCCGGCAGGTACGTGACGGCGACCGGCACGTCCCCCGCGGCCCTGGCCTTGCGGGCGGACGTGGCGAGCGGCTCGCCGCTGCTCTGGTCGAGGACCAGCACGTCGGATGCCAGGTCGGCGAAGAAGCGCCACGACTCCGACTCGGTGCGCACCTCCAGCCCCGGCCTGCCTTCGGGATCCCGGACGACGCCGCGCACGTCGGTGGTGGGCAGGGCGGCCAAGAGCCGGAGCACCGCGGCCCGCTGGCCGGGCCGCAGCGGCAGGGTCAGCAACTGGCCGAGGCCGTAGGGCAGGAACTGCTCGAACGACCGCCCGGAGCCCAGCTCGCGGTTCCGGGCGTGCAGCGCGCGCAGCCTCTTCCGCAGTTCCTCCTCCCCGGCGGGCAGGGCCGCGACGTCCTTCAGCGTCATCGTGGCGACCATGAGCGGGACGACTCCGGGGACGCCCCGGTCCCGGCTGTACCGGCAGTCCGGCTTCCCCTCCGTCCGCGACCACCGGAGCACGGGGTCCGCGGAGTGGTCCCGCGGGAACCACTGCTCCCGCCGGCCGACCTCCATGCGGCCGTTCTTCCTGCGCGTGGTGACGGTCACGGAGTAGTGCCAGTACCGGCCGGTCGCGACGGGCAGCCGCGCCACCCTGTCGGCCAGGTCGAGCAGCGCCTGGTTGCGCGGCGGGGCCAGCACCGGCGCGGCATCCGGGCGCAGGGTGGCGGCCAGCGAGAAGACCAGCGCCACGACCGCCGCCGTGGCGAGCCCGGCCACCGTCCAGGCCCGGGACCGGCGCGGGGGCCGGTGCGAGGGCCGGTGTGGGGGCCGGTGCGGCGCGCGGGCGGCCTCGGCGCGGGCGCGGGCGCGCGCCACGACCTCGGGGGACGGCGGCCGGGCGGCGGGCAGCGCGCGGCCGAGCAGGTCCAGCTCATCCATCGAGGTCCTCCTTGAACGGGTTGGCGGCGCCGAGCGCCTTGCGAAGCTGCCTGCGCGCCCTGTTGAGCCGGGACGCGACGGTTCCGTACGGGATGTCCAGGGCGGCGGCGACCTCGGCGTGGGACAGGCCGCCCAGCGCGACCAGCAGGACCACGTCGCGGTCGCGCTGCTTGAGCGCGGCCAGGGCGCTGGCGAGCGGCCGGGTGAAGCGGGCGGCGTCCACGCGATCGAGGACGTCCTCCTCGTGGCCCGCGTCCTGGCGGCCGGCCGCCCTGCCGATGGCCCGCCACCGTCTGACCTCGCTGCGGCGGTGGCGGGCGGCGAGGTTGGTGGCGATCCCGTACAGCCAGGGCCTGGGCTCGCCCAGGGACGGGTCGTGCCCGCCGCCCAGGGCGATGACGAACACCTCGGCGGCCAGATCGTCGGCCACGTCCTCGGGGAGGCGGCGGGCGAGGCACCGGTGGATCTCGGCGAAGTGCAGGTCGAACAGGTCCGCCCCGCGATCGGGTGGAACTGCCAAGCGCCCGCCCCCGTTACGCGTGTTGTGTGGAATCACGGTGGTTGTTGCCCGATCGCCGGGAATGGTGTCACGCTCAGAGGGGTTGAGTCGGGTAGGCTCAAGTCGTTTGACAAAGACGACACGAATCCGTAGCTTGAGTCCAACCGACTCAACTTTGACTACAAGGACGTACTCATGGCACGTGCGGTAGGTATCGACCTTGGGACGACCAACTCCGTCGTCTCGATCCTCGAGGGCGGTGAGCCCACCGTCATCGCCAACGCGCAGGGCTCGCGGACCACGCCGTCCGTGGTCGCCTTCGCGAAGAACGGCGAGGTCCTGGTGGGCGAGGTCGCCAAGCGGCAGGCCGTCACCAACGTTGACCGGACGATCCGCTCGGTCAAGCGCGAGATGGGCACCAACTGGTCCCAGGAGATCGACGGCAAGAAGTTCTCCCCCCAGCAGATCAGCGCCTTCGTGCTGCAGAAGCTGAAGCAGGACGCCGAGGCGTACCTGGGCGAGAAGATCACCGACGCGGTGGTCACCGTCCCGGCCTACTTCAACGACGCCCAGCGCCAGGCCACCAAGGAGGCCGGCACGGTCGCGGGCCTCAACGTCCTGCGCATCATCAACGAGCCGACCGCCGCGGCCCTCGCCTACGGGCTCGACAAGGAGCAGGACCAGACGATCCTGGTCTTCGACCTCGGCGGCGGCACCTTCGACGTCTCGCTGCTCGACGTCGGCCAGGAGGACGGCCACGGCTTCGTCGAGGTCAAGGCCACCTCCGGCGACAACCACCTCGGTGGCGACGACTGGGACCAGCGCGTCGTCGACGAGCTGGTCAAGCGCTTCCAGAACGCCCACGGCGTCGACCTCGCCAAGGACAAGATGGCTCTCCAGCGCCTGCGTGAGGCCGCGGAGAAGGCCAAGATCGAGCTGTCCAGCCAGGCCGAGACCAACATCAACCTGCCCTACATCACCGCCTCCTCCGAGGGCCCGCTGCACCTCGACGAGAAGCTGACCAGGGCCGAGTTCCAGCGCCTGACGGCCGACCTGCTCGAGCGGACCAAGGGCCCGTTCCACCAGGTCATCAAGGACGCCGGCATCAAGGTCTCCGACATCGCGCACGTGGTGCTCGTCGGCGGCTCGACCCGCATGCCCGCCGTCACCGAGCTCGTCCGCGAGCTGACCGGCGGCAAGGAGCCCAACAAGGGCGTCAACCCCGACGAGGTCGTCGCCATCGGCGCCGCTCTCCAGGCCGGCGTGCTCAAGGGTGAGGTCAAGGACGTCCTCCTGCTCGACGTGACCCCGCTGTCGCTGGGCATCGAGACCAAGGGCGGCATCTTCACCAAGATCATCGAGCGCAACACGACGATCCCGACCAAGCGCTCGGAGGTCTTCACCACGGCCGAGGACAACCAGCCGTCGGTGCAGATCCAGGTCTACCAGGGCGAGCGCGAGATCGCCTCGTACAACAAGAAGCTGGCCACCTTCGAGCTGACCGGCATCGCCCCGGCGCCGCGCGGCATCCCGCAGATCGAGGTCACCTTCGACATCGACGCCAACGGCATCGTCAACGTCTCCGCCAAGGACCTCGGCACCGGCAAGGAGCAGACGATGACCATCACCGGCGGCTCCGCGCTGCCGAAGGACGACATCGAGCGCATGATGCGCGAGGCCGAGTCGTACGCCGAGGAGGACAAGAAGCGCCGCGAGGAGGCCGAGGTCCGCAACAACGCGGACGGTCTGGCCTACCAGACGGAGAAGTTCCTCCGCGAGAACGACGAGAAGGTCCCCGGCGACATCAAGACCGAGGTCAACGACGCCCTGTCGGAGCTGAAGAAGGCTCTTGAGGGCACCGACACCGACGTCATCCGCACCTCCGCGGAGAAGCTCGCCACGGTCAGCCAGAAGATGGGCTCGGCCATCTACGCCGCCAGCCAGGGCCAGCAGGCCGGCCCCGAGGGCGCTCCGCAGGACGCCTCGGCCGGTCAGGGCGCCAAGGCCGACGACGACGTGGTCGAGGCCGAGATCGTCGACGAAGACCAGCCGAAGAAGGACCAGTGATGCCGGCGCGCGACAACGGGCACGAGGAGCCGGTGATCCGCGACAAGCGCAAGATCGACCCGGAGACGGGCGAGGTTCGGGAGACCTCGGGCGAGCAGCCCGAGGCGCCCGCCGAGCAGGCGCCGGCGGCGGCCCACGACGGTGAGCTGGCGGCCCAGCTCGCCGAGCGGACCGCCGACCTCCAGCGCCTCCAGGCGGAGTACACGAACTACCGCAGAAGGGTCGAGCGCGACAGGGTCGCGGTCCGCGAGCAGGCCGTCGCCGGCGCGCTGACCGAGCTGCTCCCTGTGCTCGACGACATCGGACGGGCCCGTGACCACGGCGAGCTGACCGGTGGCTTCGCGAAGGTGGCGGAGTCGCTGGAGTCGGTGCTCACCAAGCTGGGCCTCAGCGCCTACGGCCAGAAGGGCGACCCGTTCGACCCGACGGTCCACGAGGCGCTGATGCACAGCTACTCGCCCGACGTGACCGAGCCCACCGCGATCGAGGTGCTCCAGCCCGGTTACCGGATGGGTGAGCGGGTGCTGCGCCCGGCGCGGGTGGCGGTGGCCGAGCCCGAGGACGCTCCTCCCGCGTCCAATGACGACGAAGCAAACTGACAAAGGACGAAGGGCCGTAGATGAGCACCAAGGACTACCTGGAAAAGGACTACTACGCCGTCCTTGGTGTGCCCAAGACCGCCACCGCCGACGAGATCAAGAAGGCGTACCGGAAGCTGGCCAGGCAGTACCACCCGGACACCAACCAGGGCGACGCCGCCAAGGAGACCAAGTTCAAGGAGGTCTCCGAGGCGTACGACATCCTGTCCGACGGCAAGCGCCGCAAGGAGTACGACGAGGCGCGCACGCTGTTCGGGTCCGGGGTGGGCGGTCAGCGCCCCGGCGGTGGCGGTTTCCCGTTCGACTTCGGCGACCTGTTCGGCGGCACCGCCGGCCAGCAGGGCGGGGGCGCCGGTGAGCGGCTCGGCGACCTGTTCGGCGGGCTGTTCAACCGCGGTGGGGCGGGGGGCTCCACCCGCACGACCAGCGCCACCAGACCGCGCCGCGGCCAGGACGTCGAGTCCGAGGTCACGCTCTCGTTCACCGAGGCCGTCGAGGGCACCACGGTGTCGCTCAGGCTGACCAGCTCGGCCGCCTGCACCGCGTGCAGCGGCACCGGCGCCAAGGCGGGCACGACCCCCCGGGTCTGTCCCACCTGCGAGGGCACCGGCGCGGCCAGCCGCAACCTGGGCAACTTCGCCTTCTCCGAGCCCTGCCGCGACTGCAAGGGCCGCGGGCTGCTCGTGGACGACCCCTGCCCCGTGTGCGAGGGCAGCGGCCGGGCCAAGAGCACCCGCACGATCCAGGCCAGGATCCCCGCCGGCGTGGCCGACGGGCAGCGGGTCAAGCTCAAGGGCAAGGGCGCGCCGGGCGAGAACGGCGGCCCGGCCGGCGACCTCTACATCCTGACGCACGTCAAGCCGCACCCCGTGTTCGGCCGGATGGGCGACAACCTGACGATCACGGTTCCCGTGACGTTCTCGGAGGCCGCGCTGGGCGCCGAGATCAAGGTGCCGATCCTCAAGGGCATGCCGGTGACCCTGCGCGTCCCGGCGGGCACGCCCAACGGCCGCACGTTCCGCGTGCGGGGCAGGGGCGTCACCCGCAAGGACGGCACCAAGGGTGACCTGCTCGCCAGCGTCGAGGTGCTCGTGCCGAAGACGCTCGACGACAAGTCGCGCGAGCTCCTCACCGAGTTCAACACCGCGACCGCGGGCGACGACCCGCGCGCCGATCTCATTCAGCGAGCCAGAAGCGAGTAGCCGATGGACGCCAACTATTTCGACCTGTCCGACGACACGCCTGTTTATGTGATTTCGGTGGCCGCGCAGCTCTCCGGGCTCCACCCGCAGACGCTGCGCCAGTACGACCGGCTCGGCCTGGTCAGCCCGGGCCGCACCGCCGGGCGCGGCCGCCTCTACTCCACAAGAGACATCATCCAGCTCCGCGAGGTCCAGCGGCTCTCCCAGGAGGAGGGCATCAACCTCGCGGGCATCAAGCGGATACTCGAGCTCGAGAACGAAGCTCTGCGGCTGCGTGAGGAGGTTCACCGCCTGCGCGCCGAGATGCGGATGGTCAGGGCGCTGATCCGCTACGAGCTGCCACCGGGGGCCTAGGTTATGGACTACAAGCTCACCCAGAAGAGCCAGGAAGCGCTCTCGGGCGCCATGCGGCGCGCCGCCGCCGAGGGCAACCCGGAGATCTCTCCGGCCCATCTGCTCTCCACGCTGCTCTCCCAGACGGGCGGCACGGCCGTGCCGCTGCTCGAAGCGGTCGGCGCCGACTGGCGCACGCTGCGGGCGCGCGTCGAGGAGCAGCTCGCGGCGCTGCCGAAGGCTCAGGGCGCGACAGTGGGCGCGCCGTCGAGTTCGCGGCAGCTCCTCACCGTCATGAACACCGCCGCCCAGCACGCCAACCGCCTCGAAGACCTCTATGTCTCCACCGAGCACCTGCTCGTCGGCCTGGCGGCCGACGGCGGCGCGATGGCCGAGCTGCTCAAGGCGCAGGGCGCGACCCCGCAGGCGCTGCTCGACGCCTTCGAGAAGGTACGCGGCCACGCCCGCGTCACCAGCGAGACGCCCGAGGACACCTACCAGGCGCTGGAGAAGTACGGCGTCGACCTGACCGAGCGGGCCCGCGGCGGCGGCCTCGACCCGGTGATCGGCCGCGATTCGGAGATCCGCCGCGTGGTCCAGGTGCTCAGCCGCCGTACCAAGAACAACCCGGTGCTGATCGGCGAGCCCGGCGTCGGCAAGACGGCCGTCGTCGAGGGCCTGGCCCAGCGCATCGTGGCCGGCGACGTGCCCGAGTCGCTGCGCAACAAGCGGCTGATCTCGCTCGACCTGGGCGCGATGGTGGCCGGCGCGAAGTACCGCGGCGAGTTCGAGGAGCGTCTCAAGGCCGTCCTCTCCGAGATCAAGGAGAGCAACGGGCAGATCGTGACGTTCATCGACGAGCTGCACACCGTCGTCGGCGCGGGGGCCGCCGAGGGCGCCATGGACGCCGGCAACATGCTCAAGCCCATGCTGGCCCGCGGCGAGCTGCGCATGATCGGCGCCACCACGCTCGACGAATACCGCGAGCGCATCGAGAAGGACCCCGCGCTGGAGCGCCGCTTCCAGCAGGTCTACGTGGGCGAGCCCACGGTCGAGGACACGATCGCGATCCTGCGCGGGCTCAAGGGCCGCTACGAGGCGCACCACCAGGTGCAGATCGCCGACAGCGCGCTGGTCGCCGCCGCCGCCCTGTCCGACCGCTACATCACCAACCGCTTCCTCCCCGACAAGGCCATCGACCTGGTCGACGAGGCCGCCTCGCGGCTGCGCATGGAGATCGACTCCCGTCCGGTGGAGATCGACCAGCTCCAGCGGAGCGTCGACCGCATGAAGATGGAGGAGCTGGCCCTGACGAAGGAGACCGACGAGGCGTCGGTCCAGAGGCTCGAACGCCTGCGTCAGGAGCTGGCCGACCGCCAGGAGGAGCTCAACGCCCTCGTCGGCCGCTGGGAGCACGAGAAGGCCGGGCTCAACAAGGTCGGCGAGCTGAAGAAGCAGCTCGACGAGGCCAGGGGCGCGGCCGAGCGGGCCCAGCGCGACGGCGACTTCGAGGCCGCCTCCCGGCTCATGTACGCCGAGGTGCCCCGGCTGGAGCAGGCCCTCCAGGCCGCCTCCGACGCCGCGCCGCCGGACAACGCCATGGTCAAGGAGGAGGTCGGCGCCGACGACATCGCCGAGGTCATCTCCTCCTGGACGGGCATCCCCGCCGGCCGCCTGCTGGAGGCCGAGACGGCCAAACTGCTGCGGATGGAGGAGGAGCTGGGCCGGCGGCTCATCGGCCAGCAGCAGGCCGTACAGGCCGTCTCCGACGCCGTACGCCGCAGCCGGGCCGGCATCGCCGACCCCGACCGTCCCACGGGCTCGTTCCTGTTCCTCGGGCCCACCGGCGTGGGCAAGACCGAGCTGGCCAAGGCGCTGGCGGAGTTCCTGTTCGACGACGAGCGGGCGATGACCCGCATCGACATGAGCGAGTACTCCGAGAAGCACAGCGTGGCCCGGCTCGTCGGCGCGCCTCCCGGCTACGTCGGCTACGAGGAGGGCGGCCAGCTCACCGAGGCCGTCCGGCGGCGGCCGTACACGGTGGTGCTGCTGGACGAGGTGGAGAAGGCGCACCCGGAGGTGTTCGACATCCTCCTCCAGGTGCTCGACGACGGACGGCTGACCGACGGCCAGGGCCGCACGGTCGACTTCCGCAACACGATCCTGATCCTGACCTCCAACATCGGCTCGCAGTTCCTGGTCGATCCGAAGCTGGAGAACGACGCCAAGCGCGAGGCCGTCATGGGGGCGGTGCGCGGCTCGTTCAAGCCGGAGTTCCTCAACCGGCTCGACGACGTCATCCTCTTCGACGCGCTCGGCTCCGAGGAGCTGGCCCAGATCGTCGACCTCCAGGTCGACCGCCTGGCCCGGCGCCTGTCCGACCGCCGGCTGACGCTGGAGGTCAGCCCGGCCGCCCGCGAATGGCTCTCGCTGACCGGCTACGACCCCATGTACGGCGCCCGCCCGCTGCGCCGCCTGGTCCAGTCGGCCATCGGCGACAAGCTGGCCAAGGCCGTGCTGTCCGGCGAGATCGCCGACGGCGACAAGGTCAGGGTGGAGCTCGGCGACGACGAGCTGGTCATCCAGCGCGGCTGAGACGGTCCCGGCGAGCCCGGAGATCCCCGCGGATCTCCGGGCTCCGGCATGTCATGCCAGGGTCATATCCCGTCGCCGCGGGGTAAGGTTCCCGCCACCCTTCGGACAAGCCGCACGCGACCGGCCGGACACGTGGCTAGCTTCGGCGTTCGTCAGATCACCGATTCCGATCAGAGGGACGTGCGGTGTCATCTCGTAAGATCCGAAGCATCCTCACGGTGGCCGCTCTGACCGCGGGCGTCACCTGGCCGGTCGCCGGTCCTTCGGTGGCCGACACCTGCCGGCCGTACTCCGAGGCGATCGCCTCCTACTGCGACGGCCACGCCAAGCTCCAGCTCAACGAGGGCAGGACGAACGGCCGCCGGGTGGTCACCGAGGAGGTGGGCAAGCTGGCCATGGCGGCCGGCGACATGGCCAGGCGGCTCGGCCTGACGGGTCTGGCGGCGGCCAGGTCCGCCATGGGCCCGCTGGCCGATCTCGGCGGCGTCGGGGCGACGTGGGGCATGCCCTCGCTGAACAGCACCTCGCCCGCGTTGTTCCCCGCGTCCGCCGGCGACAGCGGGATGCGTGACCTGGCCACGACGTTGCAGGTGCCCGCGCTGCCCGCCCTCCCCGCGCTGCCGCAGACGCCCGTCGCGGCCCGGGTGCCGGCCGAGATGACGCTCGGCGAGCGGCCCACCGCCCCCGCCTCGGCCCGCGCCGCGAAGTCGCCGCGTCAGGCGCGGCAGCCGGTGCGGGAGGTCGACGGCAATCTGATCTCGAACCTGCTGCCCAGGGCCGTGCAGAGCATCGAGGGCGCGTCGGCGCTGCCCGGCGGCTACCCGGCGATCGACGGCTTCAGCCGCCTGCTGCCCGGTCTCGACCTGCACTGAGCCAATGTGTCCGGGCGCGGGTCGTGCCTGCCGCGCCCGGCTTCCTCAACCGGAGGGGCCGCGACCGCGCACTGTCGCGGCCCCTCCGGCCCGGCCTCAGCGTGTTGCGGCCCGTCCGGTGCCTGTTTCGCGGGCGCGCGAGAAGACGGGCCCCGCGCGGGGCCCGGTGGCCGGCCTCCGCGACTAGGAGACGAGCTCGTCGAGCTCGTCCTCCGGAAGGCCGAGGTCGACCCTGATCCGGTAGCGCGTCCGCAGCAGCGCCACCTGCTCGGGGTCGCCCTCGTCGCAGCCCAGCACGGCCTGGGTGGCCCATTCGAGGCCGCCCCGCAGATCGCCGTAGGCGACCAGGGTCTCCGCGATGGTGTGGGCGGTCGCCGTGGAGACGTCGCCCTCCGCGCGGATGGTCTCGATGAGCTCCCGGGCCTCGTCGGGCCGTTCGAGCTCGAAGAGGGTGTCGGCGATGCCCGCGCGCGGGTCGAAGCCCGCGTCGCCGCCGTCCTCCACGGCGCGCTGGAAACACTCCATCGCGCGTGCGGGCTGTCCCGCCGCTCGCCACTCCTCGGCGGCGAGGACGAGGATGGACGCCCTGGAGACGTCGCCGGACGAATAACCGAGCGCGACGTCGTAAAGCCGACTGGCCAAGGAACTGTGGTCGTCGGCCAGCAGGGCCTGCTCCAGCAGACGATCAAGGTGCTCTCGGGTCACATGCGCCACACCTGCGAGACTACCGAGCCGTCAGGCGCTTTGCCCGGTCAATGCGCATCGCCGGTCACATGCAAATTCGGCAACGTCTCGTCCAAGCCTGGTCACGCTGTGCGTGTATACGCAGGTCAACGGGCATATACGGCATGCTTTGCGGTACGCGGGCGGAAGGGGCTGTAATGGGCATGTCTCGACAGATGACCTTCACGCTGGCTTGCGTCGTCGTTCTCTCGGCTCTCGGGCCCGGCGTGGCCGGGTATCTGTCGGCCCGCCTGGAGGCGATCCGGACGGCCGAACGCAACCTGCACGCGCTGCAGGCCAGGCTCGACATCCGGCAGGCCCGGGATGTCCGGCCGGTGTCGTTCCCCCTGCCCTGCCTGCGCACGCCGGTGACGCCGCGCATCCAGCAGGTGCCCGCCACCGCGCTGGGCGACCGGCAGCTCACCCGGCGCCGGCACCGGGAGCCGGCGCCCCTGGCGCCCGAGCCGCGGCAGCGGGCCGCGCCCGGCGCCCAGCGACCGGTCATCGCCGGTACGGCCCGGTGATCCGGCCGGCGACCACGGACCGCACGGCCCGGGCGAGCCCGAGCGCGACGCGGACCGGCCCACGCCTGTGGCGGGGGTGGCGGGGGTCGAAGGGGGCACTGCGCTTGAAGGCGGACGGCGGAAGATCGTACATCTTCACCTCCGAAGAGACCCGTGACGGACAGTGACGATCGCTCGTCGCTGTCATGCCCAGATCCCGGTCAGCGTCCCACCTCGCCCTCGGTCAGCACGTGCGGCGACCACGACTTGAGCTGCCGCGACAGGAACCCCCGCATCAGGTGCTTGGCGGCGTCGATGATGTCGGGCGCGCCGGCCGGGTCGCGCCGGAAGGCCAGCTTGAGCACCGCGTCGCCGGCCTCGACCGCGACCAGCACGGCCAGGTCGAGCATCTCGCTGTCGGCCAGCCCGAACTCCTTGAGCAGCAGGCCGCGCAGCCTGCCCGCGATGACCGTGTTGTTCTCGGAGTCGGAGTCGAGCAGGTTGAGGTCGACGACGTCGCCGAAGTGCAGGCTCCGGAAGCCGGGGACCGTGCGGTGCATGTCGACGTACTCGTCGATGATCGCGTCGACGGCCTCCCACCAGCCGCGGTACTCCTCCTCCATGAACCGCAGGCCCACCCGCGCCACGAACTGCTCGACGTTGCGCCGGGTGAGCTCCTGGGTGATGGCCCGCTTGTCGGGAAAGAACTGGTAGACCGAACCGATCGCGACGCCTGCCCGCTCGGCTATGCGGGTGGTGGACAGGGCCTCGTAGCCGGTCTCGTCGAGGAGTTCGGCGCAGGCGTCGAGCATGCGCTCGACGCGCCGGGCGCTGCGGCGTTGGGCCGGCTGCCGCCGGAGAGCTTTGGGGTGGACGCAGTCATCATCCATTTGCGGCGAAGACACGGATTCATCTTCTCTCGTCTGCACGATCGTTACCTACTCATTTGCGGGATTTCTCGGATGACTGCCCGCCGCGTCGTCCATGGCGAAATCCATGGGGCGGCGTAACCGAATTTCCGTACTGGTCGGCGCGCCGAATCCGGACCGGCTCGCGGCCCGCGGCCCAGCGCGGACGCCTGGTGGCCCGGCGCGGCTCCCACGAGACGAGGCCCCGGATAACATCCCGCCGATGATATGTTCGATAAAAGTTCCCCGACGGTGGCCGCCATATTGTTCAGCACAATGCCCGGGACACTATATTGCGAGACGATATTTCGCGAATAATCTTCAATTCGAGCGATATCGGCGACCACGAGCCGGCCCGGAGGCACCGTCCTCGCGCGACGGCGCCCGCCGCGGAGCGGCTGCGCTGCGCCCAGCGGGCCACTGCGGTGCGGCTGCGCGCTGCCCGGTGGCCCGCTGCGGGGTGGCTGCGCTGCGCCCAGTGGCCAGCCTCGTTCGTGCGGTGCCACGGCCGGGCGGTCGCCGCCGGCAGCGCCGGGGTGACGAACGGGTCCCTGCGCGCCGCGACGAGCCGCACCGGCACCGGCAGCCGGAACGCGCCGACGGCGGGTGTCCGGGGAGTCGTGCGGCATGGTGGCGGCGGGGTCACCCGCCTCGGAGACCGCCGGACGCACCCCGCCGGACTCGACCCGCCGCATGGCGACCTCCTATTGGACGAACTGTCCGGAGGATAGATCGATCATGGCCGCGCGGCCAGCCCCGAGCACGTGCGCAGCGCCTTCCAGTCGCTCACGGCCTGGGTCCTGGCCGCGCCCGTCATGGGGATCGGGATGCCGCCCTGGATCGTGGCCGGGGTCCACTGGTCCTTGAGCACCTTGCGGCCGTTGATCGTCAACGTCAGCACGCCGGTCCTGCCCGTGGTGCCCGGGGTGGAGTTGTAGAAGACGAAGTTGCCCATGCCGTAGCTGACGTAGGCGTTGTCCAGGTACCCGGCGCCGAGCAGGATGTGCGCGTGCCCGCCGACCACGACGTCGGCGCCCGCCGCGACCAGCTTGGGGGCGAGCGAGCGCTGGGCCTCGTTGGGGCATTTCTGCATCTCGGTGCCCCAGTGCAGGTGCACGATGACGGTGTCGGAGTTCTTGCGCGCCTGGCGTACGGCCCTCAGCAGGCTCGCCTCGTCCTTGGCCGAGGCCAGTCCGCCCTTGTCGGCCGTGGCCGTCCACGACTGGATGAACTCGGCGTCGAGCACCTGCGTCGCGCCGATGATCGACACCCGGTTGCCGTTCACCGTCCTGCGGAAGGGTTTGTAGGCCTGCGCGGCGTTCGCCCCGATGCCCACGATCGGGAACTTGCTGCGCTTGATGGCCGCCAGCGAGTCGGCCAGGCCGCTCTCCATGTAGTCCATGCCGTGGTTGTTGGCCATGGAGGCGACGTCCACCCCGGCCGCCTTGAGCGCGTTGAACGCGGTCGCCGGCGCGCGGAAGGTGAACTGCTTGCCGGGCGCGGGCGTCCCGGCCGTGGTGATGGCGGTCTCCAGGTTGACCATCGTCAGGTCGGCCTTGCGCAGCACGTTCGCGATGGGCCCGAGCGCGGTGCCCGGGTTGGCGAGCCGGCCGCGCAGCACGCCCTCGAAGTGCACGTCGCCGCCGAAGGAGATGGTGAACGGCCGCCGCGTGGGCTTCGGCTTCGAGCTCGGCGACCCGGCCGCCTGCTGCTCGACCTGCTTGCTCTGCGGCTCTTTGTCAGGCGCCGACGAGCACGCCGCGAGGGAGGCGGCGACGACCAGCACCGGTAGAACACGGGGGAGTCTCATCTACCGCCATTTCCGCTCGATCCAGACTTTTACGGATCGAGCATTCTATGGGCGGCAGATTAGGACTTGGTATCACCAGTTCCCATCAACCAGGCCAAAGCGGACCTGGTGGCGTCGTCCTTGGGGCTGTAGACGATCAGCCGCGTCTCGGGCGTGGCGGAGACGTTCAGGCTGGTCGTGCTGAAGCGGAGGTCGCCGGCGACCTCGTGCTTGAAGACCTTCACGCGGGGGCCCGGCTCGGCCACGTCCTGCCTGGCCCACATGCGGGCGAACTCGGCGCTCTCCGCGCTCAGCCGCCGCACGAAGTCCTGCCAGCAGGGGTCGTCGGCGTGCCGGCTGTAGGCGCCCCTGAAGACCGCGACCGCGCGCGGCAGCTCCGACTCGCGGTTGACGAGGGTGGTCGTGGCCCGCGTGTTGACGAACGTCTGCCACAACGAGTTCCGCTCGCCGTCCGGGGCCTCGACGACGTGCGGGAACAGGGTGGCGTAGGCGGCGTTCCAGGCCAGCAGGTCGGAACGGCTGTTGGTGACGGAGGCGGGCATGTCGCCGAGCTGGTCGAGGATGCCCTGCATCTCGGGCGGCATGCGGCTGGCGTCGGCGACGGCGGGGGCCTCGGCCTGGCCGGTGAGCCGGTAGAGGTGCTGACGCTCGGCGTTGTCCAGCATGAGCGTACGGGCGACGGCGTCGATCACCTGGCCGCTGACGTTGATCGGCCGGCCCTGCTCCAGCCACGTGTACCAGGTGACGCCCACCCCGGCGAGCTGGGCGACCTCCTCGCGGCGCAGCCCCGGCGTACGCCTGCGGGGGCCCGGCGCGAGGTTCACCATCTCGGGGGTGATGCGCTCCCGGCGGGTCCGGAGGAACGCCGCCAGATCCGTACGTCTTGCCTCGGTCACGGTCACACCTCCACTATGGGGGCATCCGCGCACACTTATCCAGGTGCCGCCAATACCAGTATAAAGGGACTCTCGTTACTGGTATCGGGTTCGCAGAATAATGAAACACATGACCGAATCCGCCACAGTAGTCTCTCCTGTCCAGGTCACCCCACCGGACAGGGCCAAGGCCAGCGGTCTGCTCCTCGCAGTGATCCTCGTCGGGCAGTTCCTGGCCATCCTCAACGTCAACATCGTCAACGTGGCCACCCCGACCATCGAGGCGGACCTGCACTCCTCCGGCGCGGGGCTGCAGATGATCGTCGCCGGCTACACCATCGTCTATGCCGTCCTTCTGATCACCGGCGCCCGGATCGGCGACCTCTTCGGTTACCGCAACGCCTTCCTCGGCGGCCTGGCCGTGTTCACCGTCACCACGCTCGGCGCCGGCCTCGCGCCCTCGACGGGCTGGCTGATCGGCTTCCGCCTCGCCCAAGGCGCCGGCGCGGCCATGATGATGCCGCAGGTGCTGACCCTGATCCAGCGCAACTACCAGGGCGCGGCCCGCGGACGGGCGATCGGGCTCTGGTCACTGGTGATCAGCGGCGGCATCGTCGTGGGCCAGGCGCTCGGCGGCATCCTGCTCGGGTTCGGAGCCGGCTGGCGGGTGGTGTTCCTGGTGCTCGTGCCGGTCGGGGCGGTGCTGCTCGGCATCGGGTTCCGCGCCCTGCCCGCCGACGAGGGCGGCGGCAGGACCGGGCTCGACCCGTGGGGCCTGGTGACCCTGTCCGCGGCCGTGCTGCTGTTCGTGGTGCCGCTGGTGCTCGGACGTGACCTGGGCTGGCCCGTCTGGGGCTGGGTGTCGATGGGGCTCAGTGTCGTGATGTTCGTGGCGTTCGTCCGGGTCGAGCGCTGGGTGACCGGTCGGGGCGGGCGTCCGCTGGTGGACGCCAAGGTGCTGGCCGCGCCGGGCATGCGTCCCGGCCTGGCGATCCTGCTGTTCGGCCCGGCGACCTGGGGCGCGTTCCTGTTCACCTCGGCCCTGCACCTCCAGGGCGACCTGCACCTCTCCCCGCTCGGCTCGGGCATGATGCTGGTGCCGTGCGCGCTCGCCTTCGGCATCGTCGGCCTGCTGTGGCCGCGGCTGCCCGCGGGGCTGCAGCGCCCGCTCGTCCCGGTCGGTTACGTGGTGGCCGCGCCCGCCTACCTCGGCCTCGGCCTCGCCGCCGACGGCGGCGTCCTGTACGCGGTCATGAGCGCCCTCATCGGCGCCGGGCTCGGCGTGCAGGTGGCGGTGACCAACATGGCGACCGAGCAGGTGGACGGCGCCTACGCGGCGGACGCGAGCGGCGCGCTGCTCACCGTGATGCAGCTCGGCCATGTCATCGGCGTCTCGACCGTGGGCACCCTGTTCATCTCGCTGAGCCAGGGCCACGGGACCGTCTCGGCCTCCCTCATGGCCGCCGTCGCGATGGCGGGCCTGGCCGTACTGGCGGGCCTGAGCAGCCTCTTCCTGGTCCGCCGCCGGGCCATGCGCTGACCGGCCGGCCCGGCGCGCGCGATGTTTCGGGGAGAAGGGGGCCTTGGGGCTCGGCGCGCGAGGGGCCAGGGCCGTTGGGCGGCCGAAGTGCGGTCGTGGCCGTCCGGGCTCGTCCTGAGCGGCCCTGCGAGGGTGTGCCACCAACTCGCCAGGGCCGCTTTTCACGCGCTGGCGGCCAGGGAGTCCAGGTCGAACTCACCGCCGCGCACGCCGGCCGTGAAGGCCGCCCACTCGGACGGCGTGAAGACGAGCACCGGGCCGTCCTGCACCTTGCTGTCCCGCAGGGCGACGTTGCCGTCGCCCAGAGGTGCGACCTCGACGCAAGAAGACGCTCCGTTGCAGAAGCTGCTCTTCCGCCAGGCCCGGATCGTAGTAGTGGTGTGCATTTTCTCCCCAAAAGGTATAGGCAGGCCCCTTTGCCTGCCTACTGGGACCGCGCGCTCTAGCGCCGCCACAACATGGCTTTGCGTTGGATGAGTACGCGGGATTCGTCCTCGTCGAGTGCCTCTGCCCACATGTGGTCAAAAGCGTTCTCATAGCCGGCGACTCGTTCGAGGTCCTCTACGAAGTGAGCAGTGTACAAGTGCTCCAAATAGACGACATCGTCGAAACCGGTGAACTTCAGATGAATGAACGCCCCGGTATTGACCGGATGGAGCGAGTCCAGCGGCAACACCCGGACGTTGACGTGCGGCAACAGGGAGACCTCGATGAGGTGTTCCATCTGCTCCCGCATGACCGAGGGCTCCCCGAAGCGCCGCATCAGCACCGCTTCGTCGAGCACCACGTTGAGGCGGCAGGGATCGGGCCGGTGCAGAACCCGTTGCTGCCGGTCGAGGCGGGCCTCGACGCGACTGCGCACGCCGCTGTGCGTGATCCGGACGATTCCGCGCGCGGAGAGGATGACCTCTCGCGCGTAGTCCTCGGTCTGGAGGAGACCGGACACCAACTGGGGTTCCCAGTTGCGCTGAACCGTCGCCTCCGCCTCCAGCCCGAGAAGCCTGATGTACTCCTCGGGCAGGGAGTCTTCATAATCTTCCCACCACCCACGCTGCTCCGCATCTCGCAGGAGGCCGAAGAGTTCGTCAAGTCTGTCGCCGTCGAGGCTGTAGAGCTCGCCCAGCGCCTTGATGTCGGCGGCGCTCGGCATGGTCTTCGCGGCTTCGATGCGGCTGACCTTGCTGGCCGACCAGCCGAGCTCGCGCGCCGCCCGGGCCCCGGTGAACTTCCGTCGTTCGCGAAGGAGGCGCAACTCCTGGCCTAGGCGGAGCCTGCGCACTGTCGGACTGCCCTGCTGCGATGGCACCGTCCACTCTCCTTGTCGGGAATGAAGGTGTGGCGGGAACGGATCGTTTGGCAACCCGGTTTGTGGGCCGTTCACTCAATCTTACACTGCAACTTGCACGAACTCTGCCGCATGGGGTTGCCCGAAGGCTTTCACGGAGAGAGCGTGGGAGCAAGACAAGGCTTCACGTAGGTATAGAGGTCAGGGGGAGGATTTACGGCCGTCCTGGAGGTCTCATGTGCCCCTGACAGAACGCGTGCAAGTTGCACGGCAACTAGAACGGCAATCTGCGAAGAAACTTAATTCTTCCCTTGCTCGATGTATTGCAGCATCACCGAACGCGGAGGACGATCGAGCCAGGAGGGTTCTCGACCGACGAGGGGAGGCCGGGATGACGAAACGGCCTCGCACGTCGGGCTCTCCGCTCACGATCGGGCGCCCGCGCGAGGGCCGCCTCACCGGCAACGGAGCCGTCCCGGATACGAATGTCCACATGAGGGAGGCCGCTTGCCGGAAGGACCGTCCCATCGCCTGAAAAGCGTGTCGCTCATCGGAGCAGGAAGAAAATGCCGGGCCGAGACCGGATCCGCGTTCGCCGCATATGGGCTGCCACCCTGCGGCGGGACGGGACCCGACCTGCGACCCGGCGAAGAAGCCACCTCTGGAAATGCCGCGAAAGGGGTCTTCTATGTACTCACAAGGTACCAAGGGGCTCGGCCGAATCAAGTCCCGGATCCGGGATCTGATCGCATGGACGGACCGCGAGATCTGCATGGAGCCGGACGAGTTCGCCATCTACCGGGGCTGGACGGTCACCAGGACGGGCTTCGGCGCCCGCGCCTACCGCGACCCACGCTTCGACCAGCTCACGGTGGCGTCACGGGTGCCCGAGGAGGTGTCCTGACATGTCGAGGAACCCGCGCAACCAGATCTACCCGGCCGTCGAGGACCTCCCGGGCGCGGGCGGCGGGGGCCCGCTGACGCGGATCTGGCGCGTCCGCAGCGAGCTCATGGTGCTGGCGGGGCTGGGGCTGTTCGTCCTGGCCCTGCTGGGCGCCGCGCGGGACGGCCACTGGGTGCCGTTCGTCCTGCTGAGCAGCGCCGTCTCGGCGCCCGCCGCCACCAGGACCGGCCGCAACTGGGCCCTGGCCCACTTCTGGTGCGTGGTCTCCCGCCACCGCCTGCAGCGGGTCTGCCTGGAGACGACCATGCACACCCGGGCGGGACGGATCCCGCTGGTGCTCTGGATCACGCCGTCGGCCAGGGGCGAGAAGGCGCTGGTCATGACGCGGGCGGGCATCTCGGCCGAGGAGTTCGACGCGTACGCCGAGGAGATCGCGGCGGCCTGCTGGGCCAGGAGCGCCACCGTCCACAGGCACCGCGACCGGGCCCAGCTGCTGCTGGTGGAGATCGTCCGGCGGGACGAGTTGCCCGGCGTGACCGCTCCCGGCCTGGAACGCCTGTACGGCCGCCGCTCCTGGACGCCGCTGCGGTCCGACCTTGAGGAGCCGCACGATCTGCGCGCGCCGCCGGCGTTGCCGCAGGTCGTCCGATGACCTAGGGAAGGCGGGACGTCTCCCTGGGAACGGCCCCGGGGACCGCGGGGGCTCCCGGGGCTTCCCCATGCGGACGGGACGGGCCAAGATGAGTTCACCTGGCGAACTCAGGAGTCGCGATGACCTCGACCGTCCACCGCACCTGTCCCCTCTGCGAGGCCGTCTGCGGCCTGACGCTCACCCTCGACGACGGCGGCCACGTCACCGGCGTCCGCGGCGACCGGGACGACCCCTTCAGCAAGGGGTTCATCTGCCCCAAGGGCGCGAGCCTGGGCCGCCTCGACGAGGACCCCGACCGCCTGCGCAAGCCGCTGATCCGCGAGGGCGACCAGTGGCGCGAGGCGAGCTGGGAGGAGGCGTTCGAGGCCGTCGGGCGGGGCCTGGCCCGCGTCACCGAGCGGTACGGACGCCGGTCGGTGGCGGTCTACCTGGGCAACCCCAACGCCCACACGATGGCCGGCGGCCTCTACGCCGGGCCGCTGGTCAAGGCGCTCGGCACCCGCAACGTCTTCACCGCCGCCACCGCCGACCAGATGCCCAAGCACGTCGCCAGCGGCCTGATGTTCGGCCACCCGCTGGCCGTCCCGGTCCCCGACCTGGACCGGACCGACTTCCTGCTGATGCTCGGCGCCAACCCGCTGGAGTCGAACGGCTCGCTGTGCACCGCCCCCGACTTCCCCGGCCGGCTCAAGGCCCTGCGCCGGCGCGGCGGCAGGCTCGTCGTGGTGGACCCGCGCCGGACCAGGACGGCGGCGCTGGCCGACGAGCACGTCTTCGTCCGGCCGGGCTCGGACGCGTACCTGCTGTTCGGGATCGTGCACACGCTGTTCGCCGAGGATCTGGCCAGGCCGTGGCACGAGGTCAACGGGCTGGCCGAGGTGCGCGAGGCGGCCAAGCACTTCCCGCCGGAGGCGGTGGCCCGGCGTACCGGGGTGCCGGCGGCGACGATCGTCCGGCTGGCCAGGGAGCTGGCCGGCGCGCGGACGGCCGCCGTGTACGCCCGGATGGGCACCTGCACGACCGAGTTCGGCACGCTGGCCCAGTGGCTCGTGGACGTGCTCAACGTGCTCACCGGCAACCTCGACCGGCCGGGCGGGGCCATGTTCCCCAAGCCGGCGACCGAGTTCGGGGCGCGGCGGCGGCCGTACGCGGTGGGCCGGTGGCGCAGCCGGGTGCGGGGGCTGCCCGAGGCCAACGGCGAGCTGCCGGTGGCCACGCTGGCCGACGAGATCGAGACGCCGGGCGAGGGCCAGGTCAGGATGCTGGTCACGGTCGCGGGCAACCCGGTGCTGTCCGCGCCGCACGGCGACCGGCTGGCGACGGCCTTCGCCGGGCTCGACTTCATGGTGAGCGTCGACCCGTACCTGAACGAGACCACCCGGCACGCGCACGTGATCCTGCCGCCGCCGCGCGTGCTGCAGTCGGGCCACTACGACTTCGCGCTGCTCGGGTTCGCCGTACGCAACTACGCCCGTTACTCGCGTCCCGCGCTCCCGCTGGACGGACGGCCCAGCGAGGCCCGGATCCTGGCCAGGCTGGCCGCGATCGCGTCCGGACTGGAAGGGCCGCACGGACCGGACGGGCCGGAAGCGGACCTGGACGAGTTCCTGATCGGCGAGATGCTGCGCAAGGCCGTGCAGACCCCCGGCTCCGGCGTCGAGGGACACGACGTGGCCGCGCTGCGGGCCGCGCTGGAGGGCGAGACGGGCGCCGAGCGCAGGCTGGACCTCATGCTCCGGCTCGGCCCGTACGGCGAGTGGGCCGGCAAGGGCGACCTGTCGCTGCGCAAGCTGCTGGACCACCCGCACGGCCTGGACCTCGGCGCCCTGGAGCCCCGGCTGCCCGAGGTGCTGAAGACCGCCTCCGGTGTGATCGAGCTGGCCCCGCCGCAGCTCGTCGAGGACGTCGAGCGCCTGCGCGGCGGGCTGGCGGAGGAGCCGCCGGACGTCGTGCTGATCGGACGGCGGCACCTGCGCTCCAACAACAGCTGGCTGCACAACGTGGGCCCGCTGGTCGGCGGCAGCAACACCTGCACGCTCCAGATCAACCCCGCCGACGTGGCCAGGCTGGGCCTGACCGGCCAGGCCGTGGTCACCTCGGCCACCGGCAGCCTCACGGTGACGCTGGAGCCCACCGACACGATCATGCCGGGCGTGGTGAGCCTGCCGCACGGCTGGGGGCACGCGGGCAGCACGCAGCAGGTGGCGGCCCAACACGCCGGTGTCAACACGAACGTGCTGACGGACGAATCCGCCCTGGATATCCCAAGTGGTAACGCAGTGTTCAACGGAGTTCCGGTCACGATTTCACCAACCGGGGTGATCACCGCACATTAGGGTGTCGCGCGTGACTATCGCGCCAGAAGAGGACCGCCTGTACGCCCAGATCGCGTTCGCCGTCGAGATCGACAAGTTGAAGCGGATCATCCGCCGCAACCATCTGATCGACGGGTCGCGGCGGGAGAACTCCGCCGAGCACTCCTGGTACGTGGGCACGCTGGCGATGGTCCTCGGCGAGCACGCCCCACCCGGGACGGACCTCCAGCGGGTGGTGGCGATGTTACTCGTGCACGACCTGGTCGAGATCGACGCCGGCGACACCTTCGTCTACGACCACGTGGCGGTCGCCGCCCAGGCCGCCGCCGAGACCGCCGCGGCCGATCGCATCTTCGGCCTGCTCCCCGCGGAGCAGGGCGCCCGGCTGCGGGAGCTCTGGGACGAGTTCGAGGCCAGGCGGACGCCGGAGGCCAGGTTCGCCAAGGCTCTCGACCGGTTCGCGCCCATCCTGGCCAACCACCACACCGAGGGCGGCACGTGGCCGCTGTTCAAGGTGACGGCCGGCGAGGTCAGGGAGAAGGTGCGGATCATCCAGGAGGGATCGGCCTCGCTCGGCGCGTACGCGCTGGAGCTGGTAGAACTCTCCGTGGCCAGGGGACACCTCGCCGAGTGATCCCGTCAAGGCCGGGGTAGGGGACTTGTCGTGAAAGAGACAGTGCGAGCGAAGCGTCGGCAATTGCGGGGTTTCGTCGGTCCGGTTGACCTCGCCGATCGACTTGAGAAGTCGAAGGCGATGGACAAACCGATCCGGGGGCTGGCCAAGGTCGTACGCGAGCGCCTGCGTCAGGGCACTCTGCGCGACCTGCTGCACGGCGTGCCCACGGGGAAACCGCTGCACCCGCCGCTGGCCACGGTCACCCTCGGCTGCTGGCTGTCGGCCGCCGTGCTCGACCTGGCCCACGCCGATCCCCGGGCGAGCAGGCTGCTCCTGGCCACGGGCATCGGCAACGCGCTGCCCACGGCGGCGGCCGGGCTGACCGACTGGTCCTCGCTCCACCGCGAGCAGCAGCGCGTGGGCTTCGTGCACATGGCCGCCAACATGGCCGCCCTGGGCCTGATGTCGGCCTCGCTGGTGGCCCGGCTGCGCGGCGCCGAGCGGGCCGGGCGCGTGCTGTCCTACGTCGGGCTCGGGCTCGGCGGGCTGGGCGGCTACCTCGGCGGCCACATGGCCTACCGCCAGGCCGCGGGGGCCAACCACGCGCCGCAGGTCGCCCATCTCGTACCGCTGGGCTGGCACGACCTGTGCCCGCTCAAGGACCTGCCCGACGGCAGGCCGGTCGCGCGCCGGCTCGGCTACATCCAGCTCTTCGTGCTGCGCCAGGGCGACGGGGTGACCGTGCTGGCCGACCGCTGCCCGCACCTGGCCGGCCCGCTGCACCAGGGCCGGCTGGTCATGGAGGACGGCGAGGCGTGCGTGGTCTGCCCGTGGCACAGCAGCACGTTCCGGCTGACCGACGGCTCGGTGAAGCACGGTCCGGCGACCGCGCCCGCGCCCATGTTCGAGACCCGCATCCGCCGCGACGGCACGATCCAGGTACGGCCGGGGTTGACCTGAACTTAACTTGAGGTCCTACCGTCGGGGCCATGAGCAAGATCCTGGTGACCGGCGCTACCGGCAATGTGGGCAAACATGTGGTCTCCCAGCTCGCGGAGGCGGGCCTGGACGTGCGGGCGCTGGTCAGGAACCCTGACAAGGCCCGGCTTCCCGAGGGCGTGGAGGCGGTGCGCGGCGACCTGACCGTGCCCGAGACGCTTGAACCGGCGCTGCGGGACGTCGAGAGCGTCTTCCTGCTGTGGCCCGGCTACTCCGAGGCGGCGACCGCGGACGCGGTGACGGCCCTGGCCCGGCACGCCCGCCGCGTGGTCTACCTGTCCGCCGACGTCGAGGACCTGGCCGACGGCGAGGAGCCGACGCTGTTCCACCAGAGTGTCGAGCGGCTGATCCGGCATTCCGACCTGGCCTGGACGTTCCTGCGCCCCGGCGGCTTCGCGGCCAACACGCTGGGCTGGGCCCCCCAGATCCGGCAGGGGGTCGTGCGCTGGCCGTTCGGTCAGGCGGTCAGAGCGCTGATCCACGAGAAGGACATCGCCGCGGTGGCCACGCACGTGCTCACCTCGGCCGGCCACACGGGCGGCAAGTACGTGCTCTCCGGCCCCGAGCAGCTCACCCAGGCCGAGCAGGTGCGGATCATCGGCGAGGTGGCCGGGCACGAGGTGCGCTGGGAGGAGCAGCCGCTGGACGAGGCCCGCGCGCACCTGACGGCCGCCTGGGGCGATCCCGGGTTCGTGGAGGCCGCGCTGAAGGGCTGGGGGGCGGCGGTGCACAACCCGGAGCGGGTGACCGACACGGTGCAGCGCCTGCTCGGCCGGCCCGCGCTGACCTTCCGCCAGTGGGCCGAGGACCACGTGGCGGACTTCCGCTAGTCGTCCCCGGCGGCTTCGTCGGCCGGATGCTCCACGAGGGCGAGGATCCGGCTGGACATGAAGCGGGCCGTGCGTACCGGCGTGCCGCTGCGGGTGACCTCGCTCACCTCCACCAGCCCGCGCCGGTTGGCCACCTCGACACGCCGGCCCGCGCGGGTGGCCGTGACCTCGTAGGTTCGCGGGGAGCCGCCCGCGTCGATGACGATCTCCACCCGATCACCCTTCATGTACTGATTTATACCCACTTAGTCCGGTATTTATCCGTACATGTGTTTGAGTTATCCCTCGGGGTTCTTCGGGGCGGGCGGGGCGAACAGCCCGCCCAGCCCTTCCAGCACCTTGCCCATCTCCGAGGGCACGATCCAGACCTTGTTGGCGTCGCCCTTGGCGATCTCGGGCAGGGTCTGGAGGTACTGGTAGGCCAGCAGGCTCTGGTCGGGCCTGCCGTCGTGGATGGCCTTGAACACCATGCCGATCGCGTCCGCCTGGCCCTTGGCGCGCATGGCCTGGGCCTCGGCGTCCGCCTGCGCCCGCAGCACGGCCGCCTCCGCCTCGCCCCTGGCGCGCAGCACGGCCGCCTGCTTGTCGCCCTCGGCGGCCAGGATCGCCGCCTGGCGCTGCCCCTCGGCGGCCAGCACGGCGGCGCGCTTGTCCCGGTCGGCGCGCATCTGCTTCTCCATCGAGTCCTGGATGGAGACGGGCGGGTCGATGGCCTTCAGCTCGACCCTGTTGACCCGGATGCCCCACTTGCCGGTGGCCTCGTCCAGGCTGCCGCGCAGCTCGGTGTTGATCTCCTCGCGCGAGGTCAGCGTGCGTTCCAGGTCCATGCCGCCGACCACGTTGCGCAGCGTGGTGACGGTGAGCTGCTCGACGCCGATCAGGAAGTTCGCGATCTCGTACGTGGCCGCCTTGGGGTTGGTGACCTGGAAGTAGATGACCGTGTCGATCGACACCACCAGGTTGTCGGACGTGATCACCGGCTGCGGCGGGAACGAGACCACCTGTTCCCGCAGGTCGATCAGGTCTTTGATGCGGTCGACGAACGGGACCACCACGTTGAGGCCGGGCGTCAGCGTGCGGTGGTAGCGGCCCAGCCGTTCGATGATGGCGGCCGTGGCCTGCGGGATGATGCGGATGCTGCGGGCCACCACGAATCCCATCGCCGCGACCACGACGAGGGCGACGACGAGCTGCTCGGTCGACATGGCGAAGCTCCGGAGTCGAGGGGACCGACTCGGTGCATGATATTTCGTTTCGCCTTTAGGCGACCGATATCCGCATAAATGGTGATCCAGTGAGGTCAGTGTGCCCTGGCGTACCAGCGGCCCTCGGCACTCCGGTCGAGCGTCAGCGGCACCCCGAACGTACGGGAGAGGTTGTCGGCCGTCATCACGTGGTCGAGCGGCCCCTGCGCCACCACGGACCCGTGCCGCAGCAGCAGGCCGTGCGTGAACCCGCTCGGCACCTCCTCGACGTGGTGCGTCACCAGCACCAGCGTCGGCGAGCGGTAGTCGCCGGCCAGCGCCGACAGCCGGCGCACCAGGTCTTCCCTGCCGCCCAGGTCGAGGCCGGCGGCCGGCTCGTCGAGCAGGAGCATCTCGGGGTCGGGCATGAGCGCGCGGGCGATCTGCACCCGCTTGCGCTCGCCCTCCGACAGGGTGCCGAACCGCCGCCTGATCAGGTGGGCCGCGCCCATCATGTCGATCAGCTCGACGGCCCTGGTCACGTCGTTGGAGTCGTACTCCTCCGTCCAGCGGCCCATGATGGCGTACGAGGCCGTCAGGACGAGGTCGATGACCTTCTCCTCCGGCGGGATGCGCTCGGCCAGCGCGGCGCTCGCCAGCCCGATGCGCGGCCGCAGGTCGAACACGTCGGTCTGCCCCAGCCGCTCCCCCAGCACCTCGACCACGCCCTCGGTCGGATAGAGCAGCGTCGCGGCGACCTGCAACAACGTGGTCTTGCCCGCGCCGTTGGGACCGATGACGACCCAGCGCTCGTCCTCGTTGACCGTCCAGTCGATGCCGCGCAGCAGGGCCGCCCCGTCGCGCCTGACGGCGACGTCCTGGAGCCGCAGCACCTGACCACCCATCCCCGTTCCCTCCCTTGGAGTCACTCTGGAGACCTTTGGAGTCACCCTGGGGACAAACCTATTGCAGGGCGAGCGCTTATCGTGGATCGGTGCACCCTGAATCACCTGTCTGTCCCTCGCTGGTCGCCTGGGGCAACGCGTGGCTCTCCGGTCACGTCGGCCTCGACGAGGCGGCTGACCACGTGGAAGCCGTCGCGGGGCCCGTCGTCGCCGGTGACGTGCCGCTGCGTAAATACCTCGCAAACCTGCGGTCCGACGGCCTGCACGAGTTCCGGCTCGCCCTTCCCGCGCCCGGCGACCCGCTGGGGCTGTCCGGGCCGGCGACGTTCAACTCCTCCGCCGTCGAGGCCGGGCAGGCCGCGGTGGCCGTGCTGCGCGACCGGCGGCTCGGCCTGGTGCCCGTCCCCGACCGGCGCGGCTCCTCGTACGTGGGCACCCGCCTGGAGGTGCACGACGCCGGGCCCGTGCGCCAGGACCTGCCCTCGCTGGCCGAGGCCGAGCACGAGCTGTCGTCGGCCATGCGCGCCGCCACCGAGGCGCTGACCGGCGTCGACGGCCCGGTCCAGGCCCGGCCCGACCGGCCGCAGCGCGGCGGCGAGCTGGCCCCCGGCTACCCGGCCCGCGCCCACCGCGTCTCCACGCTGGCCACCCGGCTGGCCGCCGTCCTCGTCCTGGCCGACGACCGCGGGCTCACCTCGACGCAGGTCGCGGCCAGGGCCACGGCCCTGCGGGAGCTCGACCGGGCCGTCCGCCGCGCACTGGTGGCCGCCCATCACGCCATCTTCGAGCCGGTACGCCACTCGTAGGCGGCTCAGGAGCCGGCCTCCTGCTTCGGCCTCCAGAGGCGGATGACCTTGTCCTTGCCGGCCGACACGACGACCGGGCCGCCGTCCGAGGGGACGATCCCGACCGCGTACACGCCGCGCTTGTGGGCCCTGACGGGTTTGCCCAGGGGCTTGTGCGTCTCGGGGTCCCAGAGGCGGATGGTCCCGTCGGTCGAGCCGGACAGCAGGACCGTGCGGCCGCCCAGCGTGCCGAAGGACAGGGAGTAGATGATCTTCTTGTGGCCGGATAGGGGCGAGCCGATGGTCTTGCCGGTCTTCGGGTCCCAGATCCGGATCTTCCGGTCCTTGCCGCCGGACGCGACCACCGTCCGGTCTCCGAGCCTGCCGGTGGTCACCGCGTACACGCCCTTCGCGTGCCCCTTGTACGCCTTTCCGTAAGGCTTGTGGCGGGTAACGTCCCACAGGCGCAGGGTCGCGTCCTCGCCGGCCGAGACGACGATCGCCCGGTCACCGAGGTGGGTGGCGTTGAGCCAGTTCACGGACGTGCGGTGGGCCTTGACGGCCCCGCCGGTGGCCTTGCGCCTCTTCAGGTCCCAGAAGCGCAGCCAGCCGTTGGCGTCCCCGGTCACGGCGATCCACTTGCCGCCCGCCTTGGTCAGCGCGACCGAGTAGACGGCGTCACCGTGCCAGCCGAGGACCTTGCCCTTGTGCGTCTTGAGGTTCCACAGGCGGACGCTGCCGTCGTAGCCGCCGGACACCGCCATCGGGGTCTTGCCCATCATGACGGCGGCCACGGCGTACACCTCCTCGCTGTGGCCCCTCATGGTGGCCAGCGGCTTGTGCCTGCCCAGGTCCCACAGGCGGACGCGGCCGTCCTGGCCGCCGGACACCAGCCAGGTCCTGCCGTCGCCCAGGGACAGGGCGGAGATCGTCTGGACGCCCTTGGTGTGGCCCTTGAGCGACTTGCCGTCCTGCTTGCCGAGGGCGGCGACGGCCTGCGGCGGCGGGACCGTCTGCGTGGGCATGGGCGTGAGGGTGGGGCTCGCGACCGGTGTGGACGGCGGGGTGGCGGTGGCGGGCAGCGTCGCAGTGGGCTGGACAGTGGGCTGGGCCGTGGGCTGGACGGTGGGCAGACCGGGGCTCGGGGCCAGGGACGTGGTGGCCTCGGCCGCCGCGCGGGGGCTCGGCGGGGTCTCCTGGCCGAACATCCTCGGCCCCAGGAACAGCACGCCGCCGGCCAGCGCGAGCGCCACGGCCAGCGCGCCGGACACCATGATCGCGCGCCTGCGCCTGGCCTTGGCCTCGTCGGGCGGCTCGACGGCGGGGGCGTGCCTGAAGAACGCGTCGTTGCCGCTGCCGGCCGGCGCCTGCCGCGGCCCCATGGGGTACGGCGGCGGAAGCTGCGGCGGCTGTCCGAAGGGTCCGGCGGGCGTCTGCCGGACGTACCGCGTGTCCCCCTCCTGCCGGCCGCCCGCCCCGGGCCCGCCGAACGGCGCCCCGGCCTGCCCTCCCCCGGCCTCACCCGCCTGCGGCGGCCGGGCGGCGGGCGTCGCAGGTGGCGGGGCGTAGGACGCCCCGGACGGATTGGCCCACCCGGACGGATTGGCCCACCCGGACGCCGCGGGCGCCCCCTGCGGCCCCCGACCTCCTACCGGCCCCGGAGCCTTCATCCCCCCGGCAGGCCCGGACGGCCCGGACGGCCCGGCGCCCGGGAAAGGACCGGAAGGCGGCGGGCTCGAAGGGGCGGGGCCGGGGTGGTCGGCGGCGAGCCGGGAGCCGGTGTTGAGGGCGACCTCGGCGTCCAGCTCGGCCGCCGTCCCCTGGTTCTCCAGCAGGGCGAACAGCGCGTCCGCCGCCGTGGGCCGGTCCTCGGCGCGCTTGCTCAGGCACGCCTGCACCAACGGCCGCAGCTCGCCGGGCAGCGCCGACAGGTCCGGCTCCTCGTTCATCACCCGGTAGATGACCGCTGGCAGGCTGTCCTGGCCGAACGCGGGCCGCCCGGTGGCGGCGTACAGCATGGTGAGCGCCCAGCTGAACATGTCGCCGGCGGGCCCCACGCGCTCGCCCGAGATCTGCTCGGGCGACATGTACGCCGGCGTCCCGACCACCCCGCTGCTGATCGTCATCGCCGAGTCCAAGGCCCTGGCGATGCCGAAGTCGATCACGCGCGGCCCGTCGGTCCCCAGCAGCACGTTGCTCGGCTTGAAGTCCCTGTGGACGATCCCGGCCCGGTGGATGGCGGCCAGCGCGGTGACGGTGCCGACGGCCAGCCGGTACAGCGCCCCGCCCTGGCGCGGCCCCTCCCGCTGCACCACGACCTGGAGGGACACCCCCTCGACCAGCTCGCTCACGATGTACGGCTGCTCGCCGTCCAGGTTGGCCCCCAGCACCTGCGCGGTGCAGAACTGGGCCACCCGGCGCGCGGCGGCGACCTCGCGCAGGAACCGTTCCCCGTCAAGTCCGGGCCGGTCGAGCAGCGTGTTCAGCAGTTTGATGGCGACGAGCCGCCCGTCGGGGCCCGCCGCCTTGAAGACGACCCCCTGGGCCCCCTTGCCGAGGCGCGCCAGCAGCCGGTAGGCGCCCAGAGATCGCGGATCGCCGGGCTGTAATGGGTGCGTCTCCGGCACCTGGTCCTCCCCTTGCGCTGAGACCCCCGATCGAAGCGTGATGAACCATGCGAAAAGCCCGCAATCCATCCCAAGTCACGAAAGATCATCGCTGTTTGCGAAAAATTTGCCCTACGCAATAATCACGGAGAAGATCGGGGATTTCCAGCACCGTACGGGGAGCCGTCACATGCGCAAGAGCTTCAGCCTGTTGTTAGTCAGCGGCCTGGCCGCCGTGCCATTGGCGGCCCCGGCCCAGGCAGAGGCCGCGACCACTGCGACCACCGCGACCACCGTGACCACCACGACGACGCGGGCCGCCGCCAAGCCGTTCTCGAACTTCAAGATCTCCGTTAAGTACAACAACCGCACCAGAAGCGGCGGAAAGATCACTTACTACCTCAAAGCGAAGAATTTAGGGCCGTACTACGCCGACTATTACTGGATCGGCGGGCAGGTGCCCAAGGGCGTGGTGCCCACGCTGCGCTGGGGGGCGCCGAAGGGCACGAAGTGCACCTGGGAGGGCCGCTGGTTCTGGTGCTGGGGCCGATTCGTCCTGCAGAAGGGCAAGACGGACTGGCTGAACTTCCAGGTCACCATGAAGAAGGGCACCAGGGGCGTGGCCGTCGCCAAGCTCGGCGTCATCGCGTACGACGTCGACCAGGGCATGGAGAACATCGACAAGGAAGAGCTCAAGCGCCTCGGCATCAAGGGCTACACCTGGCTCAAGACGGCCAAGACCAAGATCGTGGTCCCGCCGCGCAAGCCCACCAAGCACTGGACGCCGCCGCCGCCCGTCAAGGAGTACAACCCGCCGGCCAGCCACGAGGAGTCCAACAAGAAGAAGGACACCTGACCGGCTGATCCCGGCTGATCAGGCCAGGCCGTGCCGCACTGCGTACAGCGCGGCCTGGGTCCGGTCCTGGACGCCCAGCTTCATCAGCACGTTCGACACGTGGGTCTTGACCGTCTTCTCCGCGACGGCGAGGCTGCGCGCGATCTCCCTGTTGGACCGCCCGGCCGCGATCAGCGCGAGCACCTCCCGCTCGCGCTCGGTCAGCGGCGCCGGCCCCGGCGCGGCGGCCACGGCCGCCGGGGCGGACAACATCGCCTCGGCCGCCTCCGGCGCGAGCAGCACCTGCCCGTTGTGCACCGCCCGCACGGCCTGGACCAGCGCGGACGGATCGACGTCCTTGTAGAGGAAGCCCGCGGCCCCCGCCCGCATCGCCGGGCCGACGTCGGACCGGTCGCTCACGGACGTCAGCACCACCACCCGCGTGGCCGAGCCGGCCAGCCGCTCCAGCGCGCCGAGCCCGTCGAGCACCGGCATCTTCAGGTCGAGCAGCAGCACGTCGGGCGTCAGCTCGCCGACCAGCTCGACGGCCTGCGCGCCGTCGGCCGCCTCGCCGACGACGGTGATGTCGTCCTGGAGGTCGAGGAACGTCCGCAGCCCCTGCCGGACCACCGGATGATCGTCGGCGATCAGCACCCGGATCACACGCCCACCTCCACGCGTACGGTGGTCCCCTGGCCGGGCGCCGAGGAGACCGTCATCGCCCCGCCGACCGACTCCGCCCGGTCGCGCATCGACACCAGGCCCAGGCCGCGCGACTCCCCCTGCTCGAAGCCGTCGCCGTCGTCGTGGACGGTCAGCGCCAGCGTCCCCTGGTCGAGGACCAGGCGCACGGACACCCGCGCGGCCCCTGAGTGCCTGAGCGCGTTGTGCAGCGCCTCCTGGGCCACCCGCAGCACGGCCACCTCCACCGCCGAGTCGAGCGGCGGCAGCTCGTCGCACTCGAACGTGACCAGCGAGGGGTGCAGCCGGTCGAGCATGCGCACGTGCTTGCGCAGCGTCTCGGCGAGCCCGTGGCGGTCGAGCTCGGCCGGGCGCAGCTCGACGATCACCGCGCGCAGCTCCGACAGCGCCTCCCCGGCCAGGCGCTGGACGCGTTCGAGCTCGGCGTGCGCCTTCTCGGGGGCCTTGTCCAGCATGGTGGCGACGGCCTGGGCGGTCAGCCGGAGCGAGAACAGCTTCTGGGTGACCGCGTCGTGCAGCTCGCGGGCCACCCGGTTGCGCTCCTCCAGCATGGCCAGCTCGCGCCCGCGCTCGTAGAGCCTGGCGTTGGTGAGCGCGATGGCGGCGTGCGCGGCGAACAGCGTCAGCAGCTCCTGGTCCTCCTGGGTGAACCCGCCGGGGGTGCGCTTGTTGGCCAGGAAGATGATGCCGATCACCTGGTCGGCGTCGCGGATCGGCACGCCGAGGAAGTCCTTCATCACCGGGTGCGCCTTCGGCCACCACTCGAACCGCGGATCCTCCCGCAGGTCGGGCAGCCGGGCCGGGGTGCCTTCGCGCAGCATCGCGCCGAGCATGCCGTGCTGCCTGGGCAGCGGGCCGATGGCCTCCCACTGCTTGTCGGTGATGCCCTCGGCGACGAACTCGGCGAACGAGCCGTCGTCGTCGGGCACGCCGAGCGCGGCGTAGCGGGCGTCGAGAAGGCGCTGCGCCGACCGTACGATGACCTGGAGCACCTCGCGGACCGACAGATGCCGGGTGACCGCGAGCACGGCGGAGCTCACCGCCTGCAGGATCTCGTCCCGGTCCGATGAGCTCACGGACCCACTCTAGGGGCGGAGTCCTAGGACGATGTGCCCAGGCGGGAGCGGGCCCTGCGCCCGATGCCCGCGCGGCGCGCCGATCCTAGCGTCGGTGTCATGACGAACACCGCTCTCATCACCGGCGCCTCCCGCGGTCTCGGCCTCGCCCTGGCGAGGTCCCTGGCGGAGGCGGGCTGGAACCTCGTGCTCACCGCCCGCGGCGCGGACGAGCTGCGCCGGGTCGCCGACGAGCTGGGCGCCACCGCGATCCCCGGCGACGTGACCGACCCCGAGCACATCGCGCGGCTGGGACGGGCCGTGCCCGAGCTGGACCTGCTGGTCAACAACGCCAGCGACCTCGGGGCGACCCCGCTGCCGCCGCTGGCGGGCTACCCGCTGGAGGCGTTCCGGGTCCTGCTGGAGACGAACGTGACCGCCCCGCTCGCGCTGATCCAGGCCACGCTGCCCGCTCTGCGCGCGGCCGGCGGGGCCGTGGTCAACATCACCTCCGACGCCGCCACCGGCGCCTACGCGGGCTGGGGCGGCTACGGCGCGACCAAGGCGGCCCTGGAGCAGCTGTCGAACGTGCTGGCCGCCGAGGAGCCCGGCCTGCGGGTCTGGTGGGCCGATCCCGGCGAGATGAACACCCGCATGCTCGCCGACGCCGTCGGGGCGGAGGAGGCGTCGGCGGCCACCGACCCCGCCAAGGTGGCCGCGGCGCTGCGCGACCTGGTCACGTCCCGGCCGGCCGGCGGGAAGGTGAGCCTGCAATGACGGCGCTGCTGGACTTCGCGCTGCCCGACGACCTGTCGGCCCACGAGCCGCCCGAGGCGCGCGGGCTGGCCAGGGACGCGGTGCGCCTGATGGTCTCGCGCGGCGAGGCCGAGCCCACCCATCACCGGTTCGGCGACCTGCCGGGTCTGCTCGACCCGGGCGACCTGATCGTGGTCAACAACTCGGCGACGCTGCCCGCGGCGGTCCGGCTCGACCGGCTCGCGGTGCACTTCTCCACCGCCCGCGAGGACGGCACCTGGCTGGTCGAGCTGCGCCGCAGGACGGCCAAGGCGTCCGAGCCGTACGGGGGCGGCGAGCCGGGCGAGTGGCTGCCGCTGCCCGGCCGGGCCACGCTGCGGCTGATCGAGCGGGAGACGCCGCGGCTGTGGCGGGCGCGGCTGGACCGGGACGTGCTGCCGTACCTGCGCGAGCACGGCCGTCCGATCCGCTACTCCTACGTGCCGGCCGACTGGCCCATCGACGCCTACCAGACGGTGTTCGCCACCGTGCCGGGCAGCGCGGAGATGCCGAGCGCGGCCCGGCCGTTCACCTCCGAGCTGGTCACGGCGCTGGTCTCGCGGGGCGTGACGATCGCGCCCGTCACGTTGCACACCGGCGTGGCCTCGCCCGAGAAGGACGAGCGGCCCTACGCCGAACGGTACGAGGTGCCGGCCGCCACCGCCCGGCTGGTCAACCTCACCCGGCGGAACGGCGGCCGGGTGATCGCCGCGGGGACGACCGTCGTACGCGCCCTGGAGACCGCCGTGGGCCCGGACGGCCAGGTCGGCGCCGCCTCCGGCTGGACCGGCCACGTCGTCACCCCGGCCGCCGGCGTACGGGCGGTCACCGGGCTCATCACCGGCCTGCACGAACCGCGCTCCAGCCACCTGCTCATGCTGACGGCGATCGCCGGCGAGAAGGCGCTGGCCCGCGCGTACGAAGAGGCGCTGCGGAAGGGTTATCTGTGGCACGAGTTCGGCGACACGCACTTGATTCTGGATAAATAAGCTTTACATGGATTTTGCCCTCGTGATAGGAACAGCCGACATTTACGGGGGCTTGTTCATGCGCGTCCCCGTGCTCACTTCCTCTCCGGAGACGTTAATGCGCAACTCCCTCACTAAGGTCGCCTCGCTGGCTTTGCTGGCCGGCGCGCTGATTGTTCCGGCGGTGCCCGCGTCCGCCACGACGACCGCCACGACGACCGCCGCCGCCCACACCGCCAAGGCCGCCGACGACCCGTTCGCGGTCTTCGACATCAAGTTGAAGGCGTCCAAGACGGCCAAGGCGGGCGGCCAGATCAAGTACAGCCTCCAGGCGACCAACACCGGCCCGTACTCGGCCGACGCCTGGTTCGTCGGCGGCCAGTTCCCGAAGGGCGTGGACCTCCGGAAGATCCGCTACCGCGCCCCCAAGGGCACCATCTGCGCCCTCGACGGCCGCGCCCTCTACTGCAGCGTCCCCTACGTCCTGGAGAAGGACGACTGGGTCCGCCTCGACTTCTACGCCAAGCTGAAGAAGAGCGCCATGGGCACGCAGAAGGCGACCCTCGGCGTGGTCACCTACGACGTCCAGCAGGGCATGTGGGACCAGGAGAAGGGCACGTGGTCCCTGGCCCAGGAGGAGCTTGAGCGCCTCGGCATCCCCGAGCACGGCTACGCCAAGACCGCCAGGACGCGGATCGTCCGCTAGTCCCGTGGCCGCTGCGCCCGTGTCCGAATGGCGAGCCTGCTGCGCGGGCACCGGACCGGGCGCAGTACCGTGGCTGGATGTGGACCAGCGCACCCTCCTGATCACCCTGACCGGCCCCGACCGGCCCGGTGTCACCTCCAGGCTCTTCTCCGTGCTGTCCGGGTTCCCGGTGACGGTCGCGGACATCGAACAGGTCGTCATCCGCGGCAGGCTCACGCTCGGCGTGCTCGTCGCGTACGCCGGCGGCCCGTCCACCGGCACGGGCACCACCCTCGGCGCGATGTGGACCGCCGTCGAACGGGTGGCCGAAGACCTCGGGATGGAGGTCGAGCTCTCCACCGGCTCCCAGGCCAAGGAGCAGCGCCGCCGCGGCCGCCTGTCGGTCAGCGTGCTGGGCGCCACCCTCCAGCCCGCCGCCATCGCGGGCATCGCCGGCCGCATCGCCGCCGCCGGCGCCAACATCGACCGCATCGAACGCCTCGCCCAGTGGCCCGTCACCTGCATCGAGCTGTCGGTCTCCGGCGCCAACCCGACCGCCCTGCGCGTCGAGCTGGCCGCCGAGGCCGCCGCCCAGGAGGTCGACGTCGCCGTCCAGCGCACCGGCCTGTCCCGCCGGGCCAAGCGGCTCATCGTCATGGACGTCGACTCCACCCTCATCCAGGGCGAGGTCATCGAGCTGCTGGCCGCGCACGCCGGCTGCCTCGACGAGGTCGCCCGGGTCACCGAGCAGGCCATGCGCGGCGAGCTCGACTTCGCCGAGTCGCTGCGCCGCCGGGTCGCGCTGCTCGAAGGGCTGCCGGCCGAGGTGTTCGAGCAGGTGCGCCAGGAGGTCGTGCTCACCCCGGGCGCCCGCACCCTCGTCCGTACGCTCAAGCGCCTCGACTACCGCTTCGCCATCGTCAGCGGCGGCTTCACCCAGATCACCGACGCCCTGGTCGAGGAGCTGGGCATCGACTACTCGGCGGCGAACGTCCTGGAGGTCATCGACGGGAAGCTCACCGGCCGGGTCGTCGGCGAGATCGTCGACCGGCCGGGCAAGGCCCGCGCGCTGGAGCGGTTCGCCAAGGAGGCCAGGCTGCCCATCTCCCAGACGGTGGCCATCGGCGACGGCGCCAACGACCTCGACATGATCGCCGCGGCCGGGCTGGGCATCGCCTTCAACGCCAAGCCCGTCGTCCGGCAGGCCGCCGACACCGCGGTCAACACGCCCTACCTCGACTCGATCCTCTACCTCCTGGGCATCTCCAGGGACGAGGTCGAGGCCGCCGACGCCGAGGACGGCGTGCTCACGTCCTGAACCGGGCGGTGACCTCGGCGGCCAGGTCGAGCGCGTCCTTGCAGAGCGACCTCAGCGCCGGGTGGGCGGTCACCGCGTGCCGCAGCCGCCTGCGCACCGCCGTGCCCTCCCCCGCCGCCGCCTCCTCCATCAGCGAGCTGACCTCCCGCGCCACCTCGTCGAGCTGCGACTCGAACGCGTCGGCCGCGGGCGGCGGCTCGCCTTCCCGTACGGCCTGCCCCACGGCGTCCAGCCGGTCGGCCACCGCGTCCAGCACGCCGGCGGTGGCGTCCGAGCCGGGCTCGGCCCCGCGCAGCACGGCGCCGAGCAGGATCGCGTCGTCCCTGAGCTTCCTGGCCAGCGTCAGCGCGGCCCGCAGCTCGGCCGGCGCCCTGCCGCCCGGCTCCTTGTCCAGCTTGTCCAGCGACTCGCGCAGCCGGTCGGCCGCCGTCCCGGCCGACTCCGTACGGTCGGGCAGCCGGTCCAGGTCGCCTTCGGCCGGCGCGCGTACCAGGCAGGCGTGCTCGCGCAGCAGGTCGGCGGCCAGGCCGCGCAGCCGTCCGGCCTGGCCGCGCGGCCACAGCAGCCGGGCCGCCGCCAGCGCCAGCACGCCGCCGCCCGCCGTGAGCGCCAGCCTGATCCCCGCGGCCTCCCAGTCGAGCCGGGTGGAGAAGTCGGTGAGCATCATGGCCAGCGGCGTCGCGAAGATCGACCAGTAGCCGTAGCTCACCTCGCGCAGGGCGAACCCGAGCGTGCCGAACACCAGCACCGTCCCCACGATCGTGTACGGCCCCGGCACCGCCGCCAGGATCAGCGCCGCAGCCGCGGCCCCCGCCACGGTTCCGGCCACCCGCAGCACCACCCGCTCGACGGTGTCCCCGTAGGTCGGCCGCACCGCCAGCAGCACGGTGAACACGAACCATTTGCCGTACTGCTCGTGCACCCCGAGCATCAGCGCCATCGCCACGGCGGCGGTGAGCCCCAGCCGCCCGGCGTGCTCGGGCCCCGTACCGCCCGGCGGCGGCTTCCACGGCAGCCGCGGGAACAGCCGGCGGCCCGCCACCGGCTTCCCGGGCAGCAGCCCGCGGCCGGCCGGGGGCACGTGCCGGGCGGTCAGGAGGCCGACCGTGCGCACTCCCACCGCGATCCGGTCCAGGCAGCGCCGGGCCTGGCCGAGCACCGCGCCGCTGCGCAGCGCCGCCGGGTCGGCGCCCGGCTCGCGCGCGCCCAGGCGCTCGGCGTAGTCGGCGGTGACTGCCAGCGCCTCCACCACTCCGGCCCGCCGTCCGTCCGCGGCCTCCCGCAGGTCCGCGGCCAGGGTGGTGGCCACGTCGTCGATCCCGTCCTGCTCGTCCGGGGCCGCCGCGCGCAGGGCGCGCAGCGCCACCGTCTCGTGGAAGATCCGGACCAGCGCCTCGACGTACGCGGCGGCGGAGCGGCCGGCCGCGTCCATGCTCGCGAACGCCGCCGACGCCGTGGCCGCGGTCTCCAGGGCCTTGGACGCGCGTTCCCTGCGCTCGCCCCAGTCGTCGCCGGCGAGCCCGTCGAGCAGCCCGGCCACGGCGCGGACGGCCTCGCCCAGCGCCGTCGCCAGCGGGTCGAACCGGCGCAACGGCCACAGGGCCAGGGCGAGCACCGCGTACAGGAGGCCGCCGAACACCATCAGCTCGGGCGGCCCGAAACCCGCGGGCACCGCCAGGTAGAACCCGGTGACCAGGGCGAACGCGGGCGGCGTCCCCACCGTCCGCCACCGGCCGCCCGCCGCGGCGACCGCTCCGAGCGCCAGCACCGCCCACCAGGGCCGGTCCGCCAGGTACAGGCCCAGCCAGCACCCGCCGGCGATCAGCACGATCTTGATGGCCATGGACCGCGCCCGCGCCGCGTACGGCTGCCCGTACATGTCGCCGAACGCCGTCAGATAGGCCCCGAGGGCCAGGAACGCCCCCGACTGCGGCCTGCCCGCCAGCACCCCGGCCAGCAGCGGCCCGGCCACCGCGAGCCCGCACAGCAGCCCGTACCCCCAGGGCGGACGCGCGGGCAGCGAGAAGCCGTCACGCAGCGCTCTGGCGGCCCCCCGCATAGGCGTCGTCCCCGGTCAGTGCTCCTTGGGATCCCAGTGCGTGACCAGGCGTCCCTCCCCCGGCCACAGGTCTACCCACGCCGCCTCCACCTGGATCACCGCGAACGCCCCCGGCCGGAAGCCGTAGTCGCCGCCGCCCAGTTGCAGGGCCAGCTCGTGCACCGCGGGATTGTGCCCGCACAGCACGACCGTGCCCAGCTCAGGATCGATCCTGTGCAGCAGTTCGAGCAGTTCCTCGGGATATGCCTGGTAGATGTCGCGTTCGTAGCCGATCTCCATGCCCGGGAAGGCCAGCTCGGCGGTGCGCCTGGTCCGCAGCGCAGGTGAGCAGAGCACCGCGTCGGGGCTCAGCCCGGCCGCCCTGATCTCGTCGCCGGCCCGAGCGGCGTCCCGCTCGCCGCGCTCGGTCAGCGGACGTTCGCGGTCGGCCAGACCGGGCACCTGCGCGGCCTTGGCATGGCGGAGCAGTATCAGGGTCCGCGTCACGTCATCACCTCGACCGTCATCTCCCTCGACCCGTCGTCCTCTCGGCCTGTCATCCCCTCGACGCCCAGATGCCGAGGCCGATGATCACGCCCAGGATGACCAGCATCGCCAGCAGGATCAGGCCCAGCGTCTTCCCGCCCGAGGGCCGGTTGTCCTCTTCCACCCGCCCAGTTTCCCACCGCGCCCCCGCCGTCCCCGCGCCACCCACCCGCATGCGAAGACGCCCGCCCCTGGCCGGGGCGGGCGTCTCGTCGATCGGTCGTTACGAGGCCACGGGCTCGTGCTCGCGGTCGTTGTTGGCCGGCTCGCTCGTCACCGACCTGCGCTTGGAGACGACGATGGCCGCCACGACCACCGCCACCGCCACCACCGTGATGCCGACCCGCAGCGCGGCGTTGCCCGCGTACAGGACGACGGCCGGCGCGACCAGCAGCGCCACCAGGTTCATCACCTTGATCAGCGGGTTGATGGCCGGGCCCGCGGTGTCCTTGAACGGGTCGCCGACCGTGTCGCCGATGACCGTGGCGGCGTGGGCCTCGGAGCCCTTGCCGCCGTGGTGCCCGTCCTCGACCAGCTTCTTGGCGTTGTCCCAGGCGCCACCGGAGTTGGCCAGGAAGACGGCCATCAGCGTGCCGCAGGCGATCGCGCCGGCCAGGAACGCGCCGAGCGGCGCGTAGCCGAGCGCGAACCCGACCGCGATCGGGGTCATCACCGCCAGCAGGCCGGGCGTGGCCAGCTCGCGGAGCGAGTCGCGGGTGCAGATGTCCACGACGCGGCCGTACTCGGGCTTCTCGGTGCCGTCCATGATGCCCGGCTTGTTGCGGAACTGGTCGCGTACCTCGAAGACCACCCGCATGGCCGCGCGGCCGACCGCCGAGATCGCCAGGCCGGAGAACAGGAACACCACCGCGGCGCCGACGATCAGCCCCACCAGCACGTTGGGCTGGTCGATGCTGAGGCTGAAGGTGGAGAAGGCGCCGAGCGCCGCCTTGATGTCCTGGCCGGCCTTGGAGAGCTGGTCCTCCACCGCCGTGCGGAACGCGCCGAACAGCGCCGTCGCCGCCAGCACGGCCGTGGCGATGGCGATGCCCTTGGTGATGGCCTTGGTGGTGTTGCCGACGGCGTCGAGGCTGGTGAGCACCCGCGCGCCCTCGCCCTCGACGTCGCCGGACATCTCGGCGATGCCCTGGGCGTTGTCGGAGACCGGGCCGAAGGTGTCCATGGAGACGATGACGCCGACCGTGGTCAGCAGGCCGGTGCCGGCCAGGGCCACCGCGAACAGCGCGATCGTGACGTTCCCGAACCCCAGCAGGAACGCCCCGTAGACCGCGCCGCCGATGATCAGCGCCGAGTAGACCGCCGACTCCAGGCCGACGCTGATGCCGGCGAGGATGACGGTGGCCGGCCCGGTGGCCGAGCTCTCGCCGATCTCGCGCACCGGACGGCGGTTGGTCTCGGTGAAGTAGCCGGTCAGCAGCTGGATGGCGCTGGCCAGGACCAGGCCGATCAGCACCGCGCCCACCGCGATCAGGCGCGGGTCGGCGTCGGAGGTGACGGTCGAGCCCGACAGGGCGCCGAAGCTGCTGGGCAGATACCAGAAGGCCGCCGCGGCGACCAGCACCGCCGAGATCGCGGCCGAGATGAAGAAGCTGCGGTTGATCGCCGCCATGCCGCTGCGGTCGCGGTCGCGCAGCCCGGTGACGAAGATGCCGATGATCGCCGTCAGCACGCCGATCATGGGCACGATCAGCGGGAAGATCAGGCCCTGCTCGCCGAAGGCCACCTTGCCCAGGATGAGGCTGGCGACCAGCATGACCGCGTACGACTCGAACAGGTCGGCCGCCATGCCCGCGCAGTCGCCGACGTTGTCACCGACGTTGTCGGCGATCGTCGCGGCGTTGCGCGGGTCGTCCTCGGGGATGCCCTGCTCGACCTTGCCCACCAGGTCGGCGCCGACGTCGGCGGCCTTGGTGAAGATGCCGCCGCCGACTCGCATGAACATCGCCAGCAGCGCCGCCCCGAACCCGAAGCCTTCGAGAACGTGGGGCGCCTCGCCCTGGTAGATGAAGACGACCACGGCCGCACCGAGCAGCCCGAGGCCGACGGTGAACATGCCGGCGACGCCGCCGGTGCGGAAGGCGACGCGCATGGCGCGCTTCTCGCCCGACTCGTTGGCCGCGGCGGCGACACGCACATTTCCGCGCACCGCCAACCACATGCCCATGAATCCGGTCAATGCGGAGAACACCGCACCGACCACGAAGAAGATCGAGCGACCGACGCGTACGTCCATTTCGCCCGGCAGCAAGAGCAACAGGAAGGGAATGACGATCACGAAGATCGCCAGGGTGCGGAATTGGCGCGCGAGATAGGCTGCCGCGCCCTCCTGCACGGCTCGCGCGATGTTCTGCATGCGTTCGGTGCCCTGGCCGGCGGACAGCACCTCGCGTACGAGGCCGCCGGCGACGGCTAGCGCGATCAGCGCGACCGCGGCGACCACGATCACGATGGTGAGGTTGTTACCGCTCAGGGACAGATTGGGCGCTGGCGCCAATGCCAGCATGTGCCTGCTCATCGTTCTCCTCGGCAAGACCGGTCGTCCTGCCCGAACGGTGCTGCGGATCTCTCGGCGGGCGGGTGCGGCACCATCCGGGTTGTGGGTGCCGCTTCCGGTTGAATCCGCGGTTCCGCCGGATCACCTTGGCCGGTGCCGGGAGTCTACGCAGGCACTGAACGGATATGAAGGCTCTCGGGGCGGCTATTTGCGCGGGCGTTCAGTAATCCCCTGACAGCGGGCCGGTTTGAGATCTGACAGGCGAAATTTCCTCAGGTTTACGGGCATGACAACCCCACAAATCGGACCGCCCGAAACCAAGATTAATTCCCCACGACACGCCGACCCACCCCACCACCGACCCCCCACCGGCCGGCCCAGCCCCAGAACCACCACCGGCACCCCCGCAAGGCGGCACCTCCCGGCGCCATCCGCGGGGCGCCACATCCGCGACATACGGCGCGGCACCACGACCATGGAACGCCGCCCTGCGCCACGAGCCGACGCGGCCAGCTGACTCAGTTCGCAGGACGCGGCCCGGTGCCACGGCCCGCGGGGGACTCGGCCCGATGGACGCGGACCTGACGATACGGCCGACCAGCGTGTCCCGGCGCCGTGCACCGCCCCTGACCATCCGACCAGGCGCCACTCGAGCCACTGGCCGACACTGTCCCGCTCCTGCAGGCCACTTCCACGACGGCCCGGCGTCTCCCAGCGCCCATGCGCCGCCCCTGCCACCCGATGAGCACCACTCAGTCCCTTGCCGACGCAGCCTCGCCCCTTCAAACCACCTCCGCGACAGGCCAGAGCTCTCGCGTCGGCCTCGAAGGCGCTGCACCGCCTCAAAGCGCCCTACAGCGGCCGAGGGGCGACGCCAGGCACCTGCCAACCCGTATACCTCCAACTAGGCCCGGGGCTCCCGCGCCGCCACCTCCGGATGTCGGTCCAGGCAACCCGATGCGCAGCCGCCATGGCTTCTTTCCGGTCGCCGCCAGTCACTCACCTCAGCCCTTGGCCCCTACCGCCTCGCGGCGAGCCCTTCTGGTGACCTGGCCCACTATCCCCCGTTCATCCACAGCCTGTGGACAACTCTCATCGCCTTCCACAGGCACCACTGCGGGGAGCAAGATCCCATGGCGCAGCCGCATCGCTCCACCAGAACACTCCAGGCAGGCCCAGGCCGTACTTCGCCGCCCTGGCATTCGGACCTCAGTCGCGCCCTGCCATGCAGAGTCTTCGCTTCGCGCTGAGCCTTCAACCGTCAGCCCAGGCCCTCGCCGCACTGACCATCGTCCTTCCGACTCGGGCCTTCGCCACCGTAGACCTTCGCCCTTCGACCCCAGCCTGTGACCCGCGCCCTGTAGAACCGCCTGCACAGCCGGCCCGCAGTCCGCCCATGAGCAACCGCCCAATCGGAGCCTGGGCGTCTCACCGCATGACTCAGCGGCTGAACGTGCAGAGCCGGGCTCTGGGCCTGACCTGAGCCCGAAGCTTCGTAAGCGTGCGACGCAGAGGCGTGCGCCCCTCACAACTGCTTGGACGCCATGCCGGGCTCCACGCCGGACCGTCCTGAGCCCTTCGCTTCGGCCGGTCCATGCCGAGTCCCTGCCGCACTAAACCAGGACCTCGCTGAACCGCTCCAGCGGGACCCCTGGACCAGAACTTCGCACCGGCCCGGCCAAATCCTGCGGCCAGCCCTCCGACGTCCCGCGTACATGCGCTGCCGCTCATCGCAGAGCGGCGCAGGCAGTCCAGGCATGCCAACAGAACGAGGCTCCCAGCACCCTCGTCAGGACATGCGAAAACGTGGTGCGACTCGACAGGGAGGAAGGCATGCCGCAACCGGACATCCCCTCATCCCCGTCTATCGCCCCTAAACCACACCCGACCAGCTCGAACACGCCCCCAGGGAGACAAGGGACCGATCCAAGCGATGTCAGGTCAGGAACCCGCCCCGTTGGAGGCGGGCCAGCTCATCCGGATGTTCGTCCCCTTGGGGCTGGGGAAGACCTCGACGTCATCGGCCAGACCGGAGATGACGGCGATGCCGAAGCCTGACATGAACGAGTCAGAGAGCATGCCCAGATCCAGCGGCTGCTCCTGCTTGATCTCGTCACTGGGGGCCAGATCGCTGACCGTGACCTCGAAACGCCCGGAGTCGTCACGTAGCTCGATGCGGATGGGCTCGCCCGGGCAGTGAAGTCGATGCGCCTCGACCGCCCGGGAGCATGCCTCACCCACGGCGAGCCTGACTTCGTCCAACAGCGATTCCTCCACGCCGGTACGACGGGCGATCGCCGTGGCCACCAGCCGGGCGGTCCGCACATGCGCGGGGAGAGCGCTGAACGTCAGCTCGACGGTAGCCATGCTACTTGTCTTTGCCGTGAGCTTCCTTGGCCTCGTCGACGGAAGCGTAAATCCCGAAGACCTTGGTCAGACCGGTGATGCGGAAGATCTTGAGGATGCGCTCCTGGGTGCACACCAGCTCAAGCGAGCCGTCGTGCGCCCGGACCCTCTTGAGCCCTCCGACGAGCACTCCCAACCCCGTGGAGTCGAGGAAGTCGACCTTCTCCATGTTCACCAGAAGGTGGAAGTTGCCCTTGTTCACCAGGTCGATGAGGAGCTCACGCAATCTCGGCGCCGTGTAGACATCGATCTCACCCTCGACCTCCACGATGGTGAGTCGGTCTTCGGTGCGGTGATCCAACTTCAGATCCACAGATCCTCCAGCGCCTCGCCTGCGAAAGTACTCTTGCGGGCCTGGCAATCTGGAGCGTGGCCCCAGACTGTCCGACCCTGACGCGCGGCATTCAACCACGCGTCTGGCTTGTGTCTATACGAAATCACGATTCCCGGCGACTTTGCCCATCGATGCAAGACTGGAAACAGTGACTTCCTCGGCATCCTCCCCACAACAGGCAGGTCCACTCCTCGCCCACCTGCTCGGAGTTCCCGCACGTCATGAGCGTGTCACCCATGTGGAGCATGTTCCAGCACGTCAGGCGGGTCAAGCCCGTTGGCCGGACTGGGCTCCGGAAGTCCTGGTTACGCGCTTGGCGAACCGTGGAGTTACAGGACTCTGGCCCCACCAGTACGAAGCCGCCGACCTGGCTTTCCGTGGCCGAAACGTGATCATCAGTACGGGAACGGCCTCGGGCAAGTCCCTGGCGTACCTCACGCCGGCGGTCGCATCCTGCCTCGACGGCGGCACCGTCCTGTACCTGACGCCGACCAAGGCCCTGGCCGCCGACCAGCTCCGCGGCCTGCGCGAACTGCGCATCACGCAGGTGCGCGCCGCCTGCTTCGACGGCGACACCCCCTTCGAGGAACGTACGTGGATCCGCCAGCACGCCAACTACGTCCTGACCAATCCGGACATGCTCCACCGCGGCGTCCTGCCCCGGCACGCGCAGTGGTCCTCGTTCTTCCGCCGCCTCCGCATGGTGGTCGTGGACGAGTGCCATGGATACCGCGGCGTCTTCGGCTCGCACGTGGCCCAGATCCTGCGCCGCCTGCGCCGCGTCTGCGCCCGGTACGGCTCGCGCCCCACGTTCGTGCTCGCCTCGGCCACGGCGAGCGAGCCCGGCGTGTTCGCCATGAGGCTGACGGGGCTTGAGATGGACGAGGTGACCACGGACGCCTCTCCGAAGGGTTCCACGACCATCGCGCTCTGGGAACCGCCTCTGACGGATCTGCGGGGCGAGGGAGGGGCTCCTGTGCGCCGCACGGCCACCGCGGAGACCGCTGACCTCCTCGCGGACCTGGTCCTGGCGAACGTACGGACGCTCGCGTTCGTACGTTCGCGACGCGGCGCCGAGACGGTCGCCCTGTCCGCCCGCGCCAAACTGGCCGACGTCGCCTTCTCCGTCACCGCTCCCTGGCCCCCGCACGCCACGACCGATACCGCGCCGCACACCACCCCCGATACCGCGCCGCACACCACCCCCGAAGCCGGGCCTTGGCCTCCGCACACCAGCCCCGAAACCGCGCCCCGGCCCACCCCCGAAACCGCGCCTCCGAACTTCTCCCCCAGCGCCACGCCCCCGACGCTCGCCTCCCCTTCGGCCCCTCAGGACCCCGCGTCCCCCTCCGCAACCGCAGCCCCCGGCGCCCAGGACCCACGCCACTCCACCCCGCCGAGCCCGCTCACCTGGGCCATCCCCGACGACGTCCAAGACCTGGCCGCCCTCCCCGACAAGGTCGCCGCCTACCGCGCCGGCTACCTCGCCGAGGACCGCCGCCTCCTGGAGAAGGCCCTGCGCGCCGGCACCCTCATGGGCCTGGCCACCACGAACGCCCTCGAACTCGGCGTGGACGTCTCCGGCCTGGACGCCGTACTGATCGCCGGCTGGCCCGGCACCCGCGCCTCCCTCTGGCAGCAGGCCGGCCGGGCGGGCCGCGACGGCCAGGACGCCTTGGCCGTGCTCATCGCCAGGGACGACCCCCTGGACACCTACCTCGTCCACCACCCGCAGGCCCTGTTCGGACGGCCGGTGGAGGCGATCGTCCTGGACCCGGACAACCCGTACGTCCTGGGCCCCCACCTGTGCGCCGCCGCCGCCGAGATCCCGCTGACGGACGACGACCTGCCCGTCTTCGGCACCACCACCCCCGACGTCCTGGAAGACCTGGTCGCCCGGAACCTCCTGAGACGCCGTCCCGCTGGCTGGTTCTGGACCCGCCGCGAACGCGCCACCGACCTCGCCGACATCAGAGGCGGCGGAGGCGCCCCGATCCAGGTGGTCGAGTCCTCGACCGGCCGCCTGCTCGGCAGCGTGGACGAGCCGTCCGCCCACACCACGGTCCACACCGGCGCGGTCTACATCCACCAGGGCGAGACCTTCCTCGTGGAGACCCTCGACCTGGACGCCGGAGTCGCCCTGGTCGAGGCCGCCAATCCCGACTACTCCACGTTCGCCCGCGACATCACCGACATCTCCATCCTCGCCACCCAGCGCTCCCGCCCACTCGGCCCGGGAACGCTGCACTTCGGCGAGGTGGAGGTGACCAGGCAGGTGGTCTCGTACCTGAAAAGACGCCTGCAGTCCGGCGAGATGCTCGGCGACGAACCCCTCGACCTGCCACCCCGCACCCTCCGCACCCGCGCGGTCTGGTGGACCCTGCCCGCCACGGCGGTCGCGCCGCTCGCGGCGGCGGACATCGACCTCGGCGGCGCGGCGCACGCCGCCGAGCACGCCTCGATCGGCCTGCTCCCCCTGTTCGCCACCTGCGACCGATGGGACATCGGCGGCGTCTCCACCGAACTGCACGCCGACACCGGCCTGCTCACCGTCTTCGTGTACGACGGCCACGAAGGCGGCGCGGGCTTCGCCGAACGCGGCTACGCGCGGGCCACCGACTGGCTGACGGCCACGCGTGAGGCGATCGCGTCCTGCGAGTGCGAGCGCGGGTGCCCGTCCTGCATCCAGTCCCCGAAGTGCGGCAACGGCAACGAGCCCCTGCACAAACGCGGCGCACTCCAACTCCTGGACATCCTCCTCACCCCCGCCCCCACGCCCTAACTGCCACCCTTCTCCGACCGACGCCCCGCAAAAGCCCGCTCTCCGTCGTCGGGGGCCCATAAGTCGCCGACCCCCGGCAGCGGACGCTCCCAGAAGCCCCTGTCCCCCATGCATCCGAGAAACGACTAGGCACCGCCGTCACCGTCGCGCAGCGAATGAATCATGCTCTGCAAGATTCGGAACGCGTCCGACTGCTCGGCGTCGGTCATGCCGGACAGCATTCTGACCTCCACAGACCGGACCGCCGCGCTCGCCTTCTCCAGGCTCCGTCGTCCGCGAGGGGTGAGCCGCGCGGGAAGAGCCTTCCCGACGGGCGCCTCGGCGGGCCTGGTGACGTAGCCGTCTCGTTCCAGGGTCTGGAGCAGGACGTTCATCGACTGCCGGGTCACGAACGCGCCGCGAGCCAGCTCGGAGTTCGACAAGCCGGGCCGTTGAGCCAGCAACTCCAGGCAGGAGTAGTGCGTCACGGTCATCCCGAGCGGTCGCAGCACCTCCTCCATGGCTGCGCGCAGGGCGCTCGAAGCCTCTTTCAGCAGGTAGCCCAGCGATTTGTTCAGGTCGACGCCGGCACCGTGTTGACTCATGTCAGTATTCTGACATACGTTGGGCCATGTCAGAAAACTGACACGAAGACAAGGAGCATCATCATGCCCGTCACCGGCCCCGACTTCATCTCGCTGCAAGCGCGCGACCTCGACGCTTCGCAGGCGTTCTACGAGCAGTACCTCGGCCTCGTCCGCTCGCAGGCCGGGCCTCCGCACGCCGTCGTCTTCGAGACGAAGCCGATCGCGTTCGCGCTCCGCGAGGTCGTTCCCAGCACCGATCTCGCCTCCGTCGCCCAGCCCGGCGTCGGTGCCGCGATCTGGCTGCACGCCACCGACGTCCAGGCCATCCACGACGCCCTCGTCGCCGACGGTCACACCATCGTCTCCGCCCCGATCGACGGCCCCTTCGGCCGCACCTTCACCTTCGCCGACCCCGACGGCTACCAGATCACCCTCCATGACCGCGCCTGAGGCGAGCGCCCTGGTCTTCGGGGCCACCGGGGCACTCGGTCGCCACGTCCTGGACGCGCTGGTCGCTCGGGGAACCAGCCCCGGAACGATCACCGCGGCCGGTCGGAACCGAGCGCGTCTCGCGGAACTTGCTTCCGCCGGGTTCAACACCGCCGCCGTCGACCTGTCGGATTCGGCCGGCGTCGCGGAGCTCGTTGCCAGGCACTCCGACGTCGTGTTGATCTCGGGCAGAGACCCGAGCCGCCTTGCCCAGCACGAGTCGGTCATCAAGGCGGCGAAGAACGCGAATGTCCGACACGTCTACTACACCAGCGGAGTCCGAGCCGACGACGACCGGTTCGAGATCAACGCGGACCACAGAGCGACCGAGGACGCTCTCACCGCTTCCGGCGTGACGTACACGATCCTGCGGAACACCTGGTACATCGAGAACTACATCCAGGCGCTGGCAGGCCCCCGCTTCACCGGCGTCCTCGCCGCGGCGACCGGTGACGCCGTCGTTGCCCCAGCCAGCCGGAAGGACCTGGCTGAGGCGTTGGCCGTCGTCGTCACCACAGGTGGGCACGACAATGTGACCTACAGCCTCTCCGGCGACACGAACTTCACCTACGCCGACATAGCCGAAGCGATGTCGGTCGTGCTGGAGCGCGAGGTCGCCTACCGGCCTGTCACTTCCGAAGAGCTGCAGGTAGCGCTCGTCAACTCGGGGATGGATGGCGAGCTGGCCGGCTTCTTGGCACGTCTCGACGAAACCATCGCCGCCGGGGTCTTCGCTCGGGTCGGTGACGATCTCCCTCGACTCCTCGGCAGGCCAACTACCGGCCTGGTCGAGGGACTGACGGCAGTGTGAACACCGGGCCGGCGCAGGCGAGTCGGCATCTCGGCTCGCATCGTCCCTTCTCCCGATCAGCGCGTCTGGATCACGTCGAAGCGGCCGGCGACGCTGTCCGGGGGCCGGATTCGCGTGACACACCCCGAGGCTTGCACGTGTCGGCGGTCGATCACTCGCCCCCTTTGGCGCAGGACAGTGGCCTCATGAACGGCTGCCGCTCCCGGCTGCTACCCAGGTGACATCGTGACCGGCCCCGCCCGAGACCTGCCTGTAAGGGTGTGTGCGCCGGCGATCGGCAAGGTGATCGACAAAGAGGTCCGGACATCCGCGATCTCTCCCGTGATCTCACAAGCCGCCAGCCGGACGCCGTTTCTTCTGGCCAACGCCGCCGCCCTGCCGCAAGCGCCCTCGGGATCGGCGATCGCCGCTCTGGCCGCGGCCAGAGCGCTCAGGTCGGCCGCGCTGTCAACCCGATGACGAGCCACACGAACCGCCCCCACGGCGGCCAACCCTCCGGCAACCGCCATCAGGAGCCCCATGAGGGCCACTCCCCATAAGGTCGCCGACCCTCGTTCCTTGTTCTTGATCATCTTGTCCTCGGAGTGATTGATCGGTGAAGGTCGTCGATTCGCTCGGCTTTGAGGCGCTTCTGCGCCTTCCGCGCGAACGATCTCCGTGCCGCGTCGCGGAGTTGTCGGCCCGTCTTGTGGGTAGAAGACGCCGTAGGGGTTGGAGATTTCGCCCCCCGACTGCCAGGAGGACACGAGGGCTCATGTCCTCCTGGCAGATCTCCATTCGGCGGGCACCTGCGTGACGTCACTGTTCTGTGGCGGCTGTCGCCGAGGCCGACACGCGGACGGCCGGCAGCGAAGCGCCCCAAGCTGGTCGTACATCTACTGCGATCTCTGCGTGGGTGAATTCTGCGTCTCGGGTGATCTCTACGTGTGCGTCTGGGCGAGTGGCGGAGCGGGCGAGCTCGCGGACCTGGTCCAGCGGCTCGCCTCGGGCTGCGGCGCGCACTGCCGCTCGGGCTGCGTCTACACATTCCAGCTGGACGTTCACCGCTTGTATGGCCCAGAGCGCGGCTGCCAGGACGATCATGAGCGCGGGCAGCATGGCGGCCGTCTCGGCCGTCACCGAGCCGCGTGATGCCGACCGTTGCCTGGTGGCGGCGTTCCGCGTCTGGTGGAGGGTCATCCGGTGATCTTGAGCGCTCGGTCTATGAGGGACTTCAGCATCTCCTGCACCTCGGGGCTGCTGACCACCTTGAACAGAAGCGCGGCGAAGGCGCAGGCCGCGATGGTGCCGACCGCGTATTCGGCTGTGGACATGCCGCGCTCTCGGTTCGCGACAGCGCAGGTGATCCACTTGCCCGGGTACCAGCGTGAGCTCTGCCCGGCGGGTCCGCCGGGAGGTGCGGAAGTGGTCGAGGAAACGCAGGTGGCTTCCGTCTCTACGTTGGAGGCATTGTCGGCTTCTTGAGGCGGCGCGGTGGTGGTCGGATTGGTGGAGGCGCTGGGCCGGGGTGAAGTGGCGTACGCGTGAGCTGGAGTGGGGCTGAGGGTGCCTGGCATGGTGGCGGGACCTTGCATCGTGCCTCCAGGTGGTCGGAGCCGGGTCTTGTCCGGCGGGAGTCCAAGGTTCGCCGAGAAGGCACAGCCGCCGTCGGGCCGAATGGCGTTCTGGGGATTGTCCGCGGGTCGGCCCTCAGGCTGTGGACAACGCCGCCGCCGGCGCTCACGGCAGGACGATCGTGGAGGCCAGGCCGGCGATCACCGGGATGATGCCCAGGAGGACGAAGGCCGGCAGGAAGCACAGGCCCAGTGGGGCGACCGCTTTCACGCCCACGGTCCGGGCGGCGGCGAGTGAGGCTGCTTTAGCTGTGTCTCTCGCGTCGTCGGCCAGGCGGGTCAGGACGTCCGCCAGCGGGGCGCCGGTCTGCGCGGCCCGGCTCATGGCTCTCGACAGCTGGCTCAGGGCCGGATCCTTCGCCAGGGTCGCCCAGGTCGGCTCGGGGTCGGCTCCCAGGCGGAGTTGGCTGCCCACCCATGCCAGACGCTGGCCGAGGGGGCCGCCGATCGTGGTCGCGGCCAGGTCGGTGGCGGCGGTCACCGGTTGTCCGGCGAGCAGGCAGGCGGTCATCAGGTCGGCGGCGAAGGGGAGATCGGCGGTGATCTGCTCGCGTTCCTGGCGGGACTGCGGGGGTTCCTTCCTGTGCAGGATCAGGGCGATCACCGGGGCCAGCAGAAGTGCCGCCACGATTCCGGCGAGGCCACCGACCAGGAGGCCGGTGATCACGCCGGTGACAGCGGCGGTGGTGACGGTTCTGCGGGTCGGGCGGCGGCGGTGGGGGTCCTTCTTGTCGAGCCAGTCGGGCTGGGCGGGGGTGTCCATCGGAGAGGTGGGCGGGCTCGACGGCGGGCCGGGCGAGGGCAGGAGGCGGGTGAGGCGGTCCACGGCGGTGCGTGGGGCCGACCACAAGAAGACGGCGAGGGCTGCACAGAAGGCGGACAGCAGAGGGAGCATCGGGCGGATCCAGTGGTTCAGGCGGGCGTGCATGAGCACGACCGAGATGGGCGTGGGTGAGCACGACTGGGACGGGCGTGGGTGAGCACAACCCGAACAGGATGGGGACGAGCACGGCTCGCCGAGGACGACTCGCCGGAGCAGGGCCTACAAGCTCCACTGGAGAGCTGGCCTACAGGTCTCGCATGGGGCTTGGCGACAGGACCCGCATTGGCGACAGGATTCGCATGAGTGCCGGGCTACACGTCTCACCGGAGTCAAAGGGCCTACAGACCGTTCGGGGACGTGCCCGGTCAGGGTTGGGCCTTGGTGGCCATGCGGTGGGTCCACCACAGGCCGCAGGCGTCGAGGGCGGTGCCGGACAGGAGGCAGAGCAGGCCCGGCAAGGTGCCGAACAGGAAGCCCAGCGGGTGCATGTTGAGCGCTCCCGCCATGAGCAGACCGAGGACCGGCAGGGCGGCGAGCATCCGGGCTGTCGTGCGGGGCCCGGCCAGTTGGGCGGCGACGTCCTGGCGGTGGGTCTGGGCGGCGCGGAGTGTGCCGCCGACGCGTTCGACCAGCGCGGACATGCCGGCGCCCACGGTGAGGCTGACGTCCCAGCAGGCCGCGAGCCGGCGCAGGCCCTCGCCGCCCTGAGCCGGCGCCGCCGCCGTGAGGGCCGCGGAGACGTCGCCGCCGTCTCGTGCGGCGGCCAGGGCGGGGCGCAGGGCTTCGGGGTCGGGGAAGTCGACTGCCGTGATGGCTCGGGTCAGGGCTTCGCCTGGGGTGCGGCCCGCGGCGAGCTCGGCCGAGAGCGACTGGCACAGCTCTATGGAGGCCCGGCGCCAGGAGTCGGCACGGCGGGTGGGGCCGGGGCGGGTGAGGGTGGCCCGGAGCAGGCGTTGCCATGGGAGACGCCGATGGCGAGCGGTCAGGAGGGCGTGCAGGCGGAGGGCGGGCGTGGCGGGGCCGGTCCACAGCCAGATGGCACAGGCTGTGGACAGGGCCGAGATGAGCGCGGCGGTCATCGTCCGGGGGCCTTCATGATGTCCTGCGCAGCAGGGATTCGTAGCCGGGGCCGGTGTGGGAGGAGCCGTCGGGGGCGAAGGTGAGGGCGGGGAGCGACTCGACGAGGCCGCCGGGGGCTCTGGAGAGCAGGCAGATCTCGGCGACGCGCCTTCGGCCGTCGCTGCGGGTGCGGGTCAGGTGGACGACCATGTCGAGGGCAGCGGCAAGCTGGCTGTGCACGGCCTCCCTGGTCAGGCCGGCCGCGCAGCCGAGGGCTTCCAGGCGGGGTGGCACGTCGGCCGCGGCATTGGCGTGCAGCGTGCCGCAGCCGCCCTCGTGGCCGGTGTTCAACGCGGCGAGCAGGTCGACGACCTCCGCTCCCCGCACCTCGCCCACCACGAGGCGGTCGGGACGCATGCGCAGCGCCTGGCGCACCAGGTCGCGAAGGCCCACCCCGCCCGCTCCTTCGAGGTTGGCCGGGCGGGTCTCCAGGCGCACCACGTGGGGGTGCAGAGGGCGTAGCTCGGCGGAGTCCTCCACCAGCAGGAGGCGTTCGGCCGGGTCGGCCCGGGACAGCAGGGCCGACAGGAGCGTGGTCTTGCCCGTGCCGGTGCCTCCCGTGACGAGGAAGGCCAGCCGGGCGTCGACCGTCGCCGTCAGCACCGGGACGGCCGCCGGGGCGATCGTGCCGGCCGACACCAGGTCGGACAGGGTGAAGGTGCGGCGCGGCGGCAGGCGCAGCGACACGCAGGTGCCGCCGGACGCGATCGGCGGCAGTACGGCGTGCAGCCGGACACCGCCCGCCAGCCTCGCGTCGACGTACGGGGACGCGTCGTCGAGCCGGCGACCGGCGGCGGCCGCGAGGCGCTGGGCCAGCCTGCGGACCGCCCCGTCGTCGGTGAAGGTGACCGAGGTGCGGCGCAGGCCACCGCCGTCGTCGATCCACACCTCGCGTGGGCCGTTGACCAGGACGTCGGTGACGTCGGGACGGGCCAGAAGGGGCTCCAGCGGGCCTGCTCCGATCAGGTCGGCGCACAGGGCGCGGGCGACCGCCAGGATCTCGGCGTCTCCGTAGACCGAGCGTTCGGCCCGGAGCGCCACGGCCACCTGGGCCGCCGTCGGCTCGACACCGGCACGCGCCAGGCGGACGCGGACGGCCTCCACGAGCTCCGGCGAGACCTCCTCGGCGGCGCTCATGCCGGAAGCAGGTCGCGGAGAAGGGCGGCGCAGAGGGTGCCGAGCACCGTGCGCGGGCCGAGCCTGGGCAGCTCGCCGCGGTTGAGGGTGGCGGTGAGCTTCGGATGGTCGGGCAGGTGGGCGGCGACGGGGATGCCGAGGGACGCCGCGGCCGTCTCCTCGTCGAGGACGCCGGGACGGAGGACGGCCCGCACGTCGGAGGTGTGTTTGCGCAGCTCGCCCAGGACCTGGACGGTGGACAGGATGCCGCGCAGGTCCGCCGTGGTGACCGTCAGGGTCGTGGTCGCCCTGGTGAGCGCTTCCACGGCGGCCGGGTCGAGATGGCGTGGCAGGTCGACGACGATCAGGTCGAAGCCGCGCCGGCCCGCTTCCAGGACCGAGCGCATGGCCTGGGGCGGGATCGCGGCCACCTCGCCTCGGTGGAAGGACAGGACCGCGAGGTCGCCGAACGACGGGAGCGCCGCCTGCAGGGCGCTGGAGCTGATCCTTCCCTCCCTCGCCACCAGGTCGCCCCAGCGGGCGCCCGCCGCCTCCTCGTGGCCGAGCAGCGCGTCGATGCCGCCGCCCAGCGGGTCGGCGTCGACCAGCAGCGTACGGAGGCGGTCGCCCGAGGCGCGCAGGGCCAGGCAGGCGGCGACGACGCTCGCGCCCGCCCCGCCGTGGCCGCCGATGACGCAGGTGACCGCGCCGGATCGGGGTTCGGGCTCCATGGCGTCGGCGAAGCGTTCCACGAGGTGGCGTTCGTCGCCGGGGAGGCGTAGGACGGCCTGGGCGCCCACCGCCACGCATTTTCGCCAGGTGTCGGGGTCGTCGGGGGCGCGGGTCACCAGGAGCACCTGGTCGCGGGCGGGCGGCGAGGTGGCGGAGAGGGCGTCGGCCTGGTCGGGGCCGACGGCGACCATGGGGGCGAGGTTCCAGTGAGGGCGCGCGCCGGCGGGGGTGTGGGCCACGTCGAGCTGGGCGCCGGCGGCGGCCGCGATGCGGACCAGGTCGTCGAGGAGGTCGTGGTCCTCGGTGATGACCAGGGGGCGGTGCACGGGGTCCTCCTCTTGCCAGGGGCGTGGGAGGCCAACCCTGCCGGTGAGGAGGGACGTCGCGAGAGGGCGAACGGGATTCTGTGGACGGCGGCGCGAAGGCGCGTGCGGCCTGTGGACAACCGGTGGGCGCAGGACGACCTGGGCCGGAAAAAGGGCGACCCCCGCCGGGGGGGAGAGCGGGGGTCGCCTGATCGGTCCGGCTCCGGGGGGGTAGAGCCGGTCCCGTTTCAGAAGAAAGCTTTCATCACTTCACCGGAGCATGGCAAGAGAGTTGCAAAGCAATCCCTCACACAGTCGCTCCAGTTTCGGGCGATACCACCGTATGCTGCCCGATCCACTCGAGTTTCGTCGAGCAGTAATCTGGCATTTTCGCCAAGTTTTTTCGCCATCCCATAACGATCACATAAAGGCGATCACTGTCCGTAATCGTCACAGGTAGGTAACGGGTTGGCGTTCGCGGGCGCCGCAACGGAACCCTCCCGGCCGCTCCACGGCTCGGTAAAGGTCTTGCTTTAAGGGGTTCCCATCAGGGGGGATCCGACGTAGAAAGGTGTTACGGACCACTTGTCCGGGTGCATCAGCCGGGCACCCACGCGCGACCAGCCGCGGGAGGCGCGTCGTGACGGGCTTGACCCGCTCCGACGGATTGAGGTGCACGCTTGGTAACCCGGTGTGATGCACCGGCGGACGGCGTCTCGCACGAGACGCCGTCAGCTATGTGACCAGCCCGTCCGTCAGCCCCGCTGCATCGCCTCGCAGATCGCGGTCGTCTCCCGGGCCCCCAGGCTTACCGCCGAGGCACAGTGTTGTACCCACTGGCCGACGCCCTCCGGAGTCCCGGTCAGGTACGCCCGCAGCGCCTCCGCGTACGGCAGCTCCAGGTGCCCGATCTCCACGACGACCAGCGATTTCGGGTCGAGCCCGTACTCCACCAGGGTCAGCCGCTCCGCGGAGCGCGCCACGACGCCGTCGCACGTACCGAACGGACGAAGCACCGCCAGCTCGGCGTGCACCACGGCGGCCAGCACGATCGCGGGCGCCTTGCCCGCCCCTTCCAGCAGCCGGAGCAGGGCCTCCATCCGCGTCGCGGTCTCCGCGGCCCCCGGCGCGGGGCCGAGCCCGAGCGGGTCGGGGGCGGAGTCGTCCGTGCGGGGACGTCCCAATGCGGGCTGGTCGGCGAGCCCCGCGGCGGCGACGGTGTGCAGGCGGGCCAGCACCTGCCTCGGGGCCTTCCGCCAGGTCGGCCCGAGCCGGCCCATCTCGGCGGACGCCCGCAGCGCCCCCTGGACCAGCGGGTCGTGCACCTCGTCGCGGCGCAGCGCGTCCAGCGGCACGTCGGCGCCCTCGATCGCGGCCGAGGCCCGCGCGCCGCGCAGGGACGACTCGGTGGACACCGCCGGGCTCGCCCGGCGCAGGACGCGGTGCCGATAGAGCCGGTCGACGGCCTGCCGCGCCTCGTCAACCGCCTCGGACACGCCTGGGAACCGCGCGATGACGGCCAATGGGTCACTCACGGAAACCGACCTTACCGGCGGGTACACCATGCCCGGCCAGCGACCACACCGCCGCCGTGAAACGCGCCGCACCATGCCCCACCATCCGCCACGCCGCCGCCGTACGAGGCGCCGTGCCGCGCCCCGCCACGGCTCGCACCATCGCCGCGCAGGGCGCCACGCCACGCGCCGCGGCGCCACCCCGATAACGCCTCACTGCGCCTCCGCCATGGACCGGACCGCCGACGGATTAGGCGCTACGGAGACCCCCGCTTTTTCCCGCCACGCCGAACCGCATATTCTCCTGATTTCAGGATGACAACAGTTCAATTGCGTTTGTCATGCGAGCTGATAATCGTGCGACCACCCACGCGAATCGGTACAGACCTGTCTAGACCTCTTGTGTGGGGAGGCCGTGAGCTGGTGAAGTGGGAGCCGACCTATCCCACCTGGCCATAGAAGGAGCACGAAGTGGCCCCGGAGACCCCTGGCAACGAGACCCAGGCGCTGTCCAACCTGCTGCAGGAGAACCGCCGGTTCGCACCACCGGCTGAGCTGGCCGCGGCCGCGAACGTGACCGCCGCCGCCTACGCCGAGGCCGACGCCGACCGTCTCGCCTTCTGGGAGCGCGCGGCCGAGCGGCTGACCTGGGCCAGGCGGTGGGACACGACGCTGGAGTGGAACGCCCCGTTCGCCAAGTGGTTCGTCGGCGGCGAGCTCAACGTCGCCTACAACTGCGTCGACCGGCACGTCGAGGAGGGACGCGGCGACAAGGTCGCCTACCACTGGGAGGGCGAGCCCGAGGGCGACAGCCGCACGCTCACCTACAACGACCTCAAGACCGAGGTCAGCAAGGCCGCCAACGCCCTGCAGGAGCTCGGCGTGGGCAAGGGCGACCGGGTGGCCATCTACATGCCGATGATCCCCGAGCTGCCGATCGCGATGCTGGCCTGCGCCCGCATCGGCGCGATCCACTCGGTGGTGTTCGGCGGCTTCTCCGCCGGCGCGCTCAAGAGCCGCATCGACGACGCCGACGCCAAGCTCGTGATCACGGCCGACGGCGGCTACCGCCGCGGCAAGCCGAGCGCCCTCAAGCCCACCGTGGACGAGGCCGTCGCCGAGTGCCCGCAGGTGGAGAACGTGCTCGTCGTACGGCGTACCGGCCAGGACGTCGCGGTGGGCGAGAAGGACGTGTGGTGGCACGACCTGGTCGAGCGCCAGAGCGACCAGCACACCGCCCAGCCCCACGACGCCGAGGACCCGCTGTACATCCTCTACACCAGCGGCACCACCGGCCGGCCCAAGGGCATCCTGCACACGACCGGCGGCTACCTCACCCAGACGGCCTGGACGCACCACGCGGTCTTCGACCTCAAGCCCGAGACCGACATCTACTGGTGCACGGCCGACATCGGCTGGGTCACCGGCCACTCCTACATCGTCTACGGCCCCCTCGCCAACGGCGCGACCAGCGTCATCTACGAGGGCACCCCGGACACCCCGCACCGCGGCCGGTTCTGGGAGATCGTGCAGAAGTACAAGGTCACGATCCTCTACACCGCCCCCACCGCGATCCGGACGTTCATGAAGTGGGGCGACGACATCCCCGCCAAGTTCGACATGTCCAGCCTGCGCGTCCTGGGCTCGGTCGGCGAGCCGATCAACCCCGAGGCCTACGTCTGGTACCGGGAGAACATCGGCCATGACCGCTGCCCGGTCGTGGACACCTGGTGGCAGACGGAGACCGGCGCGATCATGATCAGCCCGCTGCCGGGCGTCACCTCGGCCAAGCCGGGCGCGGCGATGCGGCCGCTGCCGGGCATCAACGCCGACGTGGTCGACGACCAGGGCAACAGCGTGCCCAACGGCGGCGGCGGCTTCCTCGTGGTGCGCGAGCCGTGGCCCGCCATGCTGCGCACGATCTGGGGCGACGACCAGCGCTACATCGACACGTACTGGTCGCGTTTCGAGGGCATGTACTTCCCCGGCGACGGCGCGAAGAAGGACGAGGACGGCGACCTGTGGCTGCTCGGCCGCGTCGACGACGTCATGCTCGTCTCCGGCCACAACATCTCCACCACCGAGGTGGAGAGCGCGCTGGTCAGCCACCCCAAGGTCGCCGAGGCGGCCGTGGTCGGCGCCACCGACCCGGTGACCGGCCAGGCCATCGTGTCGTTCGTGATCCTTCGCGGCAGCGCCGAGGAGAGCGACGACATCGCCGCCGAGCTGCGTGACCACGTGGCCAAGACGCTCGGCCCGATCGCCAAGCCGCGGCAGATCCTGGTCGTGCCCGAGCTGCCGAAGACCCGCTCCGGCAAGATCATGCGCCGCCTCCTGCGCGACGTGGCCGAGAACCGCAGCATCGGCGACGTCACCACGCTGGCCGACAGCACGGTGATGAACCTCATCTCCGAGAAGCTGCCGGCGGCCAAGTCCGAGGACTGATCAGGCCGCACGTCAGCTGAGGCGCATGCCCGAACCGGGCATGCGCCTCAGCTGTCTGCGCCGGACGGCGTTATCGTGGGCGATCGGGTAGTTCTGTGAGTAGCAGCGTCCTCGGCGTGTTCGGTGGCGCCCAGCCGTCAGTACGGGATGTTTGACACGGCCACCAGGCCTCGATAGGAGACGTTCATGCCGCAGACTCCCGAGGAAGAATCCCTGGGCTCGCTGGTCGCCCAGGCCAGCAGCCATATCTCCGACCTCGTCCGCTCCGAGATCGAGCTGGCCAAGGCCGAGTTCAAGTTCGACGCCAAGCGGGTGGGCATGGCCGCGGGCCTGTTCGCCGCCGCCGCCTTCATGGCGCACCTGTGCCTGATCCTGGCCTCGTTCACCATCGCGTACGTGCTGGCCCAGTGGCTGCCCAACTGGCTGGCCTTCCTCATCGTGACCGTGTTCTACCTGGTGGCCGCGGGCCTGCTGGTGCTGGTCGGCGTGCGCCGGCTGAAGGGCCTGGCCGGGATGAAGCGCACCGCCAGGTCGATCAAGGGCCTCAAGGAGATCGCGACGCCGGAGGAGCAGCCGCTTCCCGTGCCCAGCCCCGAGGGCCAGCCGGTGAGCCGTGATGGCACCTGACGAGACGGTCGTCCAGATCGACGGTCCGTGGACGCACCGGGCCGTGCACGCCGGCGGCACCCGCTTCCACGTCGTGGAGGCCGGTGAGGGGCCGCTGGTCCTGCTGCTGCACGGGTTCCCACAGTTCTGGTGGACCTGGCGCAACCAGCTCACCTCCCTCGCCCGCGCCGGTTTCCGGGCGGTCGCCGCCGACCTGCGCGGCTACGGCGGCAGCGACAAGCCGCCGCGCGGCTACGACCTGCCCACCCTGGCCGCCGACGCCACCGGGCTGATCCGCGCGCTCGGCGAGACCGGCGCGGTCGTCGTCGGGCACGACTGGGGCGGCCTGCTGGCCTGGACGATGGCCGTCCTCGACCCCAAGTGCGTGCGCCGGCTGGTCGTGGTCTCGGCGCCGCACCCGCTGCGGCTGCGCAACGCGCTGGTTACCGACCCCGCCCAGTTCAGGGCCGGCCGGCACGCGCTCGGCTACCAGCTCCCGCTGCTGCCCGAACGCCGGCTCACCCGGCACGACGCCGCCCTGGTCGGCCGGATCCTGGCCGGCTGGTCGGCGCCCGGCTGGCCCGACGCCGAGACCGCGCGCACCTACCGGGAGGCGTTCCGGATCCCCGCCGTGGCGCACTCGGCGCTGGAGTACCACCGCTGGTTCGGCCGTTCCCAGCTCCGGCCCGACGGCCGCCGCTACGCCAGGGTCATGCGTACCGAGATCGAGGCGCCGACGCTGCACCTGCACGGCGCGCTCGACCCCTGCGTGCTGCCCCGCACCGCCCAGGGCTCCAGCCGGTACGTCGCCGCCCCCTACCGCTGGCGGCTGTTCGAGGGCGCCGGCCATTTCCCGCACGAAGAGATCCCCGACGTGTTCGACACCGAGCTGCTCGGCTGGCTGGCCGACCCCGAGCCCGACCGATGAGGAAGCCCCGCGAGCGATGAGAGACCGCGACCCCCAGGGCAAGCCGCGCAACGCCAGGCCACGCGACGCGTACGGCAGGCCGCTCCCCTACGGCTCGCCCGGCGTCGACCGGGTCCCCGACGACTACGCCCCCACCGCCGACCAGGCGCTCGCCGACGCGCGGCGCTTCCTGGCCGAGGGGCTGCCGTTCAACGCGCACGAGGTCTTCGAGGGCCGCTGGAAGTGCGCGCCCGAGGAGGAGCGCGAGCTGTGGCAGGGGCTCGCGCAGATCTGCGTCGGCCTGACGCACCTGCAGCGCGGCAACGGCCGCGGCGCGGTCACCCTGTTCAGCCGCGGCGCGGCCAGGGCGCAGGCGTACGGCGGCGACTACGACGCCGTCGGCAGGGCGGCCACCGGCCTGACCCAGGACAGCGACCCCGGCGAGGCGATCGCCCTGGTCCTGAACGAGCTGCCCGGTTAGTCGCACTCCTGGGTGCTGGCCGCGGAGGTGTCGTTCCTGCCCTGGCCGGCGTCGGGCGCGACCTCCTCGGCGGTCAGCACGTAACCGGTGTCCTTCTCGCTGACCGCGGCGGCGAAGATCACGCCGTAGACGCGGCCGTCGACGGTGAGCAGCGGGCCGCCGGAGTTGCCGGGCAGCACCTTGCCGCGGATCGCGTAGACCTTCCGCCGGACGTTGCTGCCGTGGTAGATGTCGGGGCCCTCGGCGTCGAGGCGGCCGCCGATGCGGGCCGGCTCGGCGGTGAAGCCCTTGCCCCTGGGGAAGCCGGCGATGATCGCGTTGGCGCCGCGCTTGCCGTCGGCCTCGAAGGTGAGCTGCGGCAGGTCGAGGCCGGGCACGTAGAGGATCGCGATGTCGCGCTGGGGGTTGTAGCGCACGACCTTGGCCGGGTGGCGCACGTTCTTGTAGTCGATGACCTCGAGATCGCGGGTGACGCCGGCGACGACGTGGGCGTTCGTCATGATCCGGTCGTCGGCGTAGACGAAGCCGGTGCCCTCGATGTGCTTGTTGCAGCTCTCGGCGTTGCCCTGGACCTTGACGATGGCCCGCTGGGCCCGGCCCAGCTTGGCGCCCTGGAGGATGCTCTGCGCGGGCGGCGGCACGTCGATCAGCGTGTCGGCGCCGATCGCGTCGAAGACGGGCGGGAACTCCGACCTGTCCACGAACTTCTTGAACGGCTGCTGCCAGTTGCGCGCGGCCTGCGGGATCGCGTCGTCGACGGTGGTCAGCAGCGCGGAGTTCTTGACCTGGTCGACCAGCGGGGTGAACGTCGTCGAGACGATCAGCGACCCGATCAGCCAGGCGATCACCAGCACGGACAGGGCGCTGGCGAACGTGCCGCCCACCGCGTCGGCCATCTTGGCCGGCTCCCACGTGACGTGGCTGCGCACGACCGCGCCGACCGTGGAGGAGGCGAACTGGCCGATCGTGGCGGCCAGGAAGACGATCACGATCGCGAGCAGCGCCTGCGGGGTGTCGCCGTCGACGACGGCCTTGGCGATCGGCGGAGCGATGAAGATGCCGAGCACGGCGCCGCCCACGAACCCCACGAAGCTCATCGCGCCGATGATGAAGCCCTGTCGGTAGCCGGATACGCCGAAGGCGATCACGAGGCCGATCAATATGAGGTCAAGCAGATCACCGCGCACGCTTCAAAGGTAACCAGCGATACGGTCAAGTGTGCACGTCTTCCGCCAGGACGGCGTCACCCGCCTGGCTATCTTGAGCGGTATGCCGCCGGCCGAGGGAACAGTGCGCGATCTCATCCAGGCAGCTCTCAGCGACACCGATCCGGACGGCCCGCTGCGCTGGCACGTGATCTGCCAGCTGCGCCAGCGGGCCGACCTGGAGTCGTTCATCGAGGCACGCCGCCTGTGCGCTGCGGACAACGTGGCCGAGCGCCTGCTCGGGGTGGACATCATGGGCATGCTGCGGCCGTTCGTGGACCGTACGCTGCCGGTGCTGCGCTACCTGGCCGCCAGCGAGGACGACGCCATGGTCCTGTACTCCGTGCTGATCGCCTTCGGCCACCTGGCCGACCCCCGCTCGCTGCCTTCGGTGATCGACCTGGCCTGTCACGGCGACGCGCGGGTGCGGTACGGGGCGGCGTACGCGCTGCAGCACGTGCTCGGCGATCCGCCCGACCGGGCCGGCCTGGAGATGCTGCGCACCCTGGCCGCCGACGACGACGCCGACGTGGCCGACTGGGCCTCGCTGGGCGTCTCGCTCAGAGCCCCGGAGTGACCCCGGCCCGGCGTCTCGCGTCAGGGCGCCGGAGTGGTCCGCTCGCGCAGGCCCAGCCGGACGACCTCGGCCGGCAGGTCCTCCAGCCGCGCCTGGTCCCAGGGACGTTCGAGGCCGCCCTCGCGCAGCACGGCGTCGAGCACCATCGCGGTGAACCCCCACACCAGCATGCCGCGCACGTGGAAGGCCGGCCCGGCGAGCCCGCTGGGGTGCCGCAGCATGACCCGGTTGCCCGGATCGACCAGCTCGGCGATCGGCACCCGCTCCACGGACTCCACCTCGTCGGGCGAGGCCGCGTGCACGGCGGACGGCGTGTGCCACCAGCCGAACACCGGGGTGACCCGGTTGTCGCTGTGGTCGAGGTAGAGCTCGGGCATCGTGCCGAGGACGCGGACGCCGCGCGGATCGACGCCGGTCTCCTCCTCCGCCTCGCGCAGGGCCGCGCCGACCGGGCCGCCGTCGCCGGGATCGACGCCGCCGCCGGGGAAGGCGGGCTGGCCCGCGTGCCTGCGCCCGCGCGAGCTGCGCTGGATGAGCAGCACGTCGGGGCCGAGCGGGCCCTCGCCGAACAGCATCAGCACCGCGGCCGGGCGCCCGCCGTCGGCCGGGGGGCGCAGGTATCGGGGGACCGTGATGCGCGCGGCCCGCGCCGCCAGCCGTTCGAGCCAGTCGGGCACTTCTGTCACGCCAACCTCCAACACGGCACGGCCTCGATCACTTCCCGCGGCTCGGGGATCAGGAGAAGGGGCCGGGCCTGACCAGCTTCTCGGCCTCCGCCTCGCCGGTGGGCCCGGCGCCGAAGGAGGGGCACAGGTTCGCCAGCGGGCACACGCCGCAGGCCGGGCGGCGGGCGTGGCAGATGCGGCGGCCGTGCCAGATCACCCGGTGGGAGAAGATCGTCCACTCGCGGCGGGGCAGCAGCTCGGCCACGACGTGCTCGATCTTGACGGGGTCGGTCTCCTCGGTCCAGCCGAAGCGGCGCACGAGCCGCTGGAAGTGCGTGTCGACGGTCAGCCCCGGCACGCCGAACGCGTTGCCGAGCACCACGTTGGCGGTCTTGCGGCCCACGCCGGGCAGGGTGACCAGGTCTTTGAGGCGGCCGGGCACCTCGCCGCGGTAACGCTCGCACACGGCCTGGGCCATGCCGATGATGCTGTTGGTCTTCGCCCGGAAGAAGCCGGTCGAGCGGATGATGTCTTCCATCTCGGCGCGGTCGGCGGCGGCGTAGTCCTCGACGGTCGGGTACTTGGCGAACAGGGTGGGGGTCACCATGTTCACCCGCTTGTCGGTGCACTGGGCCGACAGGATGGTGGCGACCAGGAGCTCCAGCGGGTTGCGGAAGTCGAGCTCGCAGTGGGCGTCGGGGTAGGTCTCGGCGAGGATGCGGTTCATCTTGCGGGCCCGCCGTACCAGGGCGAGCTGGGTCTCCGGCTTGCGCCCCGCCGCGTTCGTGGCCATGCCGCAAGACTATGGGAACGGTTGAACCTTCCAGGCCGCGTTCGCGTACAACCTGGCGGCTTGGAGGGCGGCGACCATGGGCGATCGGCACAAGGGCGAGTCACTGACCGAGTTCGTCCGCGCGGGCGGACCGTTGCGCGGCGCGGCGCTGCACCGGCTGGCGCTGGGCAGCGCGGCGGCCATGGCCAGGATGCACGCCCACGGCGTGACCGGCCTGCGGCTCACCCCGGACAACGTCGCGCTCGGCACGCGCGGCCAGGTGCTGGTGGGCGTGCAGGGCTCGCCCGGCCGCGGCGGCCAGGCCGCCGACGTGCGGGACTGGGCCGAGCTGGTGAGGTTCGCGAGCGGGTCCGGCCCGCTGCCGCAGCCGCTGCGCGGCGTCGTCGAGCGGTGCCGCCGTCCGGAGCCGGCCGGCCGCCCTTCGGCGGCCCATGTCGTACGCGTCCTGCTGGGCCACACGATGGCGACGGCGGTCGCCTCCGTGGACGACCTCCTGCGGAAGTAAGCAGGTCACCCGATTTGTTCATACACTTCAGTGCGCAACACAACAGGGCAATCCCGGGCTAACCCGGGCATTCCCATAGCCTGTGTGTGCCGCCCGGAGTGGGGTGAGTCACAATGGCAGCAGAGGAGGCAGAGTGAACACCGAAGATGTGCTGGGCAAGGCCCCCCTGTTCGCCGCGCTCGACCGCGAGAGCGCCGCGGCGCTGCGGACGAGCATCACCGAGGTCCAGCTGTCCAAGGGACAGACCCTCTTCCACGAGAACGAGACCGGCGACCGGCTCTACGTCGTGCTCGAAGGCAAGATCAAGCTTTCCCGCACCTCGCCCGACGGCCGCGAGAACCTGCTGAGCGTGCTCGGCCCGAGCGAGATGTTCGGCGAGCTGTCGCTGTTCGACCCGCGTCCGCGCACCGCCACGGCGACGGCGCTGACCGACGTGCGCCTGGCCGGGCTGGGCCACGACGACCTGCGCCCGTGGCTGACCGGCCGTCCCGAGGTGGCGCTGCACCTGCTGCGCGCGCTGGCCCAGCGGCTGCGCCGCACCAACGACGTGCTGGCCGACCTGGTCTTCACCGACGTGCCCGGCCGGGTCGCCAAGCAGCTCCTCGACCTGGCCGAGCGGTTCGGCACCAAGACCGACGACGGCATGCGCGTGCACCACGACCTCACCCAGGAGGAGCTGGCCCAGCTCGTCGGGGCCTCGCGCGAGACGGTGAACAAGGCCCTGGCCGACTTCGCCCAGCGCGGCTGGCTGCGCATCGAGGCCAAGGCCGTGGTCATCCTCGACATGGACCGGCTCTACAACCGCTCCAGGTAGTCGAGCTGGGCCCGTACGGAGACCTCCGCGGCGGGCCAGAGCGACCTGTCGACGTCGGCGTACACGATCTCGACGACCTCCTGCGGCGTGCGCGCGCCCCGCGCCTGCGCCGCCCTGATCTGGTCGAGCCGCTGCCGCCGGTGGGCGATGTAGCCGTCGAGGGCCGCGATCGGATCGGGCAGCACCGGGCCGTGGCCGGGCAGCAGCGCCCGCGCCCCGAGGCCCTCGGCCGCCGCCCGCAGCCGGTCGAGGCTGCGCAGGTAGTCGCCGAGGCCGCCGTCCTGGGCGATGATCGTGGTGCCCCGGCCGAGCACGGTGTCGCCGGTCAGCATGGCCCGGTCCTGGGGCAGCCAGAAGCACAGCGAGTCGAACGAGTGGCCGGGCGTGCCGTAGACGTGCAGCTCCAGGCCGTCGACCGTGATCACGTCGCCGTCGCCGAGCCCTTCGTCGCCGAGCCGGTGGCGCGGGTCCAGAGCTCGTACGGGGGCGTCGACCAGCTCGGCGAACCGCTTGGCGCCGCCGCTGTGGTCGGCGTGGCCGTGCGTGAGCAGGATCTGGGTGACCCGCCGCTCGCCCAGATGGTCGCGTACGCGCAGCAGGTGCGCCTCGTCGTCGGGCCCCGGATCGACCACGACCGTGTCGCGGGTGCCGATGACCCAGGTGTTGGTGCCGTCGAGCGTCATGGCGGACGGGTTGGGCGCCAGCAGGTTCTCGGCGTGCTCGGTACGGGAGCCGTCGGGCGAGCCGAGCGGGATGTGCAGGCCGCTCACGGCGTCATCAACCTCATCTCGCCCTCGACCTCCATGGCCGTCGGCAGGATCGCGGTGATCCGCCGCTCCTCGGCCAGCACGGACGCCACGCTGTCGTGCCCGGCCAGCTCGGTGAGCGTGTGGGAGGTGGGCGGCATCAGGAAGATCTCACCCGCGCGCCACAGCTCGATCGCCTCGGCCGGCCGCCGCCACACCACGTGGTCGGCCTCGCCGCCCACGTCACGGGTGCGCTGGCCCTCGGGCAGCACCGCCACGAAGAACCGGGTGTCGAACCTGCGCTGCTCGATCTCCGGCGTGATCCAGTGGGCCCACGGCTTGAGCAGGTCGGACCTGAGCACCAGGCCCCGCTTGGCCAGGAAGTCGGCGAAGGCCAGGCTCCGGTCGATCAGCGCCAGCCGGTCGGCCTCCCAGTCGTCGCCCGTGGTGTCCTCGACCACGCTGTCCGGCCCGGGCCCCGCCAGCAGCACGCCGGACTCCTCGAACGTCTCCCGCACGGCCGCGCACACCAGCCCGCGCGCGACGTTCTCGGCGGCGTGGAAGACCTCGCCCCACTGCTTGGGGGACGGCCCGGCCCAGGCCACCGCCTGGTCGGTGTCGCGCGGATCGACGGAACCACCGGGGAAGACGTAGGCGCCCGCCGCGAAGGCCATCGTGGACTTCCGCCGGAGCAGGTAGACCTCGGGCCCGCCGCGCGGGCCCGAGCCGCGCAGGATCACCACCGTGGCGGCGTCGCGCGCCGGGACGGGGGCGAGCCGCCCGGCGATGATCTCTCTGGCTCGCGCGGCGAGCTCGTCGGGAAGGGGAAGACCGGCCACCTGACCTCCTACTAGAACATCACTCGGTCATGGTGACACATCCTGATGGTCAGGAGACCTCCGCGATCAGCTCCACTTCCACGGGGGCGTCCAGCGGCAGCGCGGCCACGCCCACGGCGCTGCGGGCGTGCTTGCCCGCCTCGCCGAACACCTCGGCCAGGAAGTCGCTGGCGCCGTTGGCCACCTGGGGCTGCTCGGTGAAGCTCGGCGCGCTGGCCACGAAGACCACGACCTTGACGATCCGCCGCACCCGGGACAGCTCGCCCAGCTCGGCCTTCAGCGCGGCCAGCGCGTTGAGCACGCAGATGCGCGCCTGCGCCTTGCCCTCGTCGACGCCGAGGTCGACGCCGAGCTTGCCGGTCTGGTGCAGCTTGCCCTCCAGCATGGGCACCTGGCCGGAGGTGTAGACGAGGTCACCGGTACGGGCGGTCGGCACGTACGCGGCCAGCGGCGTCACCGGCTGGGGCAGCTCGTACCCGAGTTCGGCGATCCGCTCCTCGGGGCTCACGCCTTCTCCCGCTTGAAGTAGGCGACGAGCTGCTCGGGCGAGGCGCCCTGGACGATCTGGACGAGCTCCCAGCCGTCGGACCCGAAGTTGTCGAGGATCATCTTCGTGTTGTGGATCAGCACCGGAGCGGTGAGGTACTCCCATTTCTTCATGGCATGACGATCTCATGGAAAGCCGCTTCCCGGCCTGTCACCCCACCCATACGTGGGGCGGTGACCACAATGTGAGCAATCAAACGGTGGCCGTCGGGTTTCGACAAGTAACCGTTCGGTAGCCTCGAAACGTGGACTCTCCGGACACGGATTGGGGCGACGTGCGGCTGCACGTCGTCACCGGCAAGGGCGGCACCGGCAAGACGACCGTCGCCGCCGCCCTCGCCCTCGCACTGGCCGCGGGCGGGCGCAAGGTGCTGCTCGTCGAGGTGGAGGGCAGGCAGGGCATCGCCCAGATCTTCGACCTGCCGCCACTGCCCTACGAGGAGCGCAAGATCGCCGTCGCGCCCTCCGGCGGCGACGTGTACGCGCTGGCCATCGATCCCGAAGAGGCCATGCTCGAATACATGGAGATGTTCTACGGCATGCGCAGGGCCGGGCGCGCGCTGACCAAGATGGGCATCGTCGACTTCGCCACCACAGTGGCCCCCGGGTTCCGCGACGTCCTGGTCACCGGCAAGACGACCGAGGCCGTGCGCCGGCGGGGCAAGAACGGCCGCCGGGTCTACGACGCCGTCGTCCTCGACGCGCCGCCCACCGGCCGCATCACGCGCTTCCTGAACGTCACCCAGGAGGTCGCCGGCCTGGCCAAGGTCGGACCGATCAAGAACCACTCGGACCTCGTGAACGGCGTCGTGAAGTCCAGGGAGACGATGGTGCACTTCGTCACCCTCCTGGAGGAGATGCCGGTGCAGGAGACCCTCGACGGGGTCGCCGAATTGCGCTCGGCCGGGCTGCCCGCAGGTTGCGTTTTCATCAACATGGTCCGTGAATCACTGCTTCCACAGGCCGCTCTTGACATGGCTGTCAAGGGCCGATTCGACGTGGGCGAGCTGGCGCTCGGGCTCAAGGCGGCCGGTCTCGCCGACACCTCCGACGCCGCCGCGATGGCCGAGGCGCTCGCCGAGGAGGTCGTCGAGCACGCCCGCCGCACCGAGCTGGAGCACGCCGAGCGCGAGTCGCTGGCCGAGGCCGGCCTGCCGCGCGTCGAGCTGCCGCTGCTGGCCGACGGCGTCGACCTGGCCGGCCTGTACGAGCTGGCCGAAGTCCTCCGCACCCACCGGGGAGCAGCGTGAAGAAGCCCATCCCCCTCGACGTCGACGCGATCCTCGACGACAAGGGCACCCGGATCATCGTCTGCTGCGGCTCCGGCGGCGTCGGCAAGACCACGACCGCCGCGGCCCTCGGCCTGCGCGCCGCCGAACGCGGCCGGTGCGCGGTGGTGCTGACCGTCGACCCGGCGCGCCGCCTGGCCCAGTCGATGGGCCTGACCGAGCTGGACAACACCCCGCGCCTGGTCAGCTCGCACGAGGGCGGCGGCCAGCTCTTCGCCATGATGCTCGACATGAAGCGCACGTTCGACGAGATCATCGAGGCGCACGCCGACCCCGAGCGGGCCCGCCAGATCCTGTCGAACCCCTTCTACCAGTCGCTGTCCTCCAGCTTCTCGGGCACGCAGGAGTACATGGCGATGGAGAAGCTCGGCCAGCTCCGCCGCTCCGACGAGTGGGACCTGATCATCGTGGACACGCCGCCCTCGCGGTCGGCGCTGGACTTCCTGGACGCGCCGGAGCGGCTCGGCCGCTTCCTCGACGGGCGGTTCATCCGGCTGCTCACCGCCCCCGCCAAGGCGGGCGGACGCAGCGCGTTCCGGCTGCTCAACGCCGGGTTCGGGTTGATGGCCGGAGCGATGACCAAGCTGCTCGGCGCGCAGGTGATCAAGGACCTGCAGACGTTCGTGTCCGCCCTGGACGCCGTGTTCGGCGGGTTCCGGCAGCGGGCCGAGATGACGTACAAGCTGTTGCAGGCGCCGGGCACGGCCTTCCTCGTGGTGGCCGCGCCGGAGCGCGACGCGATGAGGGAGGCGTCGTACTTCGTGGAACGGCTCGCCGAGGAGCGCATGCCCCTCGCCGGGCTCGTGGTGAACCGGGTGCACGTGTCGCCCGGCTCGGCGCTGTCGGCGGCACGCAGCGCCGCCGCGGCCGAGGACCTGGAGACCAGGGGCGAACACGAGTTGACGGCCGCTGTGCTGCGGCTGCACACCGGCCGGATGCAACTCGCCACTCGCGAGAGCCGCGAGCAGGAGCATTTCGTCTCGGCTCATCCCACGGTGCCCGTGGCACAGGTACGTGCGATGTCCGGAGATGTCCACGACCTAGCCGGTTTGCGGCAGATCGGGAACCTGTTGGCGAGCGCGTAGAGAGAGCACGGCCGACGGGCGGCGCCGGCCGTGCTCTCCCTCCGCGGGCTCGATCAGCCCGCGATCAGCTCATTGGTCCGTTCGTACTCTTCCTTCGCGGACTCGAGCAGGTCGCGCCACGAGTCCACGTCGGGCCGGCGCCTGAGCAGCGCGCGGCGTTCGCGTTCGGTCATACCGCCCCACACCCCGAACTCGATGCGGTTGTCCAGCGCATCGGCGAGGCATTCGGTACGGACCGGGCATCCTCGACAGATCAGCTTCGCCCTGTTCTGTGCGGCGCCCTGGACGAACAGCGCGTCCGGGTCCGCACCCTTACAGGCGGCACGGGAGGTCCAATCCGTGATCCACATTTTTCGACCCCACTCCCCTTAGGTGGTCAGTCGTCATTTGGGGCCGACGGGCGCGGGCGCCGAGCCTCCGTATTCAGTTGCCGCAGAGGATGAACGTACGCAACTTCACGTTCGGGCCGACAGACCCCAGAGGACCAATTTCTCGCCGGACTGTTGACCGGGAATGACTAGTCACCCCTCCCAGTCAAGGCGAAATGGTGTCGTGTTACCGATAAGGACAGTGTTTCGACGTACCCTTGGGAGCGTGCAAGCGAAGGGCAAAGACCGCTCCCACCCGCTCCTCAGCGTCCTGCGTCTGATCATCGCCGGGACGGCGGCGGGTGTGCTGGCGGCGGCGGTGGCGCTGCCGGCGGTCGGCGGGGCGGGCGTGTCGGCCAAAACCGCCATGGACGGACTCGAACTCAAGCCCAGGGAACTCGACGAACCCCCGCTGCCGGAACGCACGAAGCTGGTCGACGCCAACGGCAAGCAGATCGCCCAGTTCTACTACGAGAACCGGCAGTCCGTGACCCTCGACAAGGTCGCGCCCATCATGCAGACCGCGCTGATCGCGATCGAGGACTTCCGCTTCTTCGAGCACGGCCCGATCGACGTCGAGGGCACCGCCCGCGCCCTGGTGAAGAACCTCACCGGCGGCGGCGTCATGCAGGGCGGCTCCTCGATCACCCAGCAGTACGTCAAGCAGGTGCTGGTCAACAAGGCCGAGACGCCGGAGGAGCAGCAGGCGGCCATCGCCCCGACGATGTCCCGCAAGCTCCAGGAGCTGCGGTACGCCATGGCGATCGAGCGCAAGTACAGCAAGCAGCAGATCCTGGAGAAGTACCTCAACATCGCCTACTTCGGCGCGGGCGCGCACGGCATCCAGGCCGCGGCCAGGCGCTTCTTCGACAAGCCCGCCTCCGAGCTCGACCTGTCGGAGGCCGCCACCCTCGCCGGCGCCGTCCAGAACCCGGCCCGCACCGACCCCAACGTCGGCCCCGAGTCGCGCGAACGGCTGCTGATGCGCCGCAACACCGTGCTCGACCGGATGGCCGAGATCCACAAGATCACACGGGCGGAGGCCGACGCGGCCAAGGCCGAGAAGCTCGGCTACAAGGACGTCAAGTTCCCCGGCGGCTGCGAGGCCAGCAAGTTCCCGTACTTCTGCCTCTACGTCCAGTACGAGATCCTCAACAACGACGACTTCGGCAAGAACCAGGACGAGCGCAGGAAGCTGCTCCAGCGCGGCGGCATGACGATCAAGACCACGCTCGACCCCAAGATGCAGAAGGCCGCCGAGAAGGCCATCAAGAAGTACGTCAGCCCCAAGGACAAGCCCGTGGCCGCGCAGGCCATGGTCGTGCCCGGCACCGGCGAGATCAAGGCGATGGCGGCCTCGCGCAAGTTCGGCGGCAGCAAGAAGAAGAACGAGATGAGCTACAACGTCGTCGCCGACGCCGCGCACGGCGGCGGGCGCGGGTTGCAGCAGGGCTCGACGGCCAAGGCGTACACGCTGGCCACCGCCCTGGAGGAGGGCCTGAAGTACGGCGACGGCTTCCCCTCGCCGGCCGGGTTCACCGCGAGCGGCTACAACTCCTTCAAGGACTGCAAGGGCGAGAACGTCGGCGACCCCTCGCACACCGCGCACAACTCCAGCGAGGGCGGCGGCGGTTTCAAGACCCTGCAGACCGGCACGTGGGGCTCGGTGAACACGTTCTTCCTCAAGCTGGAGCAGGAGGTCGGGCTCTGCAAGGTCGTCAAGCTCGCCAAGCGCCTCGGCGTCAAGCGGGCCGACGGCGGCAAGCTGCGCGAGGTCGAGACGTTCACGCTGGGCGTCAACGAGGTCGACCCCGTGACGATCGCCAACTCCTACGCCGTGTTCGCCTCGCGCGGCCAGTACTGCAAGCCGCTGGCCATCACCGAGATCAAGGACAGGAACGGCGCCGCCAAGCAGTACAAGCCCAAGTGCTCGCAGGTCATGGAGGAGGAGGTCGCCGACGCGGTCAGCGGCATCCTGTCGGGCGTGTTCACCAAGGGCACGATGAGCGGCGTCGGCGGCATCGGACGTGACGCGGCCGGCAAGACCGGAACGACCGACGACTACATGTCCGCGTGGTTCGCCGGTTACACCCCGAACCTGTCCTCGGCCGTGAGCCTCGGCGACCCGCGCGGCGCCTCCACCCACAAGCTGATCGGGGTCACGATCGGGGGGCAGTACTTCCCGTACGTGTACGGCGCCTCGATCTCCGGGCCCATCTGGAAGCAGTCGATGATGCAGGCGCTCAAGGGGGTGGAGCCGGCGGAGTTCACGCCGGTGGACCACTCGCGGTTCGGCGGCTGCTCCGACAAGTGCGCGCCGAAGCCCAAGAAGAAGAAGCGCGGTGGCGACGAGGGGCCCGGGGACGGCGATCCGTTCGACAACTTCTTCGGCGACCACAACGACCGCGGCGACGGCGGCGGGGACGGGCGCGGCGACGGGCGCGGGCCGGGCGACTGGCAGCGGCCGGGCAACGGGTTCGGCGGCGGGCTGGGCGACGGCGGACAGGCCAACACCGGCTTCACCGCCCCGGCAACCCGAACCCGCCGCTGAAAGACATCGGGCGCTGAGAGACATCGGGCATCTGAGAGGCGCCGGGCATCTAAGAGGCACTGGGGGCTGAGAGACACTGGGCGGCCCCGGGCACCGGTTCGCCACCGAATGCCCCTTATGGCCGCCCAGCCCCTCCCACAACGCCCCCAGAGGCGTTCCCGGGGGCTTCCGGGGCCTCCCTGGGGCCTCCCTGGGGCTTCCCAGGGGCTTCCCAGGGGCTTCCGGGGGGCGCTCCTCAGCCACCCGTCCCCGGCAACCGCTCCCGACGCGTCCCGGACGAACGCCGCACTCCGGTCCCGGCCGCCCTAGAGGCCGGGGGCGCCACTCCCCCGAACCACCGCCATGGGCTGTGCCGGGAGGTCAGGCGGTGAGGCGGGCGCGGACGGCGGCGGCGACGCGGCCGCCCTCGGCCCTGCCCGCGACCTTGGGGTTGACCACCTTCATGACCTGCCCCATGGCCTGCGGCCCCGACGCGCCGGTCTCGGCCACGGCCGCGTCGACGATCTGGGCCAGCTCCTCGTCGGAGAGCTGCGCCGGCAGGTACTCCTCCAGCACCGCCTGCTCGTCCAGCTCGGCCTGGGCCTGCTCGGTGCGTCCGGCGTTCTGGAACGCCTCGGCGGCCTCGCGCCGCTTCTTGGCCTCCTTGGTCAGCACCTTGATGACCTCGTCATCGCTGAGCTCCCTGGCCTCCTTGCCCGCCACCTCCTCGACGTTCACGGCCGCCAGAGCCATGCGAATCGTCCGGAGACGGACTTCGTCCCGGCTCTTCATCGAGGCCGTGAGATCGGCCTTCAGCTTGTCCTTCATTGCGCTCATGCGGTCCATCTTGCCGTCTGCCGGGACGGCTCGTGCCCGTTGTCAGGCATCATGAGTACGTGAGGAAAGCCGTCGCAGTGCCCCTGTCCATGATCGGTCTCGGCCTGGCCGGGCTGGGCTACGCCTCCGTCGTGGAGCGCAACTGGTTCCGGCTGCGCCGCTTCGACGTGCCGGTGCTGGAGCGCGGGCGGCGTCCCGTACGCGTGCTGCACCTGTCCGACCTGCACCTGACCCCCAGGCGCACGATGCTCATCAACTGGGTGCGCTCCCTGGGCGCCCTGGAGCCCGACCTGGTGGTCAACACCGGCGACTCGATCGCCCACCCCGAAGCGGTCCCCGCGCTCCTGCACGCCCTGGAGCCGCTGCTGTCCCGTCCCGGCCTGTTCGTCTACGGGTCCAACGACCTCTACGCCCCGCAGCCGAAGAACCCGGCCCGCTACCTCTGGCGTACCTCGAAGAACGACCGCCGCCAGCACATCCCCAACCTCCCGTGGGAGGAGCTGGGCGCCGGCATGGCCGCCGAGGGCTGGCTGGACATGAACAACACCACCGCCCGCGTCAAGATCGGCGACCTCGACGTCGCGGTGGCGGGCATCCACGACTCCCACATCTCCCGCGACCGCTACGACCTGGTCGCCGGCCCGGCACCCGCCGACGCCGACCTCCGCCTCGGCGTCATGCACTCCCCCGAGCCCCGCAACATGACCCGCTTCGCCGAGGACGGCTACCAGCTCCTGCTCGCCGGCCACACCCACGGCGGCCAGCTCTGCGTCCCGTTCTACGGCGCCCTGGTCACCAACTGCGGCATCGACCGTGCCCGCGTGAAGGGCCTGAGCCGGCACGACAACGCCTGGCTGCACGTGTCCGCCGGCCTCGGCACCTCGCCGTACGCACCGGCCCGTTTCGCGTGTTTCCCGGAGGCGACGTTGCTCACGCTGGTTCCGCGACGCTGAGGCGGTCACGAGTACCCGCGAAGTCCGCTAGACTTTCTCAAGCACGCGCAGAACGGGCGTGCACCGGGGTGTAGCGCAGCTTGGCAGCGCGCTTCGTTCGGGACGAAGAGGTCGTGGGTTCAAATCCCGCCACCCCGACGCCGTTTGACCAGGTAGAGGGCTTGATCCGCTTAGCGGGTCAGGCCCTTTTCTGCTTCTGGAAGTCGATACGTTCGCCGCGTCCGTCGGGCGGGTGTCAACGTTCCTGCGTTCGGTGTGACCGGCGCGTCTCGGTGTCACCTCCTGCCCGGTCGGCTCGCCAGCAGCGCTGCGGTCCCGATGCTCGGGATGGCCGAACCCGAGAGGTTGGGCTGAGGTCTTTCGGTGGGCTTACCGGGTTCGGCCTCGCCGTGCCGCTGAGACGCTACGGTGCACCGGGTACCGGCCAGCAGGAGAAATCCGCCGAACTGCCTGTCATCGGGCGACTTGATCCCCTCGCTACGATACGCGGCGTGAGCGATGACTCTTCCGTGATGAGCACCGGGCGCCTGGAGGCGTTCAGCGACGGCGTTTTCGCCATCGCCATCACCCTGCTGGTGCTTGAGATCCGGCTGCCCGAAGGCTGGGAAGAGGACCCCGGTGGTGCGCTGATCGGCCTGTGGCCGTCCTACCTCGCCTACATGGTGACGTTCCTGCTGGTGGGCATGATCTGGATGAACCACCATCGGATGTTCCACTTCATCCGCAGGACTGACGGCCCGCTGCTGGCCCTCAACGTGCTCCTCCTGATGGATGTCGCCTTCCTGCCGTTCCCCACGCATGTGCTGGCCGAGACGCTGCACGCCGACCACGGCACCCAGACGGCCGCCGTCTTCTACGGAATCGTGCTGGTGATCGGCGGCATCTTCTACAACGCCGTGTGGTGGTACGCCTCGTCAGGCCACCGCCACCTCGGCGGGCACATCACTCCGGCCGAGGCGCGCTCGTTGCGATTCCGCTGGGGCATGGGGCCGGTGCTCTATCTCGTCGCGACCGTCATCGGCGCGTTCAGCGCGATCGGCGCGCTCGTGTTCTACGTGTTGCTGCTCTTCTTCTACATGTTCGACATGCGTCCCAGACGACAGGCTGCGTAACACCCGGCAGGCCATCATCGGCGGCGGTGGCCTGCTGGGAGCGTTGCCCGTCCAGGATCGCGCTGCCAGACAGCCTCATCGAAGTGCGAACAGTCGCAGCAGGTCCGCTTGCTCCGGGGTCACCGAAAGTGCCGGGCTATTTGCGCTCGGGTAGATCTCAGCTGCCGCCCACTGCGCTGCTCGAACGCTGGAGGCGACTCCGATCTTGACTCCGCGCGCACGGAGCTCCGCCAGCAACTGCTTGGAGTCGAACAAGTACACCGATTCGATGCACCACGGACGAGTGCCGCCGCGCGACGAGGCCGCCGGTGATGCAGGCCCCGTCAGCACGAGGTAGTGGTCGAGCTCCGTCCGCTCGGTGACGTCCAGCAGGCCCTCGCGCTTGAGATACCACTTCACGTTGACAGTGCGGCCACGCAATGGACCGGACGTGAACCGGCCATCGACCGCGGCGGCCACGGCGGATCTCTCCAACTCGATTCCGAAGACTTGCGCTGCGATCCACTCGCCCAGATGGCCCGCGGTCATGGGACGCCGGATGGTCGCTGCGATCCTCCCGTCGACGCCGTTCCGCTCTCTCAGCAACGCGGCGATCTGCTTCACATCGGCGTCGCTCATGCCGCCCTGCTTTCCGCTCCCGGCCCACATGTCGATGTGTTACGCCTGCCGAAAGACCGGAGAGTCGGCGAAGTGCCGGTCGCACACCGCCCACCAGCTCTCTCCGCGGGCATCACGCACCAGGACGCTTCGGGTCGCCTGATTCGGGCAAGGTGCTCCCCACGTGCATTCGCCTCGCCGCGCTGGACTCTCGGCGCCGTGCGCGCCGGCATCCCACTCACGTTCTTCTATGAGCTCCACGCCTTCAACATAACCTTGGCGGTTTCCCCCGTCTCCATGATGAACAAAGCGAAGGACGCCGCCCGGGAACTCGGTGGGACCACCTGCCTACGCACATCGCCAGATCCGTGTCGGTTCTTCTACTGGTTCGCGGGTCGGTAGCCGTCTGGCAAGCCGTTCTTGACGTACCGGGTCTTGCCGGTTGCCAGGTCGAGGTAGAAGGTCCCGCGCTCCCCCGCCCCCGCGTTCTCCCGGAGGACCTGGAAGGGGCCCTTGGTCGACCAGCCTCGTCCTGCTTCGATCGCGTCCCCGCCGGGGAGGCGGGGGCGCACGCGGTGGATGCGCTTGCGGGTGGAGAGGTCATAGGTCTCGACGAGTTGGCCGTAGTCGCTGATGACCACGAGCCGGCTGCGGTCCGGCTTGAGGAAGGCGGTATGGGAGTCCAGAAGCACGTCGCCTTCGCCAGGGCCCAGGCGTGGGCGGTGGGCATGATCCCCGTCTCGCTGGTGGCCGTCTTCACGGGCGGCACGCCCACGTACGAGCCGATCAGGTACGTGATCGGCACCGCCGCCACGGCCGGCGGCCTGGTCACCGTCTGGCTGATCGTGGACGCGCTCATGACCCGGATGCGCTCAAGAGGCGACAGCTCACAGATCCCCCTGCTGGACGTGTTGCGCTGGGCGGTGGCGGGTCTGGGCACGGCCGGTCTGCCGGCCGGTCTCGGCTACAGCGAGTTGTCATCCGTCCTGCTCGTCGGGTGGTTCGTCGCGCTCGTCGCCCTGATCGTCGTGCTCTGTCGCGCGGCCGGCAGGCCGGAGCTCTCCGCCGTCCCGCCGGCCGCCGAGGGCAAGATCGGCTCCGGGTAGCGCGATGGCGATCACTGCTCAGGCCGGCACCCGGTCTTCTCCTACATCGTCTGTACGAGGTCGGCGGGCAGGTCCGAGTCGCTGACCTGGAGTGTGGCCTTGCCTGCCATCGTCAGGTAGCCGCCGACGACGTGCATGGACTCCGGGACCGACGCCTTGGTCACCGGCTCGGTCTCCTTGCCCTCCTTCGTCCAGAAGGCGGGGCCGAGGACGTCGAACGCCTCGACGTCCACCCCCTGGGCCTTGAGCAGGGCGCGGACCTCGCTGACGGGCCTGTTGTGGTACGGCTCGCAGTGCAGGGGCTCGCCCGGCGAGTCGAAACCGCCGATGATCTGGTACTCCCACCGGGACGCGCCTCCCGGCCGAGGACGAGCTCGGCCGAACCCTTGAAGTCCCGGCGGACCTTGATGCTGATCGGGCAGCCGCCCGCCGACTCGCAGCCTTCCTGACGGTCGATCACCTTGATCCCGTCCGGTTCCACCGTGCTCGGGGCGACCGTGCCGACGCTGCCGGGCGTGGAGGGCAACAGCCGCAGCTTGATGTCGAGCCCGGCGTCGCGCAGTTGCTGCTGGTACGCCTCCGGCTTGGCGAACACGTCCTTGACCTCGATGACGAAGTAGCCGCCCTCCTCCTTGACGTCGAGGGCCGCGGCCGAGGCGGGCCCGAGGGTGGCGACGACGGCCAGCGACGCCGCGAGGGCGCCCAGCGCGGCCGGCAGCACGAGCAGCGTGCGCCGCCTCCCGCGCGCGGGCAGGGCCGGGGCGGGCTCCTCCTCCATGATCTTGCACATCGTCTCCCTGGCGCCGGGCGTCAGCCCCGGCCCGGCGGGCGGGGCGAGCCGCCTGAGGAGGTCGTCGAGCTGCGGGTTCATGAGGTCTCCTTGGCGAGACGGACGGCTCGCGGGCCGTACCGGGCGAGATCGGGGTCGTCGGCGGCGAGTTCGGCGGCCAGGCGCTTGCGCGCGCGGTGCAGGCGCTGCCGGACGGCGAGGCGCGAACAGCCGAGCACCTGCGCCAGCTCGGCGTTGCCGAGCCCCTCCCAGGCGACGAGCGAGAGCACCTCCCGGTCGTCGGCGGACAGCCGCAGGGAGGCCGCGCGGGCGGTCTCGGGCACGGCTCCGGCCGCGGGGTCCGCCGCCGAGTCCGCCCCCGGGTCGGTCCATTCCGCGAGTTCGGCGCGCAGGCGCGTGGTGAGGGCCGCCCGGCGGGACTCGCCGCGGCGGTGGTTGGCCAGGGTGCGCCGGGCCACGCCGTACAGCCAGAGCCGGGCGCGGTCGCCGGCCGGCACCAAGCAGGTGTCCGGGTGGTCGCAGGCGTGACAGGCGAACACGGAGAAGGCCGCCTCCGGAGCCGGGAAGCGGCCTTCTCGTCGGGTCGTGTGTCCTATGGCCGTGGTTCGAGGTGGCGGCGGTAGGCGTCCAGGACCAGGCCGTGGAAGTGGTGGACGGCGTGTTCCGACAGGCCCGAGCCGTCGGGATCGTAGACGATCTTTCCCTGGGTGAACGCCGGGGTGCGCATCCCCCGCTGGACGCTCTCCACCAGGGCGATGTCCTCCACCTGGAGCACCTCGTCGATGTAGCGGATGCTGTCCAGCTCGGCCTCGTCGGGCTCGGCGGTCTCCAGGTAGAAGTCCCAGGTCTCGCGGGTGCGTCCGGGGCCGTCGGGGACGATCTGCAGAACCATGAAGTTCCCCCGGCCGGGGTAGCGCAGCAGGCACGTGTTGGGCCAGAGCCACCAGACGGCGTGCTCGGTGACCGTCGCGCCCGACACGTCGTAGGCGGAGTTCTCCGACCTGCCCGCCTGGGCCATGTGGCTGGAGTAGATGCCGTACGTGGTGACCTGGTACGTGCTCATGTCCACCAGGGACACGAAGTCCTTGTGCGCCACGTGGCAGTGGTAGCACTCCAGGAAGTTGTCGACGACGTTCTTCCAGTCGGAGGCGATGTCGTAGGTGAGCCGGCGGGCCAGGGTCAGCCCGGCCACGTCGGGGGCCCGTGCCGCGATCTCCGCCTCCAGGTTCCCGGCCTGCTCGGCCAGCGCAGGCGCGTCGGGGGCCAGGTTGACGTAGACCATGCCGGCGAACTCGGTGACCTTGATCCGGTCGAGGCACACCGTGGAGGGGTCGAAGCCGGGCATGCCGCCGGTGTTGCGCGCCCGTCTCAGGCGTCCGGTCAGGTCGAAGTTCCAGGCGTGGTACGGGCACACGATGCTGCGCCGGACGCCGGAACCGGTCAGGAGTTCGTGGGCGCGGTGCTTGCACACGTTGTAGAAGGCGCGCAGGATGCCGGACTCGTCCCGTACGGCGACGATCGGCAGGCCGGCCACCGTCCCCGTCACGTAGCTGCCCGGCGTCCGCAGGCGTTCCACGTGACACAGCCACTGCCACGAACGGGCGAAGATGGCCTGCTGGTCGATGTCGTGCCATTTCGGGTCGGTATAGGCGTCGGCGTGCAGGGACATCGAAAGCGCGGGATCGGGGTGGTATCCGGCAGAGATGTGATCGAATGCGGGGTTCGAGGCGGGGGGCACCGTACCTCCGGGGCATGGGCCGCATTGAGGGTTGATGATCCATTGTGTACGGATCACCGCGCCGCTTCCACGCCTATCCCCGAGGGTCGGTGACGCCGCCTTCGCCCTGCCGGTCGGCGTTCGCGCGGGCCCCTGAAGTCGTCTGGCCGAAGAAGAAGCCGAGAATGAGCAGGAAGGCGCTGGCCACGAGCTCGGGGATCGCGGTCGCGGTGAACATCGCGACGATGAGGGCGACGCTCAGCAGAATCAGCAGCACCGCGCCGATGAGAATGGCCACCGGTTCCCGTTCGAGGAACGACCAGCGCATGCGCCATTTCCGCTCGCTGATCTCGATGTCCCGCAGGGCCATGTCGATGTCGTCGAGCTGCGAGGCGGCGCTCTGCTCCGCCAGCGCGCGCTGCTCGGCGAGCAGAGAAGAGATCATCCCGTAGAGCTCGTCGCGGACCGCCGGGTCGTCGACTTTCCGGCTGACGACCTCTTGCACGTCCTGCAGTTGTTCCTGCGGATAGACGACGCGAATACGGTCGATGATGGTTCGCTTCCGCTCCAGCAAAATGGGCAGCGCGCCGATCGAGACCGTCGCCTCGGCGCCGGTCTTGGCGATTATCGCGCCGGCCGAGGCGCTGATCTTCAGCGCGAGCGTGCCGAACTGCGACGGGTGCGCAATGGCCCGGTTCACCCGGTCGAGCGAATCCTTCAGCTCGGTCAATGACTGCTGCTCGATCTGCTGCTGGCCGAGCCCCATGAGCTGCATCTGGGGTTCGTAATAAGCCCGCGCGGTCTCCACGTAACTCGCCAGTTGTGAAACCGGGACGATGGGCGTTCGGCTCATGACCGGAAACCCTAACCGGACCGGCAGGTGAACAGCGGCGGAAATCTGGGACTGGCGTTATCGATGTTATTGATGGGATGATCCCACAACTGATTGTCGATTCCAGCAAAAGGGGTTGTCGAATGAGTCCGTCTTCCCGGGCGCTGCCGATGGCGGGGTTCATGTTCTCCGCCGTCGGAGTGGGCGGCGTGGTTCTGCAGATGTTGAGCGTGGCCTATCCGGACGGCGATCCGGCGAAGGCGCGGGCGGCCGCGGGGTTGCTGCGGCAACTGGCCGGACGCGTGGACGCCAGCCTTGACGACGTGGAGGAGGTCGCGGCCCGGGTCTGGCGTCCGCCGAGTTCCGGCGCGGGCATCGACGCGTTCCGGACGTATTTCAACCAGGAGATCGCGCCCTATCCGCCGCGCGTCTCCGCCTACATCCGCGGCCTGGCGGACGCGGTCGAGGATTACGCCGAATTGCTGGAACGGACCCAGCACACATTGCGCACGATGGCCATGATCCAGTGGATCGAACTGCTGATGTTCTTCTGCTGGCCGGCGATCGACAAGAAGGTCCAGGTGATGATCAACTGGGCGATGCGCAGGTCGCAGGCGCGGCTGTTGCTCAAGATGTTCGAGAACGCCGTGGGCAAGCGGTTCATCTACGCCGTCGGCGGCAGCCTGGCCTACACCGTGCTCGACCAGGCGGTCGTCGACGGGCTCAAGCTGGCGCGCGGCGAGGACACCGGCTCCTGGGGCGACCGCGGCGACTACATGCTGAAGAACTTCGCGGCGGCCATGGTCTTCTACCACGTGGACCCCGCCAACTTCGGCAAGGCCGCGAACGTGCTGCCGAAGAACCCGGCGGCGCGTAACGCGGTGGTGTTCCTGACCGGGTCCACCATCTTCAGCACCACCGCCAACGCCCTCAACCGGCCGGGCGACGTCGTGGACGACCCGGTCAGCCTGCTGCCGACCTGGCAGCAGATGCTCGCCAAGCTGGGGGTCGCGGCGGGCCAGGACCAGTTCAGGCGGTGGCGCCGGTACTGAGTGCCGGTCACGTCGTCAGTCCCGGGTGAAGCGACGGATCTCGTCGGCGAAAGGGGTCAGGCCGGTCGTCATCAGGCCGGACATCCGGGCGGCGAGGTCCTCGGCGGCGGCGTTCGCGGCGGCCAGGACGGCCTCCGCCAGGGCGTCCGCGCCCAGTCGCATGGCCCGCGGATCTATGCGCAGGCCGCCGAGCGCGCCGGTCGGCAACACCTCGGCCGTCACCTGGCCGTCGGCGGCCTCGCCACGGCCGCGGACGGCGTCGAGGCTCTCCTGCAGCTCCTCAAGCGGGCGGATGTCGGCCTGGAACTGGCCGAGGAGGTGGCGCATCTCGTCGTCGAGGTAGGGGGTGGGGTCTTCGGGGGTGGTCATCGGGGGCTCCAGGGGTGTCAGATGAGCTGTCCGTCCTTGGGGGCGAGCTTGGGCGGGTCGGACACTTCGGGCAGGGATGCGATGGTGGCCCAGTTGGCGACGTCGAAGCTGGTCCGCATGTCGGCCAGGCGGTCGGCCACCGCCGGGTAGACCTCGCGCAGGGCGTCGACGTAGGTCTCGGCCTTTCCCAGGGCCGTCGCGTAGTTCTTCTTGAAGGTGTTCGCGGTCTCGTCGGTGCCGGCGAAGTCGCCCAGTGCGTCGAGGGCGTCGAGGATGCGGCGGGTGTCGTTCGCGAATTCGGTGCGCTCGGCGAGGAAGGCGCCGGCGGCCTTGGTGAAGGTGGTGCCGTGCACCTCGGTGGTCGGCATCCCGGGGCCCTGGGGGCCGGCCGCGCCCGGAGCGGGGGCCGAGGGGGTGGCGCTCGGGGCGGGAGCCACCCCTGAAGGGCTCGGTGTCGCACTGGGGGTGGTGGTCGGGGTCGGGGTCACGGTGGGGGTCGGGCTTGCGGTGGGGGTCGGGGTGCCGGTGGGGGTCGGGGTGCCGGTCCCGGTCGGGGTCGGCGTCGGTGTCCCGGTCGGAGAGGGTGTCCCGGTCGGAGTGGGGGTTCCGGTCGGAGTCGGGGTCCCGGTGGGCGACGGGGTTGCCGTGGAGGTGGGGGTCGGGGTGGGGTACGGGGTCGTGGGGCTGGGGGTCGGGGGCTCACTGGGGGTTGGGGGCGTGGGGCTCGGGGCGGGCGTACCGGTCGGGGTGGGGGTGGGCGGCTCGTAGGTGGGCATGGCGGTTCTCCTGTCGGTACGTGGCCGCCGGCGGGCGCACAGAGTTGTCCACAATACCGACAGGAATACCGGGAAGCAGCTACGACTCGTAGACGGGGGCGAGATCGGCGAAGATGCGATAGTCCGAGATCAGGCCGTCGTCCCCGGTGCGCCAGATCGACACGGCCACCACCGCGGCGTCCTTGCCGTCGAGCCGCCGGTACGTCACCTCGGTCTCGGCGATCGTGTCGGCCCCCGCCTGCCAGTCCCGGACGATCCGGTGCCGCAGGCCGCCGATGGTCGAGTAGAACGTCCGCAGGCCGGCGGCGACGGCGTCGCGTCCCACCATGGGCTCGGCGTTGCCGAACACCAGGGTGGCGTCCTCGGCCAGCAGCTCGGCGAACTTGTCGGGGTCGAACGAGTCGACCACCTGGAAAACGCGTCGTACCACATCGTGGGACATGTTGATCATTCCTCACGTGGACGGGGTCGCTGCTGCGGACGATACGGGACGACGCGTTCCCGTGCGACAGGCCGGCGCGTCCGGCGCGTCCGGCACACAGCCGGGCGTTCCGGCGGGCCGCTCAGGCGGGCGAGGCCCCGCCGGGGCCGGCCGGCGACTCGAAGGTGATCGACACGATGGCGCTGATGGCGAGGTTGTGCTCCCGGACGCCGGCGGCCCGCTCCGAGGACTCGACGGTGACGACGGAGTCGCCCCGCCGGGTGACGTGGCCGGTGAAGGAGTCGCCGCTCAGCAGGCGTACCGAGATGACCCGGTTCTCGTGGCGGGCGTTGTCGAGGAGCGCGATCCAGGAGGTGATGAGCCCGGCTCCGGGGGGTTCAAAAGGGTCTTGGGTCATGAGCAGCCCTCTGCCCCGAACAGAGGGAAGGGAACGGCCGGTCCGGGGACCTCACCGGCAGGCAAGGGACATGGGCGGGATCAGCCCGTGCAGCCCTCGCCCGACAGGGAGCCGTTCCAGGAGAAGGCCGTGCGGCACAGGTACGTGCCGGGGCGGGGGCCGGCCATGAGCGTGACGTTGACGTTCACGTAGCCGACGCCCTCGCAGTCCTGGCCGGAGATCGTGCCGTGGTCGATCCAGCCGAGGAAGCAGGTGTAGGCGCCGTCGGCGCGGGCGGCCTGCGTGGGCAGCAGCGAGCAGATGAGCGCGGCCGCCGCGGCGACGGCCGTACGCCGGATGAGGGTCACGGCTCCCACGGTAGGAAGCCCCCTGAAGGCCGCCTAGTACGACATGTCACCGATCGTCGTATGACGAATTCACGCGCCCTTCAGCGGCAGGACATCCAGCGTGGATACCTTTCGACCCTTATCTGTAGATTTGCTGCCAAGGGAAGCGTCATGTCTCGTTCGTTCATCGCCATGCTGGCCGTCGGCGCGGCCCTCGCCACCGCCGTCGCCGCGCCCGCCGACGCCGCCTCGGGACGGCAGCCCCGCGTCCTGTCCGACGTGACGCTGCCCGCCCCCGACCTGGCCGCCTTCGAGCCGGACATCGTCAAGGACTCCCGCGGCGTCAAGCTCGGCGGCCTGGGCAGCGGCCTGTTCCCGGCCAGGCGCGCGGGCGAGTACTGGATGGTCACCGACCGCGGCCCGAACGGCGAGCCCAAGGTCAACGGGGAGAAGCGGCGCACGTTCCCAGTGCCGGAGTTCGCGCCGGCGATCGTCCGCGTGGCCGTGCGGCACGACACGGCCCGCATCGTGGAGAGCATCCCGCTGAAGACCTCCGACGGCACCCCGATCACCGGCCTGTCCAACCAGTCCGGCCACGACGAGATCCCCTACACCTGGGACGGCCTGACGCAGCTCCCCTACGACCCGAACGGCCTGGACACCGAGGACGTCGTCACCGACGGCCGCGGCGGCTTCTGGCTGGTGGACGAGTACTCCCCCTCGCTGCTGCACGTGGCGGGCGACGGCCGCGTCCAGGCCAGGTACGTCCCCAAGGGCCTGAAGCTCACCGGCGCCGGCTACCCGGTCCACGAGACGCTGCCCGCGATCCTGGCGACCCGGCAGCAGAACCGCGGCATCGAGGCGCTCGGCGTCTCCCAGGCCGAGCGCGCCCTGTACCTGGCCGTGCAGAGCCCGCTCGCCAACCCCGACAAGAAGACCGGCAAGGCGTCGAGCACGGCCCGCATCCTGCGCGTTGACCTGCGCACCGGCCGCCCGACCGGCGAGTGGGCCTACACGATGGAGAACGTGGCCGCCTTCGACCCGGCGGCCGAGCAGGGCGACATGAAGATCTCCGCTCTGAACGTGCTGAGCCCCGGCCGCCTGCTGCTCCAGGAGCGCACCGACGCCGTGGCCCGCCTCTACACCGTCGACCTGCGCCGGGCGACGAACCTGCTCGGCGGCCGGCACGACGACCCGGCCACCACGCCCTCGCTGGAGGCGTCGCTGCCCTCGAACGTCACCGTCGCCACCAAGACGCTCGCCGTGGACCTGGCGGCGATCCCCGGCCTGCCCGGCAAGATCGAGGGCGTCGCCCTGCTCGACCCGGTGACGCTCGCCGTGGCCAACGACAACGACTTCGGCCTCGGCACCTTCGACGCCGACGGCCGCCTGGTGGACTCGGGCGTGACCAGCCGGATCCTGACGATCCGGCTGGCCAGGCCGCTCTTCTAGAGCCGTCCCGTCAGGACAGCGTGCCGGCGTACGGGTCCCAGCCGGCGGGCAGGGGCTCGGGGGCCGTCACGGCTGAGGTGATCGGGCGGAACTCGGCGCGTTCGCCCGACTCGGTGATGGCCGTCATGAGCTCCAGCACGTGCAGCGTCAGCTCGCCCGAGGCCCGGTGCGGCGTGCCGGCGCGCAGCGACCGGGCCAGGTCGAGCACGCCGATGCCGCGCCCGGCCCGGTCGGCGGCGACGGGCAGCTCCCGCCAGTCGGCGTCGTGCGGCCCGCGGACCAGCAGCGGGCCGCCGAAGGTGTTGGGGTCGGGCAGCAGCAGGGCGCCTTCGGTGCCGATCACCTCGATCAGCTTGCGGCTGACGGGCGAGTCGAAGCTGAAGGTCGCGGTGGCGGTGGCCGTGCCGGGGAAGTCCAGCAGGGCGTTGACGTGGGTGGGCACGTCCACGGGGAACAGGGTGCCGGCCTTGGGGCCCGAGCCGACGACCCGCTCGGCGCGGGCCCTGCGCGTGCCGCCCGCGACCCGGGCGACCGGGCCGAGCAGGGAGACCAGCGCGGTCAGGTAGTAGGGGCCCATGTCGAACAGCGGGCCGCCGCCGGGCCGGTAGTAGAACTCGGGATCGGGGTGCCAGGACTCCGGCCCCAGGTTCTGGAAGGAGACGGTGATCCCGACCGGCTCGCCGATCAGGCCGGAGCGCAGGGCGTGCGCCGCGGCCTGGAGCCCGGGGCCGAGGAAGGTGTCGGGGGCGCCGCCGACGCGCAGGCCCAGGTTGGCGGCCTCGGCCATGACCTTGGCCGCCTGGTCCATGTCCAGGGCGAGCGGCTTCTCGCCGTACACGTGCTTGCCGGCGCGCAGGGACTCCAGCGCGACGGCCGCGTGCGCGGCCGGGACCGTCAGGTTGACCACGATCTCGACCTCGGGCAGGGCGAGGATCTCGGCCAGGCTGCCGGAGGCGGGCACGCCGTGCTCGCGGGCCGCCGCGGCGGCCCGGCCGGTGTCGAGGTCGGCCACGCCGAGCACCCGCACGTCGGGGAAGGCGGTGAGGTTGCGCAGGTACTGGGCGCTGATCACCCCGGCGCCGACGACCGCGACGCCCACGGGCCCGCCGCTCATGAGCCCTCCAGTGCGGTGAGGTGGGCGTGGCTGTCGGCCAGGGCGGTGAACAGGTCGGTCGCGCACGTGTCGAGCTCGACGATCCGCCAGGCGTCCGGCGCGGCGGCCAGGATCTCGGGCACCGGCATCGCGCCCGCCCCCACCGCCGTGTGCGGCTCGCCCTTCACCACCGGCCCGTCCTTGACGTGCAGCGCGAGCGTGCGCCCGGCCAGGCGGCCGAGCAGGGCGGGCACGTCGGCGCCGCCCACGGCCGCCCAGTACGTGTCGATCTCCAGGAACACCTCGGGGGCGAGCAGGTCGGCCAGCGCCTCGATGGCGTGCCGGCCGTCGATCCTGGGCTCGATCTCCCACCAGTGGTTGTGGTAGCCGATGCGCATGCCGTGCCCGGCCGCCTGCTCGGCCAGGCCGTTCAGCAGGTCGGCGGTGCGCGAGAGGCCGTCGCGGGTGGTGAACTCGGCCTCGGGGACGCCGCCGGGGATGATCACCAGGTCGGCGCCGACCGTGGCGACGGCGTCGAAGACCTCGGCGGGCTCCTGGCTGAGCAGCGCGTACGCGTGCGTGCTGCTCACCGCGAGCCCCAGGTCGTCGAGCACCTGGCGGAAGCCCTTGGGGTCGGCGGTCGGGTCGAAGGGCTCGACGGCGCCGTACCCGATGCCGGCGATCCGCTCAAGGGTGCCGTCGCGGTCGGCGGCGAGCTGGTCCCTGACGGTGTAGAGCTGGACGCTGAGCGGCCTGGTCATCCACGGACCCCCATGAGGTGCTCAAGGGCGAGCTGGTTGAGCCGGGTGAAGTGGAAGCCGCGCCGGGCCGCCGCCTCGGGGTCGAAGTCGTCGGCGGCCAGGTCCTGCCAGGTCTCGCCCGCGGCGAGGGTGGGCCGGGCCAGCTCGTCCACGCGGGAGGCGCGCAGGGCCTCCCGCACCTCGGGGTCGGCGCGGAAGGCGCGCGACTTCTCCTTGAGGATCAGGTACGTGCGCATGTTCGCGGCGGCCGAGTCCCACACGTCGTCGGGGTCCTCGGTGCGCAGCGGCTTGTAGTCGAAGTGGCGCGGGCCGTCGTAGCCGCCGTTCTCCAGCAGGTCGACCAGGAAGAAGGCGCTCTTGAGGTCGCCGTGGCCGAAGATCAGGTCCTGGTCGTACTTGGGGCCGTGCTGGCCGTTGAGGTCGATGTGGAACAGCTTGCCGTGCCACAGCGCCTGGGCGATGCCGTGGACGAAGTTGAGCCCCGCCATCTGCTCGTGGCCGACCTCGGGGTTGAGGCCCACCATCTCCGGGTGCGCCAGGTCGTTGATGAGCGCCAGGGCGTGGCCGATGGTCGGCAGCAGGATGTCGCCGCGCGGCTCGTTGGGCTTGGGCTCCAGGGCGAAGCGCAGGTCGTAGCCGCGGTCGAGGACGTACTGGCAGAGCAGGTCCAGGCCCTCCTTGTAGCGGTCGAGTGCCGCCTTGACGTCCTTGGCCGCGTCGGACTCGGCGCCCTCGCGGCCGCCCCAGCACACGTACGTGGTCGCGCCGAGCGAGGCGGCCAGGTCGATGTTGCGCATGACCTTGCGCAGGGCGTACCGGCGCACGTCGCGGTCGTTGCTGGTGAACGCGCCGTCCTTGAACACCGGGTGGGTGAACAGGTTCGTGGTGGCCATCGGGACCTTCATCCCGGTCTCGTCCAGGGCCTTGCGGAAGGCGGCGATCGCCTTGTCCCGGTCGGGCTCGACGGCCAGCAGGTCGTCGTCGTGGAAGGTGACGCCGTACGCGCCGAGCTCGGCCAGCCGGTGCACGCTCTCGACGGGGTCGAGCGCGGGACGGCTCGCGTCGCCGAACGGGTCACGGGCCTGCCAGCCCACCGTCCAGAGTCCGAAGGTGAAGCGATCGGCGGGTGTCGGAGTGAAGGATGACATTTGCTGACGTCCCCTACCTTTAGTCCATAATCTGTACATAATCCTGAGGAGGCATGCATGGTGGCGTCAAGGGGGGTCCGGCATGATTCCATGCGTGCCCGCAATCTGGCCGTGGTACTCCAGGCCGTCCACGGGCACGGCCCGCTCACCAGGGCGGCGCTGGCCGAGCTCACCGGGCTGACCAAGACCACCGTGTCGAGCCTGGTCGCGGCCCTGCTGGAGGCCGGGGCGGTGAGCGAGTCGGGCGCGGTGCGCGACGGCGAGCGCGGGCGGCCAGGCGTGGCCGTGGGGCTGAGCGGGCACCGGGTGGCCGCGCTCGGGCTGGAGGTCAACATCGACTATCTGGCCGCCTGCGTGGTCGACCTGACCCGGTCCGTACGCCTGCGCCGCACCCGCCCGGCCGACAACCGCGGCTCCGACCCGGCCGACGTGCTGCAACTGCTGCGCGACCTGGTGAAGGAGGTCGTCGCGGAGGCCGAGGCGGCCGGGCTGCGGATCATCGGCGCCGCCCTGGCCGTGCCCGGCACGGTCGAGGACGGCCTGCTGCGCAACGCCCCCCACCTGGGCTGGCGCGACGTACGGGTGGCCGACCTGCTCGACCTGCCGTGCGCGGTCGACAACGAGGCGAACCTGGCGGCGCTGGGCGAGCTGTGGTTCGGCTCGCGGGCGACGGACTTCCTCTACGTCTCCGGCGAGATCGGCGTCGGCGCCGGGCTGGTCGTGGACGGGACCGTGTTCCGGGGGACGTACGGGCTGGCCGGCGAGCTGGGCCACGTCGTCGTGACCCCCGACGGCCCCGCCTGCCGCTGCGGCGGCCGCGGCTGCCTGGAGGTGTACGCGGGCCAGGACGCCCTGCTCGGCGACCTGGACTCGATCGCCGCCCTGTCCGACGCGCTGGCCGCAGGCGACCGGCGCGCGCTGACCGCCTGCGCGCGGGCCGGAGAAGCGCTCGGGGTGGCGCTCACGTCGGCCGTGCACCTGATGGATCCCGGAAGGATCGTGCTCGGCGGCGTCTTCGCCCCGCTGTTCCCCTGGCTGGAGGCCCCGGCCCGGGACGTGCTGGCGGCCCGGCTGGGGCAGATGCGCGGCACGCCGCCCGCCCTGGTCGTCTCGGCCAACGGCGCCGACGCGGCGGTGCTGGGGGCGGCCGGGCTGATCATCCAGCGGATCGTCGCCGACCCGGCGGACGTGCTGGGCGCGTGAGGGGTCAGTAGTAGCCCTTGCTCCCGTCGACCAGCTCTCGGACGATGTCGAGGTGGCCGGCATGCCTGGCGGTCTCCTCGACCATGTGCATCAGCACCCAGCGCAGCGAGGACGCCGCCGACCGGAAGTCGGGGTGCTTGCCGACGTCGTCGAGCGAGTGGGCGGCGACGATCTCGTTGGAGCGCTCGCACTGCTTGGCGTAGTCGTCGAGTAGCTGGGCCAGCGTGACGCCCTCGACCAGCATGTCGGCGTCTTCGGGCTCGTCCTGGAACTGCGGGTTGCCCTCGGCGGTGCCGCCCAGGAAGAGCACCTCGAACCAGCAGTGCTCCGTCCAGCGCATGTGGGAGACCAGGCCGGCCACCGTCATCAGGGGCGAGGTCGGCAGCACCGGCCGGTGGGCGTCGGCCTCGGCCAGCCCCTCGCACTTCCAGTGGACGATCGCGCGCTGCATGTCCAGCCAGCCGACGAGCTGGGTACGTTCGTCGGCCACGAAGGGCGGACGTACACGGGGTGGCGTCATGCGCGGGAGGCTACTGGAGGGCTCATCGGTGACGCACCGGATTTTCGGCTGGTTCGCGTATGACCCGGGCGAGCCGCGACAATGGCTCGATGGCGGAAAGTGCAGAGGCCGACTGGGTCTCCAGGTTCGCGGACGAGGTGATCTCCGAGGCGGAGCGTCGCGCCCCGGGCAAACCGATCGTCTGCGCCTCCGGGCTCAGCCCCTCGGGCCCCATCCACCTGGGCAACCTGCGCGAGGTCATGACCCCCCACCTCGTCGCCGACGAGATCAGGCGGCGCGGCCTCGACTGCGTGCACCTGCTGTCCTGGGACGACTACGACCGTTTCCGCAGGGTGCCCGCGGGCGTCGACCCGTCCTGGGCCGAGCACATCGGCAAACCGCTGACCTCGGTGCCCGCCCCGCCGGGCAGCCCGTACGCCAACTGGGCCGAGCACTTCAAGGCGCCGATGACCGCCGCGCTGGCCGAGCTGGGCGTCGACTACCGGGGCATCAGCCAGACCGAGCAGTACACCTCGGGCGCCTACCGGGAGCAGATCCTGCTGGCCGTGCGCGAGCGGTCGCGGATCGACGCGATCCTGGCGGCGTACCGGACCAAGGACGGCGGCCGGGAGGTGGCGGACTACTTCCCGTACAAGCCGTACTGCGAGCTGTGCGAGCGCGACCTGACGAAGGTCACCGCGTACGACGACCAGACGACCGAGCTGGCCTACACCTGCGAGTGCGGGTTCGGCGAGACCGTGCGCCTGGCCGAGCACGACCGCGGCAAGCTGGTGTGGAAGGTCGACTGGCCGATGCGGTGGGCACACGAGGGCGTGGTCTTCGAGCCGTCGGGCGTCGACCACCACTCCCCCGGCTCGGCCTGGATCGTCGGCGGCCAGATCGTCGGCGAGGTGTTCGGCGGCGAGCAGCCGATCGGCCCGATGTACGCCTTCGTCGGCATCACCGGCATGGCCAAGATGAGCAGCTCCAAGGGCGACGTGCCGACCCCGGCCGACGCCCTGGGGATCATGGAGGCGCCCGTGCTGCGCTGGCTGTACGCCCGCCGCAAGCCCGCCCAGTCCTTCAAGATCGCCTTCGACCAGGAGATCCAGCGCCTCTACGACGAGTGGGACGCCCTGGCCCGCAAGGTCGCCGCCGGCCAGGCCCAGCCCGCCGAGCTGGCCGCCCACGCCCGCGCCGTGGGCACCGCCGCCGGGCCGCTGCCGGCCACGCCGGTCCCGGTGCCCTACCGCACGCTGGCCTCCGTCCTCGACATCACCACCGGCCACGACGAGCAGGCGCTGCGCATCCTGCGCGACCTCGACGCCGTCGGCGAGCTCGACCAGGCCCGCCCCCGGCTCGACCGGGCACAGCGCTGGGTGGCCGACCACCTGCCCGCCGACCAGCGCACCCGCGTGCGCGAGACGCCCGACCAGGAGCTGCTCGACTCCCTCGGCCAGACCGAGCGCGAGTCGTTGCGCCTGCTGGCCGACGGCCTCGACGACTGGACGCTCGACGGCCTCACCAGCCTGGTCTACGGCGTGCCGAAGCTCCAGGCCGGCCTTGACGCCGACGCCAAGCCCACGCCGGAGCTGAAGGCGGCCCAGCGGGCGTTCTTCGTCCTGCTCTACCGGCTGCTGGTGGGCCGCGACACCGGGCCGCGGCTGCCCACGCTGATCATGGCGGTGGGCGCCGACCGGGTGCGGAAGCTGGTCGGCGGGTGAACGGCGTCGTCCTGGTCACCGGGATCTCGGCCGCGGGCAAGTCCACGGTCGCCCAGGCGCTGGCCGAGCGCCTGCCGCGGTCGGCCCACGTCCGGGGCGACACCTTCCGCCGCATGGTCGTGGGCGGCCGGGCCGAGATGACGCCCGGGTCGGAGGAGGAGGCGGCGCGCCAGTTGCACCTGCGCTACCGCCACGCGGCCCAGACGGCGGACTTGTATTTCGACGCCGGATTTACAGCAATTGTGCAAGATGTGGTTCTTGGGGAGGACTTGGAGCGGTTCACCCGGTGGATCCGCACCCGTCCGCTCAGGGTGGTCGTGCTCGCCCCCGACGCCGCCGCCGTCGAGCGCCGCGAGCGCGAACGCGCCAAGACCGGCTACGGCGCCTGGACGATCGCCCAGCTCGACGCCGCCCTGCGGGCCGGGACGCCGCGCATCGGCCTGTGGCTGGACACCTCCGCCCAGTCCCCCGCCGAGACCGTCGAGGAGATCCTCGCGCGGGCGGACGAGGCATTGGTCGGTGGAGATCGCATATAAGTAGGATCACTGCAAGGCAGTGTCAAGTGGGCTGCATGTGTGCAGGTGCACCTTGTACCCATGAACAAGCAGCCCTTCGCCGCCAGTGTCAGTGTCATCGTCCCCGCGATGAACGAAGCCGAGAACCTTCCCCACGTCTTCGCCACGCTGCCCGACTGGATCGACGAGGTGATCCTGGTCGACGGCAACTCGACCGACGACACCATCGCCGTCGCGCGCAGGCTGCGCCCCGACCTCCGGGTCGTCGTGCAGAGCCGGCGCGGCAAGGGCAACGCCCTCATCGAGGGCTTCCAGGCCGCCCGTGGCGACATCATCGTCATGATCGACGCCGACGGTTCCACCGACGGCAAGGAGATCCGCTCGTTCGTCGAGACCCTCATCGACGGCGCCGACTTCGCCAAGGGCTCCCGGTACGCCCCCGGCGGCGGCTCCGACGACCTCAGCCCCATCCGGTCGCTGGGCAACAAGTTCCTCACCGGCCTGACCAACATGCTGTACGGCACCCGCTTCACCGACCTGTGCTACGGCTACAACGCCTTCTGGCGCGACCACCTGGACGTCATGGAGCTCGACTGCGACGGCTTCGAGATCGAGACCCTCATGAACGTCCGGGCCGCCCAGGCCGGCCTGGTCATCCACGAGGTGCCCAGCCACGAGCGCTCCCGGATCCACGGCGCGAGCAACCTGCACGCGGTGCGCGACGGCTGGCGCGTGCTGAAGACGATCATGCGCGAGCGGACGCGCGGGACCGCTCTCATGCCGCAGACCGAGGTGGCGCTCGCCAAGTAAGAAGTGACATTCTCGGACAGTGCGCTACATAGTGATCGGAGCAGGAGCAGTCGGCGGCACCATCGGCGCCCGCCTCCACCAGGGCGGGCACGAGGTCGTGCTCGTCGCGAGAGGCGCGCACCGCGAGGCGCTCGAACGTGACGGACTCCGCCTGATCACCCCCGATTCCGACGAGACCCTGCGCATCCCCACCGCCTCCGGCCCGATCCCCACCCGCGACGACGACGTGCTGATCCTGGCCACCAAGTCCCAGGACACCCTGGCCGCCCTCGATCCCTGGCCGACGGACCTGCCGGTCGTGTGCGCGCAGAACGGCGTGGCCAACGAGCGCACCGTCCTGCGCAGGTCCGAGCGGGTCTACGGCATGTGCGTGTGGCTGCCGTCCCAGCACCTCGAACCCGGCGTCGTGGCCGCCTACGGCCACCCGTACTCGGGCCTGCTGCACGTCGGGCGCTATCCCCAGGGTGTGGACGACCTCGCCGGGCAGATCGCCGACGACCTCGGCAAACACGGCCTCCTCGCCCGCGCCACCCCCGACGTCATGCGCTGGAAGCACGGCAAGCTGCTCAACAACCTCGGCAACGCCGTCGAGGCCCTCGTCGGGCACGCCGACGGCATGGCCGAGCTCGCCGACCGGGCCCGCGCCGAGGCCGTCGGCGTGTTCGAGCACGCGGGCATCCCCTACTCCACCGCCGAGGACGAGCGCCGGGTCCGCGGCCACCAGGTGGACGTCGTCCCGATCGAAGGCGTCCGGCGTGGCGGCGGGTCGTCCTGGCAGAGCCTGGCCAGGGGCAGCGGCTCGATCGAGGCCGACTACCTCAACGGCGAGATCGTCCTGCTCGGCCGCGAGCACGGCGTGCCCACGCCGGTCAACGAAGTGCTGCGCCGCGAGGCCAACCGGGTCGCCCGCGAGAAGCTGCCGCCCGCCTCGATGCCGGTGGCCGAGCTGACAGCGCTCATCGACGCGCGTTCCGCAGCCTGATCCCGCTGAAGCACATGCTGCTGCCGGTCACCTCGTGCCAGAACGGCCACAGGTTGTCCAGCACGCGCAACTGGATCCCGGCCTGCTCGTGCAGCTCGAACAGGTCGCCCACCGGCTCCGGCGGGCCGATCGGCACGACCGGCTCCCTCGACACCACGGCGTGCGGGGGGTCGCCGATCGGCGCGAACCCGGCCGCGGGCAGGCGGTAGGCGAACAGGCGGACGTCCATGATGGCCTTGAGCCAGGCGTACTCGACGGCGTGCACCCGGTCGCCGCAGCCCGCGCCGGCGATCCTGGCCACGTCCTCGTCGGTGGTGTCCGGCCCGCGCCAGGCCATCGCCCGCGGGCAGGCGCGCGGGAACCAGTAATCGGGGCAGCGGTCGTGGCCGACCGCCCACACGTACGGCTCGCCGAGCGAGGACGTCTGCGCGACATGGGGCACGAACCGCTCGATGGTCGGGTCCTCGGAGAAGTGCAGCACCTGGCCGGGCTCGGGTCTCATACCCGCCATCATGCGCATACCCCGTCCTCGTCAGGGCAGAAGAAACGCGCTCTGACGACAAGGGGTGAGTTCGGATGGTCTTATTGGGTCTGATCCTGGTCCTGCTCGCCGGCGGCGCCGTCGCCTTGGTGGCGACGGAGGAGAGCTCCAGGTACATCCTGTTCGGCAACACCTACCAGCTCGACCACGTCCAGATGTTCATCGCCGGAGCGGTCGTCGCGGCCGCCCTGCTGGCGGGGATCTGGCTGATCGGCGCCGGGTCGCGCAGGACCGCCAGGAAGCGCCGCAGGCTGCGGGCCGCCCGCGCCGAGGCGTCCGACCGGGTCTCCCGCCTGGAGGACGAGAAGCGCGACCTCGAACGGCGGCTCGAACGCGACCGCAACCGCGCCGCGCGCGACGGCGCGACGGTCGGCGCCACGGACAGCGCCACAGACGGCGTGACGGACGGGCGCGTCGCGCACGAACGGGTCGCGAGCGAGCGAGCCGCGCACGAACGAGTGGACGGCGACCGGCTGGTGGCCGGCGGCCGCCCCGACGACACCAGGCCGTGAGCTCATGGGCGCGAGGGCAGCAGCTTGCCCTCGCGCCAGAGCGCGAACCCCGTGACCAGCGCTCCCACGCCTTCCCAGAGCCCCACGCCGAAGAACTCGCCCGGCGCCGCCCCCGTCAGCACCAGCGTCGTGAACACCGCGAACGTCACCAGCCGGAACGGCACGGTCCACCGGAAGAACGGCGTGTAGTCGGCGGATGCCGCGAAAACGTAATACACCCCCATGTTCACCGCCGCCATCGACGAAGCCGCCATGTAGACCAGCGTGTAGTCGCCGGACGGGCGTACGTCGAGCACCTCGAAACCCAGCAGGACCAGCAGGGAGTTCGGCGACAGCAGCCCCACGAGCCCGAGGGCGAGGGCGAGCACGCCGAAGACGCCGATGGTCCAACCGGCGGTGGAACGCGGAAGACGCACAGAAATCCTTCCAAAGGGGGGTGTAATCTGCGAGGCGATCTCATCATGCACCCGGAGGTCGCATGCCCCCCACGCGTGGCCGTCCCATTGCTCTGAAGCTCCTGATCCTCCTGCTCGTGCCGCTGCTGTCCCTGGTCGGGCTGTGGGCGTTCGCGGCGGGCCTGACCGGCGGCGACGGCCTGCGCCTGCTGGAGATCAACAAGCTGGCCTCCAACCTGGCCACCCCGTCGGAGCGCATCAACGCCGAGCTCCAGGACGAGCGGCTGGCCTCGGTCGAGTTCCTGGCCACCCACCGCGGCGCGGACAAGCTGGCCAGGCAGCGCGGGCAGACCGACCGGGCCGTGGCGGCCTTCCGCAAGCTGGCCAGGGACCAGCGCGGGATGTCACCCGAGATGCGCACCCAGCTCGACGCCCTCAACGCCAAGCTCGACCTGCTGTCCGGCATCCGCGCCGAGGTGGACGGCGGCACGGTCGCGCCGCTGGCCGTGATCGACGGCTACAGCCAGATCGTGGACGCCTCCTTCCGCATGTACGACGCGATGGTGCTGGTTCCCGACATGTCGCTGTACCGGCAGGCCCGGGCCGTCACCATGCTCGGCGAGGCCAAGGACCTGGTCTCCCGCGAGCGCGCGATGATCGTCGTGGTGCTGGCCAGAGGGCGGGTCGAGGCCGTCGAGCGGGAGGCGTTCACCGGGATGGTGGCGACCCGGCGGCTGCTGTACTCGCAGGCGCTCTCGCACCTGGACGGCGGCCTGCGCGGCCCGTACGAGCAGCTGGCCACCTCGCCCGTCTACAAGGAGTTCCTCGACGCCGAGGACGCCATCCGCGGCCAGGCCGCGATGAACGGCCTGCCCGCCACCGCCGCCACCTGGGAGATCGACGGCCAGAACCTGTGGGCCGTACTCGAACGCGACCAGGGCCAGGCCGTGGAGGGCATCGTGGCCCGGGTGACGCCGGCCGCCGGCACCATCCTGATCAAGATCGGCGTCGCCGGCGGCGTGGGCCTGCTCGCCGTGCTCGCCTCGATCCTGCTGTCGCTGCGCTTCCGCCGGCGACTGGTCCGCGAGCTGGCCGGGCTGCGCGACGCGGCCACCGAACTGGCCGAGGTGCGGCTGACCGGGCTGATCGAGCGGCTGCGCACGAACACCCGGCCGCCCACGGCCGCCGAGGTCGCGCCGCTGGAGGTCAGGACGGAGACCGCCGAGGTCGCCGACATCGTGCGGGCCTTCAACCACGTGCAGTCCACGGCCGTGGAGGCCGCCGTCGACCAGGCGAGGCTGCGGCACGGCGTCAGCCAGGTCTTCGTGAACCTGGCCCGGCGCAACCAGTCGCTGCTGCACCGCCAGCTGCTCCAGCTCGACAGCATGGAGCGGGCCACCGAGGAGCCCGACCTGCTGGCCGACCTGTTCAAGCTGGACCACCTCACCACCCGCATGCGCAGGCACGCCGAGAGCCTGATCATCCTGTCCGACCAGGCCCCCGGCCGCGGCTGGCGCAACCCGGTGGCCATCCTCGACGTGCTGCGCGCGGCCGTCGCGGAGGTGGAGGAGTACGAGCGCGTCGAGATCCTGCCGCCGCCGCAGGCCGCGCTGCTCGGCGCGACCGTCACGGACGTGGCCCACCTGCTGGCCGAGCTGGTCGAGAACGCCACCCTCTTCTCACCCCCGCAGACCAGGGTGGACGTGCGCAGTTCCAGCACCCCGAACGGCCTGATGATCGAGATCGAGGACCGCGGCCTCGGCCTGCCCCGCGTCGAGCTGGACGAGCTCAACGAGCGGCTGGCCAAGATGCCGGAGTTCGACCTGGCGCAGAGCGACCGGCTTGGCCTGTTCGTGGTCGGCCGGCTGGCCGCCCGTCACGACATCAAGGTCACCCTCGCGCCCTCGCCGTACGGCGGCCTGACCGCGATGGTCTTCCTGCCCTCAGCCCTCCTGGCCGACCAGCCGGTCCTCGCCGGGAGCTAGGTAGGCCGTCCCGCCCGAGGCCCGCGCCCGCGCGGCCGCCAGCAGCCGCCGGTGGCCGTGGGCGGGCAGCAGGCGGGCGGCCTCCTCGTGGGTGTAGAAGCCGTGGTCGTCCAGCTCCTCGGCCTGCAAGGTGATCACCGTCCCGGACGGCAGCTCGCCGCAGTCGAACAGGAAGTTGACCATCGCGTACGGCACGTAGGCCAGGCCGTCGACCCAGCTCACGGCGAGCAGCCTGCCGACCTCCAGCACCAGGCCGAGCTCCTCGGCCACCTCCCTGGCGCACGCCTGGGCCGGGTGCTCGCCCGCGTCGATGATGCCGCCGGGGAAGGACCAGTGGTCGCGGTAGTTGGGCTTGACGAGCAGGGCCCGGCCCCGCTCGTCGGTGATGTAGGCCGCTGCCCCGGTGACGACCCGGTTGACGGTGGACCAGAAATCGTTCACCGGGCCAACGTTACGGCAGCACCTGGAGCAGCGCCTGGGTCCTGGCCCTGGCCGGTTCCTCGATCCGCCGGCTCTCCTTGGCCGCCGCGTCCAGCACGACCAGCGTGTTGTGCGCGGCGCCCGCCACGCGGACCACCAGCCGCCCGTCGGCCAGGTAGAACGCGCCGATCAGGCGGCCCTTGACGGCCGGGGTGAGGGTGCGGCCCGACACCAGATCGACCACGGCCGGTTTGAAGGCCGACGGCCAGCTCCCGTCGCCGAGCGCGGCGGGGTCGGCGGGGACCGCGACGACCGCGTTGCGGCCGTTCGGCGACAGGCTCTGCACGTGGGTGACCAGCTTGACGCCCTTGGCCCTGGCGGCCTTCCCGGTCCTGACGTCGAGCCGGTAGACGGCGTCGGCCTCGCCGGTGTAGCCCGCGAGGTAGCGGCCGCCCGCCGCCCACGCCAGATGGCACACGCCCTTGGACGTGCCCAGCCTGCGCCTGCCGGTGCCGTCGGCCTTGACCGCCATGACGGTCTCGCCCTTGCCGACGTAGGCGATCTGCGTCGAGTCGGGCGACCAGACGGGCGTCAGGCACGGCGTGCCGCCCTGGAGCTTCGTGGCCGCGGTGACGGTCTTGGCGCCGTCCTTGACCTGGAGGTTGCCGCCGTCGGTCACCCAGGCGGCCTTCCTGCCGTCCGGCGAGACGGCGAACTGCGGCAGCGCGCCGATCTCGGCGAGGGTGCTCCACTTCCCGCCTTCGTAGCGGGCGAGCCGGTGGCCGTCGGCGTAGACGGCGGCGCCCGAGAGCTCGGGCGCGGTGGCCGCCGTCGCCGGGGCGGGGGCCAGCAGTGCGGCTCCGAGGGCGACCCCGGCCACAACACGAATCTTCATGACAGCCAATGGTGCCGTAACGGATCAAAGACGCATGAACGGCTCGCTGAAGTGGGCGGTGGCGATCGTCGCCCGCTCGGCCCGCAGCGCCGCCAGGACCTCGATCCGCGTGCGCGCGGCCGTCTCCTGGTCGTCGTCGTAGGCGTAGTGGATGCCCGGGTCGGCCAGTTGCACCGGGTGGAGCACGAGGTCGCCCGTGACGGCCAGGTCGCCGACCCTGACGATCTGGTGGCCGGGGGTGTGGCCGGGCGTGTGCTGGACGTGGACGCCCGGCGCGATCTCGGCCTGCCCCTCGACGACGTGGAGCTGGTCCTTGAGCGAGGTCAGCAGGTCGGACATGGCTCCGGAGGCCGCGTCCACCTCGGCCCGCTGGAGCACGTGGCGCGCGTTCTCGAACACCGGCCGGCCGCCGGCGACCGCGCCGCTCGCGTGGTCGCTGTGCAGGTGGGTGAGGACGACGGTGCCGATGTCGGCGGGCGTGACGCCCACCGCAGCCAGCTCGTCCGTCAGGACGCCGGGCACGGGCGCCCAGCCGGCCGCCGGGGAGTCCTCCCCGCCGATGCCGGTGTCGACGAGGGTGAGGCGGCCTGCGCCGTCACGCAGCAGGTAGCAGTGGAAGTGCAGGACCCACGGATCGTCCGCCGGGCCGGATCCGGGGAACATCTCGGCGAGCGGGAGGCGGATCGCGGGGCCCATCGGGCCCACCGCGTCGCAGAGCGGCGTCACCTCGACGCCGGAGACGGTGATGGGGCTGTGCTTCATCCCGCCTAGGTTAGGCGGCGACGGGCTGCCGCGGAACGTACTCGTTCTCCAGGTCGGCGGCGTAGACGGCGCGGCAGCAGTGGGCGCACCGGTACATGATCGGGCCCTCGTCGAGCGTGTGCTGGCACTGCGGGCAGTGGACGGTGTTCATGGTGTTCCCCCAAGGAGCTCGGATGTGTCCATGGAACCCCCGCCGAGTTGCAGGGGTCCTGCATGTCACTTGACACGGTGCCGCTGCGCTGATGGGGGTTTGTGTGCCTTCGTCGCACCGCCGGCCGGGCGTCTTCCTCACGGCGTGGTGCGATGAAGAACATTGTCACGCGTACGGGCCGGGACACGCGGCAGAACACACCAGAACCGTCCGGGAATAGTCCAAGAGGGCTAGGCGTTTGATGGGGCGGAACGTGTGGTATCTTCCCCACAAGCGTTGAGCTTCCGCTCCGCTCGTTTTCCTCGTAAGCCCCGCCCAGGTTCGCCGGGCCCGGCTTCTTCATCGAACTCGCCGATCTCTGGTCGGCGCATCTCCCCCAAAGGGGCTCATCATGTCTGTTCACACCATTCCGCAACAGCGTGCGGAAACGCCCGCGGGGCAGGTGAGCGGCCTCCTCGACGTGCAGGAGAAGTCCGCCTTCATCCGCGCGGCACACCTTCCAGGGCCGGGCGACGTACGCATGCCCGCCGAGCGGGTCAGGCAGCTCGGGCTGCGGCGCGGCGACCACGTCGTGGCCACCGTGGCCGGGAGCAGGCTGGCCGGCGTCCAGTCCGTCAACGGCCTGACCGAGTGGCGGGAGCGGCCGCGGTTCGAGGAGCTGACGCCCGTCCACCCGGACGAGCGGCTGGTCATCGAGGCCGGGTCGCTCAGCACCCGGGTCATCGACCTGGTCGCGCCCATCGGCAAGGGGCAGCGCGGTCTCATCGTGGCGCCGCCCAAGGCCGGCAAGACGATGGTGCTGCAGGCGCTGGCCGCCGCGGTCACCCGCAACCATCCCGAGGTCCACCTCATGGTCGTGCTCGTGGGCGAGCGGCCCGAGGAGGTGACCGAGATGCGGGCCTCCGTCCAGGGCGAGATCTTCGCCTCCACCTTCGACCACCCCGACCGCGACCACGCCGCCGTCGCCGAGCTGGCCCTCGAACGCGCCAAGCGCCTGGTGGAGGGCGGCCGCGACGTCGTGCTGCTGCTCGACTCGCTGACCCGGCTCGGCCGGGCCTACAACAACCTCGCGCCCGGCGGCGGCCGGGTGCTCACCGGCGGCATCGACGCCCGCGCCCTCTACCCGCCCAAGCGCTTCTTCGGCGCGGCGCGCAACGTCGAGGGCGGCGGCTCGCTGACCATCCTCGCCAGCGCCCTGGTGGACACCGGCTCCCGCATGGACAACAGCCTGTACGAGGAGTTCAAGGGCACCGGCAACATGGAGCTCCACCTCGCCCGCGACCTGGCCGAGCGCCGCCTGTTCCCGGCGGTCGACCTGGAGGCCTCCGGCACCAGGCGCGAGGAGATGCTGCTGCACCCGCAGGAGCTTCAGGTGATCTGGCGGCTGCGCCGCACGCTGGCCGGGCTGGACCGGCAGCAGGCCCTGGAGACGCTCGTCGGCAAGCTGCGCACGACGCCGTCCAACGCCGCGTTCCTGCTGGAGGCGCTGCGCGCGGCGGCGTGAGGCCGCTGGAGAATGGGCGCATGCTGGCCGACATCGTCGAACACCTGATCTGCCCCGTCTGCCACGCGGACGTGGAGCTCGCCGACGGCGCCCTGCGGTGCGCGCGGGGGCACTCCTTCGACGTGGCCAAGCAGGGGTACGTCAGCCTGCTCACCGGGTCACGCCCGCCCGGCACCGCCGACAGCCCCGCGATGGTGGCCGCGCGGGCCGAGTTCCTGGCGGCCGGTCACTATGCCCCGCTGGCGCAGGCGCTGGCGGAAACCGTACGCGTACGGGTGGCGGCCGGAGAAAAACGTGAATCTTCTACTGAATCGAATGACGAAACCGGGCCGAGAGCGTACGGTGGGGCGGGAGTGGAGGCCGGTCCGCAAGATGGGCCGGTGACCGTCGAGGGTCTCGGCGCGGCGGGCAGGGTCGCACCGCTGATCGTCGACGCCGGCACGGGCACCGGGCACTACCTGGCGGCCGTGCTCAATGCGGTGGACGATGGCATCGGGATGGCGTTCGACGTGTCCAAGCACGCCGTACGGCGGGCGGCGCGGGCGCATCCGAGGCTGGGGGCGTTCGTGGCGGACGTGTGGCGGCCGCTCCCGATCCGGCATGGGGTGGCCGATGTGGTGATCGATGTGTTCGCGCCCAGGAACGGGCCCGAGTTCCGGCGGATCCTGCGCCCTGGAGGGGCCGCGGTCGTCGCGACCCCCGCGGCGGCGCACCTGAGCCCGCTGGTCGAGGAGCTGGGGCTGCTCTCGGTGGACGAGGAGAAGGATCGCCGGGTCGCCCGCAGCATGCAGGGGTTCGCCCAGGCCGGGCGGCGCACGATCGAGTTCGACATGGAGCTCGGGCCGGACGAGCTGGTTCAGGTCGTCGGAATGGGCCCGAGCGCGTGGCACACTGATTCCGCCGAGCTGGCCGGTCGCATATCCAGTTATTTCCGGCGGCATGCCAAGAATGGCCAGAATAAAGTTACGGTCAGAGCCGCGTTTCACCTGTCTATCTTCGAGCCTGAGCCCCGTTCAAGACCTGTTCCTTGACGGGCATCTGCGACTGGTGTTACTGATGGGGTATTTAGTCCGAAATTCCCCCACATTCCCCGAGTATTTCCCCGACTCAGGCGCAATACTGGACGGCATCCCGCACCCAGAGGGCGTGGGCCATCGATGGGAGGGGGCGCGCCGGATGAAGGCGGAGGAACGCTGGCAGGCCAGGTTCCGCGCGTCGCGCATGACGTTGCCGGCCTGGGCCCGCCAGGCCCCGAACCGCTCCATCTACCGCTCCAACGCCACAGGGACGTGGGAGGTCTACGCCTGGGACCGGGCGACGGGCGCCGTGCGCCAGGTCACCGACCGGCCCAAGGGCACCGCGCACGCGGCGATCGACCCGGCGGGGCAGTGGATCTACTGGTTCGCCGACACCGACGGCGACGAGTTCGGCACCTGGTGGCGCCAGCCGTTCACCGGCGGCCCGAGCGAGCCGGCCGCGCCCGGCCTGCCACCGGGCCAGCCGGGCGGCATCGCGCTGTCGGCGACCGGCCTGGCCGCCATCAGCCTGGCCAGCGAGGGCACGTTCCGGATCCACCTGGTACGCCCCGGCGCCCCGGCCGAGCTGCTGTACGAGCACGCCGAGGCCGCCTGGGTGACCGACATGTCCCTCGACGGCTCCCTCATCGCCATCAACCACGGCGAGTACGGCGACTTCCGGCGTCCGGCGCTGCGCGTCGTCGACCAGCACGGCGAGACCGTCGGCGAGCTCTACGACGGCCCCGACAAGGGCGTGCACGGCCTCCGCTTCGCCCCGGTGCTCGGCGACCGCCGCCTGCTGACCCTGCACGAGCGCCGCCAGCGCCACGAGCCCCTGGTCTGGGACCCGGTCACCGACGAGCAGCGCGAGATCTGGCTGAAGGACCCCGGCGACCTGGCCGCCGAGTGGTTCGACGACGGCCGCGGCCTGCTGATCGTGCGCGACCACCGCGCCCGCAGCTACCTGCACCGCTACGACCTGGCGGGCGGCGTCCTGACGCTCATCGACACCCCGCACGGCGTGATCGACGAGGCCGCGCCCCGGCCCGGCGGCCACATCGAGTACTCCTGGTCCAGCGGCTCCCGCCCGCCGGTCATCCGGTCGAGCAACGGCCAGGTCGTGCTCAACGCGGGCGGCCCGCCGGCGCCGCCGAGCGTCCCCGTCGAGGACCTCGACGTCGAGGGGCCCGGCGGGCGCATCCACGCGCTGGTGTCCAAGCCCGAGACCGGCGCGGCGCCCCATCCGGCGGTCTTCCTCATGCACGGCGGCCCGACCGACCACGACCGCGACACCTTCTCCCCCGAGGTCGCGGCCTGGGTCGACGCGGGCTTCGCCGTCGTCCGCGTCAACTACCGCGGCTCGACCGGCTACGGCTCGGCCTGGCGGGACGCCCTGCACGGCGACGTCGGGCACATCGAGCTGGCCGACATCGCCGCCGTCCGCCGGACGCTGGTGGACCGGGGCACGATCGACCCGGCCCGGCTGATCCTGGCCGGCACCGCCTGGGGCGGTTACCTCTCGCTGCTCGGCCTCGGCGTCCAGCCCGGCCTGTGGGCCGCGGGCATCGCCGCGGTGCCCATCGCCTGCCACCAGACCTGCTACGAGGACGAGGCCGAGAGCCTGCGCGCCTACCAGCGCGCCCTGCTCGGCGGCTCCCCCGACGAGCAGCCCGAGCGGTACGCGTTCTGCTCGCCGATCACGTACGTGGACCAGATCAAGAGCCCCCTGCTGATCCTCGCCGGCGAGAACGACACCCGCTGCCCGCTGCGCCAGATCGAGAAGTACGTGGCCAAGCTCGCCGAGCACGGCCGCGAGCACGAGCTCTACACCTACGGCGCCATCCGCGGCTCGCTCGTGGTCGCCGAACGCATCGCGCAGACGGCCCTGCAACTGGAGTTCGCCCGCAAGCACGTGCACGCCGGCTGACCTCACGCGCACGTCGTGGGAGCGCTCCTGCGGGGGCGCTCCCGCGCGGGTCAGCGCGCGCGCAGGACCACGATGGCGAGGTCGTCGGCGCTCGGCTCGGCGGCGAACTCCGCCGCGCCCCTGCGGATGCGCTCGGCCACCGCCCTGGCCGACAGCCCGGCGCACTCGGCCAGCAGCTTGGCCAGGCCGCCGTCGTCGTCGAGCAGCCGGCCGCCCGAGCGCCGCTCGGTCACGCCGTCGGTCACCGCCAGCAGCACGTCGCCGTGGTCGAGATGGATGGTGTCGGCCTCGAAGACGACCTCGTGGAAGACGCCGAGCAGCGACTGCGGCGTGGTCACCGCCTCCACCTTGCCGCTCGGCCTGAGCCGCAGCGCCTCGGGATGGCCGGCGGACACCAGCCGCACCTCCAGGCCGGACTCCACGGGCGTGATGTCGCCGTGGAGCAGCGTGAGGAACCTGGCCCGCTCGCCCTCCTCCAGGATCGCCTGGTTGAGCCGGCCGAGCACCGCGGCGACGCCGTAGCCCTCGCGGGCCAGCAGGCGCAGCGTGTGACGGGCCAGGCCGGTCACCGCGGCGGCCTCCGGACCGGTGCCGCAGACGTCGCCGATCGCGAAGCGCCAGGAGTCGTCGCCCGCCTTGAACAGGTCGTAGAAGTCGCCGCCGACCTCGTTGGCCTCGCCGGCGGGCTCGTAGATGACGCCGTAGTCGAGCCCGGGCACCTCGGGCTCGTTGGGCGGCAGGAGGCTGCGCTGCAGCGCCCGGTTGGCCGCGGCCTGCTGGGCGTAGAGCCGGGCGTTGTCCATGGCCAGCGCGGCGCGCCTGCCGATGTCGTCGGCGAACTGGATGACCTCGTCGGGGAAGCGGTCGGAGCGGCCCAGGCACATCATGCCGAGCCCGCGGCCGCGCGCGGTGAGCGGCACGGCCAGCACCTGGGAGTCGTTCAGGTGGATGACGGACGTGGCCCTGGTGTCGGCCGCGCCGACGTCCATGTCCGTGAGCTGCTCGCGCAGGCCGTCGATGCGGGCCTCGTCGGCGTGCCAGAGGTAGACCAGCCGCAGCGGGCCGCCCGAGGTGCCGGCGGTGTAGACGGCGCACCAGCTCGACAGGCGGGGCACGACGATCTGGGCGATGATCGCCGGGACCATGTCGGGGTCGAGGGTGCCGGCCAGCAGGTCGCTGGCGTCGGCCAGGAAGCCGAGCCAGTGGGGGCCCCGCGCGCTCTCCTCCACCCATTCGGCGGCCACCTGGTCCACGGAGCCGGGTAGCGTGAGCCTTGCCCAATGGACACGGGAATCGCCCGCGAAGGTGACTCCCCACTCTTCGACGTTCACGGAAGGAGCTTTCGGGTCACCGTGCGCGGTGATCCGCTGCCGCAGTTCGACCTGTACGGCGTCCCCGTAATGCTTCCAAATCACCTCAAACGGCTCGTCAGAGACCTGCTCCGCCAGATCGCCGGCCACCTGCTCGGCGGTGTGGAGCACGCTGACGGTGGCCCACGCGGTCATCACCTCGCGCGTGAACCTCATCGCAGCCGTCACAGCGGTATCGCCAGGCGCGAAGGTCGCGGCCAGGACCGCGTGGGGAGAAGCAGTCATCCCATCGTGCCTACCACACTTCTCACTGACTTGGGGTAAATCCAAGGGCAGGACTACGAGCTACTCATCGTGACAGACTTGAATCACTCGCCGGGACCCGTCGCGAGTGAAGGAGGCCCCATGACCACGGCCAAGGCCGCATCAAGCCCGGAGGAGCGGACCTATACAGAATCGGATCTCGTTCCCGTACTGGAGACGCTCTTCTCCTGGCGTGACGGCGATTTCCGGCGTCGGGTCCCGCACGCGCCTCCCGGCATCCTCAGCGAAGTGCGCCTGCTGCTGAACGAAGTGGCCGACCGCCGCGAGCATCTCGCGAACGAGCTGGCGAGGGTGCGCAAAGAAGTCGTCAAGGAAGGGCGCTTCGGCGAGCGGCTGACGCCCGGCCCGGGCGTCGGGGCGTGGTCCGAGAGCGTCGAGTCGGTCAACATGCTGATCGACGCCCTGGTGAGCCCGGTCAGCGGCGCGGCCGACGTGATCGACGCGGTGGCCAAGGGCGACCTGTCGCGGCGCATCGACCTCGACCGGTCGGCCCGCGGCGAGGTGCGCCGCCTGGGCAAGGCCATCAACGGCATGGTCGACCAGCTCGCCCTGTTCAACTCCGAGGTCACCAGGGTCGCCCGCGAGGCGGGCACCGAGGGCAGGCTGGGCGGCAGCGCCAACCTGCGGGGCATGTCGGGAAGCTGGCGCGACCTCACCGAGGCCGTCAACACGATGTCCTCGCGCGTGGCCGCCCAGGTCCGCGACATCGCCGTGGTCACCACGGCGGTCGCCAAGGGCGACCTGAGCCGCAAGGTCACGGTCGACGCCGTGGGCGAGATGTTCGAGCTGAAGAACACCGTCAACACGATGGTCGACCAGCTCTCGGGCTTCGCCGAGGAGGTCACCCGCGTGGCCCGCGAGGTGGGCACCGAGGGCCAGCTCGGCGGCCAGGCCCAGGTCACCGGCGTGTCGGGCGTCTGGAAGGACCTCACCGACAACGTCAACTTCATGGCCAACAACCTGACCTCGCAGGTGCGCTCGATCGCGACCGTCGCGACGGCGGTCGCCCAGGGCAACCTGTCGAAGAAGATCACTGTTGACGCCGAGGGCGAGATCCTGCAGCTCAAGGACACCCTCAACACGATGGTCGACCAGCTCTCGTCCTTCGCCGACGAGGTCACCCGCGTCGCCCGCGAGGTCGGCACCGAGGGCAAGCTCGGCGGGCGCGCCGAGGTGAAGGGCGTCTCGGGCGTCTGGAAGGACCTCACCGACAACGTCAACTCGATGGCCAACAACCTGACGTACCAGGTGCGCAACATCGCCCAGGTGACCACGGCCGTGGCCAACGGCGACCTGACCCGCAAGATCGACGTCGACGCCCAGGGCGAGATCCTCGAACTCAAGTCGACCATGAACACGATGGTCGAGCAGCTGTCCTCGTTCGCCTCCGAGGTCACCCGCGTGGCCCGCGAGGTGGGCACCGAGGGCCAGCTCGGCGGCCAGGCGCAGGTGCGCGGCGTGTCCGGGGTGTGGAAGGACCTCACCGACAACGTCAACTCGATGGCCAACAACCTCACCTCGCAGGTGCGCCAGATCGCGGCCGTCTCGTCCGCGGTGGCGCAGGGCAACCTGTCGAAGAAGATCACCGTTGACGCGCAGGGCGAGATCCTCCAGCTCAAGGACACCCTCAACACGATGGTCGACCAGCTCTCGTCCTTCGCCGACGAGGTCACCCGCGTCGCCCGCGAGGTGGGCACGCAGGGGCAGCTCGGCGGCCAGGCGCGGGTGCAGGGCGTGTCGGGCGTGTGGAAGGACCTCACCGACAACGTCAACTTCATGGCGAACAACCTGACCTATCAGGTACGCAACATCGCCGAGGTCACCACGGCCGTGGCCAACGGCGACCTGACCCGCAAGATCGACGTCGACGCCCAGGGCGAGATCCTGGCGCTGAAGACCACCATCAACCGGATGGTCGACCAGCTGTCCTCCTTCGCCTCCGAGGTCACCCGCGTGGCCCGCGAGGTGGGCTCGGAGGGCCAGCTCGGCGGCCAGGCCCGGGTCGAGGGCGTCGAGGGCACCTGGAAGCGGCTCACCGAGAGCGTCAACGAGCTGGCCGGCAACCTGACCACGCAGGTGCGCGCCATCGCGACCGTGACCAGCGCCGTGGCCCGGGGCGACCTGACCCGGTCGATCGCCGTCGAGGCGCAGGGCGAGCTGGCGGAGCTGAAGGACAACATCAACTCGATGGTGGCCAACCTCCGCGAGACCACCCAGGCCAACCAGGAACAGGACTGGCTCAAGTCCAACCTGGCCCGCATCTCCCGGCTCATGCAGGGCCACCGCGACCTGTTCGAGGTCGCCAAGCTGACGATGAGCGAGCTCACGCCGCTGGTCTCGGCCCGCTACGGCGCCTTCTACGGCATCGACCCCGAGGGCGACCACGAGCTGACGCTGATCGGCGGCTACGGCGTGCGTCCCGACCGGGGGCCGCGCCGGCGCTTCGCGATCGGCGAGGGCATCGTCGGCCAGGCGGCGGCCGAGGGCAGGCACATCATCCTCGACGACGTGCCGCCGCAGTTCATCACCATCGACAGCGGGCTCAGCCAGTCCACGCCCGCGCAGATCGTCGTGCTGCCGATCCTGTTCGAGAACCGCGTGCTCGGCGTGCTGGAGCTGGCCTCCTTCACCCCGTTCGGCGAGGTGCACCTCGACTTCCTGACGCAGCTCGTCGAGACCATCGGCGTCACGATGAACACGATCATCGCCAACTCCCGCACCGAAGACCTGCTGACCGAGTCCCAGCGGCTCACCCGTGAGCTGCAGGAGCGCTCCGACGAGCTCCAGCGGCAGCAGGAGGAGCTGCGCAGGTCCAACGCCGAGCTGGAGGACAAGGCGGCGCTGCTGGCCAAGCAGAACCGCGCGATCGAGATCCAGAACTTCCAGATCGAGCAGGCCCGCCGCACCCTGGAGGAGCGCGCCGAGCAGCTCGCGGTCTCCTCGCGGTACAAGTCCGAGTTCCTCGCGAACATGTCCCACGAGCTGCGCACGCCGCTCAACAGCCTGCTGGTGCTGGCCAAGCTGCTGACCGAGAACGCCGAGGGCAACCTGACGTCCCAGCAGGTCGAGTTCGCCCGCACGATCCACAGCGCGGGCTCGGCACTGCTGCAGCTCATCAACGACATGCTCGACCTGTCGAAGGTCGAGGCGGGCCGGATGGACATCCATCCGATCCAGGTGTCGCTGCCCAAGATGGTCGACCTGCTGGAGGCGGCCTTCGCGCCGCTGGCCCAGGACAAGGGGCTGTCGTTCGGCGTCGAGGTGGCCTCCGACGTGCCGAGCGAGCTGCGCGCCGACGAGCAGCGCCTGCAGCAGGTGCTGCGCAACCTGCTGTCAAACGCGGTGAAGTTCACCCCGAAGGGCGAGGTCAAGCTGCGGGTCGCGGCGGCGCCCCGGGGCGTCGACTTCGACGACGACACCCTCCACGACGCCACCGACCTGCTGGCCTTCCAGGTGATCGACACCGGCATCGGCATCGCGCCCGACAAGCGCGAGGTCATCTTCGAGGCGTTCAGGCAGGCCGACGGCACCACCAGCCGCAAGTACGGCGGCACCGGCCTCGGCCTGGCCATCTGCCGCGACATCGCCCGGCTGCTCGGCGGCGAGATCCACGTCGAGAGCGAGCTGGGCAGGGGCAGCACGTTCACCCTCTACCTGCCGGCCTCCTACACCGGCCCGCTGGCCGCCACCGACGGCAGCACGGCCCCGCGCCGGCAGCTCATGACCTCGCCCGCCGAGGAGCAGGCCGCCGCCGCGGCCCTGCCCGAGCCGCCGCCGCTCGACATGCCGATGCCCGAGCTGGTCGAGGCGCCGGTGGAGACGCCCGTCCAGTGGCAGGGCGACGACCCGCTCAACGGCGCCAAGATCCTCATCGTCGACGACGACATCCGCAACGTGTTCGCCCTCACCAGCGTGCTGGAACGACACGGATCGACGGTCGTCTACGCGGAGAACGGCCGCGAGGGGATCGAGCAGCTCGAACGGAACGAGGACGTCGCGCTCGTGCTGATGGACATCATGATGCCGGAGATGGACGGCTGGGCCACGACCTCGGCCATCCGGCGCATGCCCCAGTTCGCCGACCTGCCGATCATCGCGCTGACCGCTAAGGTCATGCGTGGTGATCGCGAGAAGAGCATCGCCTCGGGCGCGTCCGACTACGTGCCCAAGCCGGTCGACGTCGATCGCCTGCTCGAACGGCTGCGCGGCTGGCTCAGCCGTGGACGAGGAGCCACGACCGACTCCTCGTCCTCAACCGCTGAAGGGTCGTGATCGATGCCGGACCGTGCGAAGATCCTCCTGGTCGACGACCGCGAGGAGAACCTGATCGCCCTGGAGGCGATCCTCAGCTCGCTCGACCTGGTGCCCGTACGCGCCAGGTCCGGCGAGGAGGCGCTCAAGGCGCTGCTCAACACCGAGTTCGCGCTGATCCTGCTCGACGTCCGGATGCCGGGCATGGACGGCTTCGAGACGGCCGCCCACATCAAGCGGCGGGAGCGGACCAGGAACATCCCGATCATCTTCCTGACCGTGGTCGACAGCGCCCCCGACTACGCCTTCCGCGGATACGCGGCGGGGGCCGTCGACTATCTCACCAAGCCGTTCGACCCCTGGGTCCTGCGGGCGAAGGTGTCGGTGTTCACCGAGCTCTACAACATGAACAAGCGCCTGGCCGAGCAGGCGTCGTTGCTGCGCGAGCGGCTGACCGGCGAGCTGCCGCCCGGAGCGGGTGACCACGCCTCGGTGCTGCCGGAGCTGTCCCGGCGGCTGACGGCGGTGGAGGACGAACTGACCCGGGTGCGGGAGCTGGCCCGCAAGTCGCAGGACCCGGCGCTCGCCGTGCCGCTGGCCGACCTGGGCGATCGGGTCGCCCACCTGCGCGCCGGGTTCGACGCGCTCTCCTGACCTCGTCCCGTCCGACGCCCGGGCCGCCGTTCATGGCGCCCGGGCGTCCGGCTTTCCGGGCGGGACCGGGGTCAGTGGCGGGCGCGTTCGAGGGCGTCCCAGAAGCCGCGGCGCAGGGCGTGGCGGACCTCGTCGTGCAGCAGGAAGTCGATCGGCAGCGAGGAGCCCTGCAGCAGGCGGGCCTCCAGGTCGGAGGGCATGCGGGGCTTGCGGGCCAGCACCGCCTCCAGCCACAGCGCGGGCGCGTCGCGGGCGACGGACTCGCCGAAGTCGTGCCCTTCGCGATGGGCGGCCTTCACGGCGTCGGCCAGCGTGGTGGCCCCGGCGGTGGCCGCGGGCGGCGGAGAGACGGGCGCGGCCTGCGGCCCGGTGTACGGCCCGAGCTGCGCCTGCTGGTAGGTGCCCCCCGAGGACGGCGTGGCGAACTGCCCGGTGCTCGGCGAGGCGGACTGAGGCTGCTGCAGCGGCCCGGTCGCCGGCGCGGACGGGGGCACGGACGGCGGCACGGACGGCGGGATCGACGGCGGCTGCTCCTGGTACCCCGAGTACGAGGGCAGCACCGGCGGCGTGGCCGACCGCCCGCCCGAGGACGCCTGCCCGTTGGCGGACGACTGCCCGGCGGAGGGGGCCGCGTGGCTCCCGGAGGGCTGCCCGGCCGCGTGGCTGCCCGCGGACGGCGCCGGCGGCAGCGAGGCCGTCGGGGTCACCGGGGGCGCCGGGGGCGCTGCCGGCGGCGCGGGCGGCAGCGAGTGGGCGGCGTGCCCGTTGCTGAGCGGCTGGTGGTGGCCGTTGGAGGACTCGGTGACGCCGCTCACCATCGTGACGTAGGGCCGCAGGTGGGCGTTGCCCAGCTCGACCAGGTCGTCGCACTCCTGCCGCAGCGACCGGGACACCGCCCACCCGCCGTCGGCGGCGATGTGGATGACGGTGACCCTGATGCCGAGGTCTTGGGCGTCGCACACCACCTGGGCGAGGTCTTCGTCGCCGCTGACGACGACGGCGTCGCAGATGGCGTTGTTGCGGGCGAGGGTCATGAGGTCGCGATGGACCTGGGCGTCGACGCCTTCGCGGCGGCCCGGCCTGATGCGCGAGAGCCTGAGCTTGAGGCCCGGGATGTCGGCCAGCGCGTCGTGCTCCGGGGTGCGGCGGCCCTCGACGGTCGCCTCGTACCAGTAGCACCGCAGCAGCGGCAGGCCCGTGCGTTCGCGCGACAGGTTGGTCATCAGCTGGAGGAGCCCGGGGTAGTCCCAGGCGACGGCCTCTCGATGGCGAGTGCCGTGCACGGCCATCGCTCCGTCTGCCAGCAGATAGCCGGCGTCCACGAACAGCGCACAGCGATCCACTGACACCGCCCCTTTCCTGGTGGTCCGACCTTGCTGGCTCTGCACCGTCAGAGACCGGACTCGGCGGCCCTCTTTCAGGGTAATGAAAGCAGGTGATCGCGCGAGGGTGAATCCCGACGATTCGACCGCGGGCCGCCGTGCAGCCAGACCATTTAGGCAGACCGTACCAGTTCGTCCTGTTTGCGGTCATGAGCGTGCCCTGACGGTCAGCGCGGCCGCGCCGAAGAGCACGACGTCCTTGTCTGTCACGATCGTCAGCGCCGGATCGCGGCCCAGCTCGGCGTCGACCGTGTCGACGTCGACGCCGAAGGTCATGCCCCTGGCGCCGTTGGCGGAGCCGTCGAAGACGTTGGCCCGCTCGCGGTCGCCGCCCTCCGGGACGATCGCGCCGGTGCCGAGCGAGACCTTGTCGCCCTGGAGATCGGCGTCGCCCTCCCAGGTCACCAGCTCGGCGCGGGCCGGCGCGGCGGCCGGGCTCAGGCCGCCGAGCGGCATGCGCACCTTCCTGGCCGCGCCGCCGATCACGGTCGCCGTGTCGAGCACCACGGCCTGGCTGTACGGCTCCCGCGGCCCGGTCACGACCACCACCAGGCTCCACCCGGCGTGGCTGGAGGCCCCCGCCGCCATCGGCGCGTCGGCCGCCCACCACAGGCCGCCCGGCCGCGCCTGCCCGGCCAGCGCGGTGACGTCGGCGAACGCCTGGTAGGCCGGGCCGAGCGGCATGTCGAGAGCCGTGACGTGGTCGGGACGGACCGACACGTACGTGCGCCGCCCCGGCGCCCTGACCTTGACGGGCCCCGCCGCCGCCCCGCTCGCCGACCAGTAGAGGCCGGCCCACACGACCCGGCCGTCCTTGGGCAGGGTGAGCCGGGCCGCGCTGGAGGCGCTGGTGGCCGGGCTGGCGTCCTGGTCGAGGGGGGTCATCGGCCACAGGTCGTTGTCGCGCTGGTCGCCCTGGCGGCGCCTGGCCTCGGGACAGCCGTCGTGCTCCTCGGGACAGCTCAGCAGCGTGTTGCCGATCGCCCGGACGGCCACCCTGCCCTCGGTGGCGAACCGGGCCGAGGCCCCCACCGTGCGCACGCCCTGCGCGGCCCGCGCGTCGACGTGGAGGTCGTCGGCGTCGACGCGCACGGCGGGCCCGGCGCCCTCGGGGGCCAGCTCCGACACCAGCACGCGCAGGAACACCGCCGTGCCCTGCCCGGCGGCCAGCGGCTGCCTGACGCACCGCGCGCCCTGCCCGGCCGGCCGGCAGGACCAGCCGTCGACCGTGCCCACGGGCTGGAGCAGCGCCACGCCGTGCCCGCGCCTGGCCGGCGGCAGCAGCGTCACGCCGGGCGGCAGCTCGACGGTCGCGGCCAGCTCGCCGCTCGGGCCGTCGCCGTCGTTGCGCAGGCGCATGCCGACGATGCCGGGCTGGGCGCGTACGAGGGCGCCGAGCGCGCCGATCGTGGCCCGCAGCCGCGCCCGGCCCCGCGGCTCCTTCCGCGGCGGCGGGACGCGCGCCGGCGGCTCGCTCGCCACGGGCAGCGGCACCGGCCGCACCGACGCCGAGGGCCGGGCCACCGGCACGGGCTTGGCCACCGGCCGCTCGGCCACCGGCGACTCCCCGGACACCAGCACGAACGCCGCCACCGCCGCGGACGCGACCGCGACGCCGCCCGCCGCCACCACCTGCTGCCGCGAGGGCGCCCGCCGCAGCGGGCCGGACAGCCGCAGCAGCCAGCCCGCGCCGCCGCCGGCCGCGCCCGCCTTGGCCAGCGCCGCGGCGTAGCCGCTGAACACCGGGCCGGCGATCAGCGGGCCGACGATGACGCGCAGGCCGCGGTTGACGTCGGTCAGTTCGAGCAGGACGCCGTGGCACTCCTCGCAGTCGTTCACGTGGTCGTCGACCGCGCGTGAGTCGCGCCTGGCCAGGCCGCCCCTGACGTAGGCGCCCATCTTGCCGAGCACCGGACGGCACTCGTGCTGCGGCGCCGCGCGCAGGTGCATCTGCAGGTACGCCTGCCGCAGCCCCTCGCGCGCCCGGTAGGCCAGCGCCGCCACCCCGTTGGCCGACAGGCCGAGCAGCGGCGCGACCTCGGCGGGCTTGCACTTCTCCACCTCGGTGTGCCAGAGCACCGCCCGCCACCGCTCGGGCAGCGACAGGAACGCCCGCGAGATCATCGACCGCTCCAGGCCGACGAGCGCGGGATCGACGAAGGGCACGCCCGCGTCGTAGCGCTCGATCTCGCCGGTGGTCACCTGGCGGCTCTCGACCCGGCCGCGGTCGTAGACGGTACGGCGCACGACGGTCAGCAGGTACGTGCGGAACCCCGACTCGGGCCCGCCGCCCCTGCCCACCAGGTCGAGGATCTTCGTGAACGACTCGGCCACGACGTCCTCGACCTCGGACTCGCCCCTGACGAGCTGCCTGGCCAGCGCGCGCGCCGCGGCCACGTGACGCTCGTAGAGCCGTCCGTACGCGGTCGCGTCGCCGGCCCGGACCTCCTTCAGCAGGTCCGCATCGCTCCGCGGCGATTCCACACTCATTGTGACCTCACGATTACAGCGGGTTGCCCCGCGCAATCATTCCGCATTCTCCGTCATGACTAAACCGAAGCGGCGTCTTTACCTCTGAGGACCACGGGAGGACGCATGGACGAGGACGTGCTGTCGCGCTGGCGCGGCCGCAGCATGGCGGAGGGCTGGTCGCTGGCCGACGACTGGTGGACCCCGGCGGTGGCGTACGCGATCAAGGCCGTGACGGACGGCGGCGACCTGCCGCGCGCCTGTGAGGAGCTGGGCGCGGCGCGCGCCGGGGCGGGGGTGGGGATCACCGAGGGGCTGGGCGACCTGGCGGCGCTGTTCGCCGTCACCGATCGAGGAGAGCCGGCGTTCCCGCTGGTACGGGCGTACGCGGCCGGGTGGGCCGAGCAGAGCTTCGCGCCCATGAACGATTTGCAGTGCGAGGACCCGCTGACCGGCCTGGCCACGGTGGCCTACCTGCGTACCAGACTGGGCGAGCTCTACCGGGGGGCGGTCGCGGGCGGGCACCTGCTGGTGGTGGCCGAGCCGTACGGGCAGATCGCGGAGCTGGCCGAGCGGCTGGCGGCGGCGCTCAACCTGGCCACGGCGCTGCGCAAGGCGTTCACCGGCGACGAGACGCTGGCGCTGCTCGCGCCCACCCGCGTCGGCGCGGTGACCAGGGAGGACGACGGGCTGGCCGGCAAGGTCGCCGACCTGCGCGCCACGGAGATCCTGTACGGCCGACAGCCCCGCGTCCGGGTGCGCCGGCTCCCCCGCGCGCACGCGCAGGCCCTGGCTCTCATCAGGACGCTGAGCCTGGGACCCTAAGCTTGGGCGCATGACAGACCGCGACAACCTGCTGGCCGAGATCAAGCGCAAGGCCGTCGTCCACGGCAAGGTCACGCTCTCCTCGGGCAAGGAGGCCGACTTCTACCTCGACCTGCGGCGGATCACGCTCGACGGGGTGGCCGCGCCGCTCGTCGGCAAGGTGATGCTCGACCTGACCGACGATCTCGACTTCGACGCCGTCGGCGGGCTCACGATGGGGGCCGACCCGGTGGCCTGCGCGATGCTGCACGCGGCGGCGGCGCGCGGGCGCACGCTCGACGCGTTCGTGGTGCGCAAGGCGCAGAAGTCGCACGGCATGCAGCGCCGGATCGAGGGGCCCGAGGTGAAGGGCCGCCGGGTGCTGGCCGTGGAGGACACCTCGACGACCGGCGGCTCGCCGCTGACCGCCGTCGAGGCGCTGCGGGAGGCGGGCGCCGAGGTGGTGGCCGTGGCCACGATCGTCGACCGGGGCGCGGGCGCGCGGATGGCGGAGGAGGGGCTCGACTACCGCACCGCCTTCACCCTCCAGGACCTCGGGCTGTGAAGGCCTCCCTCGCGCCCTGCTCACCGGGGGCGCGGGGGCTGCCGTTCTCGGTGACGCGGACGGTGCCCGCGTCGCCGAGCACGACGTCGAGCTCGGGCTCGAAGTAGCTGACCTCTTCGCCCCTGCTCATCTCGCGATGGTGCAGCACGTCCCCGCCGGGGACGCGGACGGTCACCGTGGGGCAGACCTCGGCCAGGCACTCGATGCGCACGGTCGGCGCCCTGCCCTCGCTCGCCCGCACGGGCGCGGCCGTGGGCGCCGGCCGCTCAGGCTGCGAGCCGGACGAGCCCACCAGGGCGCGCACGCCGACGACCACCAGCGTCACCACGGCCCCCACCGCGAGGACGACGAGGGCTGATCGGGCGATTCCCATCGGATCTGACCTGTGGCGTCCCACAGGCGGCACTGTACCCGGCGGTAACGCCGGGCCCCCTGCCGGCGCCTGAGGTCAGTGCTGGGGGTCGGTGCTGGAGGGCACGCGGTGGTGCTTGCCGTTGGGCAGCGGCAGCCGCTTGCGCTCGCGGCGCTTCTTGACGACCTCGACGATGATCGGGATCAGCGAGATGAAGACGATGATGAACACGCCCGGCAGGATGTACTTGTCGATCTGCTTGGGATCGACCTTGCTGCCGAGGAAGTAGCCGAGCAGCACCAGGCCCTCGACCCAGACCACGCCGCCGATGACGTTCCACAGGAAGAAGCGCCTGGCGGGCATCTCCAGGACGCCGGCCACCGGGTTCATGAACGTGCGGACGATCGGCACGAACCGCGCCAGCACGACCGCCCGCGCCGGGCCGAACTTCTGGAAGAACTCCTCGGCGCGCATCACGTGTTCGCGTTTGAACAGCCGCGAGTCGGGCCGGTCGAACATCTTCCTGCCGAACCTCGCCCCCAGGAAGTGGCCGAGCTGGGCGCCCGCGATGGCGCACAGCGGTGTGCCGATCACCAGGACGGGGAAGGAGATCGGCGGCGCCTCGCCCACGACCAGCGACGCGGAACTGAAGATCCCCGCCGCCACCAGCAGCGAGTCGCCCGGCAGGAAGAAGCCGAGCAGCAGACCCGTCTCGGCGAAGATGATCGCCAGGACGCCGATGGTGGCGAAGGCGCCGAGGATGGTGAGCCACCACGTCGGGTCGAGGAGATTCCAGAGCCAGTCCACCCCGTGAGCCTACCTGGAGCCGAGCGAATCGGATGTGGCCATCCGGCTCGCGTTGTCACTACCAGTTGTGGTTGGGAGCCGGGATACTGGGCAGGCGCGAAGCCGTACTTCTCAGGGAGATGACTCATGCCCATCGCGACTCCAGAGGTCTACGCCGAGATGCTCGACCGTGCCAAGGCGGGCGGGTTCGCCTATCCGGCGATCAACGTGACCTCTTCTCAGACCTTGAACGCCGCGCTGCGCGGGTTCGCCGAGGCCGAGAGCGACGGCATCGTGCAGGTGTCCACGGGCGGCGCGGAGTTCCTCTCCGGCACCACGGTCAAGGACATGGTGACGGGCGCGACCGCGCTGGCCGAGTACGCGCGGGTGGTGGCCGCCAAATACCCGGTCACGGTGGCGCTGCACACCGACCACTGCCCGAAGGACAAGCTCGACGGCTACATGCGGCCGCTGATCGACATCTCGCTGGAGCGGGTGTCCAAGGGCCTCGACCCGCTCTTCCAGTCGCACATGTGGGACGGCTCGGCCGTGCCGCTGGAGGAGAACCTGGAGATCGCCAAGGAACTCCTCGACAAGTGCGCCCGCGCCCGGATCATCATGGAGATGGAGATCGGCGTCGTCGGCGGCGAGGAGGACGGCGTCGTCGGCGAGATCAACGAGAAGCTCTACACCACCGCCGAGGACGCGCTGGCCACGGCCGAGGCCGTCGGCGTCGGCGACCGGGGCCGCTACATGCTGGCCGCCACGTTCGGCAACGTGCACGGCGTCTACAAGCCGGGCCACGTGAAGCTGCGGCCGAGCGTGCTGAAGGAGATCCAGGAGGCGGTCGGCGCCAAGTACGGCAAGGACAAGCCGTTCGACCTGGTCTTCCACGGCGGCTCCGGCTCGCTGCTGGAGGAGATCCACGAGGCCATCTCCTACGGCGTGGTGAAGATGAACGTCGACACCGACACCCAGTACGCCTTCACCAGGCCGATCGCCGACCACATGTTCCGCAACTACGACGGCGTCCTGAAGGTCGACGGCGAGGTCGGCAACAAGAAGGCCTACGACCCGCGCGCCTACGGCAAGAGCGCCGAGACCGGCATGGCGGCCCGCGTGGCGGAGGCCTGCCACAACCTCAAGAGCAGTGGGACGAAGATCTCCTAGCCACTTGGGCGGCACGGCGGGTATGACTTGTCCTATGGATAACCTTCTCGCCGGGCCGCCCCCGACTCACCTGCCGGACCTGCCCGAGGCCAGGGAGGCGCTGGAATCCGGGGCCAAGGCCGCCGACGTGGCCGCCCGCTTCCCCGCCCACCCGGCGGCCTGGGCCGCGCTCGCGGAGGAGTACTTCGCGCAGGGCCATGCCGTCACCTCCTACGCCTTCGCCCGCACGGGCTACCATCGCGGCCTCGACCAGCTGCGCAGGAACGGCTGGAAGGGCCACGGTCCCATCCCGTGGGAGCACGAGCCCAACCGCGGCTTCCTGCGCTGCCTGCACGCCCTGTCCAGAGCGGCGCAGTCCATCGGCGAGAAGGACGAGGCCGAGCGTTGCCTGCAGTTCCTCAAGGACAGCAGCGAGACCGGATATGAGGCGCTGACCAAGGGTTAGCAGCGCATTGGGCCCGCATTGGGCCCACGCGCCTTGGGACGAATAGGCAGACTCGGGTAGTCTCTCTACGCAAGAGCCCCTGTCGCACTTGCGCCAGGGGTTTCGTTTTGTGCTCGGGAGACTGAACAATGCCGGCTGCCGTTCTCGTTGGGGCCCAGTGGGGCGATGAGGGCAAGGGCAAGGCCACCGACCTGCTCGGTGGCGACGTCGACTACGTCGTCCGTTATCAGGGTGGCAACAACGCGGGACACACCGTCGTCATCGGTGACCAGAAATACGCTCTGCATCTTCTGCCGACGGGGATCCTGTCGCCGGACGTCGTACCGGTCATCGGCAACGGTGTGGTGATCGACCCGGGGGTGCTGCTGAGCGAGATCGACGGGCTGGCCGAGCGGGGCATCTCCGCCGAACGCCTGCTGATCTCGTCCAACGCGCACCTGATCATGCCGCACCACAAGGCGCTGGACAAGGTCACCGAGCGCTATCTGGGCAAGGCCAAGATCGGCACCACCGGACGCGGCATCGGCCCCGCGTACGGCGACAAGATCGCCCGGATGGGCGTGCGGGTCCAGGACCTGCTCGACCCGGGCATCCTGGCCAAGAAGATCGAGGTCGCCCTGACCGAGAAGAACCAGGTGCTGACCAAGGTCTACAACCGGCGCGGCATCGACCCGGCCGCCGTGCTGGAGGAGTACCTGGCCTACGCCGAACGGCTCAAGCCGCACATCGCCGACACCTCGCTGGTGCTGTCCAAGGCGCTGGACGAGGGCAAGTTCGTGCTGCTGGAGGGCGGTCAGGGCACGCTGCTGGACATCGACCACGGCACGTACCCGTTCGTCACCTCCTCCTCGCCGACGTCCGGGGGCGCGTGCGCCGGGGCGGGCATCCCGCCGAACCGGCTCACGAAGATCATCGGGATTCTGAAGGCGTACACGACCCGCGTGGGCTCGGGGCCGTTCCCGACCGAGCTGACCGACGAGACGGGCGAATGGCTGCGCAGGACCGGCGGCGAGTACGGCGTCACCACCGGCCGCAACCGGCGCTGCGGCTGGTTCGACGCGGTGATCGCCCGCTACGCGACCCGGATCAACGGGATCACCGACTACTTCCTCACCAAGCTCGACATCCTGTCGGGGCTGGAGCGCATCCCGGTGTGCGTGGCCTACGAGGTCGACGGCGTGCGGTTCGACGAGATCCCGATGACCCAGACCGACTTCCACCACGCGGTCCCGGTCTACGAGGAGCTGCCGGGCTGGAAGGAGGACATCTCCAACGCCAAGTCGTTCGACGACCTGCCGCCGAACGCGCAGTCGTACGTGCGGGCGCTGGAGGAGATGAGCGGGGCGCCCATCTCGGCGATCGGCGTCGGCCCCGGCCGCGACCAGACCGTCGTGGTGCGGTCGCTGGTCTGACCGGCACGTGACGAGGGGCCCGGCGCGGGAACGCGCCGGGCCCCTCGCGTGTCACGGGGCTGCGGCCGGGCGCCGGGCCCCTCGCGTGTCACGAGGCTACGGCCGACCGCCGGGCCCTCGCGGGTCAGGGCGCTACGGCCGGCCTGCGGGCCCCTCCTCCGCCGGGTCGCCGGCGGTGAGGACGGCGGCGGTCATCGGGGTGTGCAGGGTCCAGCCCAGCGTCTCGTACAGGGCCTGGCCAGCGGCGGTGGCGACCAGGATGCCCGTACGGGCGCCGCGGGAGACGGCGGCGGCGGCGAGCGCGGCCATGACGACCGTGCCGAGGCCGCGCCGGCGGTGCTCGGCGGCCGTCTCCACCTGGTCGATCACGGCGGCCCGGTCCGCGACGGCGAACTGGCCGCGCGCCGCGACCTCGCCCGCGGCCGTGAGCAGCCGGGCCACGGTCACCCCCGCCCTGGTGGTGATCGCCAGGGTGTAGCCGGCGGGGGCCTTCGGGGTGGTGCGGGCCAGGGACGCGGTGGTCATCATGTACTCCTGCTCCTGCACGGACCATCGCGGGGGCAGGGAGGGGGCGACCGCCTCGGCGGGGGCGCAGAGCTTGAGCCAGGTGCCGGGGACGGTGAGGGCGCCGGTCAGGTGGTCCAGGATCTCCGCGGTAGGGGTGGGGACGACGTGCCGCGCCACGTGGCCGGGAAGGCCGACGTCCACTCTGAGGCCCCAGGGTTCGGGTACGGGCCGAGGGGCGTTGCGGGAGATCACCCAGCCGTCCACCCATGCCCGGACTGTTGCTGAATGGGCATGTTTGAGAACCTCCGTCATGAGCTCCAGCTTATTGCAAGGTAGTTGCATTTATCGTGCAATAAGCGGGCGGAGAGTCCTCTTGACGCCTTCACTGCCGACCTGGGCGTAGCAGGATAAAAAGGACACGGCGTGGCACTGCCTCAGCGGCCCTCCAGCCAGGTAGTGTCCCCGGTGTGCGCGTTGAGATTCATGGTCACCGGGGAGCGCGGGGCCTGTGGCCGGAGAACACCCTGCCAGGGCTGAGCCGCACGATGGAGCTGGGCGTTCACGCGCTTGAGCTCGACGTCGCCCTCACCGCCGATCGCCGCCTCGTGCTCACGCACGACCTCACGGTCTCGGCCGTCACCAGTGCCGACCGCCGGCCGCTGCGGCAGGACGATCCGCTCTTCCCGTACGTGGGCAAGCCGATCAACGCGCTCAGCCTCGCCCAGCTGCGCACGCTCGACGTGGGCGTACGCCTGCCGCGCCACCTCGACGACCCGTTCGCGCTCACCCAGGTCGCCATGCCGGAGACCAGGATGCCCACGCTCGGCGCGGTGCTCGGGCTGGTCAACGCCTACGAGGCCGAGCACGTGCGGCTGCACGTCGAGCTGAAGTCCGACCCGACCAGGCCGGAGCTGACGGCCGACCCGGAGATGTTCACCGAGCTGGTGGTCGAGGAGCTCGACCGGCACGGCAGGCTGGGCAACGCCGCCGTCCTCAGCTTCGACTGGCGGGTCATCAGGCACGCGGCCCGGCTGGCGCCGGCGGCCAGGCGGTTCGCGCTGATCGAGCTCGACACGCTCCACTGGCACGAGGGCGGGCTGGGCGACGACATCCCGGCCGCCGCCCGCGAGGCCGGGGCCACCACGCTGTCGCCCGAGCACGTGATGGTCGACGAGAAGCTGATGGCCCAGGCGGCCGCGGCCGGCCTCGACGTGGCGGTCTGGACGGTCAACGACCAGGCCCTGGCCGGTCGCATGATCGACCTCGGCGTGGCCGGGATCGTGACCGACTACCCCGACCGCATGCGGGAGCTGTGGCGCGAGCGCGGCCTCGACCTGCCGGAGGGCGTCCGGCCGCTCAAGCCCGTGAGCGTCTGAGCATCGCTCAAGCCGTGAGCGTCTGAGGATCGCCCGAGCCCGTGAGCGTCTGAGCGACGCTCAAGCGCTTGAGCCTCTGGGCGCGGCGCTCAGAGCCAGCCGTTGCGGCGGAAGCCGCGGTGCAGCAGCACGCAGGCCGTGATCATCACGGCCAGCACCGCCGGATAGCCCCAGACCTGCTTGGTCTCGGGCATGAAGTCGAAGTTCATGCCGTAGATGCCGGCGATCATCGTCGGCACGGCCAGGATGGCGACCCACGACGAGATCTTGCGCATGTCCTCGTTGGCCAGGGCGTTCGAGCGGGCCAGGGCGGCCTGCAGGATCGAGCTGCACAGTTCGTTGGAGGACTCGACCTGCTCGCACACGCGGGACAGGTGGTCGCCGACGTCGCGGAAGTACTCGCGCATCTCCGAGGGGATGACGCGGCGCTGCGGCAGCGCCGACAGCGGCGACTGCAGCGGGGTCACGGCCCGCTTCATCTCCAGCATCTCCCGCTTGAGCTGGTAGATCCGGTTGATGTCGCGGGAGCTGACGTCGGCGAAGACGGTCGCCTCGACCTCTTCGAGCTCCAGCTGCATCAGGTCGGCCACCTGGAGGTACTGGTCGACGACGTGGTCGGCGATGGCGTGCAGCACGCCGGCCGGGCCGCGGTTCATCAGCTTGGGCTTGTCCTCAAGGCGCTCGCGGACCAGGGTGAGCGGGCAGTGCTCGCCGTGGCGCACGGTGACCACGAAGTCGACGCCGAGGAACACCATGATCTCGCCGGTGGCGATGATCTCGCTGTTGGCCGTCAGCTCGTCGTGGTCGAGGTAGGCGACCGTCTTCAGCACCATGAACATCGACTCGCCGTAGCGCTCGACCTTGGGACGCTGGTGGGCCTTGACGGCGTCCTCTACGGCCAGCGGGTGCAGCCCGAAGACCTCGGACAACCACTCCACCTCGGGCGCCTCGGGCTCGTGCAGCCCGACCCAGACGAACGCGTTCGCGCCGTCGGAGTTCTTGTTGTGCTCGCGGACGAGGTCGAGGGACTCGACGATGCCCGGGGCGCAGACCTTCTTGCCCTGGATGTAGGCGCCGAATTCGACGATGGAGTCGACAGGAGGCACGCAGACCTCACGCACCGGCTTGGTGAGCGGGCGTGCGGCATGCGGCTGAACAGGGTGACGGTTGATGCGACGGAAAAGCGTGGACGAGCGCATGGCAGTCCCTTTCCGCCCGACCTGGCACGCTCCACGCGCGATGAAAAGTCACCTCAATCGAACACAAATGCGTGGAGGCACGATCAGGCTGCCGGATTGGAGTGGTCGGGGGTAACTGGGGCGTACGTGGGAGAGCACGTACTGCTGGGATCACCAGGATTCATCCCGGACCACCTCCAATCACAAGAGACGCCGCAAAGCCGCCTTAACCTACCACAGGCGGGTGAACCCAAACGACGATACTCGCCGGAGGGCGCTCGGTTCAGGTAGAACCGCACAAAGATGCGGGCTTGTTCCGGCATTCGACCTGCCCGCGACCCGCCCGGAACCTGCTCGGGGTCCGCCCGGAACGCGCCCGCCACCTGCCCGCCGCCTGCCCGCCGCCCGCCCGGGACCCGCGCCGGGCGAGGGGGCCGGGCCTGCGACAATGGGGCACGTGCGCGTTCTAGTCATTGGTTCCGGAGGGCGTGAGCACGCCCTGTGCCGTTCGCTCAAACTCGATCCCCAGGTCAGCGAGCTCCACTGTGCTCCCGGTAACGCGGGCATCGAAGGCGTCGCGACCGTTCATCCCGTCGATCCCGTCGATCCCGCGCAGGTGGCCGAGCTGGCCGGGCGGCTGGGGGCCGACCTCGTCGTCATTGGGCCGGAGGCGCCGCTCGTCGCGGGCGTGGCCGACGCCGTGCGCGAGGCCGGCATCGCCTGCTTCGGCCCGACCCGCGAGGCGGCCATGCTCGAAGGCTCCAAGGCGTTCGCCAAGGAGATCATGAAGGCCGCCGACGTGCCCACCGCCCGGGCCCGCACGTGCGAGACCGAGGAGGAGGCCGCCGCCGCGCTCGACGAGTTCGGCGCCCCCTACGTCGTCAAGGACGACGGCCTCGCCGCGGGCAAGGGCGTGGTCGTCACGCGCGACCGCGACCAGGCGCTGGAGCACGCGCGGGCCTGCGAGCGGGTGGTCATCGAGGAGTTCCTCGACGGGCCGGAGGTGTCGCTGTTCGCGCTCTGCGACGGCAGCACGGCGGTGCCGCTCCAGCTCGCCCAGGACTTCAAGCGCGCCTTCGACGGCGACGAGGGGCCCAACACCGGCGGCATGGGCGCGTACACGCCGCTCCCCTGGGCTCCGGAGGGGCTGACCGAGCAGGTCATGCGCGAGGTCGTGCACCCGACGATCGCCGAGCTGGGGCGGCGCGGGCTGCCGTACCAGGGGGTGCTCTACGTGGGGCTGGCCCTGACCGGGAAGGGGCCGAAGGTGGTCGAGTTCAACGCCCGCTTCGGCGACCCCGAGACGCAGGTTCTGCTCGACCGGCTGGAGACGCCGCTCGGCGGGCTGCTGATGGCCTGCGCCACCGGCGAGCTGGGCCTCGACCCGGTGTTCAAGGACGGCTCGGCGGTGACCGTGGTGATCGCGGCGGAGAACTACCCCGACTCCCCGGTCAAGGGCGACGTGATCACCGGCCTGACCGAGACCGACAACGCGTACGTGATCCACGCCGGCACCGCGCGCGGCCCCGGCGGCGAGGTCGTCTCCAACGGCGGCCGGGTGCTGACCGTCGTCGGCCACGGCCCCGACCAGGCCAGCGCCCGCCGCAACGCCTACGACCTCGTCGACCGCGTCGAGCTGCGCGGCTCGCACCACAGGACGGACATCGCCCGATGAAGCATCTGCACTCCGGCAAGGTACGCGACCTCTACGAGACCGACGAGGGCCTGCTGCTGATGGTCGCCTCCGACCGCATCTCGGCCTTCGACTACGTGCTGGAGCCCGGCATCCCCGACAAGGGCGCCATCCTCACGCAGATGTCGCTGTGGTGGTTCGACCAGCTCAAGGACGTCGTGCCCAACCACATCCTGGCCAGGGGCGACGACGCGCGCAGCGTGGTGTGCAAGCCGCTGCGCATGGTCCAGGTGGAGTGCGTGGCCCGCGGCTACCTGACCGGCGGCGGCCTGTCGGAGTACCGCGCGACCGGCACGGTCTCCGGGGTGCCGCTGCCCCCGGGGCTGGAGGACGGCTCCCGCCTGCCGGAGCCGATCTTCACCCCCTCGACGAAGGCCCCGCAGGGCGAGCACGACGAGCCGATCTCCTTCGATCAGGTGGTCGCAGAGGTCGGCGCGGAGACGGCCGGCGAGCTGCGGCGCATCACGCTCGACGTCTACACGCGCGGCGCGGAGATCGCCCGCGAGCGCGGCATCATCCTGGCCGACACCAAGATCGAGCTGGGCTGGGACGCCGACGGCGTGCTGACCCTGGGCGACGAGGTGCTGACGCCGGACTCGTCGCGGTTCTGGCCGGCCGACGAATGGCAGCCGGGCCGGGCGCAACCTTCTTTCGATAAGCAATATGTACGTGATTGGCTACTGTCGCCCGAATCTGGATGGGACAAATCCTCTGGAAACCCCCCACCTCGACTTCCCGAGCACGTTGTCGAGCGCACAAGGCAGCGATACCTAGAAGCGTATGAGCGCGTCACGGGGGCTCCCTTTAGCGGATGATTCGGCTGGGTCACCTGGTGTCAGCCACTACTGTTGGCCCGATCGAGCCTCACCGTTGATTTCAAGGAGCCGCACGAAATGGTCCGTTACCGCGTGCGCGGTGGCAACGCACTGCGTGGAACCGCGTTCATCCAGGGCGCGAAGAACGCCGTGCTTCCCATGATCGGTGCGGCTCTGCTGGCCGCCAAGGGCCGTACCGTGCTGCGGAACGTGCCGATCATCGAAGACGTCCGGCGCGCGGTCGAGCTGGCCGAGGCGATCGGCGCGTACGTGGAGCTGCACGAGTCCGAGCGCACGCTGGTCATCGACGCCTCCCGGCTGAGCAGCCCCGTGCTGCCGGCCGAGATCGCGCGCCGGTTCCGCGGCTCGGTGCTGTTCACCCCCGCGCTGCTCCACCGGCTGGGCGAGGCGATCGTGGAGGGCGTGGGCGGCTGCAACCTCGGCAGCCGCAACCTCGACTTCCACTACCTGGGCTACAAGCGGCTGGGCGCGGTCGTCGACGAGGGCGAGACCGTCATCCACGTCAAGGCCAGCGGCCTGACCGGCGCGACGCTCTACCTCGACACGCCCTCCCACACCGGCACCGAGAACCTGATCATGGCCGCCGCCCTGGCCAAGGGCACGACGGTGATCGAGAACGCGGCCCTTGAGCCGGAAGTGCTCGACGTCATCGACATGCTCACCAAGATGGGCGCGCGCATCAGCGGCGGCGGCACCGGGTTCATCACCGTCGAGGGCGTGGAGGAGCTGCACGCCGTCGAGCACACCGTGATGCCCGACCGGCTCGACGCGGGCGTGTTCGCGATGGCCGCGGCGATCACCGGCGGCGAGCTCAGCCTCGTGGGCACCGGCCTCGACCTGGGCGTCGTCCGCTACAAGCTGGAGCAGATGGGCGTCGACTTCGCCCGGCAGGGCGCGGTGCTGCACGTGCGGTGCGACCGCCCGCTGCGGCCCATCAACATCATCACCGACACCTACCCCGGGTTCGCGACCGACCTGCAGTCGCCGATGATGACGGTGGCCGCCCTGGCCGACGGCACGAGCTACATCCACGAGCGCATCTTCGACGGCCGCTTCGCGCTGGCCGGCGAGCTCAACAAGATGGGCGCCGACGTCGAGGTCGACGACAGCAGGGCCGTCGTGCGCGGGCGCACGCCGCTCAAGGGCGCGCAAGTCACGGCGCACGATCTGCGCTCCGGTATCGCGCTCGTGCTCGCCGGTCTGGCGGCCGAAGGCGAGACCGTCATCGAGTCCGGATACCTCATCGATCGCGGCCACGCACATCTCGCGACGCGAATGCGCGCGCTCGGCGCGGACATTACACGAGAGATTTCTGAGCGCTAAAAAACATGAGAAAAACCGCGTTGAGCTGCTGAGACATCTTGTCGGGCGGTCAACCAGAACGACTTTCCGGAAAAGTCGGGCGTGACATTACGGCCCCCGCGAGCGATCGTTCCAAAAGAGAGCACTGCAACGGACGGCAGGATGGGACGAACATTGGTCGAGAGGGCCGAAGAAACTCCCCGAGTGTCACGCCCGGGCGCCATGACACCGGACCTCACCATCGGCGTGGTCGGACCCCACGACCTGGTCGAGCGAGTCATGCTGATGGGTCACGCCGCGGCACCGCTGCCGTGTCGCCTGGTCGCGGCCGCTTACCGCGATGAGCAGGAGGCGCCCGACAAGGTGACGCGGCTCGGTCCCGGTGTCGACGCGTGCCTGTTCGCCAGCCCGGTCCCTTACGACCTGGCCCGGCGATCAGGCGTGCTGACGATGCCCGCGACCTACGTGCAACTCGGCGGAGCGGCATTGGTGGCGGCGCTGGCGAAGGCCGCACTTGACACTCGGATGGACCCGCAACGGGTCAGCGTGGACGTGGTCAGCAGGGCGGACGTCGAGGAGGCGTACACCGACCTCGGCATACCGGCCACGGACGTGCACAGCCGCGACGAGCCCGGAGCCACGGGCACGATCGCGGCCTACCACGAACGGCTGGCCCGCCAGGGCGCCACCTCGGGGGCACTGACGTGCCTGCCCGCGGTGGCCGAACGCCTGCACGCCGCGGGCGTGCCAGTCATCAGGATCAGGCCGACCTCGGCCGCGGTCCGGACGGCGCTGCACACCGCGGCGCTGCTCGGGGCGCATCACCGGCTGGAGGAGTCGCAGCTCACCGTGGTGCTGGTGGAGGTGCCGACGCTGCGCGAGCCCGTGCGGCGCGCGGCGCCGCGCTACTGGCGCGACGAGCTGCGGCTGTCGCTGCACCGGTTACTGGTCCAGGAGGCGAACCGGATCAACGCGACGGTCTGGCCGATCGACGATCACAGTTACCTGGTCACCGCGACCAGGGGCTCGATCGCCGCGGCCACCGACGGGTTCAGGGTGCTGCCCTTCGCGGCACGGATCCGGGACGAGCTGGGGCTGGCGGTCGAGGTGGGCGTCGGGATGGGACGGACGACGCACGACGCGGAGTCGCACGCGCGGGCCGCGCTGGCCCGTACCCAGGCGGGCAAGCAGGCGCAGGGGTTCGCGGTGGACCGCGAGGGCCGGGCCCTCATCCCGGCCCCCCGGATGCCACCCTCCGGGTCGACCGCGCTCAAGCCGAAGGGCGTGGAGGTGCTGGCCAGGCTGGCGGCCAAGCTCGAAGGCGGCGACACGGTGGTCGACGCCGAGGGCGCGGGCAAGATGCTCGGGGTGACGCCGCGCACGGCTCGGCGGTTGCTGCGCACGCTGGTTGACGAGGGACTCGCGTGGCCGCTTCCGCCGAACCGCACGCCGCAGCCGGGGCGTCCGCGCCAGCTCTACCGGCTCATCGTGGAGAAGCTCGGACCGCGGTGACCGTACGGGGCCCGTCGTCCCATTTCAGGGGCGACGGGTGCCCGGTTCTTGACCTGGGGAGTCAAAGGTACAGACAATCCGCTTGACTCTTGTGGTCTTATTGGTTGACCCGAGTAGATGCGGGTATGTTCTCCCACGCCCCCGATCGACGGGATTCGGACGGGGGCGCCAAACTTTCCCGCGCAGCCCCTTCGTCGCCGTCCTTTTTACGGAAGGCGTCCGGACGGGGCTGTGAGGCCGTTTGGGGGCACTGCCGGACCGGCGGGCATGTCCGGATATAGCCGGTCACCACAACCCGCCGGGGACGCTTCAGCAGGCGCACACGATTCCCGCACCGCGTTCAGCAGGCGCACGCGATCCCCGACACCGGCGCGGTCAGGGCGTCGACCGGTCGCCGGCTCACTCCCGAGGCGGTCTCGACCGGAAAGCCCTCCCTGGCCCAGTACTCGAAACCGCCTAGCATCTCCTTGACCGCGTAGCCGAGCCTGGCGAACTCCAGCGCGGCCCGCGTGGCGCCGTTGCAGCCGGGACCCCAGCAGTAGGTGACGACGGTGACGTCCCGGGGGATCAGCGCGGCGGCCCCGGCGGCGATCTCGGCCGTCGGCAGGTGCACCGCCCCCTGGACGTGCCCCTGCTCCCAGCTCTCCCGGCTGCGCGAGTCCACGACCACGACGCCCGGCGCGCCGGCGGCCAGGTCGGCGGCCACGTCGGAGACGTCGGTCTCGAAGGCCAGGCGGGCGGCGAAGTGGGCGAGGGCGGCGGCGTTGGAGGCGGCCGGGGTGGAGGTGACGGCTGACACGACATTTCCCTTCATCGCTGGTCAGTCCCGATCGTCTCAACCGGCCCGCCCGCTCAACAGTGGCACGAAAGCCGCCTGTCGCTAATATCGCGCCAAATTGCGAAGTCCGAGACCCGCAGGCGCTTTGTCGGAGTTGCCCGATACAGTCATGACCCATGAGTATGAACACCACTGACAGCCGGGCTCCCGTCCTCGTCTGGAGCGCCCTGGCGATCGTGTACGTGGTGTGGGGCTCGACCTACCTCGGCATCAGGATCGCCATCGAGACCATGCCCCCCATGCTGAGCGGCGCGCTGCGTTTCGTGACGGCCGCGCTGCTGCTCGGCGGCTTCCTGCTGGTCAGGAAGGGCCTGGAGCCGTTCCGGGTGTCATGGCGGCAGTTCTGCGGGGCCGGGCTGGTCGGCCTGCTCCTGCTGACCAGCGGCAACGGCATGGTCGCCGTGGCCGAGCAGCACATCTCCAGCGGCCTGGCCGCGCTGCTGGTGGCCTCGGTGCCGCTCTGGCTGGTCGTGTTCCGGATCCTGGTCAGGGACCGGCCCGCCGTGCTGACGCTGGCCGGCGTGCTCGTCGGGTTCGCCGGCGTCGCGGCGCTGTCGCTGACCGGCGGCCAGTCGGTGGACACCACCGGGATCGTGGTGATCCTGGTGGCCTCGTTCTCGTGGTCGGTCGGCTCGTTCCTGTCGGCGCGCATCCCCATGCCCGCCAACCCCTTCGCGGCCAGCTCGATCGAGATGCTGGTCGGCGGCGCCGGCCTGGCCGTGACCGGCACGATCCTCGGCGAACGGCTCGACCTCGCGGCCGTCTCCGGACGTTCCTGGGCGGCGCTGGCCTACCTGGTGCTGGTCGGCTCGCTGGTCGGCTTCACCGCCTACACCTGGCTGCTGGGGAACGCGCCGATCTCGCTGGTCTCCACGTACGCCTACGTCAACCCGGTCGTCGCGGTGATCCTCGGCGTGCTGGTCGTGAACGAGCACGTGACCCCGCAGATCATCGCCGGCGGGGCGGTGATCCTGGTGGGCGTCGCCCTGGTGGTCTCCACCGAACGACGCGCCAGGACCAGGACCGCGGCCCTCGCCGAAGAGGTCAGCGCCTAACCGCGGAACTGCTTGGCCGCGGCGAGGAAGGCGTCGTTGGCCTCGGGGTCGCCGATGGACACCCGGGCCCCCTCGCCCGCGAACGGCCGTACGGCCACGCCCTCCACCGCGCAGGCGGCGGCGAAGTCGAGGGTGCGCTCGCCGAGCCGCAGCCAGACGAAGTTCGCCTCGGTCGGCGGGACCGTCCAGCCCTGCTCGATCAGCGACTCGCGGACCCGGCCGCGCTCCTTGACCACCCGCTCGACCCGCTCCAGCAGCTCGTCCTCGGCCTTGAGCGAGGCGACGGCGGCGACCTGCGCGAGGTGGTTGACGGCGAACGGGATGATCGTCTTGCGGACGGCCGCCGCCACGGGCTCGTGCCCGATCAGGTAGCCGACCCGCAGGCCCGCCAGCCCGTACGCCTTGGAGAAGGTGCGCAGCACGCAGACGTTCGGCCGGTCGCGGTAGAGCGTCAGGCCGTCGGGGACGTCCTCGTCGCGGACGTACTCGCGGTAGGCCTCGTCCAGCACCACGAGCACGTTCTCCGGCACGCGGTCGAGGAAGGACACCAGGGCGTCGCGGCGGATCGCGGTGCCGGTGGGGTTGTTGGGGTTGCACACGAAGACCATGCGGGTGCGGTCGGTGATCGCCTCCGCCATGGCGTCCAGGTCGTGGTCCTCGCCCGCCAGCGGCACCTGGACGGACGTGACCCCCGACAGGTCCGCCAGCAACGGGTACGCCTCGAACGACCGCCACGCGTAGACGACCTCGACGCCGGGCTCGCCGACCGTCTCGAACAGCTGCTGGGCCACCGTGACCGAGCCCGCGCCCAGCGCGATGTGCTCGAACGGCACGTCGTACCGCTCGGCGATGGCCTCGGTCAGCCCGACGGCGCCGGGGTCGGGGTAGCGGTTGATCTGCCGGGCGCCCTCGGCGACGGCCTCGACCACGGAGGGCAGCGGGTCGTAGGGGGATTCGTTCGAGGAGAGCTTGTACGACCGGCCGTCGGCGGAGACCACGGCCTTGCCCGGCTTGTAGGGGGGCATGGTGTCCAGGATGTGGCGGAAACGAGGCATAGAACTACCTTAAAAGGCCACGCCCGATGAAGCATCCGCCAGCCCCCGCACGTCGAGAGGGCTCACGGCCGGACGCGTTCCCAGCGGATCTCGCCGTCGTGCACGAGATCGGTGGGGTGCAGGCCGGCGTGGGCGGCGACCGCGGCGGAGGCCGCGTGGCCGGGGTGGATGTGGGCGACGACCGTGCCGACGTCGCGGGCGTCGCACCAGGAGACCAGGGCGCGGGCGGCCTCGGCGGCCAGGCCGCGGCCCTGCCAGGGCACGCCGACCACCCAGGCGATCTCGGCCGTGCCCGCCTCGACGGTCGCCTGCACGTAGCCGGTCAGCCGGCCGTCGGCGCGCAGGCGGAGCACCCAGTTGCGCCAGCCGATCGGGCCGGCGACCAGGCGTTCGTAGCGGGCGCGCAGCTCCTCCCCCGTGGCGGGAGCGCCGCCGGTGAACTCGTGCAGGCGCGGGTCGGCGAGCACCGCGGCCATCTCCGCGGCGTGCTCGACCCGCAGGGGCACGAGCGACAGGCGAGGGGTCTCGATGACGTCCATGGAGTCGTTCGGCGTGTTCACGGGCGGGATGGTCACTCCTGGAGCATGGGCGGGTGGAGGAGCTCGGCGGGGCCGCGGCGGTAGAGCTTGGCGGGACGGCCGCCGTCCCGGGTGGTGGTGGCGCCCGTCTCCACCAGGAAGCCCTCCGCCTTGGTGACCTTCCGGTGGAAGTTCCGGGGATCGAGGGGACGCCCCCAGACGATCTCGTACACCCGGCGCAGATCGGCGACGGTGAACTCGGGCGGGCAGAAGGCCGCCCCCAGGGACGTGTACTCCAGCTTGGCCCGGGCGCGCTCGACGCCGTCGAGCATGATGCGGCGGTGGTCGAAGGCCATGACGGAGAGCGCCTCGACGGGCTGCCAGCTCATGTGCGCCTGCTCCGAGGCCGGCAGGTCGGGGGCCAGGCCCAGGTAGGCGACGCTCAGCACGCGCTGGCGCGGGTCGCGGTCGGGATATCCGTACGTCTGGAGCTGCTCCAGGTGCACCGGGGCGCCCGGGAGCCCGGCCCGCTCGGCCAGCACGCGGTGGGCGGCGGCCGGCAGGTCCTCGTCGAGCTGGATGAAGCCGCCCGGCAGCGACCAGCGGCGCAGGAACGGCGGGTTGTCGCGCCGCCACACCAGGGCGCTCAGGGCGTGGTTGCGCACGGTGAGCACGACCAGGTCGACGCTGACCGGGATGCTCGGGACCATGGACGGCACGTTACACGGAGTCCCGTCTGCCCTATGCGGATATGCGTACGTGGAGCGGCGTCGTGGCCTCCTTGCCGGACGCCCCCTTGATCCCTATCTTGACCCATTCCCCGGGCGGCACCTGGTTCCAGTCGAACGGCACCCAGGCCGTCGCCATCCGGGCCGGGTGCTCGTCCAGCGGGTCCTTGTCCAGCCAGCCGACGGCCGAGACCACCAGTTCCTTGGTGCCGCCGGACCATTCGACGAGCACGGTGCTGCCGTCGAGGTTGTAGCCGCGCACCTCGACGCCGTCCTGGGGGTCGCGGGCCCGCCTGATGGCGTCCACGGCGATCGGGCGCTGCCAGTCGCCGGCGATCTCGTCCTGGAGCGAGGGGTCGCCGCAGGTCATGAAGTCGCTCCACATGTAGGAGACGATCTTCTGGACGTACCGGCCGGCCATCGTGACGGCCTGGTCGAGGCGCTTCTTGTCCGTCTGGCCGCGGGTGCCCTGCGGGGCGCACGGCTGCTTGCCGGACGGCTCGAACGCCTCCACGTTCGCCCACAGCTCCACCTCGTGACCGGCCTGGAGCATCTCGTCGCGGGCCTTGGCCATCTCCCGGTAGTAGTCGCGGGTCGAGCCGTGGTACGCGGTGCCGTACGTGGCCTCGCCCACCACCGGACGCAGCCGGTCGTCCACCTCGGTGTCGCGCTCGTCCGGCCAGAACAGGCCGACCTTGCCGGTCCCCCGGCTGTCCTGCGGGGCGATGATGCCGACGCCGGTCCGGGCCAGCGCCTTGAACGCCTCGGCCACCTGCGCCGGCGTCTGGCCGAAGCCGACCCGCTTGCGCGCGTCCAGGTACGGGCTGATCAGGATCGGCTTGCCCAGTTCCTGTTCCACGATCCGGTGCTGGTCGGCGTACACCTCAAGGGTGGGGTTGGTGGCCAGCGTGGCCCCCATCTGGACCTCGAACGGCTGGTAGACCCCGCCCAGGGCCTGCCGGTCGGCGAAGCGCACGCCGTAGTCCTGCAGGATGCGCCGGGTCAGCGTAGTGAGAGTGCCGATGTGCCGCTTGTTCGCCCTGGTCGGCGTCTCGGAGTCGCGCGGGGCCAGCGGCAGCGCGGGGAAGACCCGCATGCTGAACTGGTCGGCCAGGTCGAGCAGCTCGTTCAGGCTGTCCTTGGCCGAGCCGGCCACCAGGATCAGGTCGTAGGACGTGGCCTTCTTGGTGAAGTCGCAGGTGGCGTCGTCGGAGCCGTCCGGAGGGGCGACCATGCGGTAGTAGATGCGGTCGCCGGCCTTGACGGCGTGTTCCATCTTGGGGCAGCGGAACAGGCCGCCGCCGAACGCCTCGTCGGTGCGGTAGACGTACGTGCGGCCGATCCGGTTGCCCGGGTTGGCCTTGCGCAGGTCCTGCTCGGCCGCGTCGTGGCAGCTCAGGCCGTCCTCTTCGCACGCCTTGTACAGCGGGTCGAGCGTCCCGTCCTTCGACAGGATCTCGCCGGCGTCGGAGACGCCGCGGAACTGCAGGCCGTACCCGATCCTGATGATCGTGTCGCCGCCGGCGCGGTGGATCTCCTGGAGCTGGTGACGCCAGGTGCACGGGTTCGACCTCGGCGTGATCCAGTAGCCGGTGACGGCGTAGAAGTTCTTGGTCGTGGTGTCGAACGTGCCACAGGGGTCGGTGAACTCCTTGACCTTCGGCGGCGGCGGCGTCGAGACGGTCCTGGACGGCTTCGGCGTGCTCGACGAGGACGCGACCGGCCGCCCGGACGACGACGGGAAGAGGATGATCGCCACCGCGACCACCGCCAGGACGGCTGCGCCCACGAGCAGGAAGAGCCATCGCACGTTCAGGAACCTACCGCTCTCGTGGTCTGCCGGAGATAAACCGCTATCGCGTGATCCCGGCCCATGCCTCAAGCTGGGTCACGAAGCGCTTGGCCGAGTTCGGCCAGTGGTGGTTCGCCCGGGCCGCGGCGTACCCGCGAGCGCCCTGCGCCCGCCGCTCGCGCACGTCGTCCCGCAGCGTCAGCACCGCCTGCGCGACGGCCTTCGGGTCCTCCCAGGGCACGACGACGCCGCTGTCGTACCGCTCCACCAGCTCGACCGCGCGCGGCGACGGCGTCGTGATGACCGGGATGCCGTGCGCCATGTACTCCACGATCTTGGTGGGCATCGAGTGCCGGTAGTTGGGCTCGTCGTGCAGCAGCGACAGCCCGGCCAGCGCCCCGTCGAGCCGCTTGAGCGCCTCGTCGTTGGGCATGAAGTCACGCCACTCCAGCAGGCCGTCGGCGACGGCCTGGTTGAGCATCGGACGGCTCTGCGGATCGGCGTACCCGATCAGCTCCACCGTCACCCGGTACGGCTGCAGCAGCTTGGCCACCTCGACGGCCTCGAACACCCCGCGCGCCCGCGACAGCCACCCGAGGTAGACCACGCGGTCCTCGCCAGGAGGCGTCACCGAGTCCGGCACCCAGGTCTCGTTCGGCACGATCAGATGGGCGTGCTTGAACCGGCCCGCGTAGGCGGTCTCGGCCAGCAGCAGGTGCATGTGCCGCTCGGCCGTGCCCTCCAGCATGCGGGCGAAGAAGCGCACCGGCGGGCGCAGGAACGAGGGCAGCCACGGCTTGAGCGACAACGTCGCCGGGGTGTCCTCGTGGACGTCCCAGACCACCGGCGGCCGGTTGCGCACGCCCCAGACCGCGAACAGCAGCTCAGGGTCGTGGATCAGGACCAGGTCGACCTTGTTCCGCATGCGCTTGAACAGCCGCCGGGCGGCCCAGACGGCCGCCACGCGTTTGCGCTGGGCGGCCCTGGGAAGATCGACGCCGTTGACCCATGGACGCGGTACGACCCCGTGCGCCGAGAAGGAGGCGGCATACGTGACCTCATGACCGGCATCCACGAGGGCACGGATCTGCCGATGCAGAATTCTCGCGTCCTCGGGGTTATGCACCACCGTCATGACGAGCACGTGCACTGCGCGCAGCCCTCCGTCGCTACAGCCGCTCGACGCGTTCACCCTCGGTGAGCACACCGCGGGTGTCCAGCACGAGCTTGGCCTTCGCCTCGACCATGGCCAGATCGAACGCGGCGTGCTGCTGAAGCAGCAGCGACACGTCGGCGTTGACCACGGCCTCGGTCAGATCCTCTTCCCGTGGCACCGGAGTGCCGTCGACCGACCACTCCTTGACGTACGGATCGGCGAACGAGAGGTCGGCCCCCAGCTCCAGCAGCGCACGCGCCACAGGCAGAGCCGGAGTTTCCCGTTCGTCGGCGATATCCGGTTTGTACGTGACGCCGAGCATAACCACTCGGGCGCCGTTCACGGGCTTCTTGTGCCGGTTCAGCAGTCGCTGGACGCGCGCCACCACGTAGGACGGCATGCGCTCGTTGATCTCCTGGGCCAGCTCCACGAACCTGAACGGGTACCCGAGCTTGCGCACGGTGTAGGACAGGTACGAGGGGTCCACGGGGATGCAGTGACCGCCGACGCCCGGCCCCGGCAGGAACTTCTGGAAGCCGAACGGCTTGGTGGCCGCGGCCTCGATCGACTCCCACAGGTTGATGCCGAGCTCGTCGCAGAAGATCGCCATCTCGTTGACGAGGGCGATGTTGACGTGCCGGTAGGTGTTCTCCAGCAGCTTGGCCATCTCGGCCTCGCGGGTGCCGCTGACCGGCACCACCTGCTCGATGAACTGCTTGTAGAACGCCGTCGCCCGGTCGCGGCAGACCGGCGTGTAGCCGCCCACGACCTTCGGGGTGTTCTTGAGCCCGAACTTCGGGTTGCCCGGGTCGATGCGCTCGGGCGAGAAGGCCAGGTGGAAGTCCACGCCGGCGGCCAGGCCCGACTGCTCCAGCAGCGGGCGGGCCACCTCGTCGGTGGTGCCGGGCCAGGTGGTGGATTCGAGCACGACGAGCGTGCCCTTGCTGAGGTTGCGGGCGACGGCCTTGGTCGCGCCCTCGACCGCTGACAGGTCGGGACGGTGGTCCTCGTCCAGCGGGGTGGGAACGCAGATGACGATCGTGTTGCTTCTGGCCAGCACGGACTCGTCCAGCGTCGCGCTGAATCCGTTCGCCAGCATGTGATCGAGGTCAGCGTCGGTCAGGTCATCGATGTAGGACTGCCCGGCGTTGAGCGCGTCGACCTTCCGGGGGTCGACGTCCACGCCGACGACCCGCAGCCCGGCGGCAACCGCTTCCTTCGCAAGCGGCATACCGACGTAGCCCAGGCCGATGACAGCCAAGTCGATTTCTGTCACAGCAGTGCCTTCGAGAGCCGGAAACAACACTTCATGGTCGCAAAGGTTATCTCAAGTCCACCTAGCTCACGCCTAATGCGACCGAACCCGTCACAACGTACAGGCAACGTGGAGGTCATCTTTCGGCAAGCGATCGGTATAGAGCTTGATAAGTCTCGGCAACGCGGCTCCAGGTCCGCTTCGCGGCGACTTCGGCGCGTCCGGCCTCACCCATCTCCGACCGCCTGGCCGGGTCCTCGCGCAGGCCGGCGATCGCCTTGGCCAGCTCGGCAGGGTCGCCGGGAGGCACCAGCAGGCCGGCCCCGTCGGAGCCGACGAGCTCGGAGAGCGCGGGCAGATCGCTGAGCACCACCGGCTTGCCGAGCGCCATCGCCTCGACCGGCTTCAACGGCGTGACGAGCCGGCAGACCCGCAGGTCCTCACGCGGGCAGGCGAAGATGTCGATGGCGTCCTGGGCCTGCAGCGCCTCGTCGGGGCCGACCCGGCCGGGCAGGACGGCGTCGCGCAGCCCCAGCTCCTCGACCAGGGCGAGCAGGTTCTCCCGCTCGGCGCCGTCGCCCACGATGAGCACCCGCACCGGCGTGCGGTCGTCGCGCAGCAGCGCGGCGGCGCGCAGCAGGGTCGCGAAGCCCTCGTAGGCCACGATGCTGGACACCGAGCCGACCACGATCTCGCCGGGGGCGATGCCGTACGCCTCGCGGAACGAGGCGCCGTCGTAGTGGGCCGACAGCAGGGTGTCGTCGACGGCGTTGGGCGCCAGGTGGATGCGTTCCCTGGGCACGCCGCGCTCGACGATCTCGGTGGCCATCGTCTCGGCCAGCGTGACGACCGCGTCGGCCTCCCGCATGAGGAACGCCTCGCGCTCGCGCTGGAGCACGTGCCGCTGGCTGCCGACCCGGATCGGGTCGCGGGAGGCCCACGTCTCCTCCAGGAAGCCGCGCACCTCGTAGACGAACGGGGTGCCCGTCCGGTCGCGCACGGCGTGGGCGACCGAGCCGTTGCGGTGGTCGGTGGCGGCGTGCAGGATCTGCGGGCGCAGCTGCTCGACCAGCCGGGTGACGCCCTCGGCGCCCTTGACCATGCGCCCGCGCATCTCGAACGGCACCTCGCCGTGCCCGTCGGGCAGCATGCGGTAGTAGGGGATGCCGTCGATCTCCTCCTGGGCGGGCGCGTCGGCGTGCCCCTGGAGCATGGGCCAGCCCCAGCTCGTCACGACGTGCGGGTCGAGCCCGGCCGCCTTCTGGGAGGTGACGATCCTGTGGGTGCGCACGGTGTAACCGGCCTGCGTGTACGGCAGCGCGTTGGTGACCAGGTGCAGCACGCGGCCCTCGACGCGCCCGGCGATGGCGACCTTCGGCGCCGGCGGGATCGGGTCGGGGCTGATGGCGGCCAGCTCACCGCGGTAGTAGGCGGCCCGGCGCTTGACGAAGGGGTATTTGGTGTGCGCGTCGAGCACTTCGGCGGCCTGCGAGACCCGCCCGGCGTCCCAGTGGGCCTTCGCCTCGTTCCACGGCGCCTTGATCACGCGCATGCCGATCTTGCGCACCATGCGGCGGGCGCGGCGGGCGGCGGGCCATGCCACGCTGCCGACGAGCGGGCGCAGCTTGGGCGGGAGCGCGTCGGCGGCGGCCTGCGCCACGCGGACGGGGTCGGACTTGACCTTGGTCACGACGACGCGGGAGACGATGACGGGGTGCTGGACGAAGCCTTTGAGAAGTCCCCCGACGCCGGCCCGGGCGGACTTCGCGGAAACCTTGGAGGAGTCTTGACGACTGGCGTCGGATGCCACGCTGGGACCGTACCATAGGCAGCGTTTTTTCCCTTCCGCTATGAAAGGCGAGGTCAATGAGGGAGAACCCCCTGGTCCTGCACGTTTTGGGTGCTCGTCCCAATTTCGTGAAAGCGGCCCCGGTGGTGCGTGCACTCGGTGAACTCGGCGTGCGGCAGGGCATCATCCACACCGGTCAGCACTACGACGCGCTGATGTCGGACGTCTTCTTCGCCGACCTCGGCCTGCCCGAGCCGGTGGCCAACCTGGCGGTGGGCTCCGGCACGCACGCCAGGCAGACCGCGGCCCTGCTCGTGGGCCTGGAGGACGTCTTCGTCGCCCAGGAGCCCGACCTCGTCGTGGTCTACGGCGACGTGAACTCGACGCTGGCCGCGATCCTGGTCGCCGCCAAGCTCGGCATCAGGACGGCGCACGTCGAGGCCGGGCTGCGCTCGTTCGACCGGGGCATGCCCGAGGAGGTCAACCGGGTCGTCACCGACGCGCTGGCCGACCTGCTGTTCGTCACCTCGCCCGAGGCCCTCGCCTATCTGGCCTCGGAGGGCGTGCCGCCCGCAAAGGTGCACCTGGTGGGCAACCCGATGATCGACAGCCTGTTCGCCGCGCTGCCCTCGCTGGACCCGGCGCCGGTGGTGGCGCGGCTCGGCCTGCCGGCCCGCTACGCCGTGGCGACCCTGCACCGCCCGGCCAACGTGGACACCGCCGAGGCCGCCAGGGAGCTGGTCGAGGCGGTGCTGGAGGTGTCGCGGCGGACGCCGGTCGTGGTGCCGGTGCACCCGCGCGGCAAGGCGCGGCTGGCCGAGGCGGGCCTGGTGGACGGCGACACGATCAAGGTCATCGAGCCGCTGGGTTATGTGGACTTCCTCTCACTCGTCCGGGGCGCGGCGCTGGTCGTCACCGACTCCGGCGGCGTGCAGGAGGAGACGACCATGCTGGGCGTCCCCTGCCTGACGCTGCGGCCCAACACCGAGCGGCCGATCACGATCACGCACGGCACGAACCGCCTGGTCACGCCCGCGCTGCTGCCCGCCGCGGCGGAGAAGGCGCTCGCCGACGGCGCCGCCACGCCGGCCGGCGAGCTGCCGGTGCTGTGGGACGGCAAGGCGGGTCCGCGCATCGCGACGGTGATCGCGGCGTGGCTGAAGGGCGACAACCTGGCCCCCGCTTCCCAGGCCAAACGCCCCGAATAGCGGCTGAATCCGCCGTACTATGACATACCTCCGCTGAGCGATAGGCGTATCACCATGGCCGAAACCCCTGAGCCCCCCGCGTTCCAGCGACTGGGACCCGTCAACTGGCTGCCCGAGGAGCGCAAGCTCGTCGAGCGGTACGAGGCAGAGGTCAGGGAGCTGCGGCGGCGGCTGGAGATCGCCGAGGCCAAGGCCGCGTACGCGGGCTGGAAGCTGGAGGCCACCCAGGCCAAGCGCACGTTCAAGCTGGGTGAGGCCCTGGGCTCGAAGAGCCCGGGGCGGATCGTCGAGGCGGTCAGGTCGAAGGACAAGGCGCCCAAGCCGCCCATGCCGGTCACCGAGGCGGTCGAGCTCGCCAACCACCGGCCCCCGCTGGTCGAGGTGCCGGCGGCGAAGTGGCCGCTCGGCCCGGTCAACCGGCCCGACCTCAAGGTGGCGGTCATCCTGGACGACTTCTCCAGGATGGCCTTCAGGTACGAGTGGGACCAGATCGAGTTCGGCCTCAAGGACTGGCCGGAGATCTTCGCCGACAAGCGCCCCGACCTGCTGTTCTGCGAGTCGGCCTGGCACGGCAACCAGGGCCGCTGGCGCTACCAGATGACCGGCACGAACGCCCCCAAGGAGCCGCTGCGCGACCTGGTCGCCTGGTGCCGCGCCGAGGGCATCCCCACGGTCTTCTGGAACAAGGAGGACCCGCCGAACTTCGACTTCTTCATCGACACGGCCAAGCTGTTCGACCACGTGTTCACCTGCGACGGCGACATGGTGCCGAAGTACCGCGAGGTGCTCGGCCACGACCGGGTAGACGTGCTGCAGTTCGCCGCCCAGCCGCGGGTGCACAACCCGATCCAGCAGAAGCAGGGCCGGCTGCACGACGTGGTGTTCGCCGGCATGTACTTCCGCGACAAGCACCCCGAGCGCCGCGAGCAGATGGAGGTCGTCCTCGACCCGGTGCGCGAGCTGGGCCTGCACATCTTCGCCCGCAACGGCGAGGTGGACGAGAAGTACGCCTGGCCGGAGAAGTACCGTCCGCACATCGTGGGCGAGCTGCCCTACGACCAGATGCTGGCCGCGTACCGGATGTACAAGGTCTTCCTCAACGTCAACTCGGTGCTCGACTCGCCGACCATGTGCGCCCGCCGCGTCTTCGAGCTGTCGGCGTGCGCGACCCCGGTGGTGTCGGGCTGGTCGCGGGCCATCGAGGAGACGTTCGGCGGGCTGGTGCCGATCGCGCGCGAGCCGGTCGAGTCGTACAACCAGGTGCTGCACCTGATCAACAGCCCCGAGCTGCGGGCCAGGATGGGCCACCTGGCGATGCGGGAGGTCTTCGACAAGCACCTGTTCTCGCACCGCGTGGACCAGATCCTGCAGAACCTCGGCCACGCCACCGCGCCCCGGTCCCGCTCGATCTCGGTCGTGCTGCCGACCAACCGGGCCGCGCAGATCGAGCACGCGATCTCGTCGGTGGCCCGGCAGCTCCACCGGCCGCTGCAGCTCGTCATGGTCCTGCACGGGCTGGACATCGACCCGGTGGTGGTCGCCGACAAGGCGCGGATGGCCGGCATCACGGACGTCGTCGTCCTGCCCGCCGCCCCGGAGCTGACGCTCGGCGCCTGCATGAACCTGGGCATCGCCGCCGCCGAGGGCGACCTGATCGCCAAGATGGACGACGACAACCTCTACGGCGAGCACTACCTGTCGGACCTGGTGCGCGCGTTCGACTACTCCGACGCCGAGCTGGTCGGCAAGGGGGCGCACTACGCGTACTTCGAGGGCAGCAACACCACCATGCTCCGGCTGCCCGGCCTGGAGCACCGGTACTCCTTCCTCGTCCAGGGCGGCACGTTCCTCGGCAAGGCGGACATGTTCCGCTCGTACGGCTTCGCCGACATCACGCGGGGGGAGGACACCCAGCTGGTACGCCGGCTGAAGGAGGACTCCGTCAAGATCTACTCGGCCGACCGGTTCAACTTCGTCTACTGGCGCAGCGCCGACGCCTCGATGCACACCTGGCAGGCCGACCACATCAAGCTGACCCGCAACGCGCAGTTCTCCTTCGTCGGCCGCCCGGACGACCACGTGCTCATCTGAGCCTCAGCGGGTGACGCGGGCCAGGTTCTGGTCGGCCAGGCGGGCCAGCTCGTACAGGCCGGCCGCCTTCACCTTCTCGCCGACGACGAGCATGCTCATGATCAGGTGGGCCCGCCTGATCACGACCGACCCGATCTGGGCCCGCTTGTCGCCGCCGGAGGCCGTCGTCAGGTAGGCCCGCGACTCGTCGCCCCTGGCCGGCATGGCCAGCGTGGCGGTGCGGTAGGTCACGTCCGCGCCCTCGACGGTGGCCTTGTACAGGGCGCACTGCGGCGGCAGCGGCGCGGGCATGGCCGCCGACGGCATCGACACGACGGCCTGCGTGATCGAGCCGCGCGCGGCGGAGAAGGCGATGACGGCGGCGGGCGCCTGAGCGACCTCCGGCTTGGCCGCGTCGAGCTGGGCGGCCCCGGCGCACTCCGGACGTTCCAGCTTGGCCTGCTGGATGGCGGCCAGCCCCTCCTGGGTGGACTTGAGCGAGCCGAACGCCCCCATCTCCGGCCCGTACGCGATGCGCATGCCCTTGGGCACGGGCAGCAGGGCGGCGCGCAGCCGGGCCGCCTCCACCGCGGAGGAGGACGCGGCGGGCTGCGCCGACCCGGCGGCCTGATCACCGGCCTCGCCGGCGGAACATCCGGCGACGACCATCATGCTCAGACATACCCCCGAAATAGCCTTAAGCACGAATTCTCCCCTTGCTCTAGCGGCTTTTTCGAAAACGCTAGAGGAAGGGCCTAGTAAGGAGCCGAGTAACGTCGCTATTCACGGAATTCGGCGGGTTCACGAGGAATTTGAGGTTCGCGAGAGGTTTTGGGTTCGCGCAGGACTTCAGGTTCGGCGCCGTTCCGGCTCCCGCCGTCGAGCAGCGCCCTGGCCAGGCCGATCCCGGTGCCGCCGAGCGTGAGCGCCTTGGCCAGCAGCTCCTCCACGCCCTGGGCGCCGTTCAGCACCACCATGTGGTCCACGTTCCCGAACGCCTTCGCGCCCGCCTCGACGACCTCCGGCCAGCGCTCGGCGAGCTGCTGGGCGATGACCGCCTCCTGGTTCTCCTTCAGCGCCTCGGCCCGCGCCCTGATCGCCTCGGCCTCGGCCAGGCCCAGCGCCCTGGCCGCCTGCGCCTCGGCCAGCCCGCGCGCCTGGGCGGCCTGGGCCTCCGCCTCACCCGCGATCTTGGTGGCCGCGCCGGCCGCCTCACCGCGCAGCCGTACGGACTCGGCCTCGGCGGCGGCGGCCAGCTTGACCTGGCTCGCCTGGGCCCCGGCGCGCAGCTCGGTCTCCTCGGCCTCGGCCTAGGCCTGGGCGATGCGGGCGTCCCGGTCGGCCTGCGCGAGCGTGACGGTCTCGTACGCCTTGGCGTCGGCGGGCTTGCGCACCTGCGACTGGAGCCGCTGCTCGGCGAGCTGGGCCTCCAGCTCGGCCGCCCTGGTCTCCTGGACGACGACCTCCTGCCGGGCGCTGGCCTCCGACAGCGGCCCCGCCTGCCGGGCCGTGGCCTGCGCCCGGTCGATCTCGGCCTGGTAGGCGGCCCGCTTGATCTGCGCGTCGCGCTGGGCGGCGGCCTTGTTGGCCTCGGCGATCTGCTCGGCCTCCGTGGCCTCCTGGTCGCGCTGGGCCTGGGCGATGCGGGCGACGGCGGCGATCCTGGCGGCGTGCGGCTTGCCGAGGTTGGCGATGTAGCCGGTCTCGTCGTCGATCTCCTGGATCTGCAGCGAGTCGACGATCAGCCCGAGCTTGCTCATCTCGTCGGCCGCCGAGGCCCTGGTCTCGCTGGTCAGGCGCTCGCGGTTGAGTATCAGGTCCTCGATGGTGAGGTTGCCGATGATCGAGCGCAGGTGCCCGGTGAACAGCTCGTGGATCGCGCTGGTCATGAAGTCCTGCTGGTCGAGGAAGCGGCGGGCGGCGTTGGCGATCGAGGACAGGTCGTCGCCGACCTTGTAGATGACCACGCCGCGGATGTGCACGGGGATGCCCTGCTGGGTGACGCAGGAGACCTGGAGATTGGCCGCCCTGGTGTCCAGGCGCAGCCGCCGGGCGGCCTGGAAGCCGGGCAGCACGGCCGTGCCCTTGCCTGTGATGATCTTGAAGCCCAGGCTGTCGACGCCCTCGCCCCGGCGGCGCGCCCCCAGGCCGGAGATGATCAGCGCCTCGTTGGGCTCGGCGACCCGCCAGACGGCTTTGAACAGCAGAATCACGATGACGACCGCGACGACCGCGGCTCCGGCGACGATGAAGACCTCGGGGGACATCCGGCCCTCCCTAGACGAGTGCTCTGGCCACGTAAACCGTCCGCGGGGGGAAGTAGTCCACCACGACCACGATGGTTCCGAGGCCGAACTCCTCGTCGGGCACGCTGGGGTGGGCGTAGAAGGCCTCCACCCCGCCCCTGACCGGGATCATGACCTCGCCGACGAGCCCTGGGCCGATCCTTCCGGTGACCCTGCCCTGCTTGCCGACCACCCTGCTCCCCCCGCTCGCATGCATTCCGGACGCTACTCCAAACGGGCATTCGCGGTAATAGGCCACGCAAAATGTTTCTCGAACCGCTGCGCGCCCCTGTGGGGCTTTTGGCGCAAGTGCTGATGATCGCCCTCATGAGCAGGAATCCGCGCGACCTCGGGATGGATGTGCCCATTTCCCGCCGTGACTTGTTCGACGGGATTGCGGTGAGCGCTCTGGGCTGCTCGGCGGCGAAGGCCGTTGTCAATGCCGCGGAACCGGCCGGAGGGCTGCGCGGGGACACCGCGCAGGCGGTCGCCGTGCCGCACGCGCTGCGCGACGGCCGCTTCTGGCGGCACGCGGGCCCGCCCGAGCCCACCGGCGAGAGCTACGACCTCGTGGTGGTGGGCGGCGGTCGCAGCGGCCTCAGCGCGGCGGCGGAGTGGCTGCGCCGGGAGCCGAGGGCCCGCGTGCTCGTGCTGGACAACCGCGACCCCGGCGAGCACGGCGGCCCGGCGGGGTTCGGCGCGGGCCAGGCCGTACGCGTGATGTGCGACAGGGAGAGCTTCGGCGCCGACACGCTGGTCACGGCCGGCCGGCTGGAGGGGCTGCCGCTCGCCGCGCGGGCCGTCGATGACCTGCGCATGCTGCGCGACGACCCGCCCGACTGGTTCCCCGGGCTGTCGCAGGAGGACAAGCAGGAGCGCCTGGCCGGGCTGACCTACTCCGGGTTCCTGCTGGAGGTCTGCGGCGTGCATCCCGACGCGGAACGCTTCTGCCGGACGCTGCCGTGCGCCGAACGGGCCTACGACGGCCGGGCGCTCGGCGCGGTGGACGCCTGGGCCGCGGGCTACCCGGGGTTCGGCGGCCTGGGCCTCGACAAGCCCTCGCGCTACGCCTCGGCGGCCGGGCCCGCGACCGCTGGCCCGCCCGGGGCCGCGCGGGCGGTGCTGCGGCCGTCCAGCCCGGTGGTCTCGGTGCGGCACGGGGACGCGTCCGTGGTGGTCGCGTACTTCGACGGGCATCGGGTCAGGAGGGTCGGCGCGGAGTCGGTGATCATGGCCTGCTGGAGCGCGGTCGTGCCGGACCTGGTGCCCGACCTGCCCGAGCAGCAGCGGCGGGCGCTGCGCCAGGCGGCCCGGCTGCCGGTCCTGGAGGCCGATGTGCGGCTGCGCGGGGGCCGGGCGCGGATCGGGCGCACCCGCTGGACGGGCGCGTTCTGGTGCCTGAGCGAGCCCGCGCCCGAGGGGTTGCGCCTGCTGGCCACGCCGTGCCGGTCGGAGCTGGGGCCCGTGGCGGGGGCGGCGGCGGGCCGGCGGGAGATGATGGCGACGCCGTACGACCGGCTGGCGGACGGCGTGCGCGACCAGGTGGCCCGGCTGCTGGGCCCCCGGGCCGGCGTCGAGGCGGTCACCGTCCACCGCTGGGGGCACGGGCTGCCGGTGGCGTACTGCAGGCCCTGGCACCCCTTCTACCCCGACGGCCCCTTCCCCGCCGACGTCGCCCGCAGGAGGTTCGGCCGCATCGCCATCGCCGGGTCGGACACCGAACCGGCGGCCGGCGGCGACGCGGCCGTGGTGGCCGCGCACCGGGCCGTGCGCGAGCTCACCGCATGAGGCCCTGGCTGCGGGTCTTCCTCGGCGGGCTGGTCCTGTGGCTGGCCACGGTCGCCGTCACGGCCTGGACGGCCAACTCCAACCTGGTGCCGACCGTCGTGCTGTTCGGCAGCTTCCTGATCCCGGTGACGTTCGTGGTGTGGGCGCACGGGCGCGACCGCTCGCCGGTGGTCACGGTCGAGCTGCAGTTCCGGGCGTTCGTGGTGGGCGGCGTGCTGGGGGTGCTCGGCGCGTCGCTGCTGGAGAGCTGGCTGATCCGGCCCTCGCTCCTCATGTACGCGCTGGTCGGCCTGATCGAGGAGGGCGTGAAGCTGGCCGCGCTGATGTACGTCACCCGGCACGCGGTCCGGCGCTCGTCCAGGGACGGCGTGGTGCTCGGCGCGACGGTCGGCTTCGGCTTCGCCGCCTTCGAGAGCTCCGGCTACGCCTTCAACGCCCTGTTCACCGCCGACGGCCTGTCGCTGGCGCAGCTCGTCGAGACCGAGATCCTGCGCGGCATCCTGGCGCCGGTGGGCCACGGCCTGTGGACCGCGATACTCGGCGGCGTGCTGTTCGCCGCCCACGGACGCCTCACCGGGCACGTCGTGTGGTGCTACCTCGGTGTCTCGCTGCTGCACGCGCTGTGGGACTCGATGAGCGCCATCGCCATCGCGATCACGCTGGTCCTGACCGGGCGGTCGTGGCAGTTCGAGCTGCTGCGGATCGGCCGGGTGCCGAACGTGACCGAAGGGCAGGTGCACGTGTACACGCTGGTGAACTGGGCCGGACTCATCGTGATCTCGCTGGTCGCGCTGGGGTGGCTCTGGCGGGTGCTGCGCGCGGCCCGCCGGGAGACCGAGATCATGCCCCAATAATCACGGTAATCATCCTGTTCCTCCCACTGCGCCGGAACCATAAACGATGCTAGTCTCCTGTGCGATCTTCCGGAGGTGTATTTACACAAGGTGTGGAAATGCCCCCGACTCGAGGTTGGGACATGGGCTCGCGAAACCGGTCAATTCGGTTCAAGATCTTTTTATTGCTGCTGCTACCCCTCCTGTCTCTCAGCGCGCTGTGGGGTTTCGTCCTCAACCTGACCATGGGCGACGCACAGTCACTCCTCCGGGCCGACACGCTCTACGAAACCCTCGGGGTCACCTCCACCGAGCTGGGCGTACAGCTCCAGGCCGAGCGGGTGCGCTCCGCCGAGGCGCTCACCACCCGTGAACTCACCGAGGTCCTGGGCGCGCAGCGGGCCCGTACGGACAAGGCGGCGGCCGACTTCGAGCACGCCGTCACCGAGGCGGGCGACGCGGTCGGCGACGACCTGCGGATGCCGCTCGACGCCCTCACCGCCCACCTCGACCGGCTCGGCTCCATCCGCGCCGACATCGACGGCGGCATCAGCTCCCGCCTGGCCGGCGTGGACGCCTACAACCAGGTGCTCGACGCCGTCTTCGCCCTCTACGACCACCTGATCTCCGTCTCCGACCTGACCGTCTTCCAGCAGGCCACCTCCCTGCACGCCATGGGCAGCGCCCGGGAGTACATCGCCAGGGAGCACGCCCTCATCGTCGGCGCGCTGGTGGACAAGCGGCTGACCGAGCCCGAGCGGGCCGCCTTCACCGAGTACGCGGCCTCCAGGAAGTTCCTGCACGCCCGCGGGCTGGCCGGGCTCGACGTGCCGCTGCGCAGACCGTTCGAGCAGGTTTTCGCGTCCCAGCCGTTCCTGACCTTCTCCGCGCTGGAGTCCAGGATCGTCAAGACCGGCTCGCCGCCCGCCGACGCCGAGGCGTGGAAGAGCGCGGTGGACCGGCTCACCACCGAACTGGACCGCGACAGCGCCGCCGCGGCCAAGGCGCTGGCCGGCCGGACCGCGCGGGCCGCGACCGGCACGGTCGTCGAGATCTCCGTCGCGGGCGGCCTCGGGTTGATAGCCGTGCTCACGTCGATCATCATCTCTGTACGCTTCGGTCGCCGTCTGGCGGGCGAGCTGTACGGGCTGCGTACCGCCGCGATCGAGCTGGCGGAGGTGCGCCTGCCCGACGTCGTGGACAGGCTGCGCAAGGGCGAGGACGTTGACGTGCGGAAGGAGGCCAGGGCCATCAGGGTGAGCGGATCGGCGGAGATCACCGACGTCGGCCGGGCCTTCGCGTCCGTGCAGCGCACGGCGGTGACGGCGGCCGTCGGCCAGGCCGCGCTGCGCCGCGGGGTCGGACAGGTCTTCCTCAACCTCGCCAGGCGCAAGCAGGGCCTGCTGCACCGGCAGCTCGGGCTGCTCGACGGCATGCAGCGCCGCACGCACGATCCCGACCGGCTGGAGGAGCTCTTCCGCCTCGACCACCTGACCACCCGCATGCGGCGGCACGCCGAGAGCCTGATGATCCTGTCGGGCGCGCCCCCGGCGCGGGCCTGGCGCAGGCCGGTGCCGGTGATCGACATCGTCCGGGCCGCGGTCGCCGAGGTCGAGGACTACACGCGGGTCAACGTCGAGGCCATGCCGGTCAGCGCGGTCGACGGCGGGTCCGCGGCCGACCTCACGCACCTCGTGGCCGAGCTGATCGAGAACGCCACCATCTATTCACCGCCGGACACCGTGGTCCAGATCCGCGGCGACGTGGTCAGCAACGGCTACGCCGTCGAGATCGAGGACAAGGGGCTCGGCCTGTCGGCCGTCGAGTACGCCGCGATCAACAAGCTGCTGGCCGCGCCGCCCGAGTTCGACCTGGCCGACAGCGACCGGCTGGGCCTGTTCGTGGTGGCCAGGCTGGCCGAGCGCCACGGCGTCAAGGTCCAGCTCCGCCGCTCGCCCTACGGCGGCACCGCGGCCATCGTGCTCGTGCCGCGCTCGCTGGTCGCCGACCAGGCCGCGCTGACCGCCGGCGACGACGACGGCCGGCCGGCGGAGCTGCCGAGCCGTACGAAGAAGGCCCTCGCGGTGGTCACCTCGGGCACCCACGCCGGACTGCCCAGGCGCGTGCGCCAGGCGAACCTGGCGCCGCAGCTCAAGGAAGAACCGCCGGAGCCGGAGCCGCAGGCCGAACGCTCTCCCGACGAGGTACGCGATCTGTTCTCCGCGTTCCAGCGGGGAACCCAACGTGCCCGAGAAGAAGCCTCCGAGGAGGAGCCCATGAGCAAGGGGGACGCATGACTGCGCAAACCACCAACACCGGTGAGCTGAACTGGCTGCTCGACGACCTGGCAGGCAGGGTCGCCGCCGTCCGCCAGGCGGTCATCCTTTCCACCGACGGCCTGGCCGTCGGGTACTCCAAGGGATTGACCCGCGAGGACGCCGAGCACCTGTCGGCCGTGGCCGCCGGCTTCCAGAGCCTGGCCCGCGGCACCGGGCGCCATTTCGGCGGCGGCGACGTGCGCCAGACCATCGTGGAGATGGAGAGCGCGTTCCTGTTCGTCACCGCGGCCGGCCAGGGCACCTGCCTGGCCGTGATCGCCGAGGCGAACGTCGACGTCGGGCACATCGCGTACGAGATGGCGATGCTGGTCAAGCGGGTGGGCCAGCACATCACCACCAACCCGCGCGCGGGAACGGCATGACCGACGCCCCCCGCTGGTACGACGAGGAGGCCGGGCCAGTCGTCCGGCCCTTCGCCCTCATCCGAGGCCGGACGCGCTCGTCGGGAGACGCCTTCGACCTCGTCGCGTCCGTGCGCGCGCTCGCCGACCAGGCGGACGACCTCGGTCCGGAACAGCAGCTCATCCTGCGGGCGGCGCGGAGCCCGATCTCGGTGGCCGACCTGGCCGTCGAGCTCGACCTGCCCGTAGGCGTCGTCCGGGTGCTGCTCGGCGACATGCGTGACCACGGCCTCATCTCGGTGACGTCGCCCTCGGCAACGGGGTCGCGTTCGAATGAGCGCATTCTCAAGGAAGTGATCAATGGACTCCGTGCTCTCTGAGGACCCCGTCGCGCTGAAGATCCTCATCGCGGGCGGGTTCGGCGTCGGCAAGACCACCCTGGTCGGGTCGATCAGCGAGATCAAACCGCTGCGCACGGAAGAGGTGCTCTCCGACCGCGGGATCGGGGTCGACGACCTCGACGGCGTGGAGGCCAAGACGACCACCACCGTGGCGATGGACTTCGGCCGCATCACGATCCGCGACGGACTGGTCGTCTACCTGTTCGGCACCCCCGGCCAGGAACGGTTCTGGTTCATGTGGGACGAGCTGTCCTACGGCGCGCTGGGCGCGGTCGTGATCGCCGACACCCGGCGGCTGACCGACTGCTTCCCGTCGGTGGACTACTTCGAGCAGCGCGGCACGCCGTTCGTGGTGGCCGTCAACTGCTTCGACGGCGCGTCCCAGCACAGCGTGGACGACGTGCGCATCGCGCTCGACCTCGACGACGACGTCCCCGTGATGCTGTGCGACGTGCGGCGCAGGGCCTCGGCCAAGGAAGTGATGATCACCCTGGTCGAGCACTCCCTGCGGACGCTCACCGCCGCCAACTAGGACGCGCGGCCCGCCGCCGCGAACCGGCGCGCGCGGCCCGCCGCCGGGCTAGAGCGCGCGCAGCCCGTTGATCACCTCGCGGAGCAGGCTCTCCGTCGGGGTGGCGGTCTTGTCGCGCGGCGGGCGCACGTCGATCAGGTCGTACTCCAGCAGGTCGCCGAGCAGCACCCGGATCACGCCCACGGGCAGCCCGAGCTCCGAGGCGACCTCGGCGACGGGCCTGGAGTGACCGGACAGGCAGCTCATCAGCCGCCGGTGCTGGCCGCTCAGCTCGGCCTTGGCCGGCGCGGGCCGTCCCGTCGAGACGACGGTCGCCAGCAGATCGAGGGCCGGGGACGAGGGCCTGGTGCGCCCCCGCGCCACGGCGTACGGCCGGACGACGGGCCCGGCCTCCTCGTCAACCCACTCGTGCTCGCCGCTCACGCTCGGGAACCCCCATCCTGGTCGCTTTCCTGCCGCCCCCGCTGCCATCCGGACTGGAGTGAGGAGAGCAGCGCCCTGGTCTCCTCAGGAGAACGCTCGTCGGCCACGGGCGTCACGGGCGCCGGTGGCGTCGGCGCGGCCAAGGGCGCCTGCCGGAGCCGCTGCCGCTGCGGCAGGCCCGTCGGCCGGTCGCGGCGCGGCAGATCCTGCCCCTCGCCCGGCGCGGGCCCCGCGCGCTTGCTCGTGCGCACCCGGCGCGGCAGCTCGCCCGGCCCGGTCGCCTCCCCCGCGTCGAGCGGCCGCTCGGACCGGACGACGGAGACGGACACGGGCTCGAACTCCATCGGCCGCACCGGCGTCGCCATGGGCTCGACCAGCGATCCCGGCACGAGCACGATGGCGGTCGTGCCGCCGTACGGGGACAGCTTCAGCGTCACCTTGATGCCGTGCCGGGCGGCCAGCATGCCGACCACCGCGAACCCCAGTCGCTCGGTCTGCGCGGGGTCGAACTCGGGCGGGCTGGCCAGGCGGTCGTTGATGGCCTTGCGGGTCTCCTCGTCCATGCCGAGGCCGCGGTCCTCGATCTCGACCGCGAAGCCCCTGCCGACCATCTCGCCGCGCACCGAGACCTCGTTGGCGGGCGAGGAGAACGACGTCGCGTTCTCGATCAGCTCGGCGAACAGGTGCATGAGGTCGGCCACGGCCGAGCCGGACACGCCGCACTCGGGCATCGGGTAGACCCGGACCCGGGTGTACTCCTCGACCTGGGCGGCGGCGCCGCTCAGCACGTCCTCGACCGGGATGACGCCGCGCCACCTGCGGCCCGCCGTGCCGCCCGAGAGCAGCACCAGGCCCTCGGCGTGGCGGCGCATGCGGGTGGTCAGGTGGTCGAGCCGGAACAGGCGCTCCAGGGCCTCGGGCTCCTCGGTCTGGCGCTGCATCTCGTCCAGCATCCTGAGCTGGCGCTGGAGCAGCGACTGGCTGCGCCTGGCCAGGTTCCGCAGCGCCTCTGACACGCCCTCGCGCAGCCTGGCCTGCTCGACGGCGGCGTCCACGGCGGTGCTCTGCACGCTGTCGAAGGCCGCGGCGAGGTCGGCGACCTCGCTGGTGGCGTTGTCACCGACCTTGATGGGCGGGGCCTCGGCCTCGATGTCCACCCGTTCGCCGGTACGCAGCTTCGACACCACGTCCGGCAGCCTGACCTCGGCCAGGTCCAGCGCCGTACGGCGGAGGGTGGCCAGCTCCCGGGTGATCCGGCGGCCCACCCGGACGGAGATGAAGATCGAGAAGGCCACCGCGATGAGCCCCAGCGCGCCCGCGATCGCGGCCCTGACCACGATGACGACGCCGGCCGGCTGCATCCGGCCCAGCAGCTTGTCCCCGGTGTCCCAGACGGCCTCGCTGTACTCCTTGAGCACCTGGTCGGCGATGCCGCGCCACAGGTCCATGTCGGCCGGCTGGCCGGCCACGAAGCTCCTCAGGAGGCTCTCCATGGTGATGTACCTGGAGGAGTAGAACAGCTTCTCGAACGGCGCCCGCAGCTCGGTGTCGAGGTTGGCCAGCGCCTTCGGGAACAGGAACGTGCGGGTGCCGTCGATGCCGGCCAGCAGGTGCACGTCGTGCATCGAGGGGCGGCCGTTGGAGGCGACGACCAGGGCGTTCTCGCGGCTGAGCAGCTCGCGCACCTCGTCGGCCGCGATCAGGCCGTGGGCCTGGAGGGACAGCTGGAGGTCGGTGCTGACGGTCAGCCTGGAGTACAGCAGGTGGACCTCGTCGGAGACCTTGGCGTACTCGGTGACCAGGGCGCCGGGGGTGAGCCTGCGGTCGTCGACCTTGCGCCTGACCTCAGGGAGCCGGTCCACGGTGTCCAGCACGACCTGGAACTGCTTCTTCATGTCGTCGGTCATCGCCGACTGGGCGTCCTCCGACAGGGCCTGCTCGCGCAGGTTCTTCCTGCTGGCGTCCACCTTGGCGCGGGCCTTGGCCAGGGCTCCGGCCTCGGTCGCCGTGCCGGCGAGGCGTTCGGCGGAGGCCAGGCGTTCGACCTGGAGGTTGGAGACCAGGCCGTCGGCGTTGTTGATCACTCCCGACCAGATGGCGTCGACCTTGAAGAGGTTCAGCGCCTCACCCGTGGTCGTGCTCGCGGCGAAGCCCCAGAGCGCGATCAGGGAGATCAAGGGGATGACGAGCAGCGTCGAGATCTTGAATCGGATGGATCTGCCCGATGCCATGACACCTGCTCCCGCATAGAAGATCGCGGGAGAGAATAGCATCGAAACAGACGAGATTAAGATCGACTAGCGATAAATCTGTGATATGTCGGGAAATTTGCGTCTACTGGGTGCTTCGAGGCGCGGAGCGGCGACCACGTCAGCCACAGCGCCCAGGCCGCCAGCAGGCCGAGCAACGACACCTCGGCGCCCAGCAGCAGCCGCTCGACCAGGCCGATCATGACCCGCTCCCCCGGCAGGGCCACGTACGTGATCGCCAGCAGCCCGAACCCGCCCGCCAGCGCCACCCACTCCACGGCCCGCGCGACGGGCTTCCAGAGGGCGTCCGCGGTCAGCCTGGGCACCAGCAGGGCCCCGGCGGCCGGCAGGCTCACGAACGCCGCGATCGAGACGTACCGGTGCACCTGGGCCGCGAGATCGAGATCGAGACCGAGGGGGACGGTCGGGATGACCGCCACCACGACCAGCGCCGCCGACCACAGCATGAGCAGCTTCTCCGGCAGCCCCCGGATCGGCGCCCCCATCCTCCTCAGCGCGGCCAGCAACGCCAGCGACCCGATCCCGAGCACCGCCATCGCGATCTCCGTGACGCCCCCGCGGTCGGTCACGGCGTACTCGCTGATGGTCACGTTCATGGGGTCGAGGTAGGGGTCGGGCCCGAAGTGGCCGACCAGGATCGCGACCACCGAGAACACGATCGACGCGCAGGCGATCAGGGGGTAGGTCCTCCCCGGGGTCATGAGGGCCCTCAGGTTCGCGCTCCAGGGCGCTCTCGCGACTCTCACTCTGCTGTTCGGCACTGCGGTCATGTGCCCAACTCTCGCGCTCCCAGGCGTGCCGGCACATCCGGTGGCAGCCCCGAGCCGTCCCTGAGTCCACCCCTGAGTCCCGCCGACGGAGGACCGGCCGGAGGGGGGCGCCGCTGTGACCGGATGCGGTGCGCGTCTCATCGCCGGTTTCCCTCTCGCAGGACAGACACCCGTGGTCGCGGATGTCACACTGATCGCAGCATCGCTCCGCACGGCCGCGATCAGTACGTCCGACACGCATCCGGACTTCTAAGGAATTGTCAACTGCGAGGCTTTTTCACCCGATACCAGAGCCCTCAGTCGAGCACGTGGGCCGTGGCCCTGGCGTAGCGGGCGCGGATCTCCGGGACGGCCGGGGCGTCGTAGGTCTCGGTGTCCTCGGTCCGCCAGTCGGGGGTCGTGAGGAGGGTGGCGGCCTGGCGGGCGGCGCCGTCGGCGACGTACTCGCCGGGCGGCGGCACCGCGATCGGCACGCCGAAGACGGTCGGCGCGACGCGGCGTACGGCCTCCGAGCGGGCCGCGCCGCCGATCAGCAGCACCCGCTCCGGACGGGGGCCGAGCGCGTCGAGGGCGTCGGCCAGACCGCACAGCATGCCCTCGACGGCCGCGCGGGCCAGGTGGGCCGGGGTCGAGGTGGCCAGCGTGAGCCCGAGGACCGAGCCGGTCGCGGTGGGCCGGTTGGGGGTGCGCTCGCCCTCCAGGTACGGCACCAGCGTCAGCCCGCCGGCCCCCGCCGGAGCCCGGAGCGCGAGGTCGCTCAACTCGTCGAGGCCCACCCCGGCCAGCCCGGCGGCGGCGTCGAGGACCCGGGCGGCGTTCAGCGTGCACACCAGCGGCAGGAAACGCCCGGTGGCGTCGGCGAACCCGGCGACCGCGCCGGTGGGGTCGGCGCTGGGCGTCTCCGCGACCGCGAACACCGTCCCGGACGTGCCGAGCGAGACCACCACGTCACCCGGGCCGGCCCCGACGCCGAGGGCTGCCGCCATGTTGTCGCCGGTGCCCGGCGCGAGCAGCGGCCCGGCCGACGCGGGGTCGCCCGCGCGGTCGGCGGGCCCCAGCACCCGGGGCAGCAGCGGGACGGCGCCGAAGGCGGCCTTGAGCAGGTCGGTGCGGTAGGCGCCGGTCGCCGGGGACCAGTAGCCGGTGCCCGAGGCGTCGCCCCGGTCGGTGGTGAGCAGGTCGAGCGACGGCGAGGGCGCGTCGTGCCAGGCCGCGAGATCGGACCCCGCCCCGGAGCCGCCGCCCAGGGCGAGCGCGCCCGCCAGTCGCCAGGTCAGCCAGTCGTGCGGCAGGCAGACCGCCGCCGTGCGGCGGGCGTTGTCCGGCTCGTGCTCGGCCAGCCACCGCAGCTTGGCCACGGTGAACGCGGCCACGGGCACCGAGCCGACCGCGTCGGCCCAGGCCCCCGGCCCGCCCAGCTCCGCCACCAGGTCGGCGGCGGCTCGGGCGGAACGGGTGTCGTTCCAGAGCAGGGCGTCGCGCACGACCTCGCCCGCCTCGTCGAGGCAGACCATGCCGTGCTGCTGCCCGGCCACGCTGACGGCGGCGACGTCGGCGAGCCCGCCGGCCTCCTCGACGGCCCGCAGCAGCGCGGTCCACCAGTGGGAGGGGTGGGTCTCGGTGCCGGCCGGATGGGCGGCGCGGCCCTGCCTGACCAGCGCGCCCGTCTCGGCCTCGCGAATGACGACCTTGCAGCTCTGCGTGGAGGAATCAACCCCAGCGACCAGCGTCACCCGAACTCCTAATGCGTGCTCCCGCGCGAGATGGTTGAGATGGTATCCCCGCTCGGGAGCGACGTTCAGGGGCAATTGGGGTGAATCACAACCCGGAGGGGTCGCGGCCGACGCTGATCTCCTCCGCGATCTTGCGGATCTCCGTCACCTCGAGACCTGGAGCCTTGGGCAGGTGGCGCAGCAACGCCTCCATCACGACGGGCACGGGCTGGCCCGCCATCAGCCCGGCGATGCCGTGGACCGTCCGGAACAGTGCCTCTTCGGTGTCGTGCATCGGCAATCCCCTCGTTCGGCTACCGGGAGAGGCTACGGCCTGGGCACGACAGTTCGCTCGCTACCGCTCCAGCGTGTCCCGCACGGCCCGGCGTTCTACCGTTCCAGCGTGTCCCGCACGGCCGAGCAGATCGCGCCGAGCTCGCGGACCTGCTCGGGGGTGAGGACGTCGAACAGGCTCCTGCGCACCTCCTCGACGTGGCCGGGGGCGGCGGCGGCCAGCGTGGCGAAGCCCTCGTCCGTCAGGACGGCGAGGCTGCCCCTGCCGTCGGCCGGGCAGCGCTCACGGCGCACCCAGCCGCGCTCCTCCAGGCGGGCGACGGCGTGCGACAGGCGGCTCTGGGAGCTCTGGGCCCTGGCGGCCAGCTCGCTCATGCGCATCGACCGGCCCGGCGCCTCCGACAGCGCCACCAGGATCATGTAGTACGTGTGCGGCATGCCCGCCTCGCGCTGGAGCTGCCGGTCCAGCGCCTCGTTGATGAGCTGACCGGCGGCCAGGAAGTCACGCCAGGTCTGCTGCTCGTCCGGATCCAGCCATCGCGTCACCCTCTCATTTTAGTTGAACTCTCATATACTCTGACCGGGAGAAACAGGTGAAAGGGGACGACCATGCCGGTCCACAGGCTCAATCACGCGGTCCTCTACGTCCGTGACGTGGAGCGCAGCGTGGCCTTCTACCGGGAGGCGCTCGGATTCGAGGTGGTCATGGGCATGCGCGGCGCCGCGTTCCTCCAGGCCCCGGGCTCCAGCAACGACCACGACCTCGGGCTGTTCGAGATCGGCGCGGGCGCCGGCCCCTCGCCCGCCGGGCGCACCGCCGTCGGGCTCTACCATCTGGCGTGGGAGGTCGACACGCTCGACGAGCTGGAGCGCATCGCGGTCACCCTGAGCGAGCTCGGCTCCCTCGTCGGCGCCTCCGACCACGGGACGACCAAGGCGCTGTACGCCAAGGACCCCGACGGGCTGGAGTTCGAGGTCTCCTGGCTCGTGCCCGCCTCGCTGATCACGGACGAGACCCTGGCCGCCCGGTCCGCCATCCGCCCGCTCGACCTGGCCGCCGACAAGGAGCGGTACGGGGCCCGGACGCGGGGCGGGGTAGGGGTGTCGATCCCGGCCTGAAGGTACCGTGGCAGGTATCCGACCGATTTGTTCCGGAGAGGGTCATGCCAAACGATCCGGATCACGTCCTCGACGCCATCGACGGCGTCGTGGACGAATGGGAGACGCTGAGCGCGGACGCCATGCGCTGGGCGCCTCCCGAGCACAAGTCGCCCGACCTGCTGGACGAGGCGACGGAGATCCTCAGACCGCTGGCCGAGGCGCTCTCCGAGGTTCTGCGGCCGCTCGGCGACTCCATCAACCGCGCGCTCGAACGACTCAGCGACGACGACTGACCGGCCCGTTCCGGCGCGCAGCAGCGTCTCGTGACTCTGGCCGCAGCAGCGTCTCGTGGCTCTGGCGCGCAGCGTCTCGTGGCCGTCAGTCCGTCCTGCGGCGGCGGGTGCGGCGCGGATAGGCCTTGGCCGTCTCCGCCAGCCGGGCCGAGTGCTCGGCCTGCCGGCGCCAGTGGCCGTACGCGTCGCCGCGCTGGGCCAGCCGGTCGAGCTCCCGCATGGTCGTGAGCGGGATGAACGCGGGCTCGGCGTCCCGCCAGGGCGTGCCGGGCAGCGGCATGAACGTGTGCGTGTGGATGCGGGCGCCCAGCTCGGCCAGGTCGCCGGCCAGCGCGAGCGACTGGCGCTGGTCCTCCTCCGACTCCCCCGGCATGCCGAAGATGAAGTCGACGTTCGGTCTGAAGCCGTGCTCGACGGCGATCCGGACGGCGTCGCGCACCGGCGAGGTGCCGTGCCCGCGGCCCGAGGCGGCCAGCACCCGGTCGGACCCCGACTGGGCGCCGATGATCAGGTTGTCGTTGGCGACGTACCGCTTGAGCAGCCGCATGGCCTCGGGCGTGACGTGCTCGGGCCGCACCTCCGAGGGGAAGCTGCCGAAGAACACCCGGCCGTGCGGCGGCAGCTCCTCCTTGACCCCCGCCAGCAGCTCCTCCACCGCGCCGAGGTCGGGGTCGGGCCCCGGCGAGCCGTAGGAGAGCGAGGTCGGCGTGATGAACCGCACGTCCCGCAGGCCCTGCTCGACCATGCCCTTGACGTGCTCGCGCACGCCGGCCACCGACCGGTGGCGGAACTGGCCGCCGAACATGAACGGCGTCTGGCAGAACCGGCACGTGTACCGGCATCCCCGGGTGATCTCGATCGGCCCCTTGCGCCCCAGGAACGACGGGAACGCGTCGAGCGGGAGCTGCGGGGCCGGGCGCGTCCTGAGCGCGACGCCGTCGCCGTCCTTGACCGCGAGGCCCGGGACGGTCGTCAGCGGCTCGTCCCGCCGCAGCGCCTCGACCAGGGCGATGATCGTGGACTCGCCCTCGCCGATCGCGGCCAGGTCCCAGCCGGCGTCGAGGACCTGCTGCGGCTCGGCGGTGGCGTGCACGCCGCCGGCGATGTGCAGCCCCCGGCCGTCGCTGAGCGACCTGACGGCGGCCAGCTCGGCGGCCATGGCCTCGGCGTCGGGCGAGTAGAACGACCAGAGCACGAGCACCCGGTCGGCCCGGCTCGCCGCGACGTGGGCCGCCGTCTCCTCCGGGGTGGCGCCCAGTAGCTGCCGGTGCTCCACGCCCGAGGTCTCCAGGGCGGCGAGCACCGCGTGCACGCCGTACGTCACGGCCTTGCGGTAACGGACCACCACATCCACTGCCAGCGCCACGACCGGCAGCGTAGCTCAGGCGGAGGCCAGCCGCATGGGACGCAGCGCGCCGGTGAGCTTGGCCAGCTCGGCGAGCATGGCGTCGGCGGCGGCGATCATGATGTCGTTGGCCGCCACGGTGCCGTCCTCGGCGATGAACTGCTGGTAGAAGGGGATGTTGACGGCCTCGACCACGGGGATCATCTTCAGCGTGCTGACGACCTGGCGCAGGCCGTTCACCGCCCGGGTGCCGCCGGAGATCCCGCCGTAGCTGACGAAGCCCGCCGCCTTGTGCTGCCACTCGTGGTGCAGGTAGTCCAGGGCGTTCTTCAGCACGGCCGTGAAGCTGTGGTTGTACTCGGGGGTCACGAACACGAAGGCGTCGCCCCGGTCGACGGTGGCGCTCCACTCCTTGGTGTGGGCGTTCACGTACTGCTTGAGCTTGGGGTGGTTCGGCTCGTCGAGGAACGGCAGGCCCACCTCGGCGAGGTCGACCAGCTCGACGTCGAAGTGGCCGGCGGCGACGGCCCGGCTCCTGAACCACTCGGCGACCTCGCGCCCGGCGCGGCCGGGGCGGGTGCTGGCGACGATGATCTGCAGGACCGGCTTGTCCATGGGGTTCCTCCTCAGGTAGTTGATACCTCAACATTATTGAGTAACTAAACATTTCTTAGCAAATGTTAGGATCATCCCCGTGAGCCCCCATTCCGTCTGCGTCCGGTTCCACGTCGCCCTCGAACTGATCGGCGCCCGGTGGTCGGGAGCCGTGATCCACATGATCTTCAAGGGCGCCCATCGTTACGCCGACCTCAAGGCGGCCATCCCGGGCATCAACGACACGATGCTGGCCCGCCGGCTGCGCGAGCTGGAGACGGCCGGGCTCGTCGAGCGGCGCGTGCTGGCCACGTCGCCGGTACGGGTCGAATACCACCTGACGGAGATGGGCCAGGAGCTGCGCCCGGTGCTCGACGAGCTGGTCACCTGGGCGCACAAGTGGATCCCGCGGCCCGAGGAGCCGGCCAGATCCGCCTAGCGCGTACGGGCGAGCGCGGGCAGGCGGGCCGGGGTTAGACTCCGGGCATGCACTGGCGACATTGATGAACCACCAGCGGCCGACGCGGCAGGAGCGCGCGCGGGCCTCCGAGGTGCCGAGCACCAGACGGAGTCCCTGTCCGCCCCTTCCGAGAGGGCCGCATGTTCGTCCCCAAGCTTTACGTCTACACGTTCCTCGGCGAGTTCGTCCTGCTCTACCCGGTGTACACGCTGCTGTTCACCGATTCCGGGCTCTCGGTGGCCGAGACGTCCTCGCTGTTCGTCATCTGGTCCGTGACCGGCATGGTGCTGGAGGTCCCCTCCGGCGCCTGGGCCGACGCGGTGTCCCGCCGTCTGCTGTTGTTCCTGGGCCCGCTGCTGGCCGGCGCCGGCTTCGCGTTGTGGGTGCTGTTCCCGTCCTACTGGGCCTTCGCGCTGGGCTTCGTGTTGTGGGGGGCCGAGGGCGCGCTCGTCTCGGGCGCCTTCGAGGCGCTCGCGTACGAGGAGCTCGAACGCCGGGGCCTCCAGAGCCGGTACGCCGCCATCATGGGCCGGGCCCACTCGATCGGCATCGCCGCCGCCGCGTCGGCGATCGCCCTCGCCACGCCCGTCTTCGCGGTCGGCGGCTATCCGGCGGTGGGGGTGGCCAGCGTGGCGGCCTGCCTGTTGTGCGCCGCCACCGCTCTGACGCTGCCCGAGCGGCGTCCCGGTGTCATCGGGTCGTCCACCGAGTCGTCCACCGAGTCGTCCGACGAGTCGTCCGACGAGTCGTCCGGTGATTCGGGTGGGCGGTATCTCGCGGTTCTGCGGGCCGGTGTGGCGGAGGCCCGTACGGATCGGAACGTGCTCGAAGCGATCGTGCTGATCTCCGTCGTGACGGCGATCTGGGGCGCTCTGGAGGAGTACGTGCCCTTCCTGGCCGCCGAGACCGGCGCGCCCAGGACGGCCGTTCCGCTGCTCGTGCTGGCCGTCTGGGTCGGGGCGGCGGCGGGCGGCCTGCTGGCGGGGCCTGCCCGCCGCCTGAGCGAGCGGTCGTTCGCGCTGGTCCTGGCGCTGGCCGCGCTGGCCATGGCGGCGGGCGCGCTGGTTCCGCATCCGGCCGGGTTCCTGCTGGTCGCCGGGTCCTTCGGGGCGTTCCAGATGGCCGGCGTGGTGGCCGACACGCGGCTGCAGGAACGGGTCTCGGGCGGTCAGCGGGCCACCGTGACGTCGATGGCCGGGCTCGGGACGAACGTGGTCACCCTGGCCGTCTACACGGCCTACGGCGCGGGATCGCCGTTCCTGTCCCACGGCACGACGTTCGCCCTCCTGGTCCTGCCCTACGTGGTCATCGCCCTGTGGCTGGCCCGGGAGCGGGTCGCGCCGATGTGATCCGCTTCGACGCGAACGGGACGCGCTTGGGCAGCGGCGGCGGCTCCTCCCCCTCCTTCTCCGGAGCCGGCCCCCCGCCCCGGCGCGCCCGCCAGCGGGACGGGAACACCGAAGCGGTGAGCAGAATGCCGCCGACCACCAATGACCAGGTATTCAGCAACGCCGCGTACGCGTCCAGATAATCGGCGGGAACCAGGTCGAATCCCATTCTCCGGTCGCCTCCCGCGGCGGCCCGCGCGACCGTCGCCCCGGCCAGGGCCGTGAAAGCCAGGCCGGGCAGCAGCGAGGCGACCGGAGAAATCCGGGAACCGGCCAGGATTCCGATGAGGACCGCGGTCCCGGCCAGCGCCGCCGTCGCCGTCCAGTCGGGGACGGACGTGGTCGCGCGGGGTCCGTACAGGAGACCGGCCGCGATCAACGGGATCGCGGCGACCCCCGCCGCGGCCCCGGCGAAATGACGAACACCATTACCCATAGGGAACACCTCCAGGCCCAATACGATACCGACATACCACTAGTTACAACTTTAGGTCGAAAAATCTCCATTTGTGGCCGGTGGCCGGAAAGACGGGCATATCGCCTTAATAGGAAATACTTGGTATCTCCTCATTTGTCTGTCAGCCGTTACCGTGACAGAACCCCCCATCGAGGAGCGGCGGCATGTTTCGCTGTGCAGTGGCAGGCGTCACCCTCGTGGCCGCCTGCCTGGCCACCCCCGCCCACGCGGCGTCCGACCCCGTGATCGAGGCGCTCTCGCGCGACCTCGGCCTCTCGGAACCCGCAGTGGTCGCCCGGCTGGCGGACGAGCGGCGTGCCGCCGCCCTGGAGGCCGAACTGGCCACCTCCCTGGGCGACTCCTACGGCGGGTCGTGGCTGACCGAGGACGCCTCCGCCCTCGTCGTCGCCACCACCGACCCCGCTCGGACCGCCGCGATCTCGGCCCGGGGGGCGCGCCCTGTCGTCGTGCGGCACTCGCTGGCGGAGCTGGACGCCGTCGTCCGCCGCCTGGACCGGGCCGCCCGCCGCATCCGGACGGGTCCCGCCCTCTGGTACGCCGACGTCCGCGCGAACCGGGTCGTCCTCCAGGCGCCCTCCCCGGCTGCGGCCCTGGTGGCGGCGGCGGGAAGTGCGGCCGTCGTGGTGGCGCCGGCCGCCGAGCTGCCCCGCACGTACGCCGACATCATCGGCGGCGACCCCTTCTACATCGGCTCGATGCGCTGCACGATCGGCTTCTCGGTCACCAAGGGCAGCATTCCGGGCTTCGTCACGGCGGGACACTGCGGGCACACCGGCGACCTGGTCAAGTCGCCGGCCGGGACCGTCCAGGGCTCGTCCTTCCCGGGCAACGACTACGCGTGGGTCGCCACCCCCGGGTACACCGCGCAGCCGTACGTCCGCGGTCCCGGCGGGACGCTGGTGACCGTACGCGGCTCGGTCCAGGCGACGGTGGGCGCGTCCGTCTGCCGCGCGGGCCCGACCACCGGCTGGCACTGCGGCACCGTCCGGCAGCACAACGCCACCGTCACCTACGCCCAGGGCACCGTGTACGGCCTCACCCGCACCAACGTGTGCGCCGAACCCGGCGACTCCGGCGGACCGTTCATCTCGGGCGGCCAGGCCCAGGGCGTCACCTCGGGCGGCTCCGGCAACTGCAGCACGGGCGGCACGACGTACTACCAGCCGGTCAACGAGATCCTGAGCGCGTACGGCCTGACCCTCCGCACCGCCTGACCCCCTCCTCCAGGACGCCCGCCCCCCTCTGGAAATCCGTTCGCGCGCCACCGATGAGTTCTCCGGCCCGGCCGAGTCTGCCCTCCCGACAGCGGATCCCCTCCGCCGCACCGACCATCGGGAGGCAACGATGACGCGCCCCAACCTGAACAGCCTGCTCCTGGCCAGCACCGACCCGGCCCGGCTACGCGCCTGGTACGCCGCCGTGCTCGACCCCGAGTCCGACACCGACGTCACCCATTACGGCGTGCTGACGTTCGGCGACTTCCACCTGATCATCGACACCCGGGCCGACGTTGCGGACAAGAATCCCGAGCCCGGACGGGTGATACTCAACTTCGACGTCCCCGACGCGCGCGCGATCGTCGCCCGGATGGAGGAGGCGGGCGTGTCCTGGCTGGCCGAGCTCGAAGACCGCGAGGGCAGCCTGTTCGCCACGGCGATCGACCCCGACGGCAACTATGTCCAGATCATCCAGCTCAGCGAGGACCACCGGAAGGCGATGTGACGATGTTCGGCAAGACGAAGGCGTTCAGCGGATTCTCCGTCGACGATCTGGCCGCCGCGAAGGCGTTCTACGGCGACACCCTGGGGTTGGAGGTGTCGGAGTCGAACGGCCTGCTCACCCTGCACATCGCCGGCGGCACCGACATCCTGGTCTACCCCAAACCCGACCACGTCCCCGCGACCTTCACCATCCTCAACTTCCCGGTCGAGGACATCGAGCAGGCCGTCGACGCCCTGACGGCCCGCGGCGTGCGCTTCCAGCGCTACGACCAACTGCAGACCGACGAGAAGGGCATCTTCCGCGGCGGCGGCCCGCTGATCGCCTGGTTCACCGACCCGGCGGGAAACGTCCTGTCGGTCCTCCAGGGCTGACGCCCGGGAGCAGCCGGGCCGCGGGTCGGCGCCGCAGGAACACCTTCCCCACCCTGCGGCGCCCGCCGAGCGGTGCATCCACAAGCTCGCTCCGCGACGCCGCGCTGCCCGGCCGCGCGGGCACCGTCCCATCCCGCGGTCACGACCCAATTCACGTTTCCGCAGGCAGAACGCCTACCACGTGTCCCACCCTGTCCCACGGACGATGCGCACGACCTCGCTCCCGTGCTCCTATAGGCCCCGTCAGCACGTACCGATCACCACGTACTGACGAAGGCCCGAAGCACCGGCGAGATCCCCCGCGAATCCGATCAGAAAAGGCAGTGACAGGACATGAGCCACCACGTCAGCATCACGGACATCGAGCAGCAGCCCCGGACGCGCAGTATGCGGTTCACCCTCAACGGCGCACTCTGGTCACTCCAGGCGCTGTGGGGCTTCTTCTTCGCCGGCAGCGGCTTCGGCAAGGTGCTGCTGTACGACGACGCCCTGTTCGCGACGGCGCCCCGGGCGGTGGCCTGGTACGCGGCGGTGCCGCAGTCCCTGATCGTCTTCATCGGGATCGTCGAGGTGCTCGGCGGCGTCGGCCTGATCCTGCCGGCGATGACCCGGTTCAAGCCGATGCTGACGCCGCTCGCCGCCGCCGGCCTGACGCTGACCATGATCCTCGCGGCCGGTTTCCACATCCTGCGCGGCGAGTACGAACTGGTCCCCGCCAACATCGTCCTGGGCGGTGTCGCCGCCTTCCTCACGGCCGGACGCTGGAAGCAACGCCCCCTCTCCCCCGCGCCCCTCACCACTTCCCGCGTACTGACCGCACTCGCCGTCCTGGTCGCCATGGTTTTGCTCACGTTCGCCCCGACCTGGTACACGATGACCAACGTCCAGTTCTGACCCCTACGCCGACGGACCGAGGACGCCGCCCACAAAACGCCACACCGACAGACGCAGAAGTCGCCGATGCACTTGAGGACATCGTTGAGCAAAGAGCCTCGGATGCACAACGCGGGGGACGCGCAGCCGCTGCAACACCATCCGAAAGACCGCAAGGCCCTCCCCCGGAGTCGGGAAGAGGGCCTTTCGCCTGCGGGGACCGGGGATTTGCCCCCCCCGGATGGTGTTGCCACCGAACCGCATCAGCAGCTCGGAGGCGCGTTCAACACCGACCGATGCGGTGGAACGAACGCCCCGAAACAAGGTGGCACGGTGCGGAGCTGCAACCCGAGATGATGCCGTCGGCGCCATTGCGGTAGGCGCGTCGGCGGCCGTACTTGGATCAGTTGGTGGCTTCAGAGGCATGCCGGAGCGGCTCGTCGGTCGGATCTTTGACGTGCTGCGCGATTGCCGCGATCCGCTCCGCTCCGGCTTGAGGAGTCGAGCCGCATCGTTCTGCGACGTGGCGGCTTCTGGGCGCCGGGCTTGTCGACGACCTTGGCGGTCATCTGTGCGGTCCACACCAGAGGGGTGCCCGCCTTGACTGTGCGAGTCGCGCCGCCCGGAAGGTCGAAGGTGCGCTCGGCGACGCTCTCGCATACGTCCCCAGGAACCGGTGATTCTGCGTGCTCATGATGATCCCGTGGCGCTCCCAGGCTCCCGTGTAGGCTAACGCGGCCCCGTGGCGGCCGGCTGCGTCGCTCGCGCTCACGATGCCCGCCACACCGCTGCGACGTTGTTGACAGAGCAGGGCGTCCACATCGGCGTCGCCCAAGAAATCCTCGGCCACACGCGGGTGACCACCACTGAGCGGTACACCCGTCGCCACCTCCCAAGGACGCGAGCGACCGCATGGGCTCGGCCCTCTGGGGCTGACGGGCCAACTGCAACCCACAGGGCCCCCAGAGATCGAAAAAGGCCCTCCCCCGAAGATCGGGGAAGGGCCTTCTACCTGGCGGAGGATCGGGGATTTGAACCCCGGATGGTGTTGCCACCAAACCGCATTAGCAGTGCGGCGCCATAGACCTGACTAGGCGAATCCTCCTGGAAGCCATCGCGGCTCAGCACAGCGTACCGGCCTTCTGCCGAGGCGGCAAAGCGGTTGCGCGTCGTGCCTTCACCAAGAGTTATCAACAGCCTGTGGGTAACCACCTGTGGATGAAGCCCGCCCCATGTCAGGGCGGGCTTCCGGGGTGTGGATAACCCAGGTCAGGCGGGGTTGGCCTCGCCCTCGATCTCGATCTTGACCTTCTTGCCCACGAGCACACCGCCGGCCTCCAGGGTCTGGTTCCAGGTCAGGCCGAACTCCTCGCGGTCGAACTCGGTGTTGATGGAGAAGCCCCAGACCGAGTTGCCCCAGGGGTTGGTGCCGGCGCCGCCGTACTCGACCGTGAGCTCGACCTCCTTGGTGACGTCGCGGATGGTCAGGTCGCCGACGACGGTGAACTCGTCGCCGGAGTGGCCGACCACGCGGGTGCTGCGGAAGGTGATCTCGGGGAACTTGTCCACGGCGAGGAAGTCGTCGCTGCGCAGGTGGCCGTCGCGGTCGCCGACGCCGGTGTCGATGCTGGCGGTCTTGATCGTCAGCTCGGCCGTGGACTCCAGCGGGTTCTCCGCGATCGTCACGGTGCCGCTGAAGTCGCCGAAGCGGCCGCGGACCTTGCTCACCATCATGTGCTTGACCACGAACCCGATGCGGGTGTGGGCCACGTCGAGGTTGTACGTGCCGGCGGCGGGGATGGTCAGGGACTCCCAGGTGCGGGTGCTCATCGGGTTCTCCTTGGGAACGTTGCTGTGCGGATGTCTGCGGCAACAAATGTCTACACGAGGAATATTCCGCAAGTCAACTAACGTCGGTTAAGGTATGGACGTGAAGCACATCGATGACCCCAGGCTGACGGCGATGGGCCTGCTCGCCGAGGTTCACGCAGGTCTGACGGCCCGGATGCAGCCCGTCTTCAGCACGGCGGGGCTGTCGGGCATCGACTTCGAGACCGTCATCCGCCTGGCGCGATCACCGCGGCAGGCGCTGCGGATGACCGACCTGGCCGCCCAGACGGGCCTGTCCACCAGCGGCGTGACCCGGGTCGTCGACCGGCTCGAACGCGAGGGCCTGGTCACCAGGCAGGCGTGCGCCACCGACCGCAGGGCCTCCTACGCCGCGCTCACGGACGAGGGGCGCGACCGGCTGGCGAGCGTCCTGCCCCAACACCTTCAGGACATCGAGGACACCTTCACCGGCCTCCTGAGCCCGGACGAGCTCGCCGCGTTCCTGCGGACGCTCCGCAAGATCAGAGACGTCGTACGCCCCTGCGCGACCGCCGGCGCCGAGGAGACCACCCCCTCGCTCAACTGATCCTTGGAGCGATCCTACGAGGACGTCTCCGGCATCCCCGGGCCGCCCGCCTCCGCGGAGATCCCCAGGGCGCTCCTGAGCTTGCCCATCGCCCGTGACACCGTGCTCTTGACCGTGCCGACGCTGATCCCGAGCGTCCTGGCGATCTCCGGCTCGGTCATGTCCTCGTAGTACCGCAGCACGATCGCGGCCCGCATGCGCTCGGGCAGCCCCTCCAGCGCCTGTTCCAGCAGCTCGTGCACCTCCCCGCAGGCCGGCGGGTCGGCCGTGGCCACCTCGGGCAGCTCGTCCGACGGGTACTCCTCCAGCTTGCGCCGCCGCCACTGCGAGATGTTGATGTTGACCATCGCCCGGCGGACGTACCCGTCCAGCGCCCCCCGGTCCTCGATCTTGTCCCACGCCAGGTACGTCTTGGCCAGGGCGCTCTGCAACAGGTCCTCCGCGTCCAGCGGATGCCCGGTGAGCTGACGGGCGGCGCGCAGCAGCGCGGGACCGCGGGCCATGACGTACTCGCGGAACTCCTCTTCCCACCCGGTGGTCTGCATCGTGGCCAGAATCGCAGCCTGATGCCCTTTTGCGACTGAGCCACAATTCAGGTTTCGGCCCGACGAAGACAAAGGTCAGTCAAGGTCGGTGGCAGATTGTTCGAAGGCGGGTGTCAGCTACCTTCCCCAGGGATGCGTATTTTGCTCCCATCTGTTCGCCGCGGCACGAGCCGCTCCCGAGTCATGTGAACCTAGTACCTGACGAGGGAGGGCGGATGGGCTATCCGAACGTCGAGCGCCGCAGACTGCTCGCGGCCGCCGCGCTGGGCCGCGCCCCGGGCATCGCCGGCCCCGACCCGGCCGGCGGCGCGCCTTTATGCGCCGTCACCGGCGAGATCCTTGACGTGAGCCCGCATCTCATCGCCATCGAGACCCCCGAAGGCGCCGAGGAGCGGCTGGTGATCGCCCCCTGGGCCACGGCCTGGCACGGCGCGGAGATCGCGCCCGCCGACCTCCCGGTGGGCTCCATGGTGCTCATGCGCACGTTGCGCGAAGGCCGCGTGGTCGAGCGGATCTGGGCCGACACCACCCGCCTCACCGGCACGATCGTCTCGATCGAGGGGCGCAGGGAGCTGACGGTCGAGCTCGACTGCGGCCCCCACCGCGGCCCCCGCACGATCGTCATCCCCTACCCGGCCACCGGACGGCTGCAGGTGCGGCATCCGAAGTTCGAGCCGGGCTACCTGTTCGACGCGATCGGGATCAGGCGCGACGGCTCCGCCCTGGCGCTGCTGCCGGCGACCTCGCAGCCCGCCCACCGGTCGGGCAGCGTCCCGGCCCCGCCGCCGGTCTACGCCGGGGCGCAGGCGCGCATCTCCGGCACCGCCACCTGGTCCGACGCGTTCGACGAGGAGGAGCGCGGCGCGGCGTACCCGATGCTGGAGCGCGTGGACACCGGCTGCCCCGACGCCGGGCTGTCCTGCGCCGGCCTGCCCTACCTGGCCATCGGCTCGCTGCTGCAGATCAGGAACACGTGCGCCGACCGCGCGGCCAACCTGCCGGTGGTCGCCTGCGGCTGCCTGGCCGGGCGGTTCTGCGACCGCTGCGTCGAGTGCGAGACCTCGCCGCGCGGCCGCGTGGCCGAGCTGTCGCCGGCCTCGTTCGTCGAGCTGGGCGGCGAGTTGATCAAGGGGTGCTTCAACGCTCAGATCGGATTGGGGTGACGGGCGTGCTGGAGACGGGCGTGCTGGAATCGCAGCTGCCGTTCCTGATCGTGCTGCTGGTCATGGGCACCGGCGCGAAGGTGATCACGGTCCGCGGGGGCGGGGAGCCGGGCGCCGTGTCCAGGCTAGGCCCGGCCGTGCTCATGCCCGGCCGGCTGCAGGCGCCCTCGCTGCTGGTCTGCGCGGCGGGCGAGTTGGTGCTCGCCGTAGGGCTGCTGGTCACCACCGCGCCGATCTTCAGGTGGGGGACGGTCTGCTTCTTCGCTCTGTCCACGTACGTGCTGATCGAGCTGCGCAGGCGTCGTCCGGACGCGGGCTGCGGCTGCTTCGGCGAGGTCAGCTCGGCGCCGGTCGGCATGCGCTCGATCGGCCGGACCGTCGCGCTGACCGGGATGTCGGCGTTGTCGGTCGCCTCCCCGGCGTCGGGCTGGGCGGCGATGACCCATCCGACCTGGTTTACGGCCGCGGGGGTGGCGGTGATCGCGCTGCTCTCCCCTGAGATCGAGGAGCTGATCGATCGCGTACGGTACCGCGCCCCCTGCGAGCAGCGCCCCGGCCCCGCCGAGCAGGTGATGCTCTCCAGGCTCAGGTCGAGCGGCGCGTGGCGGACGTACCGGGAGGCGCTGGCCTCGCCCGAACCGTACGACAGCTGGCGCGAGCTGTGCTGGCGCTTCTTCGTCTTCACCGGCCACGACCGCGACGACGTGGTCTTCGCGGTCTACCTGAGCGGACGGCGTCCGGCGGTGCGCGTGGCGGTCGTGAGCAGCGACGACAGCGACTCTCTGCCGGAATATACGTCAGTATCGGCGTGACGCTAGAGAGCCCTAGATTTCTCTATCCGGGCATGGCGATACAGCTCTATTGGGCTGTCTAGCTTCCCCACTAGACAGCCCAATAGAGGTCTAGGGGCGGCGCTCAAATGGGTTGAGACCGCAGGAACCTACCGAAGTGCGGCACCGTGAACGCGATCAGACCGCGTTCGGCGCTGTAGATGAGCCCTTTCTTGATCAGACTGTCGCGGGCGGGCGAGAGACTGGACGGCTTCCGCCCGAGGGCGTCGGCCACGTCGGCGGTGGCGACCGGCTCGTCGCCGATCTGGGCCATGGCGTGCATGTAGTCGCGCTCGGCGGGGGTGGCCCGCTCGTAGCGGCTGCCGAAGAAGCCCACGGCGAGCTCCTCCTCGGCCTCGGGCGCGGAGACCTTGACGTCGTCGAGCGTGATCGGGCTGCGCAGCGCGAGGTCCCAGGCGACCTTGCCGTACGCCTGGACGAAGTAGGGATAGCCGTCGGCGGCCTCGTAGAGCGCGTCGAGGGCCTCTTGGGTGAACTCGACCTTCTCCTCCCGCGCGGGCAGGATCAGCGCCAGGTCGGCCGCCTCACGGTCGAGCTTGTCGATGCGCGCGTAGCGGAAGAGCCGTTCGGAATAGCTCTTGCTGGCCGACAGCACGCTCGGCAGGTGCGGCAGCCCCGCGCCCACCACGATCAGCGGCCCGCCCGACTGGGACAGCTCGTGGCAGGCGGCGCAGAGCGCGGAGACGTCGGCGGGCTGCACGTCCTGCATCTCGTCGATGAACAGCGCGATGCCCACGCCGAGGTCGGTCGCCACGCCGGCGGCGTCGACGAACAGCTCGGTGAGGTCGATCTCCAGGTCGCCCGAGTCGGCGCGCCCGCGGCTGGCGGGCACCTCGATGCCGGGCGACCAGTGGGAGGTGCCCTTGGCCGCGGACGGGTCGCGCATCGCGAACGCCTTCAGCACGCCGAGGAACTCCTCGATGCGCTCGGGCGCGCGGTGGCGCGGAGCCAGCTCGCGGATGGCCATGTGCAGGGCGGCCGCCACGGGACGCCGGATCGACTGGTCGGGCCGGGCCTCGATCTTGCCCGTGCCCCACAGCCGCTGCATGGCCATGGACTTGAACGTGTTGAGCAGGACGGTCTTGCCGACGCCGCGCAGGCCGGTGACGACCATGCTGCGCTCGGGGCGGCCTCGGGCGACCCGCTCCAGCACCACTTCGAACTGCTGCAGCTCACGGTCGCGCCCGGCCAGCTCCGGCGGACGCTGCCCGGCGCCGGGGGCGTAGGGATTGCGCACAGGGTCCACGCTCTCGGACTTTATTGCCGGATATAGCGGCCGTCTTAGATTTGGGAAGAAAGTGCTACGGCGTGTCCGAGCAGGGGCCGTGGCGAGCATCGTCATCGGACACACCCCCTCTCACCAGGCCGAACCCTTGTTCGATTTCGATACCCAGAACTGTAGCGCGGACTCGAACATGCATGCGATGGTTTCGAGTAAAAGATCTTTGCAACAGTCCGGGACGCCCGTGCGTCTGGGTGTTGTGGAGTTCGAGGAGTTCGTGCAAGCGCGTGGCGCCGCCCTGCTCCGGTACGGATACGTGCTCACCGGCAACCCCGACGACGCCGCCGACCTCGTCCAGGAGGCGCTGCTCAAGCTCGGCGACACCTGGCGCAAGGTGCGCAACAAGGACGACCCGGAGTCCTGCGTACGCGCGATCATGACCCGGCAGCACGTGAGCTGGTGGCGCCGGCGGCGCAGGGAGCAGCTCACGGGCGAGGTGCCCGAGGGGGCGTACACCGACAGCCACTCCTCCGGCGAGCTGTGGCGGGAGCTGGCGACGCTGCCGCGCAGGCAGCGGGTGGTCCTGGTGCTGCGGTACTACGAGGACCTGTCGGACCAGGAGATCGCCGACATCCTCGGCGGGGCGGCGACGGCGCAGGCGGAGGCGGCGTACCCGAGGATTGGCCGTCGCGACGGCGGTGGCGGCCGTGCTCGCGGCCGGCACGGTCATGGCCGCGAACGGACGGCAGGCGGCCGCGCCGTCCCCGGCGGCGCGGCCCCTCCCGCGGGCGGTGGCCGTGCCCCTGGAGCGGGCGTGGCCGCAGGCCGTCGTCACGATGCCCGGCATGCGCGCAGACGGCCTGTTCCGCTTCCCGGTCACCGCGCTCGACGCCACCCGGATCCTGGTCGTCGCCGGGCCTGGGATGGCGACGATCCGCGCGATCGAGGTCTACGACACCACCACCCGGACGTTCCGCGAGATCACCGGCATCTCGGTGCCGCCCGGCATGCGGACCTACCGCCCCCAGCCGCCGGCGCTGGACGGGCCGAACCTCGCCTGGCACGTGAACGCCGTACGGAAGGACGGCACGCAGGTGCGCGAGATCTGGACGGTCCCGCTCGCCGGCGGCCCGCCCCGGCTGGTCGCCGCGATGACGGGAGAGCACCTGCGGATCGAGCGGATCGCCCTGGACGGTGACCGCATCATCTGGTCCGAACGGACCGGCGGCGTGTGGTGGATGCCGATCGCGGGCGGCGCCCCGACGCGCTTCCCGGGCAGCGACGGCCTGCACCTCGTCGCATGGCCGTGGGCGAGCGACGTCGCCGACGGCGAGGACCGGAACCAGACCAGGCTCGTGAACCTGGCGATCGGCCGCCCCTCCACCAAGGACGTCGTCGCGCCCCTGGACGTCCTGAGGCTGCGCTGCGGCCCGTCCTGGTGCCAGGGCGTGCGGGGCGGGCGCACGTACCTGCAGCGCCCGGACGGCGGCGGCGCGGCCGAACCCCGGGGGCTCGGCCTCGTCCCCAAGCTCGGCGACTACCCGGCCCTCGACCGCTTCGTGGTGACCGGCCGCGCGGTGTACGACGTCCGGACCGGCACACTGGCCGCGTCGGACCGGCCGGGCATCTGGTGGGGGAACGAATGGTCCGCCGAACCGGCCGCGATCGTGTATTGGTGCGAAAGCCTGCGCGACGGGTACCGGGTGCTCAACTTGGCAGCCGTCCCGCCCGCGCAATAGCGTTCGTGGCCATGCGGACCTTCGCGAACGTACAGGAACTCAAGGCGGCCGTGGGCGAGACGTTCGGCCCGACCGAGTGGCGCACCGTCACCCAGGAGCAGGTCGGCCTCTTCGCCGATGCCACCGACGACCACCAGTGGATCCACGTGGACGTGGAGCGCGCCAAGGAGGGGCCCTTCGGCGGCACGATCGCCCACGGCTTCCTGACCCTGTCGCTGCTGCCGACGTTCATGTTCGAGATGGTGCGCGTCGAGGGCATCGCGATGGGCGTCAACTACGGGCTGAACAAGGTCCGCTTCCCGCGGCCGGTGCCCGTGGGCGGGCGGGTCAGGGCCGTGGGCGAGCTCACCGACGTCAAGGGCACCCCGGCCGGTTACCTGGCCAACCTGAAGGTGACGATCGAGATCGAGGGCGAGCGCCGGCCCGCCTGCATCGCCGAGTCGCTCATCCTGTACGTCCCCGCGAGCTGATCACCGCAGCGACACGACGATTCCCACCACCGCGGCGATCCCGATCAGCCCGAGATAGGCCAGTACGAGCCGGGTGTCCCTGAGCAGGCATTTGCTCCGGGTCAACCCGGCCCGCCGCGCCTTCCAGTAGCCCGCGAACCCCAGCGCCGCGAAGCCGAGCACCGCCCAAGGCCCGAGCAGCCAGGCCAGCAGCGCCACGGTGGCGTACACGCACAACCGGAGCGGATCGTACGGCTGGCCTTTCAGAGGATCACCAGCCCCGGCTCGGCGGCCACCGCGGACAGCCGCTGCCGCGACAGCTGCGGCCAGGCCTGCACGGCGCAGAACGGCGCGCACTGGTCCTGCTCGGCACGCGTGCCGACGTGCACGCAGCACTGCGTGAGCCGCTCCTCGATCATGGTCGAGATGTCCATGAACGGCTTGATCGTGATCCGCACCACCCGCTCGCCCAGCATTCTGCGCAGCTTCTTCCGCCGGCCCGGCAGCGCCGAGGAGGCGAGGGTGAGCAGCGTGGCGACGCCGAGGTCGCAGTTCTCGCAGATGTCCCGCCACAGGTCGCCGATCTGCGGGTGGGACAGCGACGACTGCTCCGACAGCAGCCCGAGCAGCGACTCCTGGACGGCCATCCGCAGCTCGCGCGGCAGTTCGGTGTCGGCGATGCGGTTGGAGACCAGGCCCAGGTTCTCCTTGAGGCGGTCGTGGCCGATCAGGGCGACCAGCGAGCGCCACTGCTGGGCGTCGTCGCGGATCAGGTAGCCGACCGAGCAGCAGTGGGGGTGCGAGCAGGGCAGGGCGGTCAGGTCGCGCCAGGTCACCAGGCCGCCGGTCTGCGGGCCGAGCCGCTTGAGCACGCCGGTGTGGGTGAGCCGGTCGGACGGGTCGATGACGCCCGATCGGCCCGAGCCGAACTGCGGTTGCAGCGACACGCCGCCGACGAACGGCGTGTCGAGCGCGAGGCGCACGACGTCGCCGATCTCGCCGTCGTTGACGCCCAGGGCCGCGGTCATGACCAGGGTCGTGAAGATCTCCCGCTCCGACAGCCGCCGTACGGCCTCCGCCTTGATCCGGCGCAGGTCGCCGCCGCGGTGGTGCCTGGACGCCTCGGCCGACGAGCCGTCGTACTGGAGGTAGACCTCCACCCGGTCGCGGTGCTCGGTGAGCAGGTCGAGCAGGGCGTCGTCCCTGGCGACGAGCACGCCGTTGGTGTTGATCAGGATGCGGGTGACCGGCCGGCTCACCAGCTCGGCGAGGAGGGTCTTCAGCTCGGGGTGGAGCGTGGGCTCGCCGCCGCTCAGCATCAGGACGTCGAGCTTGCCGTTCTCCCTGGCCAGACGCTGGTCGACGTTCGCCAGCACGTCGGCCACCGGGACGACGCCGGTCAGGTCGGGCGAGCTGTCGGCGAAGCAGGTGGGGCAGCGCAGGTTGCACGCCTCGGCGATGTCCTCCAGCAGGATGCAGGTGTGCTGGGTCTGCATCTCGGGCAGGCCGTTGAGGTACGCGCCGGGGATCGGGGCGAAGTTTCCGGACACGTCGGGGATGTGCTGCTTGGTGGGAGCGGTCCACTCCTCCAGGTAGGAGAGGATCTCCGGGTCCTCGTCGTACAGCGTGCGGATCAGGCCGTGTTCCCGGCAGCCGCGTTCCAGCCACACCCTGCCGTCGCGTTCGGCCAGCCGGCCGCTCAGCCGTTCGACCTGGTCCAAGTCCTGACCGTGGCACTTCGGGCAGAACGCGTTGACGTACCGGAGGATGCGGTCTCCCCGTAGCCCCATCCCTGCACTCATGTCGTGACCTTCCGTCCGAAAAGGGCATCGTAGTGGCCTCGACGCCAGCCGTACGCGAGCCTGAGCGCGAGCAACGTCAGGCCGGGGACCAGGAACCATTGCGGCCCGGTGAGGTCGAGCCACAACGTCTCGTTCGCCCTGGTGAACTCGACCAGGAACCGGAAGACCGCGTATCCGGCGAGGTAGAGCGTGAACAGTTCCCCGGGCTCGGTCAGCCGCTTGCCCGCCCACCGCAGCGCGACGAACGCGGCGAGCTGAAAGATGACCTCGTACACGAACGACGGATGCATGGCCTGACCCGTCAGACATCCCGGACATTCCGGGGTGGACGGCGGCGCGTGCACCCCCCAGGGCAGGTCCGTGGGCCTGCCGGGGGCCTCGGTCAGGTGACAGCCGATGCGGCCGATCGCCATGCCGAGCGCCACCGCCGGGGCGAACAGGTCACCGGTACGCTCCTTGTAGCCGATGACCTTCTTGGCGACCAGCACGCCGACGTATGCGCCGGTCAGGCCGCCGAGTATGCTGCGGGAGCCGTAGAGCCAGAGGTCGGCGAGGTCGAGCGTGTCCAGCCAGCCCGCCAGCCGCATGCCGATCGCGCCTCCGACCAGGGCTCCGGTGACGGCGACCAGTGACTGCTCGTTGAGCGCGCCCCTGGCCCTGGCCTCACGGACGAAGACCACCGAGGCCACCAGGACGCCCAAGCCGACGAATATCTCGTGGTAGGGCATGGCTCAGCCGTACCGGCTGGGGTTGAGGGCGGTACGGCTTCCGGCCGTCAGCATCGACCACGGTGTCCAGCCGATCGCGCGCGTTGGCCCTGGCCCCCGCAACCCCGACTTACGGACCAGACCGGCCCCCAGGCCGGCGAGGGCCAGCAATTCCGCGGCGACGAGCATGCTTCCCTTGTACGTGCTGTTGACGGCGGTGTAGGTGACCACGCCCACGACCAGCATCGCGCCGAGAAGGCTCGTGGAGCCGCGACTGCTGCTGGATGGTGGTGACTGTGGATGCCTTGACGGCGACGGTCGTTGCGATGGCGGCGGCATCGATCCCGGCTGCCACGGGGGCAGTGACAACGTCCCCAGCTGAGATGACGGCAGAGGCAACGATCCCGCCTGCGACACGGGCAACGGCAACGCCCCCATCTGAGACCACTGCATAGGCAACGATCCCGGCTGTGACACGGGCAGTGGCAGCGGCTCCGGCTGTGACGACGGTGGCGACATCGATCCCAGCTGTGACGGCGACAGTGGCGGTGGCCAGTTCTGGTGCGGCCGCGGCGAACCCTGTGGCGGTGGTGTCGTCATCCCGCTACCTCTGGCCGGCTGGGGACGCTACGTGCTGAACGATCAATGCCGTCACCTATGCGTACAGGCTGGGGTTCAGCCCCGTGCAATATCCGGCCGAGACGATCGACGCCAACGACCACCCGATCATCAACCCGAGCCCCAGCCCGAACGACCACGGCTTGCGCAGGACGACCAGCACGATGCCCACCCCGAGCCCCAGGAGCAAGAGGAACCCCGCCGCGACACCGATCGCCGCCAAGGACTCCAAGCTCAACGCGAGCAGCCCCACCACCAGGTTGATCACCAGGTAAGCGAAACTCCCGGCGAACGCCAACGCCACGGTCAGCCCAGCCTGCCGCCTCGGCTGCGACGGCCCCACCGGAGGCCCGGTCGGCGGCCCGAACGGCGGCTGCCCGGGAGGAGGAGGCCCAGGCGGACGCTGCCCAGCCGAAAACTGCCCAGGCCCCCCGAACGAAGGCTGCCCATGAGGCGGCTGCCCAACTGGCCCGGACACAGGCTGCCCGAACGACGGCTGCCCAGACGCCCCAGAGGGACGCTGCCCAGACGGCGGCTGTCCCGGAACCCCGGACGAGGGCTGCCCAGACGACGGTTGCCCAGACGAGGGCTGCCCGGCGGAGGGCTGCCCAGAAGGCGGCTGTCCAGGCGAAGGCTGCCCGGACGCAGGCTGCCCGGACGCAGGCTGCCCGGACGCAGGCTGGCTGCCGGGCGGCCCGAGCGGACGCTGCCCGGACGGAGGCCGCTCGGAGGGCGACGGAGGCCGCTCGGAGGGCGGCTCCCCGGCTGGAGGGGGCGGCGGCATGGTCACGGCGTTCACCCTACGGGGCTAAAGCGACTCTGAGTAGTAAATCGCCGCCTGCACACGGCTCTTCAGCCCCAGTTTGTTCAGCAGCCGACTGACATGCGTCTTCGTGGTGGCCTCCGCCATGTCGAGCTCCTTGGCGATCTCGGCGTTGGACAGGCCCCGACCGATGCAGGCCAGCACCTCACGCTCGCGCGGGGTCAGGGCCTCCGGCTCGGGCGCCTCACGGCGGGGCGGCTGGTCGGCGAAGGCGGCGATCAACCGTCTGGTGACGCCCGGCGCGATCATCCCCTCACCACCCGCCACCAGCCTCACGGCCTCCACCAGGGCGTCGGCCTCGGTGTTCTTGAGCAGGAAACCGGCCGCCCCCGCCCGGAGAGCACCGAAGACGTACTCATCGACGTCGAACGTCGTGAGGATCAGGACGTCACTCACCCCCGCCAGCTCCCTGGTGGCGGAGATGCCGTCGAGACGAGGCATGCGGATGTCCATGAGGACGACGTCAGGGCGCAGATCGCGAGCCAACCGAACCGCCTGCTCACCATCGGCGGCCTCACCCACGACCTCGACGTCGTCGGCGCCGTCCAGAATCATCACGATCCCGGCCCGTACGGCCGCATGATCGTCAGCCACCAACACCCTGATGCTCATGCCACGCCCGTTCCGCCATCGCCATTCCTGGACCACTCCCCCTCCCCGGGACGTTCACCACCACCATCCCCGAGATGTTCACCGTCATCACCAGCGCACTCCTCCACCGGCGCCAACGCCGCCCCTCCAACCGCCCGCCACCGCACCCCCCGCCCATCCACAACCCCAGCCTCCGGCACCGACACCGGCACCGGCACCCCCGCACCCCGCCCGCTCGAAGCCCGCTCCCCAGAACCACGCCCCTCCCCGGGACGGTCACCCGAGACACGACCGCCCAAAGCGCCATCACCCGGGGCGCTCCCACCCACAGACCGGCCACCTGACGCGCGACCGTCCGACAGGCTGGCGTCAAGCGACTGTGTTCCCGGGTTGAGCGACGTCGGAAAGGCCGCCGCGATGCGCCACCCCTCCCCTGACCGCCCAGCCTCGAAGAACCCTCCGACCAGCGAAGCCCGTTCGCGCATGCCGATCAGCCCCGCCCCCGAACCTGGCAGCCGAGCCCCCCGCCGCCCGACCCGGTTCTCGACCGTCAGAAGAACCTCCCGAGGTTCGTACGTCAGCGAGACGACGACCGGCGCCTCACCATGCTTGAGCGCGTTCGTCAGCCCTTCCTGAAGGATGCGATATCCGGCCAGATCCACCGAAGCCGGAACCTCACGCACCTCCCCGTCGACCCGCAGCTCGACCTCCATCCCAACCCGCCGCGTACGCTCGACCAGGCTCTCCGCGTCGGCCAGCCGAGGCCGGGTGGCCTCAAGCTCCGGCCCGTCCCCCTCGCGCCCGCCGTTGGCGTCCCGCAGCAGCCCGATCATGTCCCGCATCTCGGCCATGCCCTTGACGCTGTTCTCCCGTACGGACTCCATGACCTTGCGAACCGTCTCCCGATCCAGGTCCTTACGGGACAGAGCAGCCGTCGACTGGATGGCGATGGCACTGAAATGGTTCGCGATCATGTCATGCAGCTCACGAGCCATCCGCGTACGCTCGGCCGCGATCGCGGCCTGCCGATCGAGCTCGGCCAGATGCGCGACCTGCTCGGCCCGCGCGCGTTCCGCGGCCGCCCGGTCGCGCTGCTCCCGCAGCACCCAGGCCGTGGTGACCGGCGTGACCAGCACCAGCCCCGCCTGGATCCCCATGACGGCCAGCAACCGCCAGTCCGCCGCGATGAACGCCGCCACCGCCCCGCCCACCACGGCCAGCACGGTCGTGATCCCGAGCAGCCACCGAGCGAGCCGCACCGGCCCGTAGAGCGCCGCGGCGTAAAGATTGTCGGTGAACACCAGCACGGTCGCCAGCGACGGCCCCACCAGCGCGTCGATCGTGACGGCCGCCACCCCCAGCGCCAGCGACCACAACGGGGCGCGCTGCCGCAGCAACACGGCCGAACAGGTGATCGCCAACGGCACCAGCAACACCCACACCGGCACGCCACGGCGCAGGTATCCACCGGCCAGAATCAGCAACGCCCCCAGGACGAAGGCTCCCACGGCCGCCACCCCAGGCGGCACCCTGCCCTTCTCCTGACCCCCACCCCCGGAGGCCCGTCGCGCCTCGAACCGCCTCAACCACCGCGAACCCACCGGCGCCCCGGCCCGCCACGGCAGCGGCACCGACCGCCACCAGGCCGACACCGACCGCGTCAAGGCCGGCGGCCGGTCAGCGCCCCTACGCACCCGGACCACCCGGCCTGCTCCGGCCCCGCCCACACCCAGAACCACCGAAGCCGGCCCCAAGCGGCGCCCCGGACAGTGTCGCCCGACCCGCCACCGCCCGCGCCCCGGCGCCACAGCCCCTCACCGCCGCTCGTGTCATGTCCTCATCTCACCACTCCCGGCCGCCGCCGCCGTCCTCCGAGGGTCAGCCTGTGGATACACCTTTCGATGTATCCACAGGCTCGTTTTCGCCGACGATGTGCCGGGCCGCGAATCGCCGCAAGCTGGTACACGTGATTGTCGCCATCCTCATCGGCTGCGAAATCGGCTTCTGGCTCCTCCTGGGCCTCGGCCTGGCCTGCCGCTACCTCTGGAAGCGCCGACGGCTGAGCACAGCCCTGCTGCTCTGCGTCCCGCTCCTCGACGTGGTCCTCCTGGCCGCGGCGGTCATCGACATGCGCGGCGGCGCCACAGCAGACCTGCGCCACGGCCTGGCTGCGGCCTACCTGGCCTACTCGATCGTCTTCGGCCACCGGACGATGCGCTGGGCCGACGCCCGCTTCCACCACCGCTTCGCCGGCGGCCCCCGCCCTGGAAGCCGCCAGCAGGCGGACCCGCCCGGACACGCTACGAGTGGGCGTTCTGGCTGAAAATGCTCCTGGCGTACGGAATCTCATGCCTGATCCTCTTCGGCCTCATCTGGCTCGTGAACGACCCCTCCCGCACAAAAGCCCTGGTGGACTTCATGCTCAACCTCCTCAAGGTCCCCCTGATCGCCCTGATCTGGCCGGTGAGTTACACGCTCTGGCCCAAGAAGGACGAGCCGGCTCGCCAGTGATCGCGGTATTCGGTTCGATGCACTGCACAGAACCCGCTATGCTTGCTTACGCAGCGAGCGGCCGTAGCTCAATGGATAGAGCATCTGACTACGGATCAGAAGGTTGGGGTTTCGAGTACCTCCGGCCGCACAGCAGGTCAAAGGCCCTCCGGGATGATCCCGGAGGGCCTTTTTCGTATCCGTCCAGTGGCTGCGTACAGCAACCTCGTCGACATCACGTTTGGGCTGTGTCGGGGGTCGTGCACACGGATGCGCGGGACGCCCGCTCGTCCACTGGGCTGCCATCGCCGGCGTGACCCGTCGCATCTCCCGCGGGGGACCCGTTCGACGTCAGCCAGTCTGTGACTGAGGCTGCTCGCCCATCTCAAGCACGCACTCAGAAACGGATCTTCCCAAGAAGTAGGCGTCAGTGATGGGTTGCTCAGGCGAGACTCCACAGCCGGATCGTGCTGTCGAAGCTGCCGGAGACGACTACGGGGGTGCCGTCCTCACGTGTGCCCACAGCCAGAGCGCTGATGTTGTCGGTGTGGCCGGTGAAGGGGCCGCCAAGCGGTAGGCCGGTGTCGAGGTCGCGCACCACCACGTTACGGTCGTCGCCACCTGAGACGATGACAGGGGTGCCGTCACCGTCCTTGATTGTCACGACGAAGGGGTGGTGGGCGTTTCCTTCATGCGTCAGGGGCTCCCCAAGAGGCCGGCCCGACTCCAGGCTCCAAATCCGCAGCGCCGCTGGCGGGCTTCCCTCGTCCAAAGGAAAGTTCGGGACCTCTGCCGAGATCACGACACGCTGTCCATCGCTGCGCTCCGCGATCGCCATCCCGTACACCATGCAGGTGACGCAGGTGTTGAGAGGCTTGCCGATGGGCTTACGCGTGTCGAGATTCCAGATTCGCATCCTTGAGTCGGTGCTGCCGGTCACAAAGACGGGCTTTCCATCGGCGCGCTTGGTGACCTCGATGTCCATGACGCCGGAATAGTGACCCCACCATGGCTTGCCGATGAGCTTGCCGGTGTTCAGGTTCCACATGTGGAGCGCGGCCATTTTGCGCCCCTCGCCGTTGGAGATGATGACCGGCGTGCCGTCACTGCGCTTCCCTATGGCGACCGCGTGGACGAGCGCGTGCCCGGTTCTGAGTGGTTTGCCCAAGGGCATGCCGGTGTCGAGGTTCCACATCCGTACGGTGCCGTCCTCACCGCCGGAGACGATGACAGGGGTGCCATCGCTGCGCTTCCCGATCGCCACGTCGTAGGCCGGCCGGGTGTGGCCGGTGATGGGCTTGCCGAGCGGCTTGCCCGTGTCGAGGCTCCACACCCGCAACGTCTTGTCGAAGCCGGCAGAGACAATGACCCGGGTGCCGTCACTGCGCTCGCCGATCGCGAGCGCGCTGATGCCGCGTGTGTGGCCCTTCAACGGTCCGCGCAGCTCACTTCCGAAGGGGGGAGCCCCGGCGGGGATGGCGGGCCAGGCACGATGGCCTGTGAGAGCGGCCGGCGTCGCCATCACCGCGGGCGTATACCAGCACGTGCCTGCCACCAGGAGACCCAGCGCGACCACCAGCGTTCCGGCACCCGTCCTTACTGCACGTAGCGCCATCTCCTTGTCCTTCCAGGCGTTCTGCCCCCGGGATCGTGATCGCGATCACGGCAGGCGTCACTGTAGCGACTGGGATCCTTGTCCCGGAAGAGCACGAATAGCTTGGAAGCCGGGCAAGTACGGAAGCGCTGACGACGTCTGGATTTCCGAACCCCCACTACGTGCCGAGGTGAACATGCGCGACCTCGAATTGGTCAGCTTGGCGGACGAATCCCTTCTGCCATGCCAGGTGACAACGCAGACCGATGGCGAGACGTACGAGCTCCGGCTGACTCGCGCAAGCGCTTCGCCGATCAGGGTTCGATCATCGATCGACTTCGAAGACGCCTTGCGACAGCTGAGAACAGAGCTGGAACAGCAGAACCTGCTGTTGCTCTGCAACAGGTACCGCCGCGATGCGTTCGTCTCCTCGATGTCACGTCAGATGAGTGAGGGCCTGTCGTGCTACGTAGTCGTCGCTGGGCAACCTGTATCGCCAGAATTGCTTGTCGACAGCCTCGCATCGGCCCCCAGGAGCGATGTCGTCACAGCCGAGGAGGCGTCGAAGTTCATCAATGAATGGATCGCCGGCTTCGACGACTGACGAGTCTCTTCGGACAGGCCCTCGGCTCCTGGATGCGCGGGCTGTACAGCAGCACGTACAGGAACGCTGTCTTACGCGATCACCCCGACCAGCGTCCATCCGCCGCGTGAGCAGGCCGAGCAGCCCCTGACGTGCGATCTGTCGTTCCCTACGGATCAGAAGGTAACGGGTTCAACTCCTGTCCGTCGCGCACAGCAGGAAGGCCCGCAGCCAGGGACGGACCTTTGTGTTTGTCAGGACCGGCTCGGTACCTTGCCAACGCGTGGCTCCCGCTACTCGCCCATCGCCTGAGCGCACCGGAGTAGCGCGGCGCTACGCCTTTCCGTGCTCCTACAACACCCGCCAAAGCACCTGGCCTCAGGCGTCGACATCGTCGGTGTCGCCCTCGTAGAAGCCCAGGCATCACAGCCAGGACACTCGGCCCTGACGCTGGTGGACTCATCGAGTCCGTCTGGGACATTTACGGTCCCCGTGCCCTCGCAGTTTTCGCACTCGAACTATTACTCGTCCGGATCGGCGACGTTGACGCGCTTGGCCACTGATTCTCCTCGGAATCTCGATCTGAGTCGAGCGCCTGACAGCGAAGGCGCACCTACCCGATCCCGCCATGACCCGATCTCGTTCGCTTTGGTCAAGCACCGCCATGCGCCCGCTCGAACAGGTGCAGAAGCGTGCGCCGTGACAACGGCCCGCTGGTTGAAACTGTTGGGTTTCTCTCCAGGATGGGAGCCTGCAATGATCAGCCGATGGAGTTCGTGCTCGACCCGCCGCACGGGATCGGTCCGCTGCGGCTCGGGATGACGCCAGACGAGGCACGAGCGGCGCTCGAAACGTTGGGTCCGCTGGAGCCGACCGCCTACGGCGAGCTGGCCGTGCACCTGACGAGCGGGCTTGGGTTCAGCGTGCATTTCGGGGCGGGGCCGACGCGGGACCGGGTCAATGCGATCGAGGTGTGGCGTCCGCACGAGCGCGACGTGGTGCGCTACCGCGACGTCGACATCTTTGGCCTGCCCGCGCTGGAGGTCGTGGAGCGGCTCCGAAGCCACATCGACCTCATGCCGAACGAAGACGATGACGGGTTCACCGCGCGAGCGTCATACCTCGCGTTGTGGCGACCGTTCGCAGCCGATGATGACCCAGATGAGGCGCAGGGGCACTTCTTCCAATCGGTGCTCGTGGCCCGGCCGGGCTACGACGACACTCCCGCCGAGGCAGCGGCCCGGCTGGCCTCCGGAGGCGAACCCGGCTACTGATCCCAGGACTGTGCGTTTGCCTCGCTCCGCCCTTCCGACGTCCTCGCCGCGGCCTATATGGCGCACGCTCATCGGCAGAAGAGGACGGCAGCGCGGGTCCGAACCCTGCCAGCATTGGGCTGCGAACACACAAATCCGTGAGACGAACGTCAAAGCGTACTTACGATCGTGTCGCTGGACCTCGCATTGTTTCGGTCCCCGACATGCTCAACTCCAGTGACGTCTCCTGCTCATGGCGAGCGATAGATCACACATTTGACGAGGTGAGCGTTGGCCGGCGTGGGATAGCGGTGAGATGGTGGCGGCCACCTTGGTGCAGTTCCCGAAGCCCCTACATTGCAGGTCCCCGACGATCGCCGGCATGAGAATGCGGCGTTCATCGCGCACGCACGGTCCGATGTCCTGCGTTTGCTGGAACGAGGTTCGTCGCCTGCACGCTCTACTGGGGAACCCTCATCACGATGACGCCGATGGTGGCCGGTCCAGTTAACAACGTTGCTCACAACGTCCCTGGATACCGATGGACGCTCGTTGCAGCGATCACAACGAGAGCGTCGGTGAGCAGGCATTTCTAGAACCGGTAGACGCTGGTGGACGGTCCCGAACTGGCTACGGATCAGAAGTTGGGGCTTAGAGTACCTCCGGCCGCACAGCAGGTAAAAGGCCCGCCGGGATCATCCCAGAGGGCCCTTTTCGTGGGCGTACAACAGCGCAGCCCGACACAGCCGGTCCCATGCGTACAACTCCTGCCGACGGGACGCTGGCCGCTCTACTCAGGCACCGCTGAGGCCCTCTCGTAGACGCTGGACCCAATCCGCGGGGAAGACCTGCTCAAGCCGCTCCCTGCTGGTCTCCAACAGCCCCTCCTTCGCCAGGGGAAGAAGGGCGCCGTCCTGGACGGCCTTGTGATCCTCGGGTGCCGGGCAGATCAGGACGGCGAGGATCCGGCATGATCGTTGCAGCTCCTCGATCCCCGTCGTGTGGATCACGCTTTTGATGGGTTCCCACGCCGTCCGTACGGCATGACGCACCAGCGCATCGTGGAGAACGCTGTGGCCCTGGGCCTTGCGGGACTGCAGGATGACCGTCGTCACGTACTCCGGGATTCGGTCCATGGCTTTCGAGAATTTTTCTATGGCCTCAGCCACCGTGACGAGAAGATCGCACCAGAAATGATCGGTGAGTTTCCTTCTGGCTTCTCGAGGCTTGCTCCCGCCGAACCTCTTGTCCAGCTCGTGGATGACGGGACCGGCCAGGATGTCTCCGATTTCCTGGATGCGGTCGATGGTGTCGGGGTTTTCGGATAGCCAGTCAACGAGATCGACCGTGGCGCTGTCGGTGGCTGCTGCCTGTCTGTCCTTGGATGGCTTTCGTCGCCCTACGGGAGGCCGAGTTGCGGTCCAGGCGACATCGCTGCGACCTCTTGCCTCTTGACGAGCAACGGGAGAGGGGTCTCGGGCCAACAAGAGAGCGTTGGTCCAGCCGTGCTGCGCCCCACCGCACGCGGAACATCCACAGTAATGCCCTTTTGCCCGCTCGCAGACCACAGGATGCGTCATTCGCCCTCCGCTACGTCCGAAAGGAAGTGGACTGGCGCCTCACTGGAAGCCCTATTCTTTTGAACCACAAGCAGCGGAAAGCGAAATGGCCACCGTAGCCAGTCCGACATATCCCTTCGGTTATGGCTAGATCCTCTGCACACACATAGGTCCTCTGGGATACCCCCAGAGGACCTATGTGTAGTACCGCGAGATTAGTTATGTCTCGCTTGAACGGTCGTGACTCTGATCCAGCCGGCCAAGCACCTTACGAGTTTTGAGGCTGGGATTTGAGCGCAAATGTCCATGGTCATCGAGATCTGCGAGTGGCGCAGGATGAGCATTGCCACGCGCGGGTTAACGTCGAGGCGAACCGAAGCGAGGCACAAGTATGACAAGGAGCCGGCAGCCGACTCTCGTGAGCTGGTGAGAGATTATGAGCGCTGTTCTGGTAATCCGCCGCAGCGACGAGGACAATTGCGCCTAACTGACCAGGGTTGAACGTTGGAGAGACCGTTGACGACAGGTGAGAATGGAACGGCCGCCAAGGACACAGTGGGTGCGAAGCAGATGTTCATGGCGCTGCCAGCGCGAACGGATGACGGCATGGCGTCGTTCCGACAATGCTTGGTGGCCGTGGTTGACCTGCTGGGGATCGAGGTGGTGCCCGAGCCGGATTCCGGCGATCAGCGGCGCTGGGTTCAGCGGGCGCGGGCGGCACTCCGGAAAGCCTGCCGTGATGGCCTGACATTGTCTGATGCGTCCTTCGATGTACTCATCCAGGCGGCCGTCCACGACCCGGATCCGAGCTTCAACCGTCAGTTCATCGAGCCAGCTTTGAACGCATTCGGACGTTGGCGCGTCCGAGCGGCGCTGCTCGACCGTCTGCTGACGGGCACCGACGAGGAGCGGGCCGGCGCTGCGCGAGCGTGGTACTGGTCGGCTCTACCGCTTCAGCTCCACCAAGTGCGAGCAGAGACTCCGACCGCTGAGGGGCAGACAGAGCCGGATGACCCATCGCTCCTGACTCAGGACTGGCACCAGGCAGCACTTAAAGAGTTCGTGAGTAATGAGCACTTGAACGTGCGGCGATGCCTCATCCCCGGACTACCACTCTGGCGATCCGCGTACCCACCGGAGCTGCATGACCTTGTGGACGCGGCGGTGTCGATCGCCCGCTCGCATCCAGACGAGTACATCCGTCATCGCGTGGAACACCAGGTGCGCGGTTGACCGATCCCGATGGTCTTCGAGACCTGATCTCCTGTATACCGCGGCTCGCGGAACCTGTACGCCAGCACGGTCCCAGCCCAATCGGCTGCGGAGAGCGGAGATCACGACGCCTGTGAGTATGCAGGCACCGCTACCTCCAAGCGGCCGGCCTGCACATCGGTTGAGGACCGAGACCATCGGCATGGTTTTGGCCCGGCACGATGGGCGATCCGACATGTCCGCAGATCAAGGCTGTGATCGCTGAGTGGATGAGGACTTTCTCCACGACTGCAAGGGCGGGGCGCCTGCGGCGACCCGCCGCCCGTGGGCGGTCGCCGGCCGCGCTGCGGATCTTCGGTCGGTCGGGCCCAGCGTCACCCACCCGCCTTCGATCATCCGACGACAGAACTTGTGACACAAGGAAGTCCTTTCCCGACGTCGTCGTGGTGGTGGCCCTGACGATCGCTCACTTCGGCGCTGGCGGTAGCCGGTTGTGGTGATCGGCACGGTGCCACGGGGGCGGGTGTCGTCACGCGAGAAATGGTGGCAGGCCGTACCGACAATCAGTCGAGATCGGCGGCCGCCCCGGCCACCGGTTTACAGGGTCACTCTCCGCCGACTCGCATTTGTCATTGGGGCTGGCAAGAGGCCGTTGATGAGGCGTCCGCGTTTGCCTATGGCTCAGGTGTCGTACAGGCCGTCCCAGGGTTCGTAGAAGCCGATGTTGTTCGGGTAGAACTCGGCGTGTTCTTCGCCTTCGAAGGTTTCGATGACGAGGCCGAACAGTACTCCGTCGAACGTGTGCTGGAAGGGTCGGATGGCGATGTCGTCGAAGCGGAGGCCCGTGAGATTGTCGAGCCAGTGTTTCAGTCGCTCTTCGGCGAGGGCGACGGCCGAGTGGTGGTCTTCGTCGGTTCCGGTGTGTTCGATGCGGAGCCGAGGTGGTGGCCGGCGGCATCGAAGGTGTGCAGAACGGCGTACCAGCGCTTGTGCTTCTGCCAGTCGTCGGTGTGGGTGTAGTCCCCCTGGAAGGCGGCTGTGACGGAACCGAAGAACTGGCCGCCTTCCCAATGGCCGATCGTGTCGGTGTGGTAGCCGGGTTCGTGAACGATGGGGATGATCTCGGGGACTGCCATGCGGTGGACAGTAGGCGTTGGGACTGACAACGGGGGTCGAGGGCCGCCGGCCGCATCCATGTGAAGGGCCCGCACTGGTTGGTCGCCGTTCTCATTACCTGGCGCGTAATCGCGGTCCTTACGTCGCGCTGCCATTGTTCAGGTGTCGAAACGAGCACTTGAAGGAGCAGAGATGACCGCCCTCACCATCACCGCCGACCGGACCAAGTTCCTGCGCCTCGCTCTTGTTGCGGACGCCGTCGTCACCGGCGTCAATGGGCTGATGTACCTGGGCCTGGCAGGCCCTGTGAGCGACCTGCTCGGGCCGGGCGCGGGGCTGCTGCGCGAGATCGGGATTTTCCTTCTCGTGTACGGCGCCGCCGTCGGCCTGGTGGCCGCGCGTCCCACGATCAGCCAGAACGCGGTCAGGGCCGTCATCGCGTTGAACATCGTCTGGACCCTGGGCAGTGTGGCCGCGGTCGTGACGGGCGGGCTTGAGTTCAGCACGCTCGGGGCCGTCTGGGGCATCGCGCAGGCCCTGGTCGTGGGGCTGTTCGCCGAGCTGCAGATCACCGGGCTGCGCAAAGCCCGTCGCTGAACCCCCGGACGGCCTCGTCTCCGAAGGCATCGCCGACCGTCCCGCCGCAGCCGCCGCGCCTTGGCGTGGCGCGCAGCCGGGCCGCGCTCAATGGCGTGGCGGTTTCAGGGGCGGGGGTGGGCTTCTCCCCAGGATCCCAGTCCGGGAGCCGTTCTTGGCTGCGTGGCGGGCGTCGCCTCGGTACGACGGCTGGTCATGTGGTTCGTGTGCACCACCGGCTCGCCGGTGACGTGCTGCGATATGGAGATCGGCCCCATAGTGGGCTCCAGGACGGCGCAGGCATTGGCTGGAATTTATTTCAGGCGCGATTCCGCTATGCGATCAATAAGGTTGTCTCCCATGCGACGCCGGAAGACAGACGTTGTGAGGCTGCGCCGTCACGCTGACTTGGCACCGCCATCCCGGGGCGCGGAGATGGTGACTACGGCGGCAGGTCCCGAGGGAGAACTCGTCGTCGTGTGGGCCGCGCAGGAGAACATGGATGCGCTGACCGCCCGGACTGTCGCCTCCGATGGGGCTTCTTTTCCCTGTTCACGTACGGCTGCGCCAGTCCCGCTACATGTCGCCACCTATTGCCCCCATCTGGCGGGGTCGGTTTCCATCGCCCGGCACTCACAGGCGCACAACCACGTCCAGCCGCTGCCGGACGGGGCCGTGCTCCTGGTGGGGGCGCGGTGCCGTTTGCGCGACGGAGCGGCCGAATCCAATGCCGCCGTCTACGATGCCGATGGAAAACTCCTGCGAAGGGGCGTGCTGGGAGACGGAATCGCCGACGTCCAGACGACGGTTTCCGGTGACATATGGGTGAGCTATTTCGACGAAGGCGTGTTCGGCAACTTCGGCTGGGGAGAAAATGGCAGTCCTGCGCCCATCGGCTCCCCCGGGCTGATCCGTTTCGGGGCCGACCTGGCTCCCGCGTGGCGATATCCGTACGACGGCGAGTTCGGCGCGATCTCCGACTGCTACGCGCTGAACGTGTCGGGAAATGACGCGTGGGCCTACTACTACACCGAGTTTCCGCTTGTGCGGGTTCGAGGCGGCGCGGTCGCCGGCTGGTCCACGCCGGTCAGGGGCGCCTATGCGCTCGTCGTCGCCGGCGACCGGGTGGCGTTTGTCGGCGGCTATGCAGATCATCGGCGCCGGGTGGTCGCTGGGAGCATCAAGGGAGAAGGCTTGTCGGTGGATCGTCCCACCCGGCTGGTGATGCCCGACGGACGGCCTGTTCCCAGGACGGCGGCCGTGCTGGGGCGAGGCGGTGAGTTGCACGTCGTCGTGGGGGCTGCTTGGTTGAAGGTGGGGTTCGAGGACCTGGCGTCAGGGTGAGCGAGCGAACGGCGCGTGCGGCGTCTGTGTCAGTCGAGTGGCCATAGTTTGCGGCCTTTGGCGAGGACGTGGCCGAGGATCGATCGGGCCTGGACGACATTGCCGTCGACGTCGCCGACCACGCTGTTGCGGTCGCCGATCTGGACCCCGCCGGCTCGCGCGTCAGGGGACGGGCCCTACAGGCATGGCGAGCCCAGGCCGTGGCCTCGCCATGAGCCGAGCGGCCGCCATTCCGGCCCATGGCAGCGTGACGGCTCGCGGGTCGCGCACTCCAGGCGACCAGCTCGGCCGTCACAGCCCGCGCCGTCGGCCTTCGTCCGGCGGGCCGGCTGTTGCGGCGGGCCGGCTGTTGCGGCAGGCCGGCTGGTACGGCGTCCCTGCTGCTGCGGTGTTCCTACGGCTGGACGTACGCCTCGATGCCGTCGAGGATTCTGGCGAGGCCGAATTCGAAGCCGTCGAGTGGAGTTTCGTCGGCGAGGAACATCGGGTCCTGGATCGCGTCCGCGACGGCGTTCAGGTTGCGGGAGCGGAGCTGGTCGTCCAGAAAGACGCGGACCGCGCGGACCGCCCGTTGCTGGTCGGGGTTCGCGCGGCGCAACGCGGCCGGTGTCGGGGTGTTGCGTCGCAGGTTGGCGCCGTACCGGGCGTGGCTGTCGAGGAGGTACGCGCAGTTCAGCATCAGCTGCGACTCCATGCCGGTCGGCCCGAGGGCGGTGATCAGGGCGTCCAGCCAGGCCGCGTTGTGCGGGGTCAGGGAGACGGTGGTCGGCACGTCCAGCAGCCACGGACGGGAGAGGAAACGCTCGAACAGCCGGCGTGACCACAGCGCGGCCGCCTCCCGCCAGTCGTCGTCGGGCAGCTCGGGCGGGTCGCCCCAGGCACGATCGGCCAGGAGGACGATGAGCTCCTCCTTGGAGCTGACGTAGCGGTACAGGGCGTTGGCGGTCACGCCGATCCGGGCGGCCACCTTCGGCAGGGAGGCGGCGGCGATGCCCTCCTCGTCGGCCAGTTCGGTCGCGACCGCGATGATCTTCTCGACGCTGTGCGCCGGCTTGGGGCCGCGCCGCCCGCCGGTGTCGACGACGCCCCAGGCGGCGGCCAGGCCCGGCGGCAGCGCATTCAGGTCGGCGTGGGCGGCGGGCGCGGGATCCGGCGCGGGCTCGCGGTCTCGCGTGAGGTCGCGTCCGGAGCTGTTGCGTGGGGTCATGCCGGCATCCTCTCGAAAGATCTGAAGGAAATAGTAGACGGCTTACACAGTTGTTGCTACTGTGCATGCCATGAACACTTCATTGCTTACACAGATTCAGCTCCCGCACACGGCTCGCCGCTGGATCGGCGTGGCCGCGATCCTCGGCGCCGTCTTCGCGATGGCCGAGCTCCCCCTCTACTTCGTCGTGCCCGCGTGTGACCCTCCGGCCTGCAGCGTCGAGACCGGCGCCCTCATGCCGGACTGGCTGATCCTCACCCGCACGCTGTTCAACTTCTGCGCGCTGACGCTGTTCCTGGTGTTCATGAGCGGCGTCCGGTCGCTCATCACGCGGGCCGACGCCCGCTACGAATGGTTCGGGGCGGTCGCCGGCACCGCCGGGGTGGCGTGGACGATCATCGACATGGTCGCCAAGGGCATCGAGGGCAGCAGCGCCATCAAGGCCGTCGAGGAGATCGACCCGACCCGCACCGTGCCCACCTACCTGCTCTACGGCTCCATGAGCCACCTGATGCTGGTCGTCTTCGGTGTCGCCTTCGGGTACGCGGTGCTGCGCACCGGCGCCCTGTCCCGGTGGGTCGGCTGGTCGTCGTTCGGCATCGCCGCACTGCACCTGGCCGGGGTGCCGTCGATGTTCTTCGGCTTCAACTCCTCGGAGTTCTACGCCTCGAACGGCTGGGGCGCGGTCGCGATGTTCAACGGCATCGCCGCCATCTGGGTGGCGGCCGTCGGCGTCGCGGCGCTGAGGAAGAGGGTCATGCCGACGGCGAGGTTCGTCTGACGGCGGCGACGCACGGGGCACGTACGCGCGACGAGTTCAGCGGGTCGGCTCCCACTGAAGCGGGTCGGATACCGCCGAAACCGGTCGGATAGCGCTGAAGCGGGTCGGATGCCGGTTGCAGCAGGTCCGCTGACCTCCCGCGCGCCGAACTCGCGCGGAGAGTGGCGCACCGGTGATCAGCCCCCATGAGGAAAGCGGAGGGGTGTGGTTTCCCGCACCCCTGAACGGCCACCCGCCTCATGGTGGCCGCCCCCCGATCGTTCCTAGTCTCTGACGCATGACGGAATGGCTGATCAACCTGATGGAGCTGCTGGGCGCGCCGGGAGCGGGGATCGCGATCGCGCTGGAGAACCTCTTCCCGCCCCTCCCCAGCGAGGTGATCCTGCCGCTGGCCGGCTTCACCGCCTCCCAGGGGACCATGAACCTGGCCGCCGTGCTGCTGTGGACCACGGCCGGCTCGGTGATCGGGGCGCTGGCGCTGTACTGGGTGGGCGCGGTGCTCGGCCGCGAGCGCACGCTGGCCCTGGCCGCCCGGCTCCCGCTGCTGAAGGTCTCCGACATCGCGCGGACCGAGGCGTGGTTTCTCAGGCACGGGCGCAAAACGGTGTTCTTCGGCCGGATGATCCCGATCTTCCGCAGCCTGATCTCCGTTCCCGCCGGGGTGGAACGCATGCCGCTGGGCGTCTTCACGCTCCTGACCACGGCCGGGAGCCTGCTCTGGAACACCGCGTTCGTGCTGGCCGGCTGGACGCTCGGCGAGAACTGGTCGCTGGTGGAGTCCTACGTCGGGCTGGGCACCAACGCGGTCATCGCCGCGGTGCTGCTGGCCGTGCTGGTCTTCGTGGGCGTCCGGCTGGGCGAGCGGCGCAAGGGACGGCATGCGGCGCAGGCGGGATGACGGCGCAGGCGGGATGACGGCGCGGGCCGGTCGTCACGGAGGGGTTGCGCGACGGACCGCTCGGGTGTCCAGCCCGGTCAACGCGGTGAGGGCGTCGAGGAGGGTGGAGGCGGCCGGGGGCGGGCCGGGCCAGCGCGCGGCGACGTGCCCGTCGGGCCGGACGAGCACCGCCCCGTACGCGCTGAGCCCGCAGGACGCGGCGTGTTCCGCGGGAAGGCGCTCGACGCGCAGCGGCCACGGCGTCGCCTGCGGCGCCCAGGCGGCGGGGTCCGGGGTGAGCACAGTGAACCATTCGCCGAACGCGTCCAGGGTCGAGCGGTCGCGGGCGAGCCAGAGGTGCGGCATCCGGCGGCCTGGCTCCGCGCTGGGCGCGTAGTCCGCGCCCGGCGGCTCCGGCGCGGGTCCCTCGTCCGCGAGGACGGCGCCGGAGCGGTACGTGACGCCGAGCACCAGGCCGAGCTGCGCGAAGTACCGCTCCGACCAGGGCAGCTCGACGTGGTCCGGCGCCGCCCGGCCGGCCCGGAGCTGGGCGCGGCGCCGGTTCTGCACGTCGAGCATGAGCTCGGTGTTGGCCACCGCCTGGCGCAGCGTCCGGCAGGCGACGGGCCGCCGCTCCTCCTCGTACGTCTCCAGCAGGCCGGGAGCGGCCCACCCGCGCAGGACGCCCGCCAGTTTCCAGCACAGGTTGTGCACGTCGGCGATGCCGGTGTTCATGCCCAGCCCGCCGACGATGGGCATGGCGTGCGCCGCGTCGCCGGCCAGCAGGATCCGTCCGTGCTGGAAGCGCTCGGCGACGAACGCGTCGCTCTCCCAGTGCTGGACCCGTACGACGTCGGCCGGAACGTCGCCGAGGGCGCGCGAGAGAAGGGCGGGCCAGTCGGCGTGCGGGCCGTCGTCCGGGGTGGGGACGAACCAGGCCCAGCCTCCTTCCGGATACAGCGGCGCGAACAGGCCGTGCGCGGTGAAGTAGACCCCGGCGGGCTGGTGGGCGCACCAGCGGCGGAGGTCGGCGTCGAACACGACGGTGGTGAAGCCGCCCATGCTGCCGGGGCCGGTGACGCCGATGCCCAGCAGGCGCCGGACGGTGGAGTTCGCGCCGTCGGCGGCGAGGACGTGGCGGGCCCGGAGCCGGGTGCGCTCGCCGCGCCCGGGGCCGTGGAGCACGACGGCCACGCCGCCGTCCGCCTCCTCGCTCAGACCGGCGAGCACCAGGTCACCGAGCGCCAGGTCACCGAGGGGCGGGCCGACGAGGGGCAGACCGGCGAGGGGCAGATCACCGATGGACAGCCCGGCGAGTGCGACGCCGAAGCGGACCGGCGACCTCGCCCCGGCGAGCAGGACGGGTTCCAGGCGGTCCTGCGAGGTGACCACGCCGGTCACCGGGCTCTCGGCCACCGGCGCGTCGATGCCGGTCATCGCCGCCGTGGCGAAGTCGCGGCTGCGCATGGTGTCGCGGAAGCGGATGCGGCCGTACTCGGGGGCGAACGCGCGGGCGGTGATCCCGGCGGCGAGCCCGAGCCCGCGGTAGATCTCCATCGACCGCACGTTGACCAGCCGGGCCCGCGGGAAGGGCGACGGCTCGCGGTGCCGTTCGACCAGCAGGACCCGCACGCCCCAGCGTTCCAGCAGCGCCCGCGCGGTGAGCCCGACCGGCCCGCCGCCGACGATCAGCACCTCCACCTCGCCCTCCGCCATGGGGACGCTCCGCAGCCGATCCACGCCTCATCGTAAGCAGGAGGTCGCTCGACGAGGCCCGTCATCGGCAGGAAGGCCGGGCGCGCGCGGTGGCCGGCCCGTTGTGCGGGTTCATGGACGACCGGGTCATCGACCTCCGTGACCGGCTGCGCACCCTCACCGCGCAGGCCCTGCAGAGCGCCGCCGCCCGGCTGCTGGCCCTCGGCCGGCCCGCCGAGGCGCTGCCGTACGGGCTGGCCGCCGTGCAGACCGAGCCGTGGTCGGAGAGCGCGAACCGCATCCTGCTGGAGATCCACGCGCGCCGCGGCGACCCCAGCAGCGCGCTGCGCCAGTACGAGAAGTTCAGCGGGATTTTGCTGCGGGAGCTTGGGGCGCCTCCGGCGGCGGACATCGTCGCGGTGATCCAGCAGCTCTCCCCCTTCGGCACCGGCCGGGTGAAGGCGGTCTGAGCGCGACCGGCCAAGGCGGTCTGAGCGCGACTGGCCAAGGCGCTCCAATCGTGAGGAAGGCCGCGGGAAAGCCGGTCGGCCGAAGCGTTGCGGCGGGGCGGGTGCGAGAGGCGGCGCGGGCCGGTGAATCGTCCGTAAGCTGAGCATGTGTCTCCCGCTCTGGTCCTCCTCGACGGCGTCCGCTGGCACGGCGCGCGCGTCGTGGGCGACCGCGCGCACACCCTGCTGGCCGTGCTCGCCCTGCACGGGCGCGCGGGCGTCGGCGACGAGCGGCTGGTCGAGGAGCTGTGGCCCGACGGCGCGCCGGCCAACCCGACCAAGGCGCTGCAGGTGGTCGTCTCCCGGACCAGGGCCGCGACCGGCCCCGACGTCGTCGTGCGCGTCCCGCGCGGCTACCGGCTCGGGCTGCCCGCGGACCAGGTCGACGTCCTGCTGCTGGGGACGCTGGTGGAGCAGGCGCGGTCCGCGCTGGGCCGGGACGACGCGGCGCTCGCCCGCCGCCGTGCCGAGGAGGCCCTGGACCTGGTCGTGGGCAGCGGCCCGGACGGCGCCTCGGGCGCGCCGGCCGACCTGCGTGCCGTCGCGGCGCGGCAGGCGGCCGAGGCCCGGCGGGTGGCGGCTATCGCGACCGCCCGCGGCGGCGCGCACGAGGCCGCGCTGCCGCTGCTGGAGGAGGCCGCGGCCGAACGGCCGCAGGACGAGGAGCTGCTGGCCTGCCTGCTGCGCAGCGAGGCCGCCGTGCGCGGCGCCGCCGCCGCGCTGGAGCGCTACGAACGCCACCGATCGGGCCTGATCGCCCGGCTCGGCACCGAACCCGGCCCCGAGCTGGCCCGCGTGTACGCCGAACTCCTTGCCGCGGACCAGCCGGTGCGCGTCGGCCTCCAGTTCGACGGCTCCTCGCTGCTCGGCCGCGAGGACGACATCCGCGCCGTCCACGCCCTGTTGCAGACCAACCGGGTGGTGTCCGTCGTCGGCCCCGGCGGCCTGGGCAAGACGCGGCTGGCCCATGTGGCGGGCCGGAACGCCGCGCAGCCCGTCGTGCACTTCATCGAGCTGGTCGGCGTCTCCTCGCCGGAGGGCGTGGTGGGCGAGGTGGGCTCGGCGCTCGGGGTCCGCGACTCGGTCAGCGGGCGCCGGATCCTGACCGCCGGGCAGCGCGCCGACGTGCGCGCCCGCATCGCCCAGCACCTCGACCAGGCTCCGGCGCTGCTCATCCTGGACAACTGCGAGCACGTGATCGAGGCCGTCGCCGACCTGGTGGCGTTCCTGACCGTGACGACCCGAGACCTGCGGGTGCTGACCACCTCGCGCGCCCCGCTGTCGATCCCCGCCGAACGCGTCTACCTGCTCGGCGAGCTGCTCGCCGAGGACGCGGCGGAGCTGTTCCGGCAGCGCGCCACCGCCGCCCGCCCGGGGGTGCGGATCGGTGAGGAGGCGGTCGCCGAGGTCGTCGCCCGCCTCGACGGGCTGCCGCTCGCGATCGAGCTGGCCGCGGCCAAGGTACGGGTGATGTCGGTCGAGGAGATCGCGCGGCGGCTGGCGGACCGGTTCGCCCTGCTGCGCGGCGGCAACCGGACGGCCCCCGACCGCCACCAGACGCTGCTCGCGGTGATCGACTGGTCGTGGAACCTGCTGGACGAGCCCGAACGGCGGGCCTGGCGCTGGTTGTCGCTGTTCGGCGACGGGTTCACGCTGACCGCCGCCGAGCACGTGCTCGGCCCGGACGCCCTGGCCGTCGTGGACGCGCTCACCGAGCAGTCGATCGTCGGCGTCCGCGAGACGGCGTACGGCCTGCGCTACCGGATGCTGGAGACCGTCAGGGAGTTCGGACGGCTGCGGCTGAAGGAGGCCGGCGAGGAGACGGCGGCCCGCGCCGCGCAGCGGAAGTGGGCGACGGCGTACGCCCTCCAGCACGCCTACATGCTCTTCGGCCCGGCCCAGTACGAGTCGGCCGACGCGCTGCACGCCGAGGAGGGCAACCTCGCCGACCTGCTCCGGCAGGCGCTCGGCGAGGCCGACCCGGCCGCGGCGGTCCAGTTGCTGGCCGGGGTGGGCTCGCTGTGGTCGATCCGCGGCGACCACACCCGGATCTTCGTCCACCGGGAGGCGATCGGCCAGGCGATCAAGGGCTGGGTGCCGCCGCCGCCGCTCGTCGAGGTGACCAGGGTCGCCCTGCTGATCACGCTGATGAACACCATCGCCGTCACCGACCGCGCCCACGATCCCCTGCGCCTGCTCCTGCAGGACCTGCCGGAGACCGGCGAGACCGACCCCCGCCTGGTGGCCATGACGGCGGTGGCGCTGGCATGGGACCGGGACGACGCCCACCGCACGCTCCTGGAGCTGCGCCGCAGCGCCGACCGCGACGTGGCGCTGGCCGCGGCGCAGGCGAGCATCCACGTGCTGGAGAACGTCGGGGAGGTGCACCAGGCGATCGAGGCCGCCGAGCAGGCCCTGTCGCTGCTCCGCGGCGGCGAGGGCCCGTGGATCGGCGCGGTCGCGCACGCCGTGCTGGCCCACCTGTTCATGCAGCTCGGCGACCGCGGGCGGGCGGTCGGCCACGCGCGGACCGCCCTGCCGGTCATGCGCCGGCTCGGCGCCGCCGACGACGAGGCCCAGCTCCGCTCGGTCCTGCTGATCTCGTCGCTGGCCGACGGCGATCTCGACGCCGCCGAGGCCGAGCTCGCCGGCATCAACGGGATCAGCAAGGGTGAGACCGTGCTCGGCAGCGCGGCGATCGACCTGCTGTGCGCGGCCGAGATCGCCCTCGCCCGCGGGGAGACGGCCGCGGCGCTGGTGCACTACCGCAGGGCGGTCGAGCGGGCGCGCGACCTGCGTCCGCCTGGGTTTCCGTACGAGGGGGCCACGGCCTGGTCGGTGGTCGCCGAGTCGACCGCGCTGACGGCGTACGCCCATCATGCCGGGCCGCGGGAGGCCCGGTACGGCGCGGAGCTGTTCGCCGCCGCGCAGAGCTACGACCTGCTGATCGTGACGAACCCGGTCCTCGACTTCCCGGTGTGCGGCTCGATGTTGTTCGCGCTCGGGACGTGGGGGCTGCTGCGGCAGGCCATGCGGGCGCGCGACGCGATCAGGCTGCTGGTGCTGGCCGAGCGGTTCGCGTACAACGGCACGATGCCGAGCATGCACTTCGAGCTGATCGAGCCGCACGCGGAACGGGCCGCGCCCGGCACGCTCGCGGCCATCCGGGCCGAGTACGGCGACCGGCGCGGCCCCGACCTGCTCGACGAGGCCCGGCGGCACGTCGAGCAGGTCTTCGGCCGGGACCGGCGGCGCTCACATGTGCCGCTTGTAGCTGCGCACCGACAGGGGCGCGAAGATCGCCATGACGACCGCGCACGCCAGCAGGGTCCAGGCCACCTCGCCGCTGACGAGGGCGTTGTTGGCGAGGTCCCGGGTGGCCGTGACCAGGTGTGAGACCGGATTGACCCGGACGAACGCGGCCAGCCACCCCGGCAGCGTCTCCACGGGGACGAACGCGTTGGACAGGAACGTCAGCGGGAACAGGATCATCATCGAGATGCCCTGCACGGCCTGGGCGCTGCGGGCGATCGTGCCGACCCAGGTGAAGATCCACGCCAGCGACCAGCCCGTGAAGATGGCCAGCAGGATCGCGGCCAGCACGCCGCCCACGCCGCCGCCCGGCCGGTAGCCCATCACCAGGCCCATGCCGAAGGTGAGCGTGGCCGCGATCGTGTAACGCAGCAGGTCGGCCACCATCGGGCCGGCGAGCGGCGCGATCCGGGCGATCGGCAACGACTTGAACCGGTCGAAGACGCCCTTCTCCATGTCCTCGCGGAGCTGCGTGCCCGTCGCCATGCACGTCGTCAGCACCGTCTGGGCGAGGATGCCGGGGATCATCAGCGGGAGGTAGCTCTGCACGTCGCCGGCGATGGCGCCGCCGAAGATGAAGGCGAACATCGCGGTGAACAGCAGGGGTTGCAGCGCCACGTCGAAAAACTGCTCCGGGTTGCGGCGCATCTTCTTCAGCGCCCGCCAGGCCATCGACAGGGTCTGGGCGACGGTCTCCGCCAGGGTCACGCGCCGCCGGGCGGCCTCCACGCGGTCGGCGGCCCGTACCGTCTCGCGGGTGGGGGCGATCATGGTGCTCATCGGTTCTCCTCCGTGCCGGTCGCGGCGTCGCCGTCCGTCCCGTGGCCGGTGAGGACGAGGAACACCTCGTCCAGGCTGGGCTTGGCCACGCTCACCGACGAGATCGACACCCCGGCGGTGCGCAGGGCGATCAGCACCTCGGCGGCCAGGTCCGCCTGGTCGAGCGCGACGTTGAGGCGGCCCTGCTCCGGGCTGAGCACCGGGTCGGAGCCGAGCACGCGCCGCACGACCTCGACGGCGGCCGGCACCTCGGCCGGGTCGGCGAGCAGCAACTGCAGGGTCGAGTTGCCGACCGCGCTCTTCAGCTGGTCGGGCGTGCCCTCGGCGACCTTGCGGCCGTGGTCGATGACGGCGATGCGGTCGGCGAGCTGGTCGGCCTCGTCCAGGTACTGGGTGGTCAGCAGCACGGTGCAGCCGTCGGAGACCAGGTCGCGGATGGCGTCCCACATCTGGCCGCGGGTACGGGGGTCGAGGCCGGTGGTGGGCTCGTCCAGGAAGATCAGCGGTGGTCTGGTGATCAGGCTGACCGCCAGGTCCAGGCGCCTGCGCATGCCGCCGGAGAACTGCGAGATCGGCTTGTCGGCCGCGTCCTCCAGGCCGAACTGGCCCAGCAGCTCGGTGGCGATGCGCCGGGCGCGCGGCTTGGCGATGCCCTGGAGGCGGCTGAACAGCCACAGGTTCTCGCGGGCGGTCAGGTTCTCGTCGACCGAGGCGTACTGGCCGGTGACGCCGACGAGCTGGCGGATCACGTGCGGGTTGGCGGCCACGTCGACCCCGAAGATCTCGGCGCGGCCGGCGTCGATCTTCAGGAGGGTGGCCAGCATGCGGAGGGTGGTGGTCTTGCCCGCGCCGTTGGGGCCGAGGACGCCGAAGATCTCGCCGGTGCGTACGTCCAGGTCGATCCCGTCCACGGCCCGGTGTGCGCCGAACGTCTTCACCAGCCCTTCGGCGCGTACGGCCGGCTCGGTGGCCGCTCTGGGGGGCGGGCCGACCCCGGTCTGCCCGAGTTCTGTGATGCTCATGTCTCCACTGTCGGGGACGCCGGTTTCATGACGCCCTCGACAAGGTTTCACCGGCTGCCGAGGAGAATGTACGGATGCGTGCAGCGCCGTGGATGATCCTCATCGGTCCCGCCGCAGCGGGCAAGAGCACCCTGGGCGAGGGCATGGCCGCGGCGACGGGCCGGCGCTTCGTCGACATCGACGCGATCGGCGCCGGCTACTACGCCGAGACGGGCTGGGACATGGACCGGCTGCGCGCCCGGATCCGGGCCGTCGGCCGGGTCGCGGCCGAACGGGAGTGGGAACCGGCCCGCGCCCATGCCGTGGAACGCGCGGTGGCCGACCATCCGGACGCGATCGTCGCCCTCGGGGCCGGCCACAGCCACTACACGCGGCCGGAGCTGTTCCTGCGCGTCCGGGCCGCCCTCGCCGCCGTCGAGCACGTGGTGCTGGTGCTGCCCTGCGCCGACGAGGAGCGATCCGTCGAAGTCCTGCGGCGGCGCAGCCTGGCCGCGAAGGGCACCGACTGGATCAGCGCCGACGGCCACGACTTCCTCGCGGAGTGGGTGCGCGCCCCGGGCAACCGCACCCTGGCCACCACCGTCCTGCACACCGCCGGACACACCCCCGCCGAAACTCTCACCCACCTCCTGACCACGTGCGGAACCAGCTAGCCCTCCAGGACGGCCTGCCGCTGGCGGTTCAGCAGGTTTCTCGGACGGGTCCAGGAACGGCATGGAACCGGTCACGGGGTTTCCCCGATGTTTCCCGTAAGGCCGCCACGCCGGGCCGACCAGCCAGATAATCTCATCGGACAATAACTAAATGCATTAATCTGACGACTGTGAGTAATGGACACGTTGTCGGTACGCCCCCGCTTCGCCGTACCCTCACCCGCGTCCTCCGCCGCGTCGGGAGGCGGGGCGCCTCCTTGACGTTCGTGGGCCTGCTGAGCCTGGCCATCGCGGCCTCGCTGGCGTTCGTGCCGGGCAACCAGCGCGGCACGCCCGGCTACGCGTCGCTGGCCGTCATCGCGCCGTTGCCCGCCTGGGCGGCGGTCTGGTGCGCCCTCGGCATGCTCTGCCTGGCGCAGGCGTTCATGCGGTCCGACCGGGTGGCCTTCGCCGCCGCGACCGCGCTGCTCCTCACGTACGGGCTGATCTATCTGATCTCGACCTTCACCGGCGACAACCCGCGCGGCTGGGTCGGCGGGGCGGTCTGGCTGGCCTTCGGCGGCTGGATCGCGCTGATCGCCACCTGGCCCGAGGCCGTCGTGCTGGGCCGCCTGCCGGGCGGCCGCGCGGCGTCCTCGACGGCCGTCATCGTGGCCGACGCCTCGGGCACGATCCAGTCGTGGAACCCGCAGGCCAAGGCCCTGTTCGGCTGGGACACCGACGAGGCGGTGGGCAGGTCGCTGACGATCCTGATGCCGCCGCGCTTCCGCGACCCGCACACCGACGGGCTCGCCCGGGTGCTCTCCGACGGCCACTCCGACCTGGCCGGCCGGATCATCCCGCTCGTCGGCCTGCATCGCGACGGCAGCGAGTTCCCGATCGCGCTGACGGTCAACGCCTGGCACAGCGACGACGGCGTCACCTACACAGGGGTGATCCGTCCATTGGGGGGCCGCCATGTCCGCTCTGAGTGACATCCTGGTCCAGCTCGGCGTCGGCATCGTGCCGCTCGGCGTGGCCTACCTCGCCTTCCGCTCGGCGACGGACGCCAGCAAGAAGTCCCAGCAGAGCGCGTTGCTCCAGGTCGAGCACCAGGCCGAGGTCGAACGCTCGAAGGTCGACGCCGAAGCCTTCATCCGCGCCAAGACGATCTACGAGGACGCCCTGGCGCAGATGGAGAAGCAGATGACCCGGATGCAGGGCCAGGCCAGCCAGCTCGGCGCGGAGCTGGTCAACGAGCAGAGCAGCTCGGTGGCGATGCGCGACCAGATCCGCCGGTTGCAGGCCCAGATCCGGGCCCTGGAACGCACGGTCCTCGCGTTGCGCTCCCAGCTCGTGGACGCGGGGCTGTCACCGGCGCCGCCGTCCGACCTGACCGGGCCGCATCTGCTGCGGCCGCAGCGCTCGGCCGACTAGGAGGCGTCGCGGGTCAGGCCGTGGGCGGCGGCCAGCAGCTCGACGGAGCGCAGCCACGCCTTCCTGTCGGGCGCGGAGGAGACGACGATCAGCTCGTCGGCCTGCGCGTGCGCGGCGAAGCGGGTGAGGTAGTCCTCCACCTCGGCGGGCGTGCCGACGGCCGAGTACTGCATCATCCGCAGGATCTGCTGCCCGCCCGGCGATTCGAGCACCATGTCGGCCTCCTCCGGAGTGAACGTGCGCCCGCGCCCGAGGAACCGGCTCACCCGGTACCGCTTGGCCGTCAGCAGCTGCTCCTGCGCCTCCTCGTCAGTGTCGGCGGCGATCACGTTCACCCCGGCGATCACGTACGGCTCGGCGAGCTGCTCGGACGGCTTGAACTCGCGCCGGTAGAGCGCCACGGCCTCCTCCAGCGCGTCGGGCGCGAAGTGCGAGGCGAACGCGTACGGCAGCCCGAGCGCGGCGGCGAGCTGGGCGCCGAACAGCGACGAGCCGAGGATGTACAGCGGCACGTTCGTGCCCTTGCCGGGCGTGGCGTCCACACCGGGGATGCGGGACTCGCCGGTGAGGAATCCCTGCAGTTCGAGGACGTCCTGGGGGAAGGTGTCGGCGGCGCCGGGGGTGCGCCGGAGGGCGCGCATGGTCGGCTGGTCGCTGCCGGGGGCGCGGCCGAGGCCGAGGTCGATGCGGCCGGGGTGAAGGGTCTCCAGGGTGCCGAACTGCTCGGCGATGGTCAGCGGGGAGTGGTTGGGCAGCATGATGCCGCCCGCTCCGAGGCGGATCGTCCTGGTGTGAGCGGCCACGTGGGCGATGAGCACGCTGGTGGCCGAGGAGGCGATGCTCGGCATGTTGTGGTGTTCGGCGTACCAGATGCGGTGGTATCCCAGTTCTTCGGCCCGCTGGGCCAGGCCCACGCTGGCGGCCAGACTCTCGCTCGCCGTCTCTCCGTCGCCGATGTGCGCCAGATCAAGGATGGAGAGTGGAACAGTCATGGGGAACGAGCCCTTTCGCCTGGACGGTGGCCATCGGGCAGTGCAACCGTAACGGCTCTCCGCTTATTTCCCGGGCTCATGGCCGGGCTCGTGGTCAGGGCGCCCCCCGTGCGGGGGGCGCCCTGGAGGCGTCAGGACGCGGTGCAGGTGAGGGCGGGCGGGGTGCTGGTCGCGGCGTCGCCGTTGGCGAGGAAGCCGAACGTGGTCGTCGCGCCGCCGGCCAGGGCGCCGTTCCAGCTCAGGTTCGTGACGGTGGCGTTGCCGGACAGGTTGCCGTTCCAGAGCTGGCTGATCGTCTGGCCGCCGGGGAACGTCCACTGGACCTTCCAGCCGGCGGTCGGCGCCGAGCCGGTGTTCTTCACGGTCACCTCGCCCTGGAAGCCGCCCTGCCACTGGCTGGTCACCTTGTAGGCGGCCGAGCAGCCGGCCGGGCCGGTGGTGGGGGTGACCGTTGGGGTCACCGTCGGGGTCACGGTGGGGGTCACGGTCGGGCTCGTCGTGGGTGAGGGCGCGGCCATGGCCAGGTCGTACGCCCGCTGCGGCACGAACTGCCCGGCCGCCGCGATGCAGCCGTCGGCCTCGCCCGGCGGCTTGACCCACAGATAGGCGTCGATCGCCGCGTCACCGGTGTTCGTGGTGCTCCAGATGCCCGTGGCCCGGCCGGCGGGGTCGCACCACTCGCTGCCCGCCGGGCCGTTGCCGTTGCGGCTGGTGTCGATGACCGCCTTCAGCCTGGACACGCCGGTCGCCGCGATGACGCTCTTGGCGTACGACACCAGTCCCGGCGTCGCCCGGTAGTTGGAGGTGTTGAGCGCGATGCCGTCGGCGCTGCCCCCGACGTCGGCGCCGTTGAGCCTGGACGCGGCCTCCGACGCCGACAACCAGGCGTCGTGACCGATGTCGAAGTACACCTTCACCTGCGACGACGTCGCCTTGAACTTCTTGCCGGCGTACGCCATGGACGCCTTCACCTCGGCCTGCTGCGCGGCGTTCATGCAGTTGGTCATGATGGCCAGCGCGTCCGGTTCGAGGACGACGGTCGCCGCCCGCCCGCCCAGACCGGCCGCGATCTGGTCGATCCACGCCCGGTAGGACGCGTGGTCGGGCGCGCCGCCCGCGCTCGCGCCGCCGCAGTCGCGGTTGGGCATGTCGTACACGACGACGATCGGGATCTTGCCCGCCGCGGCGGCGGCCCCCACGTAGGAGTCCACCTGGCCGCGCACGGTCGCGGGGTTGTAGCTGGCGAACCACCGGCCCTGCGGCACGGCGGCGATCCGGTCCCTGATCACCGGCGTACGGCTGTCGCCCGGGTTGGCGGCGACCCATTTGGCGGCGTTCGTCTGGGGATCGACGTAGAAAGCGGAGTCGGCGGCCTGGGCGGTGGACGAGGCGAGGACGACCGCCCCCGCCACGGCCATGGCGGTGGCGGCGAGCAGCGCCGCGAGCGCGGGCCTTCTGCGAGACATGAGGTTACTCCGTCCGTAGAGTGGGAGTGGGAGCGCTCCCACGGCTCTCTCCGGATGGTAGGTAGCCCGCCCGGCCGCAGAAAGACATCCGACCGTTGCGAACCGGCTTCCCTCCGGCTTTCCCCAGGCCAGCACCGGTCAGGGCGATGAAAGTTTCACTCCGCCAGGCACGCCTCGAACACCGCGGTCAGCCGGTCGACGTCGGCCGCCGTGGGCTGCTCCGGGCCCAGCCGGCGGCGCATCGCGCCGATGCCCAGGAAGACCGCCGTCGCCATCCTGGCCCGCGCCTGGACGTCGGGCCCGTCGAGCTGCGCGGCCAGCGGATCGAGGATGGACGTGCGCAGGCGCTCGCGCACGACGTCCTGGATCTCCGGATGGGCGGCCGAGCGTTCGAGGGTGCGCAGCACCGGGCTCTCGGGGTCGTGGTGCATGCGCTCGGCCGCGTACTCGGCCAGGCGCCGCGGCAGGCTCCCGTGATCGCCGGCCAGCAGGGCGACGAACGTGGGCTCGCCTTCGAGCACCGCGCCGAAGAGCCCGGCCTTGGAGCCGAAATAGCGGCCGACCAGGGCGATGTTGGCCTCCGCGGCCGCGGCGATCATGCGGACGGTGACCTGCTCGTATCCGTGCTCGCCGAACAGCACGCGTGCCGCGTCAAGGATGCGCTGCCGGGTGGCCTCGCGTCCGCGGGGCCGGGCGTCCGTCGTCGGGGCGTCCATGTTCCGAACTCTACTCAGGAATAAAGTCACTTGCCGCGCGGCTAGTAAACATGCGTATACTCAACATTGGACAAGTGCGTACGAAGGGGATGTGGTGTCTTGGTAGCCCAGGCACAGGCCGCGCCCCCCGCCCGAAGGCAGTACACCCACCGCGAGATCCTCGAAGTCATGTCCGGGCTCATGCTCGCCATGCTGACGTCGATGATCTCGACTTCCGTGGTGGGCACCGCGTTGCCGACGATCGTGGGGGAACTCGGCGGTCAGGACCAGTACTCGTGGGTGGCCAGCGCCACCATGCTGACGATGACGGTCTCGACACCGTTGTGGGGCAAGCTGTCCGACCTGTTCGGCCGGAAACTGCTCTTCCAGACCGCTCTCGGTCTGTTCGTGGCAGCTTCACTGGTGGCCGGTCTGTCGCAGAACATGGGTCAGCTCATCGCGGCACGTGCCGTGCAGGGCCTGGGCGTGGGTGGTTTGTCGGCACTTGCGCAGGTGATTCTGGGAGACATCGTCTCGCCGCGCGAGCGCGGCCGGTACTCCGGCTACATGGGCGCCGTCTTCGGGATCTCCACCGTCGCCGGGCCGCTGCTCGGCGGGTTCATCGTGGACACCGACTGGCTCGGCTGGCGCTGGTGCTTCTACGTCGTGGTGCCGTTCGCCATCGTCGCGTTCGCGGTGGTGCAGAAGGTGCTGCGGCTGCCCAAGGTCAAGCGGAACACCTCGATCGACATCTGGGGCGCGACCACCATCACGGCCAGCGCGGCCTCCCTGATGCTGCTGCTGACGCTGGGCGGCAACGAGTTCGAGTGGAACTCGTTCTGGACGTACTTCCTGGCCGCGTTCGCCGTGCTCATGCTGGCCCTGGCGGTGCTGGCCGAGCGTACGGCCCGCAACCCGATCCTGCCCCCGCGGCTGTTCAGGAACCGCACGTTCGTGCTCACCAGCGCGGCCTCGCTGTTCGTCGGCATGGCCATGTTCGGCGCGATGATCTACCTGCCGCAGTACCTGCAGATCGTCAAGGGCCTGAGCCCGACGAACTCGGGCCTGATGACGCTGCCCATGGTGGTGGCGCTGTTCCTGGCGGGCGTGATCTCCGGCAAGATCGTCACGAACACCGGCAAGTGGAAGATCTTCCCGGTCGCCGGGCTCGTGATCGTGGCCGTCGGCCTGTTCCTGCTCTCCCGGCTGCACGTCGACTCCAGCGAATGGCTCATCGGCCTCGACGTGGGCGTCCTGGGCATCGGCCTCGGCCTGTCCATGCAGATGCTCATCCTGGCCGCCCAGAACGGCTCCGAGCTGCGCGACATGGCCTCGACCACGGCCGGCGTCTCGTTCTTCCGCTCGCTCGGCGGCGCGATGGGCGTCGCGGGCTTCGGCGCGATCCTGACCAACCGGCAGGCGAGCGAGTTCGCCGACCTCGTCGCCCAGGCCCGCCTCCACCTGCCCGGCACCGGGCAGAAGCTGGGCAGCCCCGCCGCCATCCAGCGCCTGCCCGAGCCGATCAAGGGCATCATCCTGGAGTCCTTCACCCGGGCCCTGGAGACGGTGTTCCTGGTCGGCGTGCCGATCGCCCTGCTCGGGTTCCTCGCCGCCCTGTTCCTGAAGGAGCTGCCGCTGCGCGGCACCACGATGCCGGCCGGCCCCAAGCCCCTCGGCAAGGACGACCTCGTCCTGGCCGGGCTGCTCCTGGAGCTCATCGCCCAGCGCGTCGAGCGGTCGAACGGCCAGCCGTCCGCGCTGCTCTCCGCGGTCGCCAGGATGGCGCCGCCCGACGGCCGTCCCGAGCGCGAACGCGCCTGGACGGTCGCCCAGAACGTGCTCCGGCCCACCTCGCGCGCCCTCATCGCGCAGGCCACGCCGGCGCAGCAAGACCTCGTATCCGGAGGAGTCTCACAATGATTCGCAAGTTCGTGGGCGCCGTAGCGGCGGCCCTGGCGGTCATGGCCGGCCTGTGGCTGATGATCGCCCCCTTCGCCCTCGGCACGCAGCCCGAGAACGCCGACTGGACCGACCCCACCACGACCGAGTTCTTCTCGGGCCTGGGCGTGACCGTCTTCGGTCTCGTGGGCGTCGTCGGCTTCGTCCTGGCCATCTACGAAGAGCTCGTGATCCGTGGGCTGGTGACCGTCAAGCAGCGCGTGAAGCCGGAGCCCGAGCCCGAGCCCGTGCCCGCCGCGCCGCAGGCGTCCTCGGCCGAGCTGGCGAGCCTGCTGGCCCCGCTCGTGGAGGCGCTGCGCGAGGACATGCACAACCCGAGCCGCGGCGGCGAGCACCGTCAGAACGGCAAGGCCACCCTGGTGGGTCTGGAGGAGTCCCGATGAAGGCCAAGCTGGGCATTTCCGCCCTCGTCCTGCTGTTCCTGACCGGGTTGTGGCTGGTCGCCGCGCCGTTCGCGGTCGGCTACCAGCCCCGGGGCGCCGTGTACGCGGACGCGACCGTCAACGACCTTTGGGTCGGCGGCGGGCTCGCCGCGGTCTCGTTCGTCGCCCTGGTGATCTACGCCGCCGACTCCCTGCGCGAGCTGGCCCGCCGCGGCAAGCACGCGGACGTCTGACGCGAGTCGTGCCGTGTTCGGCGGTAGCACAGACCCCGGCTGGGAGCCACTGGAAGGCCGGCTCCCGGCGGGGCAGTTCGAGATCGGCAAGGACGGCGCCGGGCTGCTGGTCGTCGGCTTCGACGGGTCGGACCCCAGCCGCAACGCGCTCGCGTACGCGGCCGGCCTGGCCCGGCGGGACGCCGCCGCGCTGCTCGTCGTCTTCGTCGAGCCGATCAACAGCACCACGTTGTGGTTCTTCGCCGGCTCCCCGATCATCCCGGACAGCGCGGCCGACCTCACCGACGACCTCCGGGACGAGCTGAGGGGCGCCGGCGTGCCCTGGCAGTTCGTCAGCGCCCGCGGGGACACCGCCCGCGAGCTGGAGGCGCTCGCCGGTTCCTACCGGGCCGACGCCATCGTGGTCGGCAGGTCGCGCTCCTCCTGGCACGCCCTGGGCGGCTCGGTGGCCGTCGGCCTGGCGAAACGGGCTCGCCGTACCGTGCTGATAGTCCCCTGACCTGGCATGACGTCGCATATGGTGGCCAGATGAAACGTACAGCCGCCATCGCGTTCGTGGTGCTCACGTCCGTTTCGTGCGCAGGGCAGGCGCCCGTCGCCTCGTCCGGCGCCACGCCCACGCCCTCCGCGCCCGCAACCGGGACGACGACGTCGCCCACGACCTCGCCCACGACCTCGCCCACGAGCGAGCCGAGCCCGGCGGCTCCGCCGCCGTTCACCTCGAAGGTCACGAAGGTGTCGCGCGAGCGGCTGCCGTACTCGTGGCGGCCCGGTTGCCCGGTGTCCTACCAGGACCTGCGGCTGGTCACCATGTCGTTCTGGGGCTTCGACGACAAGCCGCACACCGGCGAGCTGGTCGTCCGCAAGACGGTCACCGACGACATCGAGACCGTCTTCCGCAAGCTGTACGACTGGCGCTGGCCCATCCGGCAGATGAAGCTCGTCGACGTCTTCAAAGGCGACGACTTCGCCTCCATCGAGGCCGACAACACCTCGGCATTCAACTGCCGTCGCGCGACCGGCTCCACCAATTGGTCGAACCACGCGTACGGCCAAGCGATTGACATCAATCCACGCGAGAACCCATATGTCACTGCAAGCGGTGGCACAGCGCACCAAAATGCCAAGAGGTACACCCAGCGCCCAATGAAGGGTAAAGGTGTGGTAAACCCTGGAGACAAGGTCGTAAGGGCCTTCGCCGACGTCGGATGGGAGTGGGGCGGCTACTGGACGGGCGCCAAGGACCTGCAGCATTTCAGTAAGGGCGGAGGCTGAGACAATCCCTCATGGCGGCTAAGGACGGCGACGGCTGGGCCGAATGCGGGCTCGGACACAGACATTGGGGCATCCACGGAGCGTCGGGCCTGCTGCTCGTCCACCATGACCCGCTCGGCGTGCCCCACGTGCTCATGCAGAAGCGCTCCTGGTGGAGCCATCACGGCGGCACCTGGGGGCTGCCCGGCGGCGCCCGCGACAGCCACGAGGACGCCGTCACCAGCGCGCTGCGCGAGGCCCATGAGGAGGCCGCGCTCGGCGGCGACGGGTTCCGCGTCCAGGGCGTCTACCTCGACGACCACGGCGGCTGGACCTTCGAGACGGTGATCGCCGAGTCCGCCGAGCTGATGCCGGCCAGGCCCGCCAACAGCGAGAGCACCGACCTGCGCTGGCTGCCGCTGCCCGAGGTGGCCGGCCGCAAGCTGCATCCCGGCTTCGCCGCGACCTGGGACCGCGTGCAGGCCGCCATCCGTCCCGAGACGATCGTGCTCGACGTCGCCAACATCATCGGCGCGCGGGCCGAGCACGGCTGGTGGAACGACCGGCTGGGCGCGGCCACCCGCCTGCTCACCGACGTGGCGGAGCTCAGGCTGTTCCATCCGGTGTTGTCGCAGTGGTTCCCGCGGGTGGTCGCGGTGGTGGAGGGCGCCGCCAGGAGCACCCCCGAGATCCCCGGGCTGCAGGTCGTCGCGGCCACGGGCAGCGGCGACGACGCGATCGTCGACGTCGTGGCCCGGGCCAAGCCGTGGGAGCGCGTGCTCGTCGTCACGGCCGACCGCGGGCTCCGGGAACGGGTCGCCGAACTGGGCGCCGAGACCGAGGGCCCCCGCTGGCTCCTGTCCCAGCTCGGCCCGAGCCGCCTCTAGACGGGCAGCACCTCGTCGAAGGCGGCCGTCAGGCCGGTCACGTCGAGCACCCGTCGCAGCACGCCGTGCACGCCGACCAGGCGTAACGAGCCGCCCTGCCCGGCGACCGCGCGCTGGTGCTCCACCAGCGTCCACAGGCCGCTGGAGTCGCAGAAGTCGAGGTGGTGGGCATCGATCGCGAGATCCACGAGCCCTTCGGCGGACAGCTCGGCCAGCCGCCGCCTCAGCAGGGGCGCCGTGACCTTGTCGAGGTCTCCGGCAAGGCGCACCGTCGCGTCGCCAGGACCGCGCTCCACCTCGATGCCGAGATCCGCCACCTCCTGAACGTACACCCCTGCCACCACAGCCGCTATCGTGGTGTCCGCACAGGAGGGTTCGCATAGTGGACGAGTGCAGCCGCCTTGAAAGCGGCCAGGTCAGCGATGGCCTCGTGGGTTCGAATCCCACACCCTCCGCTCACTCGCGCACCCCCGCGAACCCGTCGCCCACGCTGGCGGCGAGCTGCAGGTAGGCCTCCCTGGTCGCCTCCTGGAGCCGGTCGAGGTCGATCTCCGCGCCCTCCTCCAGGTGCGGGTCGTACGGCACCCTGATCACCGCGCGGCACCTGGCCGCGAAATGGGCCTCCAGCTTTCTGATGTCCACCGCCGACTTCGACCGCGGCCGGACGCTGCACAGCACCACGGTCGCGTTCTTCACCAGATCGGCGTAGTGGTGGGCCTCCAGCCAGTCGAGGGTGGCCGAGGCGGCCCTGGCGCCGTCCACGGAAGGGCTGCTGACCAGCACGATCTGGTCGGCGAGCCCGAGCACGCCGCCCATGGCGGAGTGGAGCAGGCCGGTGCCGCAGTCGGTGATGCAGATGGAGTAGAAGTTCTCCAGCACCTGGGAGACGGCCTGGTAGTCGGCGCCGCTGAACGCCTCCGACACCGAGGGGTCGCGGTCCGAGGCCAGCACCTCCAGCCGCGAGGGCGCCTGCGAGGTGAACGCCCTGATGTCCACGTACCGCTTGACCTGGTCGCGCTCGTTGAGCAGGTCGCGCACGGTGGCGGAGGTCTCCAGCACCAGCTTGTCGGACAGCGTGCCCCGGTCGGGGTTGGCGTCGACGGCGATGACGCGGTCGCCGCGCATCTGCGCGAGCGTCGCGCCGAGCCCGACCGTGGTCGTGGTCTTGCCCACGCCGCCCTTCAGGCTCAGCACGGCCACCCGGTGGTGGCCGGTGGTCACGGGGGTGCGCGCCCTGGTCACCAGCTCGCGGCGGCGGCGCACCTCCGGCGCCTCGCCCGGCTTGATCCAGCCGCCGGACGCCTTGTAGACCAGCCGCCGCCAGCCCTTGGAGGGCGCGTTGCGCCTGCCGCGCAGCAGCGACTCAGGGTCGAGGCTGTCGGCGGTCGGCCTGCCGGTGAGCGGCGGGCGCTGCGGCGCGGTGAACACGGGGATGGGCGCCGGACGCCGCCGGCGCTCGTGCGGCGGCGGGATCTCCCGCTCGGCCGGCCGCCACTCCTGGCGGTCGCTCCACTGCGGGCGCTCGTCCCGCGCGGCCTCCTGGGGGGCGGGCGCCTCGCCGTGCGAGAGGTCGGGCCGCTGCGGGCGGCCCTCGCGGAAGGAGGTGTCGGACCACTGCGGCCGCTCGTCCCAGCGGGGCCGCTCGTCGGCCGGCGGCTCCTCGCGTTCAGGTTCCCTGTGGACGGGCTCCTCCGCGCGTACGGGCTCCTCGAACCCGCGCGGCGGCTCGGCGGGAGCGGGCTCGGCGGCCTCGGCGGGCTCGACCGGGCCGGGCTCGGTACGGGCGGGCTCGTCGAACGCCCTGCGCGACTCGGTACGGGCCGGGATGTCGAACATCGTGGCCGGCTCGGTTCGGGCCGGCGCGTCGAACGCCTCGGGCAGCTCGGTGATCATCGGCTGCGTCTCGTTCGACTGCTCGGCGGGCCGCGACCAGTCGCCGAGCGACGGCCAGCCCGGCTCCTCGCCCTCGCGCTCCTGCTCGCCGCCCTGCTGCTGGAACGACTCCTCGCCCTGCTGCCGCCCCCGCTCCTGGAAGGGCTCCTCGCCCTGCTGCCGCCCCCGCTCCTGGAAGGGCTCCTCGCCCTGCTCCTGGCTCGGCTTCTCGCCCTGCTCCCGGGCCTGTTCGGCGTCCTTCTCCCCGCTCCCCGCCCGCTCGGGCGGCGTGAACGTCAAGGAGTAGCTGTCGGTGTCGTCAGGGCGCGGCAACGGCTTGAGGGGCGCCAGGAACGGGTCCTCCGACCGGCCGAGGCTCACCGGCGGCGCGGCCGGCTCACCGGCCGTGCTCTCCTGCCCTCTGCCGCCTTCCTGACCCCGGCCGCTCTCCTGCGTGGCGGCCCTGTCCAGCCACTCACCGGCCTCGCTCTCGGCCTCGGGCAGATCCTCGGCCGCCGCGTGGCCGTAAACGGAGTCGACGGCGGCGCGGAACAGCGGCGGCGTCGGCGTGTCGTGCGGCGTGGGCACGAGCAGCCACGGGTCCTTGGGGTACGGCGAAGCGACCGGCTCGTCCGCCGACGCGGACGAGGCTCCGACGGAGACGGGCGTCTCCTCCGTCTCCTTGATCGCGTCCAGCCAGGCCAGCTGTTCCTCGAGAGATTCTTCTCGATCGTGTCTTGCCACCGTGTTCCCCCTCGGGTGGGTCTAAAGGGGCAGCAAATACTTTGCAGGTTAACGCCACGCGTTCCCGCGCAGCCCGGCAACCCACAACTTCTTTGCCCGGCTACCGTGGATCGCATGCGAGCCATTGAGATCACCGAGCCGGGCGGACCAGAGGTCCTGGAATGGCGTGAGGTGCCCGATCCGGCCGTCGGACGCGGCGACGTGCTCATCGACGTGGCGGCCTCCGCGGTGAACCGCGCCGACGTCCACCAGCGGATGGGCTTCTACGACCCGCCTCCCGGCGCGCCCCTGTACCCCGGGCTGGAGGTCTCGGGCGTGGTGGCCGCGGTGGGGGCGGACGTCGAGCAGTTCAAGGCCGGCGACGAGGTGTGCGCGCTGCTGGCCGGCGGCGGTTACGCCGAGCGCGTGGCGGTGCCCTGGCAGCAGGTCATGCCGGCGCCGCAGGGCGTGCCGCTGGCCGAGGCGGCGGGGCTGCCCGAGGTGGCGTGCACGGTGTGGTCGAACGTGTTCATGGTCGGCCGGCTGCGGCGCGGCGAGACGCTGCTGGTGCACGGCGGGGCCAGCGGCATCGGCACTTTCGCGGTGCAGCTCGCCAAGGCGCTCGGCTCGCGGGTGGCGGCCACGGTCGGGTCCGAGGCGAAGGCCGAGCAGGTCAGGAAGCTGGGCGCGGACGAGGTCGTCAACTACCGCGAGGAGGACTTCGCCGACCGGGTGGAGGCCGACGTCATCCTCGACATCATGGGCGCCAAATACCTGGCGGCCAACGTACGGGCGCTGCGCACCGGCGGCCGGCTGGTGATCATCGGGCTTCAGGGCGGCGGGAGGGCCGAGCTCGATCTCGGCGCGCTGCTGACCAAGCGGGCCTCCGTCCATGGCACCACGCTGCGCGCCCGTCCGGTCGACGAGAAGGGCGTCATCGTCCGGAGCGTCGTGGACAACGTCTGGCCGCTGGTCGAGGCGGGTGCCGTACGTCCGGTGGTGTACGCGAGGGTGCCCATGGCGGAGGCAGCCGATGCACACCGAATGTTGGATTCGGGAGAGCACGTCGGCAAGATCCTGCTAGTACGGTGAGTGTTATGAATGCTGAGGACAACAACACCCCTCACATCGTGGTGGTGGGCCCCGACTTCCAAGGTCAGGGCGATAGCGGTGATGAAGAGCGCTCGGTCACCAACCTGGTCGAGCAGCCCGCCAAGGTGATGCGCATCGGCAGCATGATCAGGCAGCTCCTGGAGGAGGTGCGCGCCGCCCCCCTCGACGAGGCCAGCCGCAAGCGCTTGAAGGAGATCCACGAGTCCTCCATCAAGGAGCTTGAGGACGGTTTGGCGCCGGAGCTGGTCGACGAGCTGGAACGGCTGTCGCTCCCCTTCACCGACGACAACGGCACGCCCCCCAGCGAGGCCGAGCTGCGCATCGCGCACGCCCAGCTCGTGGGCTGGTTGGAGGGTTTGTTCCACGGTATCCAGACCACCCTGTTCGCCCAGCAGATGGCGGCGAGGGCCCAGTTGGAACAGATGCGCAGGGCGCTGCCCGGCGTGCCGGGTGACGAGGGCCACCGGCCGCCGAGCGGGTCGGGCCCCTACCTGTAGAGCCGCTCCAGCACCTGAGCGACGCCGTCCTCGTCGTTGGACGCGGTCACGTGATCGACCGCCGCCAGCACGTCGGGATGGGCGTTCGCGACGGCGTACGACGTGCCTGCCCAGCTCAGCATGGGCAGGTCGTTCGGCATGTCGCCGAAGGCGACCACCTCGGCCGGCTTGATCTCGTGCCGCCCGGCGAGCGTGGCCAGCGCCGTGGCCTTCGTCACGCCCTGGGCGCTCATCTCGACCAGGCCGCCGTGGCTGGAGTGGGTCGCGGTCACCAGGTGGCCCACCAGGTCGTGCACGGTCGCGTGCAGCTCGTCGGCGCCCATGTCGGGATGGAGGGCGAGCAATTTGACGCAGGGCCGGGCGGTCAGTGCGTCTCGGTCAATCCGGACAACTCCGACACCCTTGCGATCCAGGCCGCCGAGCCGGAAATCGGACTCGTGCGCAAACCCACCTTCATACTCGACCGAAAATGCGAGACCGGACACGTTCGCTCGTAGCTGAGCGACGACTTCCCCGAGTACGCGGGCGTCGATGAGGTGAGATTCCACTATCCGTTCGGTATGCAGATCGTAGATCAGTGCGCCGTTGGCGCATACGGCCAGGCCACGGTGCCGTACGGCGCCCGCGACCTCCCTCATCCACCTCGGCGGACGTCCGGTCACGAACACGAGCGCGGCCCCGGATTCCTCGACTTTCGCGAAGGCCGCAGCCGTCCGGGGAGACACGGTTCCGTCGGCGCGCAGGGCGGTGCCGTCGAGGTCGGTGGCCACTAGGCGCGGCGGTGCAAGGCTCTGCATAACAGGTTCCAGTTTGCCCGGTGATGCCGCCTGACAGAAATCTTCGTAGGGACGGGAACACCAACGCGCCAGAATGGTGTTAGATGTGATGGCGTTGTATTAGCTGATCCCGTAGTGAAAACCAGCATGACTTTGTCTGAGCCACCCCGGGTGCTTGCTGTACGACACACCGGGATCCACGAGGTGTGGGTCCCATAGATTCACATCCTGAGGGAGAGCTTTTATGGCTCAGGGAACCGTCAAGTGGTTCAACGCTGAGAAGGGCTTCGGCTTCATCGCCCCGGACGGCGGTGCGCCGGACGTGTTCGTGCACTTCTCCGAGATCGTCGGCAACGGCTACCGCAGCCTTGAAGACGGCCAGCGGGTCGAGTTCGAGATCACGCAGGGACAGAAGGGGCCGCAGGCCTCCCAGGTCCGTGCCCTCTGACCTGTAGTTCGTAGTTCGCAACTAAGGCCGGGGTCCGCATTCCAGCGGACTCCGGCCTTTGTGCTTCCCGCCGAAGCCCAGGCCAGCCTCCGGAGCCCTCAGCCCGACGCCCCAGAGCCTTTGCCGGCCGCTCGCCAGAGCCTCCAGGACGCCGTCACGGCCCTGGGAGGCCCTCCGTGGCCCCTTCTCATGTCCGGACATGTACTCGCGCGCCAGAGGCCGTCTGAAGCGCCCGCGCGGACTGCCGTCCACAGGCGGACGTCTTCCTGTGGACAAAGGGGAGGTTCACAAATCAGTCACGGCCTCGGGCGCGGCCCAACTTCCCTCCGTCTCCCGCCATCCACCCGTATATGAGGTACGCGTGGTTATGTCACCCCGTGACCATCACCGGGGTCATCCTGCTCCTGCTCAACGACCACCTCTTCAAGCCGCTCTGGCCCGGCCTGCTCACCGGCAAGCTCAGTGACCTGGCCGGACTCGTCGTCGCCCCCGCCCTGATGGCACTGCTCCTCGGACGCCGCGCCGACCTGGCGGCCACCGTCCTGACCGGTCTGCTGTTCACGTTCATGAAGACCACGGAGACGGGCGCCGATCTCGCCTCCCAGGGCTGGAGCCTCGTGGCCGGGCCCTCGCGCGTCCTGGCCGACCCCACGGACCTGATCGCCCTGCCTGCCCTCGCCCTGGCCTGGTGGGTACGGCAGCGCAGCGCCGACGCCGACTCCCCGCGCCGGCGGATCATGGTCACCGTGCCGCTGGCCGTCCTGGCCGTGACCGCCACGGCCGGGCCCGTCCCGGCATCGGCGGCCCTGTCCGTGGACGTGACCGAATCGGGCAAGATCGTCGTCGGGACGACCGGCACGGAACAGAGCTCCCGCCTCTCCGACGACGGCGGGACGACCTGGACCGACGCGACCGCTCCCGCCTCCCCCCGGACGTCGATCAGCGCCCAGTGCGTGCCCGGCCAGGCGACCCGCTGCTACCGCGTCCGCCAGAACCACCTCGGCGTGGACCAGTCGGACGACGGCGGCCTCACCTGGCGGCCCTCCTGGGAACCGTCCCCCGACACCCGCCTCCGGCTGGCCAGGAAGCACGGCGAGGACGAGAGCATGCTCATGTCCTACGACCTGGCGGTCCAGGCAAGGCCCGGAGGACACGTCGTGGTCGTCGCCAACGGCGTGGACGGCATCCTGGTCAGGGACGTCTCAGGCGCCTGGCGTCGCCTCGGCTGGTCCTACACGCTCGACGACGTCCAGGACGACGAGGTGGACCTCGGCCCCGAGCGGAACGTCGCGCTGTTCCTGGCGATGTGCATGCTGCTGGGCGGCGTCGGCGCCAGGATGCGCCGGTATCAGGGCGCGTTCGCGGCATCGGGGGCGATCGGGGCGCTGGCCATGTTCGTCGCGCTGGACAGCGAGAGCGGCGAGGCGGCGCTGGTCGACCTCACCGCCATGTTCAGCTGGGCGGTGGCCCTGGCGGCCGGGCTGGCGTGCCTCGTACTGGCCTGGGACGGGAAGCCGCAGCCGGTGAGCGCGCTGACCGGCGTGGTGGCCGCGCCACTGGTCTACGCGGCCGTCTACCTGCCCTTCCAGGGCTGGGCACACGGCACGCCCGAGACCCACGGGACCGCCGTCACGCTCGCGGCCCTGCTGACCGGCCTGATCGTGATCGCGGGCGTCGCCGTCATCGCGGTCGACGCCCGCCGCCACTCCTACTTGGACGGCTCCAGCACGTCGAGCCCCACGTAGGGACGCAGCGCCTTGGGAACCACCACCGAGCCGTCGGCCTGCTGGTGGTTCTCCAGGATCGCCACGATCCACCGGGTGGTGGCCAGCGTGCCGTTGAGCGTGGCCAGATGCTGCGGCTTGCCGTCTTTGTCGCGATAACGGACGGCGAGCCTGCGCGACTGGAACTCGGTGCAGTTGGAGGTCGAGGTCAGCTCGCGGTAGCGGCCCTGGGTCGGGATCCACGCCTCGCAGTCGAACTTGCGTGCCGCCGACATGCCGAGATCGCCCGCCGCCGTGTCGATGATCCGGTAGGGGACCTCGATCTTGGCCAGCATGTCCTTCTCCCAGGCCAGCAGCCGCTGGTGCTCCTCGTGCGCCTCCTCCGGACGGACGTAGGAGAACATCTCCACCTTGTCGAACTGGTGGACCCTGATGATGCCCCGGGTGTCCTTGCCGTACGAGCCGGCCTCGCGGCGGAAGCACGACGACCAGCCCGCGTAGCGCAGCGGCAGCTCGTCGCCGCTCACGATCTCGTTGGCGTGGTAGCCGGCCAGCGCCACCTCGGAGGTGCCGACGAGGTAGAGGTCGTCCTCCGGCAGGCGGTAGATCTCCTTGTCGTGGGCCACGTGGAAGCCGGTGCCCTGCATGGTCTCCGGCTTGACCAGCACCGGAGTGATCATCGGCGTGAACCCGGCCTCGATCGCCTGCTGCATCGCCATGTTGAGCAGGCCGAGCTGCAGGCGCGCGCCGACGCCCTTGAGGAAGAAGAACCGCGAGCCGGACACCTTGGCGCCGCGTTCCATGTCGATCGCGCCGAGCGCCTCGCCGAGCTCCAGGTGGTCCTTCGGCTCGAAGTCGAACTGGCGCGGCTCCCCGAACGTCTCCAGGACGACATAGTCGTCCTCGCCGCCCGGAGGGGCGCCTTCCTCGACGATGTTCGGCACCGTCTGCATGAGCTGGTCGAGCTCGGCGGCCAGCTTCTCCGCCTCGGCCTCGGCGGCCTTGACCTGGCTCGCGAGGTCTTTGGCCCGCTGGAGCAGCGCGGCCTTCTCCTCGCCCTGCGCCTTGGAGACCGACTTGCCCATGCTCTTTTGCTCAGCGCGCATCGACTCGAACGAGGTCAGCGCGGATCGGTGGCGCTCGTCGAGGTCGAGCAGCGTTGCGACGACGGAGTCGTCCTCACCGCGGGCACGCTGCGACGCCCGTAGCCGGTCGGGATCCTCACGAAGGGTACGCAGGTCAATCACAAGGAAAGGCTACCGGCGCCCACCCCCACCCCGCCCCCGCATTCCCCGCTCCGCTCGGTGGGCGGCCACGGCCGGACTCGCGCCGACGCCCCCCGGAGCGCTTAGGCCCATGTGAAGGGCCTCTCCGTGGTCAGAGCCGGCCGGATCTGATGCGGGTCAGCCAGTCGGCGGCTTCGGCGAACTGGGTGTCGGCCGTGCCTCTCTTGATCTGCGGGGCCACCCCGTCGGCGCGGGGGTAGCTGCCGAGGAAGCGCACCTCGCCGCAGATGCGGTGGAGCCCGGCGACGGCCTCGCCCACCCGCGCATCGGCGATGTGCCCCTCGAAGTCGAAGTGGAAGAAATAGCGCCCGATGCCGTCGCCCGTCGGCCGGGACTCGATGCGGGTCAGGTTGACCCCGCGCACGGAGAACTCGGTCAGCATCTCCAGCAGCGCGCCCGGGTGGTCGTCGGCCAGGAAGACGACCAGCGTGGTGCGGTCGGAGCCGGTCGCCTCCGGCAGCGGCCCCGGACGGCTCACCTTGACGAACCTGGTCACCGTGTCGGACCGGTCGCCGATGTCGCCGGCCAGCGCGACCAGCCCGTAGTGCTCGCCGGCGATGCGCGCGGCGATGGCCGCGTCGTACGGCGAGCCCGGCAGCGAGACCTCTTGGGCCGCGGCGGCCGTGGAAGGCGCGGCGACCACCACGGCGTCGGGCAGCTCGCGGGCGATGTAGGCGCGGCACTGCGTGATGGCCGCGGGATGGGTGTAGACCCGCTTGATGTGCGCGATCTCGGTGTCGGGCCTGGCCAGCAGCGAGAACTGGACCGGCAGCAGCAGCTCGGCCGTGATCGTCAACGGCTCGCCCCAGGCGAACTCGTCGAGCGTGGTGGTGATCGCGCCCTCGATGGAGTTCTCCAGCGGCACGACGGCGCCGTCGGCGTCACCGGAGCGGACGGCGTTGAGCGCCGCGCTCACCGTGGCGCAGGGCAGCCGCTCGGCGGCGGGATCAAGGAGCCTCAGGGCCTCTTCGGTGAAGGTCCCTTCCGGTCCGAGATAGGCGAGTCTGGGCATGCATCCAGAGTATCCGCAGGTGGTCGCAGCACGCCGCCCTTTCGCCGACCGCGTACGGCACCCGTACGGACACTCAGCGTGAACCCTTCAGGACCCGCGGCGGCACCAGCGGCCCCAGCCCGAGCCGGGCCGCCCGCACCGCCTGCTCCTCCTCCGGCGACAGCGGCTGCTGGCCCTTCCCGCCCACCACCGGACGCACGTACGTGCGGGTCTCGCTGGTGCCGTTGATCGAGGTCAGCACGATGCCGTCGCCCAGCCCGTTGATCATGGCCACCGAGAACGACAGCCTGCCGCTCATCTCGGCGAGCGCGTCGTAGCGGCACACGGCCACGTCTCTGATCGCCTTGAGGTCGCCCGCGCCCTCGCTGGTCTGCCTGGCCACCCTGCGCAGGCAGTCGTCGACGGCGGCCCTGGCCTGCCTGAGGCCCATGTAGCCGATGAACACGCCACTCACCCCGGCCACGAGGCCCACGACTACCCAAGCGGTAACGAGCACGCCACAGAGGGTAATACTTCGGTCAAGCCAGTTGCCGCCGTTTGGGCAACCAGGACGCCAGCAGCCAGACCAGGACCAGCGCCCCGAGCCCGAACCCGTCCTGCACGATCTTCCCCAGCACCAGGCTCACCCCCGGGATCCCGGCGGCGATCAGCGAGACCCCCCACCAGGGCACGGGCACCACGTAGAACAGCCAGACCCCCGCGGCCACCCGCAGCCTGACCGGGTCGCGCCCGTCGCCGACGATCGCCCCGAGCACCACGACCACCCAGGCCAGATGGTGGATCCAGGCGACCGGCGAGAGCAGCACCGCCATCAGCGACGTCAGTGCCACCGCCGTCAGTTCGTCCTTCGCCTGGTACGCCGCCCGCGCCGCCCGGAACCCGTACCAGGCCACGGCCGCCACGATCACGGCCCACATCACGAACGTCAGCGACTCCGGCATGTACAGCCGCAGCAGCATGCCCCGGATCGACTGGTTCGTCGTGGCGGTGTTCGCCCCCAGCCGCTCCGGATCGAGCAGCGCCGAGAACCAGAAGGCGGACGCGTCCTGCGGGATCACCACGAACGGCAGCACCGTCAGCACGGCCGCCACGAACGCCGCCATGAAGAACGTCCGCCACTGCCTGGTGACCAGGAAGTAGATCAGGAAGACGCCGGGAGTCAGCTTGACGGCCGTGGCCAGCCCGACCAGGAACCCCCGGGGCAGCCAGGGCCGCCGCGCCAGGCAGTCCACCAGGCACAGGGCGACCAGTAGGATGTCCACCTGCCCGAACCGCACCTGGTCCCGGATCGGCATCAGGTACGTGCAGGCCACCATGAGCAGCCCGAACACCCACGGCACGTAGGCCCGCAGCGCCTGGCGGAAGGCGAACCAGACGGTGACCGCCAGCGCCGCGAAGATGCCGGCCGTCCACACCCATTGGGCGGTGCCCCAGGACATCTCGGCCAGCGCCACGGCCAGCATCGCCGCGATGGGCGGATAGGTGAACGGCAGCAACTGGGGCGCCGGGGTGAAGAAGTCGTACACCGGACGGCCGTCGAGCAGCATCTGGCCGCCGGTACGGTAGACGTCGAGGTCGACGAGCCGCTGGTCGTCCGGGTTGGTCAGCCATGTGTGCACGAGAGGCGCGGCCGCCGCCGCGACGACGAGCGCCACCACCGCCCACGCCCACCACTGCCGCCGGATCACTCGCACCTCGCCTCTTGTCACGATGTGGCACGTTACCGTGGCTGTTGATCGAGGGCGCAGACACTGGGGGTTCCGTACATGCCTTACGCCACGCTCGGGGGCGGGCACCAAGCGCGTCGCGTACGCCCCGCGTCCCCGAGCGCCGTGACCGGCTCCCGCCTGCGGCACCTCCGGACAGCGGCGCCTCGGGCGCGCCGCCGGCTCGTCACGGTGCTCCTCGGCCTCATGCTCGCCGCTCTCCTCCTTCCCGCCTCCGCCGCGGCCGCCGCTTCCCAGGGCGGTGCCGCGATGATCCGCTCCGGCGCCATGACCGCGCCGGGCGCCGCGGCGGCCTCGGGCAGCGGCGTCCCGGGGCGGGGCGGCCCGAAAGGGCGGCGGGTCGTGGTGGTGGGCGTCCCAGGTCTGCAGTGGAGCGACTTCAGCGAGTCGGGCACGCCCACCCTGTGGAAGCTCGCCGCCCAGGGCAGCTCGGCGTCGCTGTCCACCCGCGCCGTCCCGCCCAAGGACCGCGGCCTCACCTGCCCGATGGCGGGCTGGCTGACCGTCTCCGCGGGCCAGCGCGCCGGCACGCCCGGACAGGGCTGCCCCGCCGCGACGCCTCCCCAGCCCGCCGGGGACGGCGCCACCGTCCCCGGGTGGCGGGAGCTGGTGGCCTTCCAGGCCGACACCGGCTACGCGGCGCAGATCGGCACGCTCGGCCAGTTGGTGGCGGACGGCGGGGGCAAGGTGGCGGCGATCGGCCCCGGCGCCGCCCTCGCCGCCGCCGACAAGACCGGAAAAATCACTAAATACGCCCCCACCCTCGACGCCCTGAACGACCTGACCCCCTACAACCTGATCGTCTTCGAAGCCGCCGACCTCACCACCGCCTGGGCCCGCGGCCCCCTCGACGACCACGGGATCCCGGTCTCCCTCCCGGCCGCCGAACGTCAAGCCGCCGCGACCAGGGCGGACCAGCAGATCGCCGCCCTGATCGGCAGAGTGCCCCCGAACACCACCGTCCTGCTCGCCGGCATCTCCGACCTCAGCCCGAACGCCCACCTCCACGCGGCCCTCGCCACCGGGCCGTCCCCGAGCGGGCAGCCGTACCCGCCGGGCGGCTCCCTCACCGCCTCCTCCACCCGCCAGGACGGCCTGGTCACCATCACCGACCTCACCGCCACCGCCATCCAGCTCCTGGGCCTGACCGCCCCCCGCGACGTGGTCGGCCGCGCCTGGCAGCCCGACGGCGACGCCACCGCGCCGGCCGCCGCCACGGTGACCCGGCTGGCCGACGGCGACCTGGCCAGCCAGGTGCTGCGGGACGTACGCGGGCCCTTCTTCACCGTCCTGGTGAGCGTCCAGCTGCTCTTCTACGCCCTGGCCGCCCTGGCGCTGCGCCGCCGCCGCTCCTCCCGCGTCCGGCAGGCCCCGCCCGCGTCCGGCGCCGCCGATGACCGCACGCCGCCGGCGGCCGCCGCCGTGACGGGCGCTGCCGAGGCGAACGGCCACCCCGCCCCTGCCACGGGCGGCGAACCGGCCGACGCCTCGAAGCTGCTGGCCGCCATCCAGGTGGTGGCGACCGTCAGCGGCGCGATCGCGGTCTCCACGTTCCTGGCCCAGCTCGTGCCGTGGTGGAGCCTGCCGATGCCGATGGTCTCGGTGATCGTGACGATCCTGGCCATCGCCGCCCTGATCACCGGCCTCGCGTTCGCCGGCCCGTGGCGCGCGCACGTGCTGGGCCCGCTCACCGTGGTCGCGGCCGTCACCTCGCTCGCCCTCCTCATCGACGTGATGACCGGCTCGGCCCTCCAGGTCAACGCCGTGACCGGCTACGAACCCGTCACCGGAGGACGTTTCTACGGCTTCAGCAACATCGCCTTCGCCGTCTACGCCACCGGCACGGTCCTCGGCCTGGCCGGGGTGGCCCACTGGCTGCTCGGCAGGGGCGTCTCCAGGACGGTGGTCGTGGCGCTGTGCGGCCTGTACGGCGCCTTCGCCGTCTTCGCGGACGGTTCGCCCTCGTGGGGCGCCGACTTCGGCGGTGTCCCGGCGTTCGTGATCGGGGTGGCGGTCTTCCTCATCCTGCTGTCCGGCAGGCGCGTGTCGGTGGTGAAACTCCTGGTCGTGGGGGTGGGCGCGGTCGCGCTGATCGCCGCCATCTCGGTCTTCGACTGGATGCGCCCGGCCGACAGGCGCACGCATCTCGGCGCGTTCGTGCAGCAGATCATCGACGGCCAGGCGTGGACCGTCGTCGGACGCAAGTTCGGGGCCATGATCGGGGTGAGCGTGGGCAACTGGCCGCTGACCCTGCTCTCGGTGGTCGCGCTGGCGTTCCTGTTCCTGGTGCTGGCCCGCCCGTCGAGGTGGGGCGCCTCGGCGCTGGGTCAGGCGTACGCGCTGGCCCCGCCGCTCAGGGCCGGCCTGTTCGGGACGCTCACCTGCGCCTTCATCGGCTTCCTGATGAACGACTCGGGCATCGCCATCCCGGCCATGGCGCTCACGGTGGCGGTGCCGCTGACGCTCGCGGCCTGCGTACGGGCCCTGCAGCTCGCCACGCCCACCCCACCAGCAGAACGGTCAACGCCAGCAGCGCCCACGCGATCTGAGGCCTGAGGACGCCACTGAGCCATTCGGCCCCTTGCGGCTGCCCGTCGACCCGGGCGGGCAGGTAGGCCAGGGACAGGATCAGCAGGTGGGCGACCATGAACCCGTCGACGGCCGAGGCGCCCACCAGGGCGAGCATGCCGAACGCCAGCCCGTCGTACCAGGGCAGGATGTACGGCGTGGCGAACAGGTAGGCCACGACAAGCGCCGCCGCCACGACCGGCGCCTCCAGCCCTCCGGAGGCCCCCTCGCGGAAGGCGGACCGCCGGGACGCCAGCCGCAGCAACGACCAGGCGACGACCGCGAGCACCACCAGCGCGCCCACCTGGATCTCGCCCCGGTACGCGCGCCCGGTGCCCACCAGCGCCCAGAGCCACCCCTGCACCAGCTTCCAGAACGAGGCGTGCGAGATCGCCTTGCTGGTGGTCGTCACCGGCGTGATCGCCTCGGGCCCGACGACCGCGTAGCCGACGACCACCACGGCCAGCGCGGCGGCCGCCATGACGGCGAGCCGCCCCGGACGGCGACGCAGCTCCCACGCGGGGCCCAAGGCCACCAGCCCCGCGTTGAGCTTCGTCGCCACCCCGAGCCCGAGCAGCACCCCGGACGCCGCCGGACGTGCCCTGGCCAGCAGCGCGGCCACCATGCAGGCGATGGCCAGGGTGTCGGCGTGCATGCCCGCGACCAGGTGGTAGAGCAGGAGCGGGTTGACCGCCCACAACAGCGCGGCCCGCAGCCGCCGGGCGGGGTCGTCCCTGGTGAAGCGGTCGATCAGCAGGGCCGTGACGACGAAGGCGGCGGCGTTGAACACCGCCAGCACGAAGATGGTCAGCCGGAGCGAGTCGCCCCCGATCCAGCTCGCCAATGCCTGGAGGGCGGTGGCGACGGGCCCGTAGACGCTGGGCTCCTCGCGCCACGGCCGCTCGACCGCGTCGGCGATGGGATCGCCCGGCAGGTCGACGGCGCCGTGCGTGTAGGGGTTGAGGCCGAGCGTGACCATCCGGCCGTACACGGCGTAGTTGAGATGGTCGCCGGAGCCCGAGGGAGGCAGGAACGCGAGCACCCCCGCGGCGAGGCACCCGAGCAGCACCAGCGGCCGCACCGGCAGCCCGGGACGCGGCCCGGCGGCCAGCGCCGCCAGCAGCCCGGCCCCGCCGATGAGCAAGGCCGCGGCGGCCAGGACGAGCACCGCATAAGGATCAGGACGGGCGTCCACCCAGTACGGCGGCTGCCACCCCGGCCCGCCCAGCGCGGGAACCATGGGAGAAGGCCCGAGCAACCCGATCGTGATCGTCAGGAGCACCGAGACGGCGATCATCACCAGCCCGGGAACCGCGAGCCGCGCCCGGACGGCCTCGGCGAGCCGCCCCGGCCGAGGCGCCGCCGCCCGCCCACCGGCCGCGGAGGCCCGGGCGAACACCGGCCGCGCACCCCACGCGGCGACCCCGCCGCCGCCCGCCGGGAACCGGCGCCGGTCAGCGGCAGACCACGGAAGCCGCAGCGATGCCACCCAGAAAGGTGGGGCTTGTGCCTGTTTGCGGCGTCTCTCCGAAGTCACCCGCAAATTCCAGCACACTCGTCACGGCCCCAGCCCCAGATCATCCACGCCTGTGGATAACCCGGAGGCCGAAATCACCGCTTAGGAAGGAGTTTGCCGAGATTTTCGACGACCACCGGCTCCCGGCTCGCCAGAGCCAGGGCGACGTCCCGCAACTGCCGGGCGCGGTGCAACTGGGCCCGCCAGTCGTTGCCGGTGGCCCGGTGGGACATCTCCACCTCGACCTCGACGACCCTGAACCCCTTGCGCAGCAGGTCGATCGTGAGCGCCGTCTCCACGCCGAACCCGTGCGCCAGCGGCCGGGCGGCCTCGAAGGCGGCCCTGGTCAGGCAACGCTGGCCGTTGAGCGGCTGGGCGGCCTCGAAGCCGGTGGCGCGGCGGATGCCGTCCTTGGACACGCGCACGACTAACCCATGGCCGCCGAGCTTCACCCGGGTGCCGAACAGCGCGATCGTCATGTCGGCCTTGCCCTCGCGCACGGGCTCCACCAGCGGCGCCGCGGCGCTCGCCGTGTCACCCAGGTCGGCGTCGAGGAAGAGCAGGTGGCGAGGGGCACGGTCCTCGTCGAGGAGGCGTACGGCCTCCGCGCCCGTCTCCATGGCCGCGGCCTTGCCGCGGTTGCGGCTGTGGCGGACCACCCGCGCGCCCGCCGCCCGCGCCACCTTGCCGGTGCGGTCAGTCGAGCCGTCGTCGACGACCACGACGAGATCGACGCCCGGCAGGCCGGCCGCCGCGGCGACGGTGGCGGCGATGCGGTCGCCCTCGTTCACCGCGGGAATGACGACAGCCGTGTCAGCCTGCGTCATGATCCCTCGGTGATGAGGAACTCCTGCGGCAGCTCGTCGTGCACGGTGAACACCGAGACGAGCCCCGTGACCTGCAGGATCTTGCGGACGGCCGGACGCGGCGCGGCCACCTCCAGCACACCTCCCCGCTCTTTCATGCGCTTGAGCGCCGAGAGCAGCACGTTCATCCCCGTGGAGTCGCAGAAATCCACGGCGGACATGTCGATGACCACCCGGCTGGGCTCGTCCTGCAGCAGCCGAGTGAACTCGGCCTGCAGGTGAGGCGCCGTATAGAGGTCGATTTCTCCGGTGATGGCAACGAGTGCGCACCCGGCATGTGATCGAGTCGAGACCTTGAGCTCCACATGGGCAGGCTAGCGGCGCGGAGGCTTCCGGTCACGTTGTCACGCCGAGAGGGGAACGACAGGTTTTTGTCCTCCGTTTGGGCTCCATCAAAACGGAGAGTACGCGAAGCTTGACAGCGTGACACCGGAACCGGCAACGCTTCACGGAGAAGGAGGGGCTGTGGCCCGCCCCATGGGCCTCGTATCGATGAATGCAGAGAAACCTGAAGATCCACAGCGTCAGGGGCTCCGGGAACGTCTGGAGACCATCCTCATCCGCACAGAAAAGGCCACCTCATGGCATGACGAAGCAGCGCGCCTGCGCGGTCTGCTGAACCACGAGGGCTACGTCCCGATCCGCACCAGGCTGGCGAGCGAAGACCTCGACTTCCTGGCCGGCTCCCGCGCCGACCTGCTCAGGTTCGCCGAGCTCGGGCTGCGGCTGCTCGACCTGCACCAGCCGCGCGACGCGGGTGGCATCACGAGCGACACCGCCAACCCGATCCTGCGGTGCCGGAGCTGCATGTGGCGCTGGCCCTGCCCGACGTTCCGGGCGATGTCGGAATCGTTCGGGCAACGCGACACCGCGCTCCCCGAACCCGCCTGACCCGGGCCCCCAGACCCGGGCGGCCCACGACCGAGGAAGCGAGACCACAGCGGAAGATCGAGGCAGGACACCGTGCGGGAACGTCAGCTTCCGGACACCAGGGGCAACCGGATCTCGAACCGGCACCCCGGTCCTTCGTTGACCACCCCGATCATCCCATCATGCGCCTCGACGATCCCCTGGGCGATCGCCAGCCCGAGCCCGGCGCCGCCGTCGGCGGTGGGCGTACGCGCGGCCTCCCCCCGGAACGCCACCTCGAACACCCGAGGCAGATCCTCCTCGGGAATCCCCCCGCAACCGTCGGCCACCGACAGACAGGCCATCCCCTGCTCGTCCACCCCGGCCCGCAGCACCACGGCCCGTTCCGAGGGCGTGTGCCGGATGGCGTTGACGACCAGGTTCCGCAGGGCCCGGCCCAGCGCGGCCGCGTCGGCCTCCACGGGCACGGCCCCCGCCGCCTCCGCCGTGAGCACCACCCCCTTGGCCCTGGCCAGCGGCTCGACCCCGGCCAGCGTGTCCGCGACGAGGTCGGCGAGCCCGATCCTGGCCCGCGAGAGCCGCAACGCGCCCGCGTGGATGCGCGACAGCTCGAACAGGTCGTCCACCATGGCCGAGAGGCGTTCGACCTCCAGCTTGATCTGGCCGTGGTAGCGGGCGACCGTCTCGCGGTCGGCCACCACGCCGTCCTCCAGGGCCTCGGCCATGGCCCGCAGGCCGGCGAGCGGCGTGCGCAGGTCGTGGCTCACCCAGGCGACCAGTTCCCGGCGCGCGCCTTCGAGCGCGCGTTCCCGCGCGTACGCCTCCTCAAGGGTGCTCGCGATCTCCTGGAGCTCGGCCGGCAACCCCAGCGGCGCCCTGAACGGCACGTCGCGCACGGCCGCCACCAGCCGCCTGCTCTCCCCCACCACCCGCCTGGCCAGCACGAACGCCACTCCGAGCCCCACCAGGCCGCCCACCGCGACCACGCTGAGCACGAAGTCCTTGACCGCCCCCTCGATGATCATCTTCATCGTGATGGCGACCACGCCCGCCAGCGTCGCCGCCACGGCGACCACCACCACGACGGCCAGCATCACCCCGATCGACCTGGTCCGCAGCCGTCCCATGGCCCATACGCCGGCGGCGGCGACCAGCAGCCCCAGCCCCGCCGAGACGGCCACGACCATGGGCAGCTCGCTCACCGACACCATGGGATCGGGAGGCGTCACCCCGCGCTCTCCATCGGCTCGTACCGGTAGCCGACGCCCCAGACCGTGACGATCCGCCGCGGTTCGGTCGGGTCCGCCTCGACCTTCTCCCGCAGCCGCCGCACGTGCACGGTCACGGTCGAGGAGTCGCCGAACGACCACCCCCACACCTGGTCGAGCAGCGCCGACCGGCTGAACGCCTGCCGCGGGTTGCGCATGAGGTAGGCCAGCAGGTCGAACTCCCTGGCCGTCAGCATCACCGGCGCGCCGCCGAGCCGCACCTCGTGGGCGCCGACGTCCACGACGAGGTCGCCGTCGCGCAGCACGCCGGTGCCGGCCGTGACGGACGCCCCCCGCGCCCGGCGCAGCACCGACTGCACGCGCAACGCCAGCTCCCGGGGGCTGAACGGCTTGGTCACGTAGTCGTCGGCCCCGGTCTCCAGGCCCACCACCCGGTCGATCTCCTCGCCGAGCGCGGTGAGCATGATCACCGGGACCGGCCACCGCTCCCTGAGCTTCCTGCACACCTGGAGCCCGTCGATCCTGGGCAGCATCAGGTCGAGCACCATGAGGTCGGGCGGGTCGGCCAGGGCCCTGCGCAGCGCCTCGGCGCCGTCGCCCACGCACTCCACCTCGTGCCCGTCGCGCTCCAGATAGCGGGCCACGACCTCGGACACGGTCGGGTCGTCGTCGACCACCAGGATGCGGGTGTTCACCGTCTCACCGTACGGCCGAGCCCCACGTGGCGGACATGGTGGCGGACATGTACGTCACAGGTTCGTAAGCCTCGCGGATCATGCTCGGAGGACGTACGGTGGCCTCATGAGTAGAGTCGTGATGCTCGTTTTAGGGACCCTTCTCGGTCTCTTCGTGCTGTTCAACTTCCTTCTGCCCCTGCTGGCAGGCCTGTTCAAGCTCGTCCTGATCGTCGGGGTCGTCGCCCTGATCGTCTTCATCGCGGTCACCGTCGTCGGTAAGTCCCGTTCGTCGCAGTGACGTCGCTTCTGTTCGATCCGTGGCTGGTGGGGATCACCATGATGGCGATCCTCCTGCTGGCCACGTGGGCGGCCACCTCGCTGCCCACCCCCGGCGGTGAGTCTCCCGGCTTCCCGCTGACCTACGCGCGCCGCACGGCCTTCCAGCGGATGCGCGATCCCGACGCGGCCGGACGCCCGCGTCCACGAGCGCCTTAGGCGAGCCCCGCTTCCGTCAAAGCGGGGCTCATCGTCATGTGATGAGCCCTGGTCCGTCGTCATGTCTGAAGGGCTCATGATCGATTCACTTGTCACGTTCGTCATCGGCGTGTCCGGGGGTCACGCCGCGCTCGCCATCGTGCTGTTCACCCTCGCCGTACGCCTGGTCCTGCTGCCGCTCAACGTCCGCCAGGCGCGGGCCGGGCAGGTCCGGCAGCGGCTCGCGCCGAAGCTCCAGGAACTGCGCGAGCGCCATGGGAGCGATCCCGAGCGGCTGTCCAAGGAGCTGACCGCTCTGTACGCCCGGGAGGGCACGTCACCGTTCGCGGGGATCTTGCCGATGCTGGCGCAATTGCCGTTCCTGTGGCTGATGTTCAGGGTGGCCACGCATCCGACGGCACTGGCCGGTCACACTCTGTTCGGGGCGCCGCTGGGACAGCAGCTCGCGGGTGTGGTGGCCCATTTCGGTCTGATCAGTTGGCCGGTTTCGGTCTTCGTCGTCGTCATCGCGGGGCTCGTGCTGCTGGCATGGCTGTCGGCACGCTCGATCAAGGTGCCGGAGGGGCAGCCGGAGTTGCTGCGCAAGGTCATGCCGCTGTTGCCGTACGGCTCCGCGCTGGCCGTGCTCGTGCTCCCCCTGGCGGCCGGCCTGTACCTCCTGGTCTCCACGGCGTGGGCCGTCACCGAACGGGCCGTACTGGCGGCCAGGACCGCCTAACCGGCCTCCTTCAGGGCCGCGACCTGCCCGTTCACCGCCGCCCCGTTGGGTGCGGGCAGGATGGCCCACACCGTCGTCGTGTCACCGTCGTGACGAACCCCCCAGCTCTCAGCCACGTATTCGACGATCCCCAGCCCCCGGCCCCCGAGCGAAGACAGGGTCGGGCGGCCCGCCCGCGGCTCTGTCGCCGCACCCCCGTCGCTGACCGCCACCTCTATGTGATCGTCGCTACGCATCCAGGCGACCCTCACCATGCCTGAAGGCAGCGGATGCGCGTGCCGCAGCGCGTTGCTCAGCAACTCGCTCACCACCAGCACCGCATCGTCGATCGCGGAGGTGTAGACCCCACAATCCTGCAGGTCAGTGCTCAGACGCTGGCGGGCGACGGCGACGCTGGACGGCGCGTACGGCAGCAGCACCACGCTTGACACACCCACCTCCCCGTTCCCTGTGCCCCCCGCGGGAACACTCCCCGGTACGACCGAAATGCCCCGTTAGCCAATCGCAGAAACCGCATCTCGATCACAGCTTGTACACATTGGACGATAGATCAGCTCAACTGTGACCACCTCGTTACCGCATCGGTGTGTCGGATCGGATAGTGGAAGCGCGCCTCAGGACCAACCGCATCCTCGTACCCCCTCCGGGCCTCGGTTGAGCACTCACTTCTCCCCCCTGTGCTCTGGCCAGACTGCGCACGATGTAGAGGCCGAGCCCCACTCCACCAAAGCGCCTCCGGTCCCCGCTGTCCACCTGGACGAAGCGCTCAAAGATCCGTTCGCGGTCAGGCGGTGAGATTCCGACCCCCTCGTCATCCACCACTACGACCACGCCGTCGTCTTCGGGCCAAGCTTCAACACAGATCAATCCACCCATTGGGGAATATTTAAACGCGTTCTCCAGCAATTGCCCCAGAACGATGTCGGTTGCCAGGGCGTCGCCCAGCACCGGCGGCAATCCGTCCGGGATGCGCACCTCGACGCGGTGGCGGTCGGACAGCACCGGCAGGCCGAGCGTGGCCGCGTGGATCCGGGCCGCGAGGTCGAACGCCTCGATCCGCACGGCCAGCTCGTCCGCGCCCGCCCTGGCCCCCAGCAGCAGGTGGTCCATGAGCTGGCCCAGCGATCCGGCCCGCTCGGCGATCGTGTGCACGGCCGAGCGGCGTTCGGCGTCGCTCATCTTGTCCCAGCGCGCGTCGAGCGTGCCGGCGAACCCGCGCACGATCGTGATCGGGGTGCGCAGCTCGTGGCTGGTGGTGGCCAGGAAGAGGTCCTTGGCCTCCTCCAGCTCCTTGGCCTGGGTGACGTCGCGGAAGTCGATGACGATCTCGCCGGTCTCCTCGATCCGGGCGCTCACCACGTCCAGCCAGCGCCCGTTCTCCATCTGGAACGTCAGCTTCTCGCCGGGGCTGGGCAGCGGGAACGGCGGCGGGCCGCCGATCACCGCGTCGGCGGGGAAGGCGGTCAGTTCGGCCGCGGCGGGGTTCCAGCGCACGACCCGGCCGGCGTCGTCCAGCACGGCGATGCCGTCGGCGCTGGCGTCGAAGACGGCCCGCTCGTGCGCCCGCTGCCGCACCGCCTCCTGGTAGGCCACCGCGTTGCCGACCGCGATGCCGGCGTGCCCGGCCAGCAGTTCGAGCAGCTCCAGCTCCAGGTGGCCGGGGGCGGGGCCGGCGAACAGCGCGTAGAGGGCGCCGTAGGGGCGTCCGCCGACGGCGGCCAGGCCGAGCGCGATCGTGTGCAGCCCGTTGAGCCTGGCCCACACCAGGTCGCCGAGCCCCTGGGACTCCAGCATGACGGTCTTGCCCGTGCGTAAGAGCTTGTCCACCAGGCTCGTCCGCAGGCCGGTGGTGGTGCCCCTGAGCGTCTCCGGCAGCCGGTACGTGCTGACCAGCCGCAGCCGCTCACCCTCGATGAGCACGAACCCGCCCGCGTCCGCGCCCGTCAGCTCGGTGAGGCTGGCCGAGATGCGGTCGAGCACGGCCGGCAGCTCCAGCTCGGAGTTGATGTCGCCGACCACGTCGGTGAGCCGGCGCACCAGCCGGGCCCGGCGTTCCATGCGCAGCCCGGCGACCTCGTCGGCCCGCGCGGGATGGTGGGCCAGCACGTAGCCGACCACGGAGTTGCCCATGCGCAGGGCGTTGATGTCCACCCGCAGGTCGAGCGACCTGCCGTCCTTGTGGACGCGCTTGGTGCGCAGCGACACCTGCCCACCGGTGCGCACGCGCTCCAGCACCGCGTTGTGCTCGGCGGCCAGCTCGTCGGGGACGATCGGCGCCCGGCGCCCCAGCATCTCGTCCGCCGTCCAGCCGAACAGGTGCTCGGCCGCCGCGTTCCAGACCAGCACGCTCTGGTCGCGGTCGAGCGCCACCACGGCGTTGGGGGACCCGGCGAGCACGGCGCGAGCGATCTCCTCGTCACTGCCGACCCATGCGTATCCCACACCTCCATAGTGCACGTGGCGTGGTGGGTCTGACGGGCGATCCGTCCGATACGCTGCGCTCACGAAGATTCCGGTGGCTGAAACGGGTGAGAGGCATGTCGAGCAGCGACCTCGATGCCCTGCTGAGAGTGACCTCCAGCACCTACAAGGGCGAGGGGCCGCCGCAGATCGCGTTCGGCACCTACGACGGCGCGGTGGGCAGGCTGGTGCTCGCGGTGACCGGTAAGGGGATCGCGGCCTGCAGTTTCGAGGCCGAGAACACCGTGTTCGAGCGGGTGGCCAAGGAGGTCGGCACGTTCATCGGGCCCGACGCCCGCCGCCTCGACCCGGTGCGCCGGGAGCTCGACGCCTACTTCTCCGGCCGGCTGCGCACCTTCGCCACGCCGGTCGACCTCGCGCTGGCCACGCCGTTCGCCCGTACCGTGCTGCAGAAGACCATGGCCGTGCCCTACGGCACGACCACGACGTACGAGGAGATCGGCGCGAGCATCGGACGGCCGCGCGCCCTTCGCGCGGTCGGCAACGCGGTCGGCGCCAACCCCGTGTGCGTGATCGTGCCCTGTCATCGGGTGGTCCGTGAGGACGGCGAGCTCGGCGACTACGCCGGAGGCGTGGCCGCCAAGCAGCACCTGCTCAACGTCGAACGCCGGGCCTCAGCGGGCCGCTGAGCGGCGCCGGCCGAGCACGCCGATGAGCAGCGTCACCAGGGCCGCGACCAGCGCGCCGCCGAGCGCGCCGTTCATCCACGGCTCCCGGGTGAAGCCGACGGCGTCGCGGGCGGAGGCCCAGAAGTCGTCCCAGCCGGCGACCGTGGGCGTCGAGGTGGTGAACCAGTAGGCGGCGAAGCCCAGCGCCCACGGCAGCAGCATCAGCCAGCGCGAGGGCGCGTCCTCGGCGGTGTTCCAGCGGGCGGCGCCGCCGAGCACGAAGTAGTCGACGGCCAGCACCGCGAACATCGGCACGAACACCGCGCCGATCACCCCGAGGAACGCGCCGTATGAGGTGACGTCCACGACCAGGGCGATCGCGGTGGTGAGCACGCCGATCGCCGTGGAGACGATCCGCCGGTCGACCTTCGGCATCAGGTTCTGCAGCGAGACGGTGGTGGAGTAGACGTTGGCGAAGGACTGGTCGGTCTCGCGCAGCACCAGGATGCCGAAGAACAGCGCGCCCAGCGGCGCCGCGACGAACGGCTGGAACACCACCATGCCGTCGGCCTGGACCGCCTGGGCGCCCGCGATGGCCACCGCGTACACGCCGAGGGCCAGGCAGGCGACCTGGGCGACGGTGTAGCCGCCGACGACGCCGGTGAAGGCGGCCCGGCTGGAGCGCGAGTGCCTGGCGAAGTCGGCGGCCATCGGCACCCACGACACCGACAGGGCGATGACGTAGTCGACGGCCGGGGCGAAGGCCGTCCACGACCCGCCCGTGTACGTCGGCGCCTCGCCCAGGAACGACACGGTGAACCAGATCAGCGACACGATCACGCCCGCGGTCACGTACCGGCGCAGCAGCCTGATCGACCCGAGCGGCCAGACGGCGAGCGCGGTGGTCAGCACCCCCGCCACCACCACCCACACCTGGTACGGGACGCTCCCGAAGATCGCGTTCGCGGCCTTGGCGATCACCCAGAGCTCGAAGGCCCCCCAACCGAGCATCTGCACGATGTTCAGCACGGACGGGACGTACGACATCTTCGCCCCGAACAGCCCGCGCAGCAGCACCATCGCCGGCCGCCCGGTCTGCGTGCCGGGGATGGCCGACAGGCCGACCATGGCCGTGCCGATGAGGCTGCCGACCACGGCGGCCGTGAGCGCGGCCACGAGGCTGAGCGGCGCGTTGCCCAGAGGATCGATCAGGACGAGCGCGCCGGAGAAGCCGAGGAGGCTGACACCGAGGTTGGCCCAGAGCGCGCCCTGGTCGAGGACGCCGAGGGTCTTGGGGGGCGCGCCGTCAAGGGTCAGCGGAACTTCGTCGACGACATGCGTCATCGCACACTCCCTACGCCGGCATTACCCGGACAGGTTCAGGCGGTCGGCAGCGGCTGTGTTGCTGCCCTCTCAGCCCGGCACCCCGAGCTCCCGCGACTATGCAGTTGGCGCCCTCATCATGCCTCAATGGCGGCGGAACCGCCACAGTGAGGCATTCGGGGGGCATTCAGACGGACATCCAGGCGGACATTCAGGCCACGAAGGGCTCCTGGCCGGTCTCGCTGACCATCGGACGGCGCGCGAACTCCCACGACTGCATGCCGCCGCCCACGTTGACGGCGTCGCGCCCGAGCTGGTTGAGCCACGCCGTGACCTGCATCGACCGGCCGCCGACCCGGCACACCACGTAGACCGTGCGGTCGGCGGGCACCTCCTCGACCCGGCCCTGGATCTGCGACATGGGGATGTGCACGGCCTCGGGGGCGTGGCCGGCCAGCCACTCGTCCTGCTCGCGGACGTCGAGCAGGTAGGCGTCGTCGGGAACGGCGGTGACGTCGATCTCTGGAACGGTCATGCCTCCATCATCCCGCGCCCGGGACCCTACTTGAGCAGGCGCGACATCCGCCGGTCGGCCAGCGGTTTGCCGCCCGTCTGGCAGGTGGGGCAGTACTGGAGGGCGGAGTCGGCGAAGGACACCTCGCGGATCGTGTCGCCGCACACGTCGCACGGCTGTCCGGCCCGGTTGTGCACGCGCAGCCCGGACTTCTTCTCCGCCTTGAGGTCTTTGGCGGCCAGCCCGTGCGCCCGTTCGACGGCGTCGCGCAACGTCGTCACGATGGCCTCGTGCAGGTCGGCGATCTGCGCGTCGGTCAGCGTCGCGGCGATCTTGAACGGCGACATCTTCGCCGCGTGCAGCACCTCGTCGGAGTAGGCGTTGCCGATGCCCGCGATCACCTTCTGGTCGCGCAGCAGCCCCTTGATCTGGGTGCGGTTGCCGCCCACGATGCGCTTGAGCGCCTCGACGGTGAAGGCGTCGTCGAGCGGGTCGGGGCCCAGGGCGGCGATGCCGGGCACGTCCTCCGGCTTGTCGGTGACGTAGACGGCCAGCCGTTTCTGCGTGCCGGCCTCGGTCAGCTCGAACCCGGGTGCCAGGCCGTCGTCGCCGGGCGCCAGCCGTACGCGGACGGCCAGCGGCCCCTTGCCCGGCCGCACCGGCCGCGCGCCGGTCAGGTCGTCGCGCCAGCGCAGCCAGCCGGCGCGGGCCAGATGGATGATCAGGTGCAGGCCGTCGCAGTCGAGGTCGAGGAACTTGCCGTGCCTCGACACGCCCGTGACGGTGAGCCCGCCGAGCGCCGTGACCGGCGGATCGAACGTCTTGAGCGCCTGGAAGCCGACGACGTCGACGCCCGCGATCGAACGGCCGACCGCCCGCTCGCGCAGGAAGTTGGTGAGCGACTCCACCTCGGGAAGTTCCGGCATGCCCCCAGGGTATGGCGAGCGCCGGGCCGGCACGCGACTACGGCACGTCCCAGAAGGCGAGCTCGTGTGCCATGCCCTCGGCGAACAGCGCCTCCGCCCGTACGGGGTCGGGGTCGGCCTCGTCGATCATCTGCCCGATCCGTACGGTCAGCGCCGCGAACGCCGGGTCGGCGTAGGTGTCCACCCAGGCCCGGTACCGCGGCTCGGCGGGCGGGTTCTCGGCGAGGATCTTCCCAAGACTCGAATATCCCCACATACACGGATAAAGCGCGGCCAACCCCTCCCCGTAGGACCCCGCCGCCTCCAGCAGGAACGTCGTGTACGCCACGCACGCCGGCCCCTTCACCGCATTGTCCAGATCGGCCCCGAACTCCGCCGACAACGACCGATGCAGACGCAGTTCGTCGTGGTACGTCGCGTACGCCAGATCCACCAGGTCCCCCAGATGCCCGTCCGGCGCCTGCCAGGCCAGTCTGGAGAACACCCGCACATAGTCGAGCAGGTACAGGTAGTCCTGCTCCAGCCAGGACCGGAAGACCGGCTCCGGCAGGTCGCCACGCCCGATGCCGGCCACCGTGGGATGGTCGAGCTGCGCCTGGAGCAGGGGCCGGCCGATCGCGTGAAGTCTTTCCGAAATGCTCATGCTGGGAGGTTAGTGTCGGGACATGACCGTGACGATTGCCGAAGAACTCCTCCTCCTCGCCCACGACGAGGAAGAAGGCAAACAGCTCATCGGGGGCGTCCAGCTCCACCCCGCGCTCGGTGGCGCGATCCTCGCCGAGCTGGCCGCCGCGGGCCGCGTCGAGCTGGCCGACGACAAGGTGACGGTGAAGGACCCCACCCCGCTGGGCGACGCGGAGCTCGACGCCGCCCTCGCCCGCATGGCCGAGGACGGCAAGGCCAGGAAGCCCGCGTGGTGGGTGCAGCGGCTGCAGTCGGACAAGCTGCGCAGGCGCCTGCTCACCAGGCTCGCCGAGGCGGGCGTGCTGACCGAGGAGCGCGGCCGGATCCTGGGGATCTTCCCGACCACGCGCTGGCCGGAGGCGGACCCCCAGGTGGAGGCCGACGTGCGCGAGCGCGTCACGGCCGTCCTCGCCGGCGCCGACCCCGACGAGCGCACCGCCACGCTGATCGCGATCATGCACGCGGCGAAGCTCGACCGCAAAGCCTTCCCCGGCGCCGACCGCGAGCGCGTCAAGGAGATCGCCGAGGGCGAGTGGGCCGGGCAGGCGGTCGCCAAGACCATCGCCGCCATCACCGCGGCCGTCGCCGTCACCGCCTCCACCGCCGCGGTCGTCGCCGCCACCACGACCTGAGCCGGGCACGGGCGCTGCCCCGCGAGGCTCGCGCCTCGCGGGGCAGGTCAGCCGGCGTCCACGATCTCCTTCGGCACGGGCTTGTCCGCCTTCAGCGCGTCGAAGAGGGCCAGCGCCTTGAGCCGGTCCCACTTGATCGCCGCACCGCCGCCGGCCACGATCTCGTTCCCGCCGAACGGCACCACGGTCGTGACCGGGCTGTCGCCCATCGCCAGCCCCAGCGAGAGCATGTCGAACGCGCCGGTGCCGGAGTCGACCTCGACCGCGTCGGTGGCGCTCATGGCCAGCGGGATCGAGGTGAACGGGTTGATCAGCACGCCCGGGCTGGCCGCCTTCTTCACCACCGCGCCGAGGAACTGCCGCTGCCGCTTGGTGCGCTCGAAGTCCGGCAGCGCGCCGCCCTTGCGGGTGCGTACGTAGCCGAGGGCCTGGGAGCCGTTGAGCACCTGCTTGCCCTTCTTGAGCTTGAGCCCGGCCTTGGGGTCGTCGACGTCGGCCCGCACGTTGATCTCGACGCCGCCGATCGCGTCCACGATGTCCACGAAGCCGGCGAAGCCGATCTCCATGTAGTTGTCGACGTGCACGCCGGTGACGGTCTCGACCGTGCGGACCAGCAGCTTCGGCCCGCCGGCCGCGTACGCCGCGTTGAGCTTGTCGCGCCCGCGCCCCGGAATGGTCACCGCCGAGTCGCGCGGAAGGCTGACCAGGGTGGGCTTGTCGCCGTTGTCGGAGATGTGCAGCAGCATCATCGAGTCGGTGCGCTGCCCGACCGCGCGCCCGGTGGCCAGCTTCTTGCGCTCGGCCGCGGTCAGGCCCTTGCGGCTGTCGGAGCCCACCAGCAGCCAGTTGGTGCCGGGGGTGTCGGCGGGCCGGCCCGCGTACTCGTCGAGCACCCCGTCGATGCCCGCCAGCCTGGAGTTGATCCAGAAGAACAGGCCCACGGCCGCCACCAGGAGCAGCGCGACCAGGCCCGCGACGATCTTCAGGACGGTCCGGCCGCGCACCCGCGGCCCCCTGGGCCCGCGCGGCTCCTTCGGCGCGGGCTCGCCCGCCGCCCTGAGCGGTTTGACGGGGCTGTTCCCGGCGCGCTCGCGTCCGTAGACCTTGCCCGAGCGGGGAGGCGGTGGAGGCGGCGGCGACTGCTGCTCGTCGGAGTAGGCGGGCAGCTTGGACGTGGCCGCGTTCGGCACGCCCGGCGGGACCCGGTGGGCGGGTGCGCCACCGGAGCGCTGCCCGTCGCCGGGCCTCGGTGGCAGCGGGCGGCCGTCGCCCGGCGAGCGCATGGCCCGCGTACGGTCGTCCTCAGACACTTCGCCTTCTTCCCTTCGGTATGCCATAGACGCTACGTCCAACCCCCTGGCAGTGAAGACATCTCACCAAGTTTCTCCCACGGACAAGTACACACAACTAGCTGAGAGTCACTGCGGAAACATAGACGCGGACTGCGTCGTTAGCGTTATGGACGACCTCTATCGAAGGGATGATCGTGTCCGCTCCGGACTCGTGGAGTCTTGGCCCGTGCCTCGGCACGGGTTCCTCTGAGGGCTCACCCCGGTGAGCGCCTATCTCGGCCTGCTGGCCCTTTTCCTCCTCACCGCCGCCACCGGGTACTTCGTCGCCCAGGAGTTCGCCTTCGTCGCCGCCGACCGGGGCCTCCTGCGCGAGCAGGCCGCCGCCGGTGACACCCAGGCCGAAAAGGCGCTCCAGGTGACCTCCCGGCTCTCGTTCATGCTCTCGGGCGCCCAGCTCGGCATCACCGTCACGGCCCTGCTCGTCGGTTTCCTGGCCGAGCCGGCCATCTCCGTCCTGGTACGGCCCTGGCTCGACGGCACGGGCCTGCCCGACGCGGCGATCACGGGGCTGTCCGTGGCCGCCGGCGTGTTCGTGGCGACCGTGGTGCAGATGGTGCTCGGCGAGCTGGCGCCGAAGAACCTCGGCATCGCCAGGCCCGAGCCGGTGGCCAAGTTCCTGGCCGGGTCCACGCTGGTCTACCTGGCGGTCGTGGGGCCGGTGGTCAAGCTGTTCGACTCGGCCGCCACCGGGCTGCTCCGCCGCGTCGGCATCGAGCCGGTCGAGGAGGTCGAGCACGGGGCCACCCCCGAGGAGCTCTCCCGGATCATCGAGGAGTCGACCCAGGCGGGCGAGCTGCCCCCGAGGTTGTCGGAGCTGCTGGAGCGCGCCCTGGAGTTCGGCGACCACAGCGCCGAGGAGATCATGGTGCCGCGCCCCCGCGTGGTGGCGCTGCGCGACTCCCAGCCCATCTCCGAGCTGCTGGAGGTCATGCGCGAACGCGGCCACTCCCGCTACCCCGTCATCGGCCACGACGGCGACGTGGTGGGCGTGACGGGCGTGCGCGAACTGCTGGCGTCCGGCCTGGACGAGGGCCTGGTCGGCAGCATCACCCGGCCCGCGCTGCTGGTGCCCGACTCGCTGCCGCTGCCGGCCGTCCTCGACCGGATGCGGGCGGCCGACGACGACATCGTCTGCGTCATCGACGAGTACGGCGGCCTGGCCGGCGTGCTCACCGTCGAGGACCTGGCCGAGGAGCTGGTCGGCGAGCTCGTCGACGAGAACGACCCCGAGCCGGCCGGCGCCGTCGAGCGGCCCGGCGGCGTCTGGGAGGTGCCCGGCTGGCTCAGGCTGGACGAGGTCGAGCGCGCGACCGGCGTCGCGCTGCCGGAGAGCGACGACTACGACACCCTCGCCGGCCTGGTGCTGGCCCGGCTGGGCCGGATGCCCGACCCCGGCGACGTGGTGACCGTCCCGATCGAGGGCGACGCCGACCCGTTCGCCGACGACGCGGCCGAGCACCTGGCCGAGCTGACCGTCATGTCGCTCAACCGCCGGGTGCCCGAATGGGTGCGGCTCGCGCCCGTGCAGCACGCGGAGGCGTCCCGATGACGATGATCCTGGTCAGCCTCGCGCTGCTGCTGTTCAACGCGCTGTTCGTGGCCGCCGAGTTCGCGTTCGTCTCCGCCAGGCGGCACCGTCTGGAGGAGATGGCCTCGGGCGGCAACCGCCTGGTCCGGGTCGCGGCCAAGTCGGCGGTGGGCGGCGGGCGTCAGCTCTCGCTCATGCTGGCCGGCGCGCAGCTCGGCATCACCCTGTGCACGCTGGGCCTCGGCCAGGTCACCGAGCCGGCCATCGAGCACTTCCTGGAGCCGGTCTTCGCCGCCGTCGGCGTGCCGGAGTCGCTGCGCATGCCGATCGCGCTGACGATCGCGCTGGCGCTGGTGACGTTCCTGCACATGGTGGTGGGCGAGATGGCGCCCAAGTCGTGGGCGCTGACGCACCCCGAGCGGGCGGCGCTGCTGCTGACGCTGCCGTTCCGCGGGTTCACCCAGCTCATGCGCCCGCTGCTGTCGTCGCTCAACGGGCTGACGAACCTGATCCTGCGCCTGTTCGGCGTGCAGCCGCGCGACGAGCTGGCCACCACCAGGACGCCCCGGCAGCTCGCCATGCTGGTGGGCGAGTCGGGCCGGATGGGCCTGCTCGACCGCGAGGAGCACGACCTGCTCACCCGCGCGCTGCGGCTGCAGGCCGAGGGCATCGAGCGCCTGATGGTGCCGATCGACCGGGCCGTGAAGGTGCCGCCGTCCGCCGGTTCGGCCCAGATCAGGGCCAAGGCTGCGGGCAGCGGCCACCTGCGGCTGCTGGTGGGCGGCCCGGCCGGGATCGAAGGCGTCCTGCACGCCCGCGACGCCCTCCTTCAGCCCGCGCGTACGGCCGGTGAGCTCGCCAGGCCGCTGCCGAGGCTCGCGTGCGTCACGCAGGTGCCCGAGGCCGTGACGGCCCTTCAGGAGGCCCGCGCGCACCTGGCGCTGGTCACCGGCCAGGGCGGCGCGGTCATCGGCATGGTGAGCCTCACGGACCTGCTGGGCGAGCTCCTGGACACCAAGGCCGCCTCGCGCGCCTACTCCCCGGCGGCGAACCCGTCGAGGTAGGCGGCGTGCTGCGCCCGCTCGGACTCGATGAGCGGGTGCGGCTCGGCGTAGACGTGCTCGAAGATCGCCGAAGGGGCGGGGTCGGGCAGTTCGAGCAGCCGCCTGCGCAGCTCGGCCCCGATCTTGGCGGCGTCGGCCTCGACCTCGCGGAAGAAGTCGTCGCCGGTGCCGGCCGCGGTCAGGTACGCCCTGACCCGCTCGATGGGGTCGCGCCGCCGCCACGCCTCGACGTCGTCCTTGGCCCGGTAGCGGGTGGGGTCGTCGGAGGTGGTGTGCGCCCCCATCCGGTACGTGAACGCCTCGACGAGCGTGGGCCCCTGCCCCGACCGGGCGTCGGCCAGCGCCTTGCGCGTGACCGCGAGGCAGGCCAGCACGTCGTTGCCGTCGACCCGGACGCCGGGGAACCCGAAGCCCTCGGCCCGCCGGTACAGCGGGATCCGCGACTGGCGTTCCTGGGGCTCGGAGATGGCCCACTGGTTGTTCTGGCAGAAGAACACGATCGGCGCGTGGCAGGCGCCCGCGAAGACGAACGCCTCGTTCACGTCGCCCTGGGAGGTGGCGCCGTCGCCGAAGTAGACGATGGTCGCCCCGGCCTTGTCGGTGCCGATGACGCCGTCGCGCTGCATGCCCATCGCGTAACCGGTGGCGTGCAGCGCCTGCGTCCCGATGACGATCGTGTACAGGAAGAAGTTGTGCCGGGACGGGTCCCAGCCGCCGTGGTTGACGCCGCGCCACATGGCGACCACGTCGAGGGGGTCCATCCCCCGGCAGTAGGCGACCCCGTGCTCCCGGTAGGAGGGGAAGACGGCGTCCAGATCCCCGATGGCGCGCCCGGAGCCGACCTGGGCGGCCTCCTGCCCGAGCAGTGACGTCCACAGCCCCAGCTCCCCCTGACGGGCGAGCGCGACGGCCTCGGAGTCGATCCGCCGGACGGCCACGAGATCCCGGTAAAGATCCCGGATCTCATCATCCGAGACGACCAGCGGATATTCGGGATGCTCCACACGCTCACCGGAGGGCGTGAGCAGCTGAACCATCGAGTCATCCATTGTGCGGCAACCCCCTGAACGGAAACCCAGCGGCCACAGTTTGCCGTAGCCCTCAGGATCACCCGAACCCGCCCACCAATCCAATGTGACCTAAATCACGCAAGCCACCAGAAAGTTCCCTGCAAGCCGGCTGACCTAAAGTCCAAGTGCCACGTCACAAGAAAGAAATCCCAGGACCCTTGCGCACCAGGACCCGGTACGAAACTGTGGGCCAGGCCCAGGAGATGAGCAACCCGCGTGGATGGGGGCCCGGGGGAGAATCCCCCGAAAGCTTGTCCCCCTGGGGGTCCGGGGGTTATCCCCCGGGCAGATATGACGAGGGGACCCGAGGAAGCCGACCTGTAAGGCCGGCGACCAAGGATCCCCTAGTCACCGAGTGGGCGAGGAGGGATTTGAACCCTCACGTCCTTTCGGACACACGGACCTGAACCGTGCGCGTCTGCCGTTCCGCCACCCGCCCGTTTGTGGGTGCGGAGAAACAGTAGCACGGAACAGCCACTGGTACTGAACCCGGATACGATCGCAGAAGACACGGAAGCGGAGGAGCTGGGCGCGACTGGCAACGAGCGTCACGACGCCGCCACGTGGGACGAGCGGAAACCGGGCGCCGGAAGCGTCTGGGGCCGCGATCATATGCAGGGAAGAAGGGAGGTACCCGGTGGGAGTCCTTCAGCGCTTCGAGCGAAGGCTCGAAGGCTTGGTTGAGGGGGCCTTTGCGCGGGCGTTCAAATCTGACCTTCAGCCGGTCGAGGTCGCCAGCGCGGTTCAACGGGAGATGGACGAGCGGGCGGCGATCGTCGCGCAGGGCCGGACGCTCGTGCCCAACGACTTCGTGGTGGAGCTGTCCACGACCGACAGCGAACGGCTTGAGGTCTACGCCGACAGCATCAGCCACGAGCTGGCCAACCTCGCCAGGGAGTACGCCAAGGAACAGGGCTACTCCTTCGTGGGACCGGTCCGGGTGCGCTTCGAGACCGCCGGAGACCTGGCTGTGGGCCTGTTCCGCATCCGGTCCGGCGTCATCCGCGGCGCGACGGTCGAGCAGGACGAGATCCGCCAGCCGGCGAGCGACCTGCCCCCGTCCAGGCCCGGGGCCTTCAACGGGCGGCCCAGGCTGCTCGTCTCCACCCAGGACGACCCGCAGGGCGACCGCTCCTACGAGCTCACCACGCCGGTGACCTTGCTCGGCAGGGGCACCGACTGCGATCTTCGTCTTGTCGATCCGGGAGTGTCGCGGCACCATGCGGAGCTGCGCGTCGAGGGGCAGCTCGTGGCCCTCGTCGATCTCGGTTCGACGAACGGCACCTTCGTCAACGGCCAGCCGGTACGCAGAATCGAGCTCCAGAACGGCACGCGAGTGACGCTGGGACGCACGACTCTGGTGTTCCGGCGCGATTAGGGGTAGACAGACGGTCCATGTCCGAGCTCACGCTGCTGCTGATCCGGCTCGCCTTCCTGGCGGTGCTGTGGTTTTTCGTCATTGCCGCAGTCGGCGTGATCCGGACTGACTTGTTCGGTTCACGCACGGCTCCCGCGGGCCCGCGCAAAGCCGTGAAGCCCGCCAAACCGGTGGCCAAGCCCAAGAGCAAGAAGGGCGAGCCACGCCAGCTCATCGTTACCGGTGGCCCATTGCAGGGCACCACCATTAACCTCACGGAGACGCCCATCACCATTGGCCGGGCGAACGACGCCACGCTGGTAGTCAGCGACGACTACGCATCCAGCCGGCATGCCCGGCTCTTCCCTCAGGACGGTCAGTGGATCGTGGAAGATCTCGGTTCGACCAACGGCACGTATCTCGACCGCTCGAAAGTCACCCGTCCGACCCCGGTGCCGCTCGGTGTTCCGATCCGCGTCGGCAAGACAGTCATTGAATTGCGCAAATGACCATCGCACTCCGCTACGCCGCCCGCTCGGACGTCGGCCTCCTCCGCGAAGGGAACGAGGACTCGGCGTACGCTAGCGGCCGCCTGCTGGCCGTCGCCGACGGCATGGGCGGGCACGCACACGGCGAGGTGGCGAGCTCTGTCGCCATCGCCGCCATGGCCTCTCTGGAAGAGGCCCAACAGGGGGGTGACCTGCTCAACGCCATTGAGGCAGCGGTGCGCGACGCCAATCGCCGGCTGCACGAGATGGTCGGGCGGGATCCCAGCCTCAAAGGCATGGGCACGACGCTCACCGCCATGCTCTGGAACGGCACCCAGGTCGCCCTGGTGCACGTGGGCGACTCGCGCGCCTACCTCCTGAGACGCGGCGAGCTCTACCAGATCACCCATGACCACACCCTGGTGCAGCAGCTCGTCGACGACGGGCGCATCACGCCCGAAGAGGCGGCCACGCACCCCCAACGATCGATCCTGCTGCGCGCGCTCGACGGCAGCGGCGAGGTCGATCCCGACCTCACCCTGCGCGAGGCGCAGGTGGGCGACCGCTACCTGCTCTGTTCCGACGGCCTGTCGGGCGTGGTGAGCGCCGAGACGCTGCACGCCACGCTGACCAACATCGACGACCCCGAAGAGGTGGTCCGCCAGCTCATCGATCTGGCGAACCGGGGCGGCGGGCCCGACAACATCACGTGCGTGCTCGCCGACGTGCTGGAGATCAGCGACGGCCAGGAGGTTCCCGTGGAGGCGGCGGTCGTCGGCGCCGCGGGGATGACCAGGCTACGAGGAGGCGCCCCGGAGACCCAGCCGGGGCGAGTGAGCGCGGTGACCGCACCCCAGCCGGCGATCGCCGACGGTGACGACTTCGACGAGCCGGTCGCGCAGGCGACCCGGCGGTCGGGGCGGCGCCGTCGTGTGTGGCCCGTGCTGGTCACCGTGCTCGGGGTGGGCGCCGTCGCCTTGGGCGCCGGCGGTTACCTCGGATGGCAGTGGACCCAGGACCAGTTCTTCGTCGGTGCCAGGGGCGACGAAGTGGTCATCTTCCAGGGGATCAAGCAGGAGGTGGGGCCGATCGAGTTCTTCCACGTGGAGAAGCGCACCGGCCGTCCGCTCTCCAAGCTGTCCCCGGCGGACCAGGCCCTGATCAAGAGCGGCATCCCCGTCACCGACGTCAACGAAGGCGTGACGAAGATAAACGGATTGAAGTTCTCCCAGGACGACACGGGCGACAAGGGCGACACGAGCACCACGGCCACGTCGCCCACGCCCACCGCCACCAAGACGAAATCGCAATAAATGGCAGAAATGCTCGCGACCCCCGTCCCGATGCCGGCCAAACGGCGGGTGGCCCAGCTGGTCCTGCTCGCCATGGCGGTGCTGATCATCATGGGCGCCTACGCCAACGTCGGCCTGGCCGTCGACGGCAAGGTGCCGGCCGGCATGCTGGCCTACGGCCTGGGCCTGGGCGGCCTGATGCTGGCGGCCTACCTGGTGCTGGCCAAGTTCGCGCCATGGGCCGACCCGCTGATCCTGCCGCTGGTGACCCTGATCAACGGCCTCGGGCTGGTGATGATCTACCGGCTGGAGTCGGCCGACATGGGCGGCGCCTCCACGGCCAACCAGATCATGTGGACCGGCGTCGGCGTCGTGATGTTCTCGATCACGCTGATCGTGCTGCGCGACCACCGCATGCTGCAACGCCTGACGTACACGGCGGGCGCGGTGGGCCTGGTGCTGCTGGCGATCCCGGCGCTGCTGCCCGGCTCGCTCAGCGAGGTCCAGGGCGCCAAGATCTGGATCCGCATCGGCGGCTTCTCCATCCAGCCGGGCGAGTTCGCCAAGCTGGCGCTGGTGGTCTTCTTCGCCGGTTATCTGGTGGCCAAGCGCGACGTGCTGGCGCTGGCCGGGCGGCGGCTGCTCTTCATCGACCTGCCGCGTGCCCGCGACCTCGGCCCGGTCCTGGTGACCTGGGGCCTCAGCCTGCTGGTGCTGGTCTTCGAGAAGGACCTCGGCACCTCGCTGCTGCTGTTCGGCACGTTCATCGCGATGCTCTACATCGCCACCCAGCGCACCTCGTGGGTGCTCATCGGCGTCCTGCTGTTCGTCGGCGGCGCCTTCCTCGCCGGGCAGGTCTTCGACCACGTGGGCGCGCGTTTCGACGCCTGGCTCGACCCGAGCAACCCGATCTACTTCGGCACCGACCCCGTCTGCCAGCAGGGCGGCGCGGGCGACCCGATGTGCAGCAAGAGCTACCAGATCATGCAGGGGCTGTTCGGGTTCGGCGCGGGCGGCATCCTCGGCACCGGGCTCGGCCAGGGGCACCCCGACCTGATCCCGCTGAGCTTCTCCGACTTCATCTTCGCCGCGACCGGCGAGGAGCTCGGGCTGACCGGCCTGATGGCGCTGCTCATGCTCTACGCGCTGCTGGTCGAGCGCGGCCTGCGCACCTCGCTCGTGGCCCGCGACCCGTTCTCGAAGCTGCTGGCGGGCGGCCTGTCGTTCATCCTGGCCTGGCAGGTGTTCATCATCGTCGGCGGCGTGACGAACCTCATCCCCCTGACCGGCCTGGTCACCCCGTTCATGTCGCAGGGCGGCTCGGCGCTGCTGGCTAACTGGATCCTTATCGCGCTGCTGGTACGCATGTCGGACGCGGCGCGACGGCCCCCGCCCCAGGCGATCCAGAACGAAGGACTCACCCAGGTGTTCCAGCGATGAACAGCACTCTGAAGCGTGCGGCCGTGGCCTGCCTGGTCATGTTCGCGCTCCTGATGATCAACGTGAACATCCTCCAGGCGGTCCGCGCCGACGACTACCGCTCCAACCCGAGCAACCGCCGCAACTACTACGAGCGCTACGCCGTCGAGCGCGGCCGCATCACCGCCGGCGGCAAGGTGATCGCCCAGTCGGTGGAGACCGACAGCAAGAACTTCCGCTTCGTCAGGAAGTACACCGACGGCAAGCTCTACGCGCACGTCACCGGCTACTTCTCGCCCGAGAGCGCGAGCGCGATCGAGGGGGCCGAGAACAAGCTGCTCGACGGCTCCAGCGCCGACCTGCTGCTGCGGCGCAGCATCGACCTGTTCACGGGCGAGCCGACCAGGGGCGCGAACGTCGACCTGACGATCAACCCCAAGGCGCAGAAGGCGGCCTACGACGCGCTGCGCGCCAGTGGCAAGCGCGGCGCGCTGGTGGCGCTCGACCCGCGGACGGGCGGCATCCTCGCGATGGTCTCGCTGCCCACCTTCGACCCGGCCGAGCTGTCGGGCACCGACAAGGGCACGGTGTTCTCCCGCTACAACGAGCTGGACAAGGACAAGAGCCAGCCGCTGCTCAACCGGGCCATCGCCCAGACGTACCCGCCGGGGTCGACGTTCAAGGTCGTGACGGCGGCGGCGTACCTGGAGGACGACTCCTCGCGCGGCGGCGACACCACGGTCGACGCGCCGCAGCGGCTGCCGCTGCCCAACACGAACATCAGCCTGCCCAACTACGGCGGCGCGGCCTGCGGCGCCGGCCAGGTGCCGCTCGTGTACGCGCTGGAGAAGTCCTGCAACACGCCGTTCGCCAAGATCGGCATGCAGCTGGGCTACGACAAGCTCAACGAGCAGACCGAGAAGTTCGGCATGGGCAAGCAGATCGGCGTGCCGATGTCGGTGGCCCAGAGCGACTTCGGCAGCAAGTACGACGACGCCGCGCTCGCGATGGCCTCGATCGGCCAGCGCGACAACCGGATGACGCCGCTGCAGATGGCCATGATCGCGGCCGGCATCGCCAACGACGGCAAGGTGATGAAGCCGTACCTGGTGAACAAGATCACCGACTCCAAGAACGACGTCATGGAGGAGGCCAAGCCCGAGGAGCTGACCGAGGCGGTCAGCTCCGAGACGGCGAGCAAGCTGCGCGACATGATGGTCAGCGTGGTCAACAACGGCACGGCCAACCTCGCGCAGGTGCCGGGCGTCCAGGTGGGCGGCAAGACCGGCACCGCGGAGACCAGCAACGGCGCGCCGCCGCACGCCTGGTTCATCTCCTTCGCGCCCGCCGAGAACCCGAAGGTGGCGCTGGCGGTCATCGTCGAGTCGGGCGCGGCCAACGTCGGCGCGGAGGCCACGGGCGGCCACACCGCCGCCCCGATCGCAAAGGCTGTGCTGGAGGCGGTGCTGAACAAGTGAGTGACGGTAACGTGCTGGGTCATGCGGCTCCGTAACCGCTACCTTCTGCTCTCCCGCATCGCCACGGGCGGTATGGGAGAGGTGTGGCGCGCCCGTGACGAGCTTCTGGGCCGCGAGGTCGCGGTCAAGATCCTGCGCAGTCACATGCACGCCGACCCCACGTTCCGCGAGCGCTTCCGCAACGAGGCGCGGCTCACCGCCGCCCTGGCCGACCCCGGGGTGGCCCAGATCTTCGACTACGGCGAGCAGAGCGATCTGGCCTATCTCGTGATGGAGCTGGTGCACGGCGAGCCGCTGTCGGCCATCCTGGGCCGCAACGGCGCGCTCGGGCCCGAGGTGGCGCTCGACGTGGTGCACCAGACCGCCAAGGCGCTGCACGCGGCCCACTCCTCCGGGATCATCCACAGGGACGTCAAGCCCGGCAACCTGCTGGTCACCCGCGAGGGCACGATCAAGGTGACCGACTTCGGCATCGCCCGCGCCCTGGAGGCCGCGCCCGTCACGCAGACCGGCACCGTGCTCGGCACCGCCCAGTACGTCAGCCCCGAGCAGGCCCAGGGCTTCCCGCTCACGCCCGCGACCGACCTGTACTCGCTGGGCGTGGTGGCCTACGAGTGCCTGGCCGGCCACACGCCGTTCCGGGCCGACAGCCAGGTGGCGATCGCGCTGCTGCACCTCAATGAGCAGCCGCCGCCGCTCGGCGCGGACGTGCCCGTCCCGGTGCGCGACCTGGTCATGACGCTGCTGTCCAAGGAGCCGGGGATGCGTCCGGCCTCGGCGCTGGAGGCGGCCGACCGGGCGTACGTGCTGCGCCAGTCGCTGGTGGAGGGCGTCGAGCAGGGCGCCGACCTGAGCATGTTCACCGACCCCGCGGGTTTCCGGGTGCGCGAGCCGGCCACGGAGGACCAGCGGGCGACCGAGAGCCTCGCCCCGGCGACGACGGTCCAGAGCCCGCCCGATCCGCCGGCCCGCAGCCGCCGCGGCGCGCGGACGCTGGCGCTGGTCGCGACGGCCGGTTGCGTGGCCGCGGTGGGGCTGAGCGCGATCACGTTCGCCAACCGCGATACGACGCCGCCGCCCCTGCCGGAGATCGCCGAGCCGAGCCACTCCCCGATGCAGTCACCTGAGCTGCTCAGGCCCACGCGGACCAAGAAGCACACGCGCCGACCCCCGGCGCTTCCGGTGAAGTCGACGCGGCCGGTACCCTCGCGGTCGGCTACGGTAAGCAAGTCGGCTACTCCCACGAAGAAGCCGACACCGAAGCCAACCCCGACCACCCGTACCCCGACTCCCACCCCCACCACCCCAACGCCCAGCAGGACACCGACAACTCCGACACCAACCGCTTCGCCGGACCCGGGTGGCACAAACCCGCCGAAGGAGGAGACGTGATGCGCTACGGGGTCGATGATGGACACCGGCGGCCCCCCGAGCAGGCCGGTACCCAAGATGAACGGTAAGGGACAGTGCAGGAAATGACTCAGCCTCGGCTACTCGGAGGTCGTTACGAGCTCGACGGTGTCGTCGGGCGCGGCGGCATGGCCGAGGTGTATCGCGCCCGAGACATCCGGCTGGACCGCATAGTCGCGATCAAGACCCTCCGCTCCGACCTGGCGCGCGATCACACCTTCCAGGCCCGCTTCCGCCGCGAGGCGCAGTCGGCGGCCTCACTGAACCACCCCGCCGTCGTCGCGGTCTACGACACCGGCGAAGACGTCACCGACGGCACCCCGGTGCCCTACATCGTGATGGAGTACGTCGACGGCCGGACGCTGCGCGACCTGCTGCGCCAGGACCGCCGGCTGCTGCCCGAGCGGGCGGCCGAGCTGGTCGACGGCATCCTGCGCGCGCTCGACTACAGCCACCGCGGCGGCATCGTCCACCGTGACATCAAGCCGGCCAACGTGATGATCACGCGCGCCGGCGACGTCAAGGTGATGGACTTCGGCATCGCGCGCGCGATGGCCGACTCGGCCGCCACCATGACCCAGACGGCGCAGGTGATAGGGACCGCCCAGTACCTGTCGCCCGAGCAGGCCCGCGGCGAGCGCGTCGACGCCCGCAGCGACATCTACTCCACCGGCTGCGTGCTGTACGAGCTGCTCACCGGCCAGCCGCCGTTCACCGGCGACTCCCCGGTGGCGATCGCCTACCAGCACGTCCGCGAAGAGCCGATCCCGCCCTCGCAGATCGACCGCGAGATCCCGGCGTGGGCCGACGCGATCGTCCTCAAGGCCATGGCCAAGGACCCGGCCCACCGCTACCAGAACGCCGGCGAGATGCGGGCCGACATCCAGCGGGCCATGTCCGGCATGCCGGTCGACGCCCAGACGATGGCGATGACCGGGAACTTCAACCAGGGCACCCGCATGATGACCGCCACCCAGGCGGCCCAGGGCCCGGCCACGCAGCGCACCGGCGCGGTCCCGCCGTACGAGTACGGCGACGGCGACGGCTCCCGCGTGGGGCGGCGCAGGGCGTCCGGCGGCGGTGGCGGCAACGCGGTCAAGACAGCGTTGTGGATCATCATCCCGCTGCTGATCATCGGGGCCTTCGTCACGGTCGGCTACCTGGTGTTCGGCACCAAGACCGCGCCCACCGACGCCTCGGTCACCATCCCGGCCCTGTCCACGCAGAAGCAGGGGGCCGCGCAACAGGCGCTCATCGCCCTGAACCTGAAGCCCGAGGTGGTGCAGGAGGCCAGCGACGAGTTCGGCAAGGGCACGGTGATCAGGACCGAGCCGGCGGAGGGCGAGAAGGTCGAGAAGGGCGCCACGGTCAAGCTGTTCGTGTCCAAGGGCAAGGAGAAGGTCGCCGTACCCGACGGGCTCATCGGCATGAGCACCCAGGACGCGATCAAGGCCCTCGACGACGTCGGGCTGAAGGGCGTGGTCAAGACCAAGCAGTCCGCCAAGCCCCAGGGCAAGGTCTTCGAGACCAAGCCGGCGGCCGGCACCGAGATCGAGAAGGACACCAGCGTCACGCTCTACGTGCCGTTCGAGCTGACCGAGCTGCCCGACGTGATCGGCTACACCCAGCAGGACGCCATCGCCGCGCTCAAGGGCGCCGGTTTCAAGGTGAAGGTGTCGCCGCAGGCCAGCGACCAGGCCGAGGGCACGGTCATCCAGCAGAACCCGGGCGCCGGGCAGAAGCTGCAGCCGAACACGACGATCACGATCGTGGTGTCCACCGGGCCCGAGACGGCTCCGCCGCCCACCAACGAGCAGCCGACCGAGCAACCGACCGACGACCAGACGGACTTCCCGTCCGACGAGCCGACCGAGGACAACCCGATCGGCGACGACGGCCTCAACGGCTGACCTACCACCGAGGGCCGCCCTCCCCACCCGGGGAAGGGCGGCCTTCGGCGTTCCACCGCAACGCCCACTCCGCCTTGCCTGTAGGGCCGGGGGGACCGAGTGTCCCGCCCTGCCGGAAGGGGCGGAGTGGCGAGCGTCCCGCGTCGCGAGAAGGGCAGGGGGCGGACGGCCCGCGCTGCGGGAAGGCCGAGAGGTGGTGAGTCTCCCGTCTTGCTGTAAGGAGCGGGGGGCGAGCGTCCCGCCCTGCGGGAGGGCCGGGGTGGCGAGAGGGCCGTCCTGTGAGAGGCGCCGGGGGTGGCGAGCGGCCCGTCCTGCCAGAAGGGGTGGAATGTGGGTGTTCTGGCTTGTCGGGGGCGTGGGAACGCCCCCGCCGCTCGGGGGCAACGGCGGGGGCGCTCATTTGGTAGTCGCTCTGTGCGAGCCGGGCGTTACACGATCCCGTGCAGCCAGTTCCCGAGCAGCCGGTGGCCGTGCTCGGACAGCACCGACTCCGGGTGGAACTGGATGCCCTCGATGGGCGCCCGGCGGTGGCGCAGGCCCATGATGACCCCGTCGTCGGTGCGGGCGGTCACGTCGAGGACCTCGGGGACGGTCTCCGGCAGCACGGCGAGCGAGTGGTAGCGGGTCATCGGCACCGGCGACGGCAGGCCCTCGAAGACGCCCTTGCCGTCGTGGTGCACGGCGCTGGTGCGCCCGTGGACCAGTTCGGGCGCGCGGGCCACGGTGGCGCCGAAGGCGACCGCGATGGCCTGGTGGCCGAGGCAGACGCCGAGCAGGGGCGTCCCGCGCTCGGCCGCGCGCAGCACCAGGGGCACGCTCACACCGGCCGCCTCCGGGGTGCCCGGCCCGGGGCTGACGAGCACGCCGTCGAAGGCGTCGCCGTCGCGCACGTCCACGACGTCGCGGGGACGGACGTCGCAGTCGGCGCCCAGCACGCGCAGGTACTGGACGATCGTGTGGACGAAGCTGTCGTGGTTGTCCACGACCAGCACGCGGGTCATCTTCTTACGGTCACCTCGTCGAGCGTCACCGCCGGCTCCAGGAGCGGGAACACGGCATACCAGAGTACGACCCCCGCGACCGTGACCAGCAAGGCGGCCGCCAGCACCTTGCGACAGGGGTCGCCGGGCAGTTTGCGCCAGATCCAGCCGTACATGTCATTCCTTTCTGAGCTCGGTCTTCTTGAGCACGCCGTACACGATGAGGCGCTGGGCGGCGGAGTACTCGGGGTGGCAGGTGGAGAGGGTGATGTAGGCGCGGATGGGACGGATGTCGGGCTTGCCGGGGACGGGGGCGAGCACGTCCACCTCCGTGGGCTCCACGACGTCCTGGGACGTGACGCGGTAGGTGTAGCGGGCCTCGGGGGCGTCCACGATGATCTCGTCGCCGCGTTCGAGCTCGTCGAGCTCCTTGAACGGGGCCGCGTACGTGGTCCGGTGGCCCGAGACCACGAAGTTGCCGATCTGGCCGGGCATGGCGCTGTCGGGGTAGTGTCCCGGGCCCTTCTTGAGGTGCTCGGCGTCCACACCCTCGACGATGGCGTACCGGTAGTCGCGGCCGAGCCTCGGGATGCTGAGCATGGCGACGGCCTTGCCGAGCTCGATCTTGTCGATGCGGCCGCGGTCGCGCTCGGCTCGCTCGGCGGCCAGCTCGCGCTGGAGCAGCAACTGCTGGCTCCTGGTGTAGGCGCCGGTGCCCCAGAGCAGGTAGGCGCAGAACAACATGAGGACCAGGCCGGCGGTGATGCTCAGCTCCCCCACGGCCCGGAAGATGGACCGCATGTCGTCAGCGTATTCATGACATCTCCCGACGCGGGGGATCGCCATGTCGTGCGCGTGGCGACTATCCTGGGGCACGCTTCAACTACGCTTAACGAAGAGCCTGTGGACGATCCGGAAGCCCAGGCCCTCAGCAGGAGTTACCCAGTGCCCAAGTCCAAGGCTCGCAAGAAGGCGGTTTACACCCCGCCGCAGAAGTCCCAGCAGGTCAAGGTCAGCCCGCGCTGGCTGGCGCCCACCATGGTGGTGTCCTGGATCATCGGCATCCTGTGGATCGCGATCTACTACGTCGCCCCGCAGGCGCCCTTCTTCAGCGACCTCCAGAACTGGAACCTGCTGATCGGGTTTGTCTTCATCATCTTCGGTGTGGTTCTTTCCACCCGCTGGCGTTAGTTCTTTCCACAGTCTTTTCCACAGCCTGGGGAAGTCAGATCGAGCTCAGGATCGCCGAGGTCCGGGCCATCACGAGCACGGCTAGCACGGCCAGCGCTCCCGCGATCGCCAGCACCTGCCACAGGGTCCGGTTGTTCTTGGGGGCGTAGGCCATCGCTCCCGCCAGCACCGAGCCGGTGATCAGGCCGCCGACGTGCCCGGTCCAGCTGATGCCCGGGAACACGAAGGTGATCACCAGGTTGATCACGATGAGCATGGCGATGCCGCGTACGTCCATGTTGAGCTTGCGGCCCACCACGAAGACGGCGCCGAAGAGGCCGAAGATGGCTCCCGACGCGCCCACGGTCGGCTGGCCGAGCGGGTCGAGCCAGAGGCTGAGCACGCTGCCGCCGACGGCGCTGACGAGGTAGAGGGCCGTGTAGCGCACGTGGCCGAAGGCGCGCTCCAGGTAGGGCCCGACGACGTAGAGCGCCCAGCAGTTGAACAGGATGTGGAAGACGCCGGCGTGCACGAACGCGGCGCTGACCAGCCGGTAGTAGTCGCCGAAGACCGCCACTCCGGCCGGCCACATCTGCAGCGCGCCGGTGACGGCGGGCACGAGGTACTGGGCGCCGAAGACCAGGACGTTGACGGCCAGGATGGCCCAGGTGACGTACGGCGTGCCGACGACCTGGCCGCCGAAGGTGGAGCGGGCCTGGCGGAAGCCCTGGCTGCCCTGGGCGACGCATTCGGGGCACTGGAAGCCCACGGCGGCGTCGCGCATGCAGTCGGGGCAGATGGGCCGGTCGCAGCGCTGGCAGCGGACCCAGGTCTCCCTGCCGGGATGCCGGTAGCACGTGGGGACCGCCTCGGCGGGCTGCTCGGGCTGCGAGGGCGGGCTGGGCGGCTGGCTGGTCATGTCCAGAGCCTATGACGTACCAGCCCCAGCTGTGTGCTGTCGATCAGGGCTGTGACATGCCTGCCCGAAGGGGGCGGGACCCGTGGACGGCCCGCCCCCGTCAGGGATGGGCTCAGCCCTGCACGCGCTCGATGGTGACCGACTCCAGGACGACGTCCTGGACGGGACGGTCGCGCCGGTCGGTGTCGGTCTTGGCGATGGCGTCGACGACGTCCTGGCCCTCGACGACCTCACCGAAGATCGTGTGCTTGCCGTTGAGGTGCGGCGTGGGCACGACCGTGATGAAGAACTGCGAGCCGTTGGTGCCCTTGCCGAACCGGACGCCCGCGTTGGCCATGGCCAGCAGGTAGGGCCGGTTGAAGTAGAGGTCCGGGTGGATCTCGTCGTCGAACTCGTAGCCGGGGCCGCCGATGCCCTGGCCGAGCGGGTCGCCGCCCTGGATCATGAAACCGGAGATGACCCGGTGGAAGATGGTCCCGTCGTACAGCCGGGCCGTGCTCTTCTCACCCGACTCCGGGTGCGTCCACTCGCGGGTGCCCTCGGCGAGCTCCACGAAGTTCCGGACGGTCTTCGGCGCCTGGTTCGGGAAAAGCTCGACCTTGATATCGCCGCGATTGGTCTTCAGATTTGCGATCAGCTTCTCAGCCACGAGACAGCTGCCCCCCTCTATGCACAGGGTTGTTTGTGATGTTGTGAGAAGTATGGCCGTTCGGCCTCCTGAGCCATCCTCCCATGGACCGCCATGATTGAGCCGCCTTGTCCAGGGAAGGTCAAGCGCGGGGCCCCAACGACAGGGGAGGTTGTCGTGTCCCTGACACTGAAGAGACGCCGCGTGGTAATAGAGGTACCCGCCACGTGGATGGGCCGCATGAAGGCCCAGGCCGTCAAGACCGGCCATCGCATGGCGCCAATGGCGGACCAGGCCAAGGTGGCCACCGCACAGCGCATCGAAGACGCCCGTTACTGGGCGGCGCCGAGGCTCGACGCCGCGGCGCACGGGTTCGAGGATCAGGTCGCTCCCAAGGTCAGCAGGATGCTGTCGGCGGCGGCCAAGCGAATCGACCCCAAACCGTCCCGGTCACGGCGGTGGCCGACGATGGTGCTGCTGACCGGTCTTGCGGTCGGCGCGATCGGCTACATGGCCTACCGCCGCAACGCCCAGCAGTGGACCGAGCACATGAAGGACTCTGCCTCCGATGCATCACGCTGGGTCGGCGAGAAGGCGGACCGGACCGCGCATTCTGCGGACCGGATGGCGTCCAACGTGCAGAACAAGACGGACCAGGCATCGCACAACATGCCCTGATCCGGACCGGAAGCGCGCCTCCGCTCTCACGAGCGGGGGCGCGCTTCCGCGTTCCGGCCCCCGTTGACTCTTCACCAAGCGCTTGCTACAAAGCCGGGCATGGCGCTGTCACCGCTCGACGATCACCCCGTGCACCAGACCGCCCAGGTCATGCGGCACGTCGCCACCTCCGACCGCAACTTCTACGACCGCTACTACTTCAACTGCCACGCAGGCACCGACGAGCTCATGCTGATCGTCGGCCTCGGCCAGTACCCCAACCTCGGCGTCACCGACGCCTTCGCCCTCGTCAGGCACGGCGACCTGCACCGGGTCGTGCGGGCCTCGCGCGAGCTGGGCCCCGACCGGATGGACACCGGGATCGGCCCCTTCCGGGTCGAGGTGATCGAAGGGCTCAAGCGGCTCCGCGTGATCCTGGAGCCGACCGAGCATGGCCTTTCCTTCGAGCTCGACTGGGAGGGGACGATCCCGGCGACCCTCGAACCCCGCCACCACCTGCGCCGGCAGGAACGGGTGATGTTCGACTCGGTGCGGCTCGCCCAGACCGGCCGCTGGTCCGGCAGCATCACCGTCGGCGACCAGGTGATCCCGGTCACCCCCGACCGCTGGCTCGGCACCAGGGACCGGTCGTGGGGCGTGCGGCCGGTCGGCGAGCCCGAGCCGCCCGGCATCCAGGCCAACGACCCCGGCACGTTCTACTGGCTGTACGCGCCGATGAAGTTCGACGACCACGCCATCCTGTGCATCATCCAGGAGGACCACCGTGGCCGGCGGCTGCTGGAGGAGGCCGTGCGCGTCTGGACGGACGGGCGGGAGGAGGAGTACCTCGGCCGGCCGGACTACCGCCCGGTCTACGCCCCGGGCACCCGGGACGTCGTGGACGCCGTGATCGCGTTCTCGCCGCCGGGCGGCAGGCCGTTCGAGGTGCGCTGCACGCCGGTGCTGCCGGTCCACCTCATGGCCGGCACCGGGTACGGGCTGGAGCCGGAGTGGCGGCACGGCATGTACCAGGGGCCGGGGCCGGTCGTGCAGGGGGTGACGTACCGGCTGCCCGACGACGCCGCCAGGATGTGGGGCCTGGTCGACGCCGTCGGCCGCTTCGAGTACGACGGGCTCGTCGGTTACGGGCTGTACGAGTACTGGGCGCTCGGCCCGCACCCGTCGTTCCCCGGCTGAACCTACTTGGCGGGCTCGGCCGAGGCGCACACGATGTGGACGACCTTGCCGGGGTCGTCCAGCTTCACGGCGCCCGGGGGAAGCTCGGTCGCGGGCAGCGCCGGCAGCATCCGCGCCGCCTCACCCTCGGGAAGGGTGGCGCTCGGGGCCGCGGGTGCGGCCTCGCCCTCGGGAAGGGTGGCGCTCGGGGTGGTCGGCGCGGCCTCGGTGCCGGCCTGAGGGGCCGCCGGGGCGGCCGGGACCGAAGGCGTGGTCGGGGTGGCCTCGGTGACGGTCCCGGGGGCGAGTTCGATCACGCGGCCGCGCTCGGCCTTGAGTTCCGGCGCGCCGTCCGCCCGCTCCCCCTTCTCGGCGCGCATGACGAACACGCGGGCCACCGGGCCGTCGGCGAGCTTGATCTCCTTGCCGTCCGGCGTCCGGCAGGACACGGCCGCTGTGGTGACGGTGGTCGCGGTGGTGGCGTCGGGGGCGGGGGTTCCGTCGGCCAGGGCGGAGCCGCCCAGGCCCGCGAGCGCGAGCACCCCCACCGTGCCGAGGACCGCGAGACGTCGCTTGAACATGCATTCTCCTCAGTGGAATCCATCCGAACGCCCCGAGCGTGCTCGCCCGCACCTGAAGCGACCCTGAACGCGCCCTAAATGATCTTCAGGTTGGCTTTAGGTTCGCTCAGGCACTCTGGACGTCGTGCGAGTGCTGCTGGTGGAGGACGAGGAACGGCTGGCCGGCCTGATCAAGGGCGGGCTGGCGGGCGAGGGCTTCGCCGTGGACGTGGCCCACGACGGGCGCGACGGCCTGTGGATGGCGACCGAGAACTCCTACGACGTCATCGTCCTGGACGTGATGCTGCCCAGGATGAACGGCTACACGGTCTGCTCCCGGCTGCGCGAGGCGGGCGACTGGACACCGATCATGATGCTCACCGCCAAGGACGGCGTCTACGACGAGGCCGAGTCGCTCGACAACGGCGCCGACGACTACCTGGCCAAGCCGTTCTCGTACGTGGTGCTGCTGGCCCGGCTGCGCGCCCTGGTGCGGCGCGGCGGGACCGAGCGGCCCGTGACGATCACGGTCGGCGACCTGGTGGTGGACCCGGCCGGGCTGCGCTGCCGCCGGGGCGGGGTGGAGGTCGGGCTGACGCCGAAGGAGTTCGCGGTGCTGCACGCGCTCGCCCGCCGCTCCGGCGAGGTGGTCTCCAAGAGCGAGCTGCTGGCCCAGGCGTGGGACTTCTCCTACGACGGCGACCCGAACATCGTCGAGGTCTACATCAGCGCCCTGCGCAGGAAGATCGACCTGCCGTTCGGCCGGACGACGCTGGTGACCGTCCGGGGAGCGGGCTACCGGTTGGAGGCGGCGTGAGGGCGCTGCTCGCGGGGCGGCCGAGGTGGGCGCGGGTGCCGGCCGGGCTGTCGTCGGTGCGGGTGCGGGCCACCGTCGCGGCGACGCTGGTGGTGGCCCTGGCGCTCGGCGTGGCCGCCCTGGTGCTGGTCATGGCGTTGCGCGGCACGCTGGAGGGCAACGCGGGCGAGGAGGCGGTCAGGCGCGCCGCGGCGGCGATGCCGTACGCGGAGACGGTGCCGGTCCTGCCCGAAGGGGTGACGCCGGCGGCCGGCACGACCGCCGCGCAGGCGAGCCCGACCCTGGTGGACGACCTGTCCGTGGTGCGGCTGGCCGATCCCGACCTCGTCCTGGCCGGCCGGGCCACCGGCTCGCCCGCCCTGTGGGCGCAGCCGGCCGACTACGCCGTCGCGGGCCTGCAGGTGAGCACGCCGACCGGCCCGGCCACGCTCTGGTCGCGGGTTTCGCTGGACGGCGTGCAGAAGGCCGTCCAGGCCCTGTACGGCGCGTTGCTGCCCGGCGTGCCCGCCCTGCTGCTCGTGGTGGCCGGGATGACCTGGTTCTCCGTGGGCCGCGCGCTGGCCCCCGTGGCCGCGATCAGGGCCAAGGTGGCCGACATCACGGCCCGCGACCTGCACCAGCGCGTGCCGGTGCCCGGCTCCAAGGACGAGATCGCGGCCCTGGCCACCACCGTGAACGGCACCCTCGACCGTCTGGAGACGGCCGTGGGCCGGCACAAGCGGTTCGTCGCCGACGCCGCGCACGAGCTGCGCAGCCCCATCGCCACCCTGCGGGCCCGCCTCGAACTGGCCGAGCCGAGCGAGCTCACCCGCGAGGCGCTGGCCGACGTCGAACGCCTGCAGTCGCTGGCCGCCGACCTGCTCATGCTGGCCAAGCTGGACGCCGGCGAGCCGCTGCGCACCGGCGAGCTGGACCTGGGTCAGGTGGCGGCCGAGGAGTCGCTGCGCGCCAGGCGGCGGCCGGAGATCAGGGTCGAGCTGGACATCGAGCCGGACGTGGTGCTGCACGGCTCCCGCGCCCACCTCGACCGGCTGGTCACCAACCTGGCCGACAACGCCGTACGGCACGCCGCCTCGGCCGTACGCGTACGGGTGCGCGCCGAGGAGGGCCAGGCCGTGCTGGAGGTGCGCGACGACGGCCCGGGGATCCCGCCGGAGCACCGCGAGGCCGTCTTCGGCCGCTTCACCCGCCTGGACGAGGCGCGGGCGAGGGACGCCGGCGGCGCCGGCCTCGGCCTGCCCATCGCCAGGGACATCGCCCACCTGCACGGCGGCACGCTCACGTACACGGACGCCGGTTTCGTGGCCCGGTTCCCCCTCGCGGAGGCGGCGCTCAGCCCCGTTTGACGGTCAGGGCGTAGTTCGTGCTGCGCTGGATGATCTCGAAACCGGCGCGGGAGTAGACGCGGACGGCTCCCGTGGGGTTGTCGGCGTCGACGCCCAGCGCGGTCGTGTCGAACCCCTGGGCGCGGAAGGCGGCCAGGGCGTGCGCGATGAGCGCGCCGGCCACGCCCTTGCCGCGCCACTCCCGGACCGTGCCGATGATCTGGATCCAGGCCCGGCGCTCGCCGGCCAGCTCGTTGTAGCCCTCGAAGGTGTGGGTGATGAGCGTGCCCACCGCCCGCCCGTCGTGCAGGGCCACGAACGACGACTCCGGCAGGAAGTTCTGGGATCCGACGATGTAGTCGCGCCAGCTCTCCGGGGTGTGCGGGACGCTGCCCCAGTGGTCGAGGAACGCCTCGTTGCGGACGCGGCGGGCGCCTTCGTCCAGGTCGGGCGACCAGGTGGTGACGGTCACCCCGGCGGGCGGCGCGAAGGCCGGCAGGTCGCCCGACAGCGAACGTCCCATGTGGGCGAACCAGCGGTTGGCGACGAAACCGGCGCCCTCGGCCAGCGCCTTCAGCCCGAGGTTGGTGTCGGGCGCGTAGAGGTGGATCTCCGGCTGCACGCCGGGGAAGGCCCGCTCGCTCAGCCCCGGCGCCGCGGCCAGGCTCCAGTCGACGATCCGCCGGCCGAGCCCGCGCCTGCGGTGGGCGGGGTGCACGCCGCCGGACAGCCGCATGACGTGGGTGTCGGTGACGGACTGCCGGGCCGGCAGGTAGCCGTAGGCGACGATCTCGCCGCCCTGCCTGGCCGCGAGCGTCCCCGCGGCCAGGTCGATCAGGCGGTGGCCGAGCTGCTCCCTGACGTCGTCGAGGTCGTGGACCTCGCCCGTGCGATCCTCGGCCTCGATCGCGGCCAGGAGGACGGCGAGCGCCTCGGCGTCGTCAGGGGTCAGCGGTTCCCACACCAGGCTCATGGCCAGCAGCCTAGGACAGCCTGGCGGAGCACCCCAATTCTGTCCCGATGCGGGCGATGCCTTCGGCGAAGCCCTTCCTCGTCCGCTGCGCGAACCCGATGAAGAACCGGTTGGCCAGGGGCACGGCCCAGCGTCCCCGCTCGGCCACGTCGTAGACGCGGTGCTCCACGCGGGCGCCCTCGGGGTGCGGGAGCACGGCCCACTCACCGCGGTACCACCAGCCGCCCTGGTAGGCGACGGTGTACCCGTCCTTCTCGACGGTCATCGGGTGTGCGGGCAGCGAGCGCGTCAGGGCCTGCCACACCTGCTCGACCGGGGCGCCGACCACCCCGGCCACCTCGGTGATCAGCCGTTTCCTCACGGCTTGCGCACCCGGCTGTTCTGGAAGGAGGCGAACCGCCAGCCTTCCGGCGTGCGCAGCGCGGTCAGCGTGACGACGGACTCCCTGCTCGGGTCGGGCACGCCGTCCACCGACGAGTTGCCGCCGACGATCACCAGCGCGACGTCGTCGGTCAGCGGCCTGACGAGCGGCGCGGGGCCGCCCTCGGCGAGCTTGATGGAGGTCTCGAACAGCGCGCGGTGGGTCTCCTCGATCGCCTTCCTGCCCCGCAGGTGCAGGCCGAAGAACGTGATGTAGTCGGCGTCCTCGGTGAACAGGCCGGCGTAGGCGGCCGAGTCGCCGGCGTTCCAGGTCTCCGTCATCCGCTCCACCAGGCGGGTGATCTCTTCGGACATGGCACAGCTCCTTTCGTCGCGGCGCCTATCCTGGGAGTTGCGCGTCCGGGCAGGGCAGGCGCCGTGTTCGGATGTCCGGCCGTCGGGGTGTTGGCGCACCCCGGCGGCCCTTCTCTCACCCCTCGGTCGTGCTCGTCCAGGCGAGCTCGCCCTGGTCGAGCCGGTCGAGAAGTCTTCTGATCCAGGCGAGCTCGGCGGCGTGCAGCGCCTGCTCGCACTCGACCTCCAGCATGAGGATCTCGGGCAGGCCACTGTCGTGCATGGCCTTGATGTGTCCTTCCATCCCGGCGAGCGTGCCTTCCAGGGTGGCGGCGCGGGTGCGCAGCGCCCGCTGCGCCTCGGGCAGCGGCAGGCAGCCGATCAGCGAGATGGCCGCCACGAAGGCGCGCCGGTCGGGGTCGGGCTGCTCCAGCAGCCGCCGGAGCCGGGTGATCAGCTCCTCGCGGCCCTCGTCGGTGATCTCGTAGACCGTGCGCTCGGGCCGGCGGCCCTCGCGGCCGGTCGCGGCGGGGACGATCAGCTCGTCCCTGGCCAGCCGCTCGACCGCGTGGTAGAGGCTGCGCGGCAGGCCGGTGATGTAGTCCTTGTGCGTGTCGATGATGAAGCGGTGGAGCTCGTAGGGGTGGCTCGGGTGCACCGTGAGCAGGGCGAGCACGGTCAGGTCGACCAGGCTGTTGCGTGGCGCCATGTTGCCTCCCCCTATATTGCAGTTTGCAATATAGCTCACCTGTCGAGCTGGAGGAAGGCCCGCTCGATCGCCTGCCGCGACACCTCCTCCGGGTACGGGAACCGGGTGATCGAGTCGCGCAGCCCCTCCACGTGGGCCTTCGCGGCCAGCTCCGCCACCAGCGCCAGCTCGGCCTGCTGCTCCTGGACGAAGGCCCGGCCGACCACCGCGCCGTGCCCCGGCACGAACACCGGCTCGGGCAGCGCGGCGAGCATCGCGGCCGTCGTGTCCGGCCAGTCGAGCGGGTAGGAGTCGCCGAACGCCGGCGGCGCGCCCTCCTCGACCAGGTCGCCGGCGAACACCACGCCGGCGTCCGGCACGTGCACGACGATGTCGTTGCTGCTGTGGCCGAGCCCGAAATGCCGCAGGTGCACCATGCGTCCGCCGATGTCGAGGCTGGCCGAGACGGTGAAGGTGTGGTCGGGCGGCACGACGGCGACCTCCTCCATCTCCGCGCGGCGGTCGGGCAGCCGTTCCATGACGTCCGCGCGGTGCCGCTCGCCGTAGACGTCGATCTCCTCGGCGCACCGGACGTGGCTCCAGATCTCGGCGGGACGGAAGAGGGCGTTGCCGAAGTAGTGGTCGAAATGCGAATGGCTGTTCACGACCGTCCACGGGTAGCCGGTGATCGTCCTGATCGCGTCGATCAGGTCGGCCGCCTCCCGGTGGGAGCTGCGGGTGTCGAGCACCAGGCAGTGCCCGTCGCCCACGATCAGGCCCGTGTTCATGTCGAAGGACTCGTGGCGGCGCACGTAGACCCGGTCGCCGACCTCCTGCCACTGCTCGTTCATGGCAACGAACCTTACTTTTCGGACTTCCCGCCGGTCATCCCTGAAGGTAGGCCAGCACGGCCAGGACCCGGCGGTGGCCGTCGGACTCCGGCGGCAGGTCGAGCTTGGTGAAGATGCCGGCTATGTGCTTGGCCACCGCGGCGTCGGTGACGACCAGCTCCCTGGCGATCGAGGCGTTCGCGCGGCCCTCGGCGATCAGGGCGAGCACCTGCTGCTCGCGCGGGGTCAGCCGGGCCAGCGGGTCGCGCCGCCGGCGCAGGAGCTGGCGCACCACCTCGGGGTCCACGACCGTGCCGCCCGCGGCCACCCGGTCGAGCGCGTCGACGAACTCGCGCACGTCGCCGATCCGGTCCTTCAGCAGGTAGCCGACGCCCGCGCCGGCGCCGGACTCCAGCAGCTCGGCCGCGTACGTCTGCTCGACGTACTGGCTGAGCACGAGGACGGCCAGCTCGGGGTGGCGGCGGCGCAGGCCGAGCGCGGCGCGCAGGCCCTCGTCGGTGAAGGACGGGGGCATGCGCACGTCGGTCACCACGGCGTCGGGGCGATGCTCGGCGACCGCCGCGACCAGGGCCTCGGCGTCGCCGACCGAGGCCGCCACGGTGTGGCCGAACCGTTCGAGCAGCCCGGCCAGCCCCTCGCGGAGCAGCACGGCGTCCTCGGCGATCACGACGCGCACGGGATCTCCACTCGTACCAGGGTCGGGCCGCCCGGCGGGCTGGACACCGACAGTCTTCCCGCCACCACGGCCAGCCTGTCGGCCAGGCCGGTCAGCCCGGTGCCCCTGGCCGGGTCGGCGCCGCCGACGCCGTCGTCGCGCACCTCGACGGCCAGCGTGCCGGCCGCCGTCCGGGCGGTGACCGCGGCCCTGGTGGCTCCGCTGTGCCTGGCCACGTTCGCCAGCGCCTCGCTGACCACGTAGTACGCGGTGACCTCGACGGGCGCGGGCAGCCGTCCCAGCTCGTCGGCGTCCACGTCCACGGGGACGGGCGAGCGTCCGGCCACGTCGCGGATCGCCGCGCCCAGCCCCCGGTCGGTGAGCACCTGCGAGTGCACGCCCCGGATCAGCTCGCGCAGCTCGGCCAGCGCCTGCCTGGCCTCGCCGTGCGCCACGTCGAGCATCCGGGCCGTCGGCGAGTCGTCGGGCACGTCCAGCCGGGCGAGGCCGAGCGTCATCGACAGCGCGACCAGCCGCTGCTGCGCACCGTCGTGCAGGTCCCGCTCGATCCTGCGGCGTTCGGTCTCGAACGCGTCCACCAGGCGCGCCCGCGACCGCATGACCTCGCCCAGCTCCGACCCGGCCGGCGCGAGCACCGCCCTGACCATCGCGCCGCGCGCCCCGCCCCACGCCGTGATCGTGTACGCCGCCACCGGCAGCAGCAGCACCCCCGCCACGCTCCCCACGGCGGCCAGGACCGGTCCGGCCTCCGGCTGGACCACGGGGGACAGGATCAGCAGCACCGGCCCTCCGACGGTGAACCCCAGCATGACCAGGTCGATCCACCACATCGCGAACACCGTCATGACCGCGACGCCGATCTCCCGCCGGCGCCGGTCGGGCACCGGCGGCAGCGGCGGCAGCGGCACGGTGTCCACCAGGCGCAGCCGCACCCGTTCGAACCGGGCGATCAACGGCACGGCCGCCGCGAGCAGCACCGGCACGAGCAGCAGGCCGGCAGGCGGCCCGGCGAGCCCGGCCGCGACGACCCCGAGGGCGACGGCCGCCCCCGGCACCACGCTGCCCAGCAGGTACGCCACGCACCGCCACGGCCAGGCCGACCGGAGGAAGCCGGGCGGCCGCCGCGTGAGCGCTTCGAGCGCGGTCCTGTTTCCCACCCGGTGACCGTATCCGGGGACGGGAACGGCCCGCAGTAGTGCAGGGTCTACCCTCGGCGGACTCAGCCCGCCATCAGCGGCTCGGCGGCGGTGCGCAGTTCGGCGCTGAACGGCGTGGGCCGGAAGGTCTGCGGGTCGAGGTTGACGTTGACGCGGTAGCCCTCGGCGTGCACGACCGAGCGGTCCTCGGACAGGACGCGGAAGCCGTACACGCCGCTGGTGCGGCCCATGCGGTCGATCCAGAAGTCGACCTGCACCTCGCCCGCGCCCATGACCGGCGCGTTGTAGGTGATCTTGAACTCGCGTACGGCCAGGTAGAGGTCCTTGAACTTGGAGACCGCCGGGTCGAAGCTCCAGCCCTGCTCGGCCCAGTAGGCGGAGATCGCGCGCTCGACCAGCAGGGCGTAACGCGAGTTGTGCAGCAGGCCCATCGCGTCGAGGTCGTCGAAGTGCACCTGGGCGGGCCGGGTCTGGGTCACGCGAGCTCCTTCAGTCGGTCGTGGACGGCTCGGCGGGCCCGCTCGAAGGCGGCCTCACCCCTGCCGAGCAGGCGGGTGTGGGTGACCGCGGCCTCGCCGAGGGCGTCGATCTCGTACGCGAGCTGCGCCGGGTCGGTCTCCGGGGGCAGCTCCCCCAGCTCGACCGCCTCCCGGACCAGCCGCTCGATGAACCTCAGCCAGTCGGCCATCGACTCGGCGACCCGGTCCCTGACCGGGCCGGGACGGTCGTCGAACTCCACCCGCGCCGTGTAGAAGAAGCACCCGCCGGGCAGGACGCCTCTCTCGTAGAAACTCAGGCGGGCCTCGTGCAGGGCCAGGACGCGGGCCACGCCGGGAGGGGCCTTGAGCGCGGGCTTGACGATCTCGTCGGTCCATTGGCGGACGGCCCACTCGATGGTGTCGAGCTGAAGTTGCTCTTTATCCCGCCAGTGAGCGAAAAATCCGGATTTGCTGACTCCGGCGGCTTCGGCGAGCCGGCCCAGGGTCAGCCCGTCCAGACCGTGCACCGAGGCCAGTGACACGGCCTGCCCGAGGATCGCCTCGCGGCTGCGCTGCCCGCGCGCCCGGCGACCGTCTTCCTTAACGTCGGCCATGCCGCCCAGCATACATTAACGACCGATCGTTCACATTGGTGGGGTCAGACCGACCATCCCGTAGCGCGCCGCGACCGCGTCGAAGATCTGGACCGCCGCCGCCGCGTCCGCGTCCACGAGCGGGCAGTCGAGCTGGGGATCGTTGCCGTCGAGCCCCGACTCCCGCTCGACGATCCGCGCCACCTGGTACATCAGGTCGACGACGTGGCTCGCGGCCTCACCGTGCCACCGGTACGGCACGCTGATCCCCCAGCCGCCCTCCCAGTGGTTCACGGAGATGCCGGTGCCTTCGTGTTCGAGCTCCCAGTTGGGCGGGTCGTCGAAGACCGTCACGTCACCGAGCAGCGCGCGGGCCTGGCTGACGACGTTGTTCCAGGCCGCCGGGTCCGGCGGGCGCGGCTCGTCGCCCTCCGGGCCGAAGTACAGGTCGTAACTCATGGTGGACGAAACTAGCGCCCATCCCCGACGAATCTCCGCAAAATACGCCGAACGACAACCACCCGACTCCCACGACCACCGACAGCAGGAGCAGGACGGTCACCCGGTAGCTTCACTGCGGCGGACGTCATGCTTCCGAGGTGAGCGGCCGGATCATTCGACCGCTGCGCGCTTGCGGAACTCCAGCCCCTCGAACATGCCCGACCTGCGCCAGTCGTCGATGTAGGCGAAGTACGCCATCGCCCCTTGCGGATGGCCGATGTTCAGCCGGCCTTTCATGCCGGCGTCGTGGCCCTCGTTGTTGTAGTAGCCGGGCGTGCAGTCGGCGGAGGCGCCCAGGATGCTCCCGGGGCCCGACAGCAGCAGCTCGATCCAGGCGTCCTCGGCCTCCCGGGTCGCCTCGACCTCGTCGAAGCCCTGGTCGAGCGCGTGGCTGACGATCGTGGCGATGGTCCGGCCGGCCTCGGTGAGGTTGTGCGGGATGTTGGAGATGAGGTTCGCGCCCTGCGTGGGCTGGACGACGAAGGCGTTCGGGAAGCCGTGCACGTGGATGCCGTGCAGGGTCCGCATGCCGTCCGCCCAGCGGTCGGTGAGGCGCAGGCCGTCGCGGCCGGTCAGCTCGTAGCCGGCGCGCCGGGTGTAGTCGGTGGTCACCTCGAAGCCAGAGGCGTAGATGACGCAGTCGACCTCGTACTCGACGCCCGCGGCCACCACCCCGCGCCCGGTGACGCGCTCGACGCCCTTGCCGTCGGTGTCCACCAGGCGGGTGCCCGGCACGTTGAAGGACTGCAGGTACTCGTCGTGGAAGCAGGGACGCTTGCAGAGCTGGCGGTACCAGGCCTTGAGCTTCGCGGCGGTCTCGGGGTCGGCGACGATCGCGTCGACGCGGGCCCGGATCTCCTCCATCTTCTCGAAGTCGGAGTCCTCGTACGCCTGGGCCATCTTCTCCGGGGTCAGGTCCTCGGGCGGCAGGGCCGCGATGCGGGCGCGGACGCGGCGGGCGATGTCGGTCCAGCCGTCCATCACCAGGTCCTCCTCGACCAGGCCGCCGGTCTGGTTGCCGGTGAAGTTCTCGAGCCAGCGCTGTTGCCAGCCCGGGGTGGCGATCTCGGCGAACCAGGCGGGGTCGGTGGGCCGGTTGTCGCGTACGTCCACCGAGGAGGGGGTGCGCTGGAACACGTACAGCTCGGCGCAGGCGCGGGCCAGGTGCGGCACGCACTGGACGGCCGTCGCGCCCGTGCCGATGACGGCGACGCGCTTGTCCGCCAGCCGGTCCATGGGCGCGCCCGTGGGATCGCCGCCGGTGTAGTCGTAGTCCCAGCGGCTGGTGTGGAACGAATGCCCGCGGAAGTCGTCGATGCCGGGGATGCCGGGAAGTTTCGGCACGTGCAGCGGGCCGATGCCCATGACCACGAACCGGGCGGTGAAGGCGTCGCCCCGGTTCGTCCGGACGGTCCAGCGCGACCGGGACGCGTCCCACTCCAGGTCCTGGACCTCGGTGTGGAAGAGCGCGTCGTCGTACAGGCCGTAGTGCTTGCCGATGCGGCGGCAGTGTTCCAGGATCTCGGGGGCGTGCGCGTACTTCTCCGTCGGCATGTGGCCGGTCTCCTCCAGGAGCGGCATGTACACGAACGACGCGGTGTCGCACTGGGCTCCCGGGTAGCGGTTCCAGTACCAGGTGCCGCCGAAGTCGCCGCCCTTCTCGACGATCCGCACGTCCCCGACCCCCGCCTCCCTGAGCCGGGCGCCGGTGACCAGCCCGGCGAACCCGCCGCCGACGACGGCCACCGTCACGTGGTCGGTCTTCGGTTCGCGCTCGGTCCTCGGCGTGTACGGGTCGTCGAGGTAGTGGGCGAAGCGGCCGGTGAGGCGGACGTACTGGTCGTTGCCGTCCGGGCGGAGCCGCTTGTCGCGCTCTTCGAGGTATTTGCGGCGGAGGGCTTCTTTGTCCATACGTCCTCCGGGGACGAGGTTCCGAATTCCAGAATGTCATTCGCGAATCTCGTTCGACAAGGCCCGCGGACGGGCGAAGCGGGCCCGCAGCCGGCCGAGGACCGGCGGACCGCCCGCGAAGCACCACAACGCGATCACCGGATCGCAGATGGCGCAGCCGAAGGAGGAGTCCGCGGCGAAGGGCAGCAGCGGGCTGCCCTGGAGGTGGTGCAGCACGTCCCAGGCGGTGTGCAGCAGCCAGCCGATGCCGATGAACGTCCAGCTCTCCAGCCCGCGGTAGGCGACGTACGTCATCACGACCGGCAGCAGGAACTCCCAGTAGCCGAGCCCGCCGCCGCTCAGGTAGGCGGCGCCCGCGCCGGCCACCAGCACGGCGTTGGCACGGCGGCCGTGCGGCTCGGGGATCAGGGAGACGAGGGAGACGGCGACCAGGCCGATCAGGATCGGCATGAGGATGGACATGGGGCACTTCCTGCTGGTTTCGGGGGAACGCAGCCAGGCTAGGCGGGCCGCCCGGCCCCTCCCAGAGGGTGACTCGACAAACTCCGACGAGTTCCCGCCAACCGTCCGCCGCCTGGCCTAGCGTGTCCGCATGCACACTGTGGCGGTCCTGGCCCTCGATCACGTGGTGGCGGCCGACCTGTCGATCCCGGTCGAGGTGTTCGGCCGGGCCCGGCTGGCCGACGGGAGCCGCCCGTACCGGGTCCAGGTGTGCGCGGCGACGCCGCAGGTGCCCGGCGACGCCTTCACGATCGTCGCGCCCCACGGCCTGGAGGCGCTGCGCACCGCCGACACGATCATCGTGCCCGGCTGCTCTGAGCAGGCCGTCCCGCCGGGGCCCGAGGTGCTCGCGGCGCTGCGCGCGGCGGCCGCCGCGGGCACCCGCATCGCCTCCATCTGCGTGGGGGCCTTCACCCTGGCCGCCGCCGGGCTGCTCGACGGGCTGGGCGCGACCACCCACTGGATGGCCGCCGACCGGCTGGCCGAGCTGTTCCCCGACGTCGAAGTGCGGCCCGACGTGCTCTATGTCGACAACGGCCAGATCCTGACCTCGGCCGGCGCCGCCGCCGGGCTCGACCTGTGCCTGCACCTCGTCCGGCGCGACTTCGGCTCGGCGGTCGCCGCGGACTCGGCCCGCCTGTCGGTGACGCCCCTGGAGCGGGAGGGCGGCCAGGCCCAGTTCATGGCGCACACCCGGCCGCCGGTGCCCCAGGGCTCGCTGCTGGAGCCGGTGCTGGCCTGGATCGAGGACAACCTCGACGGCAAGGTGACCCTGGCCGCGATGGCCGCGCACTGCGGGATGAGCGAGCGCACGTTCGGCCGCCGCTTCCGCGAGCAGACCGGCACCACGCCGCTGCAGTGGCTGCTGCGCGCCCGGGTGCGGCGGGCACAGCTCCTCCTGGAGACCACCGACCACGGCGTGGAGCGGATCGCCACGCAGTCCGGGTTCGGCTCGGCGGTCGCCCTCCGCGAACGGTTCAAGCGGGTGGTCGGCGTGCCGCCGCAGTCCTACCGCGCCGCCTTCCGGCCTCTCGTCACGAACGCGTTTCCGGCTCTCGTCACGGACCCAGCGCCGTGAGCGCGCTCTCCCAGACGTAGGTGTCGTTGCCGTCGCCCGCGCTCGGCGCGTGCGGCTCGAACTGCCCCGGCCCGATCAGGACGCGCACCCCCTCCGACCGCAGCTCCTCGACGCTGCGCCGGAAGGGCGCGCGGGAGGCGAGCGCGCTGTTGACGAACGGCAGCACGACCACGGGGATGCCGAGCCCCGGAGCCTCGGCCAGCAGCCCGAGCGCGTAGGTGTCGGCGACGCCCATGGCGAACTTGTTGATCGTGTTGTACGTCGCCGGGGCGACGATGATCGCGTCGGCCCTCGGCGGCCTGGGCTCGTCCGGCCTGCGGTAGCGGCTGCGGACCGGGCGCCCGGTCAGGCGCTCCAGCTCCGGCACGTCGACGAAGCCGAGCGCCGACGGCGTGGCGACGACCTGGACGTCCCAGCCCGCTTCCTGGGCCGGGACGACGAGCCTGGCCACGTCGCCGGCCGGCCCGGCCGCGCACACGATGACATAGAGACTGCGTGCCGGTGTCTTCACGGTTGAGATCGTAGGACGCCCGCCGTCCCCTCGACGTCGCGCACGCGGGCGGCGACCTCCGGCGTGAGGTGCCGGGCCAGCACCTCCAGGGCGGCGGTGACCTCGCCGACCGCCTCGGGGCCCGGATCGGGCAGGACGGCGGCCAGGGCGTCGTCGATCGTGGCGGCCCTGACCTCGGCGACCCGGGCGGAGGGCGTCGCCGCGGGACGGATGAGCCGCCGCCGCCGGTCGGCCGGATCGGGCACGCCCTCGATCGACCCCGTGGACTCCAGCCGGGCGACGGCCGTGGACACCTGGCTCTGCGGCAGGCCGGTCCGCGCCGCGATCTCGCTGACCGTCGTGCCGGGGTGGGCGACCACGTCGCCGAGGACGACGAGCACCGTACGGACCGAGCCCCGGGGGCCGTCGCCCTTCGGCTGGGGCATCGCCTGCTCGCCGATCTTCATGAGGGTGCGGCCGAGCAGGAACAGTTCGACTCCGTTCATGAAGTCATGATACATCTATATCGATGCATCGATTTCGATGCTTTTTCTCGTCGGAGGAGACCCGTATGAACGCCCTTCCCGTCCCAGGCGCCACCCTTCACTTCCAGGTCGAGGGCAGCGGCCCGGTCCTGTTGCTGTCGCAGAGCGGCGAGGGCGACGCCGATCGCACCGCCGACCTCGTGCCGCTCCTGGCCGACGCCTTCACCGTCGTCACCTACGACCGGCGCGGCCTGTCGCGCAGCACCCTCGACCCCGCCGCGCCGCCCGTCACCATGGCCGACCACGCCGACGACGTCGCGCGGCTGCTCGCCGAGGTCGCCGACGGGCCCGCCCTGATGGCCGGGTTCAGCATGGGAGGCGCGATCGGGCTGCGGGTCGCGGCCCGCCACCCCGGCGTGCTCGGCACGCTGGTCGCGCACGAGCCCGTGCTGCCGAACCTGCTGCCCGCCGCCGGCCGCGCCGAGCACGTGGCCGAGCTGGCCGCCATCCAGCGGGCGTACGCGGACGGGGGGCTGGCCGCGGCCGTCCCCGCGATCACCCGGCACCTCGGCATCGACCCCGGCCACGACGAGACCGAGGACGGGCTCACCCCGCAGCCGCTCACGGCCAGGCGGCAGGCCAACTTCGGGTTCTTCATCGGGACGGAGTTCACGGCCGTCATGGAGGACGACCTCGCCCCTGCGGAGACGGTGGGCACCGGGACCCGGGTGATCCCGGCAATCGGCCTGGCCACCCGGCCGTCGGTGCACACCTACCGCTGCGCGCTCGCGCTGGCCGAACTGCTCGGCGTCGAGCCGGTCACGCTGCCGGGCGGCCACAACGGCAACACGGCCTTCCCGCGCGCGACGACTCGGGCGCTCAAGGAACTGCTCGCTCCGCGTCACGTCCAGGCGTGAGCGTACGGGCGGCCAGGTGGACACGCGGTCAGCGACCGCAGGTGCGGAGCATGTTGGACAGCGCCACGCGCTCGCTGCGCGTCACGAACAGGCGGTAGTGGTGTTTCACGGTGATCCACGAGGTCGCGTAGCGGCACCAGTAGGCCCGGCGGCGCGGACGCCAGCTCTGCGGCCCCTGCCCGCCCTTGGCGATGTTGGCGGAATGGCTGACGGTGACCAGCTCAGGACGGGTGAGGTCGTTGGCGAAGGCCCGCCGCCGCGCCTGGCTCCACCTCTTGGCGCCCGAGCGCCAGGCGTAGGCCAGCGGGACGACGTGGTCGACGTCCACCAGGCGCTCGCTCTTCAACCGCCGGCCGTCGTACGGGCTGTACCAGACGCCCTTCACCGGATGGCAGGCCGCGTTCCTGCGCACCCGCCGCCCGTCCCGGGCCAGGACGGTTTCCCGTACGTCACACCGTCCCTTGTGACGTCCCCACCCGGGCTGGAACCGGCGGTGGGTGTAGCCGCGCAGGGATAAGGGCCTGGCCACCCGTAGCTGGGCCAGCATGCGGCGGGCCCGCGCCGCGCTGACCTCCGCGCCCGCACGGGCGCGTGCGCCGGACTGCGCGGCGGCCGGCTGCGGCGCGGCGACGACCTCGGTGATCGGGATGACCAGAAAGGCGAGGACGGCCATCAGCACGGCCCGTCTCAGGAAGATCATGCTTTACCCCATACCCACCCAGGACGGACCTCCTCCAAGTAGATGGCCAGCCCTCCGCAAGTGGGGGTGCGTACCTTCCCGAACCATGAGAAAGCTCCCTCTCCTCCTCGCCGCCCTGACCGCCGCCTCCGCCGTCGCGCTGCCCGCGAGCGCGTCCCTCGCGTCGGCCTCCTCCACCGCCTCCACCGCCTCTGCCACCTCCGCCGCCTCCGCCTCCGCCGCCGCCGGGAAGACGCTGTCCTTCCGGGGGATGACGCTGCGGATCCCCGCCGACTGGAAGGTGTACCGGTCGGCCGGCCACGTCGTGGTGGTGACCGGGTTGTTGTGCAAGAAGCCGGAGCCGTTCGCGCCCGACTGCGAGAGCTTCTGGATCTTCGGGCCGAAGGAGTACACGAACGTGCCGGTCGGCGGCGGTTCCGTCACGTACACGGGCAAGCAGCAGTTCCATCCGTTCAGCGGGGTGATCCCGTGCCCGTTCAACTCCAGCCTGAGCTGGTATCCCGGCGAGAAGGCGTCCTACCGCGGGCTGCGGCCGGTGGGCGCCGGGCACAAGGCGAAGTACACCACCTGGCCGAACCGCTGCGTGACCAACGACACCGGCCGCACCACCTCCAGGTGGAACGAGAAGGAGTGGTTCCTGCCGCAGTCCGGGATCCTGGTGGTGGACGCCTGGAACACCTACGGGCTGGCCGGCGTGCTCAAGCGCGCCACCTGGAGCTGATCCCGCACGTCCCGGTTTCCGGCACCATGGGCGGTGGTGTGGTGATGCGGGGTGAGGGATGACGAGCCGGTTCTTCATCGGTGAGGGGTACGCGTCGTACCAGGGGCCGTCGGCGGACAACTCAATCCATCGTCACGCCGCCTACCAGGTGACGGCCGCCGTGGAGGGCGAGGTGACCGTCGTCGACGAGCGGGAAACGTGTCATCGCGGGCCCGCACTGATCATCCCGCCCATGGTCCGGCATCGCATGCCGGGGGCGCCGGACGTCCGCATCTGGTTCGTCGAACCGCAGTGCTCGTACGCCTCCGTCCTGCGCGACCGCTGCACCCCGGCCCGCTCGCCTGGCTCCAGCCTTCCAGCCACGAAAGGCACCTCCCCCACCGGCTCCCGCGTGGCCCCCTTCGGCTCCGGCTTGGCGTCCGTCCGTGAGGTGATCACCGTGGCCGCTGATCTGCGTGCTCCCAGTGAGGAGGACTTCCGCCTGGTCGCGGAACCTCGGCCGTCCGGGGAGCTGGATCCGCGCCTGGTGATCGCGATGGAGGCGTTGACGTCGCGGAACCTCCTGCTCGCCGACGCGGCCGCGCAGGCCGGGCTCTCACCCCAGCGCCTGCGCGCCCTGGCCCGGCTGCAACTCGGCATGCCGCTCGCCCGGTGGCGGATCTGGCGGCGGCTCACCCGCGCGGCCCGCGCCCTGGCCGACGGCCGCTCGATCGCCGAGGCCGCGCTCGACGGCGGCTTCGCCGACCAGGCCCACTTCCACCGGCAACTGCGCGACATGCTGGGGCTCACGCCGGCGACCGTGCTGCCGCTGCTGCGCCGGTCAGCCGCGGCCGGCCACGTAGACGGAGATTGAGCCGGTCACCGTCCGCACGACCTCCGCCTCCCGGACGTCCGCGAACCCCGCGTCGGTCATCAGCTCCGGCAGCACGCCGTCCGCGTTGGGCTGCGTGTCCCGCACCCCGTCGGCCAGTTGCACGACACGGAACGCCAGCCGCATCGACGCCGTCCGCTGCCACCCGTAGTCGGCGATCACCAGCTTGCCGCCCGGCCGCAGCACGGCGTGCATCGAGGCGAGGATCGCGCGTTTCATCGGAAGCGGACATTGGTGGAGGACCAGGCTCGACACCGCCGTGTCGGCCGACCCCGGCCATAGCAGGCCGGTCAGCGCGTCCCCCATGCCGAGCAGCCACTCCGGGGACGTACCGCTCGCCCTGCTCTTGCGCCGCGCCTGGGCCAGCGTCTCCGGATCGGGGTCGACGCCGACGATCCGGGCCCGCGGTTCGAGGCGGTGGAGCAGCACGGCCTGCGACCCGGTGCCGCAGCCGACGTCCACGATGGTCTCGTCGGGCCTGGGGGCGACGTGCATGGCCACCAGACTGCGCCACAGCCGTTCCCGCGTCAGGGCGACGACCGGGTCGTACAGGCGGGTGAACTTCAGGCGTCCGAGTGCGGGGGTGAAGGTCTGTTGCGACATGAGCGCAGTCTCAGCCGTACGCCGGCCCGCGGTCTTGAACAGAACGCTCGCGCCTGGACGCCGCTACTCGCATTCCCGGGTGCGGGCTTCGACGTTCCGCAGCCCGTATTCGGACCTGAGCCGCGCCCCTTGCAACACGCACTCGTGGTCCCACACCTGGCTGACCCCCGGCATCTTCGCGAGCCGGTGGCGCCAGGGACCGCGGTTCACCTCCGGCTGTATCGACAGCAGATACGACTCGGGTATGTCCGACACCCTGACCGCCGCGATCAGCGTCTCATTGTCCGCGTACGTCTCGGCGAAGCGGCGATAGGCCGTCCTCTGGTCCTCGAATTCATACGATTCGAGGCCGGGAATCCGCTCGATGACGGCGACGATCGCCTTCTTCTCCTTGGCGGTGGCGGCTTTCCTGTTCGCCCCTCCCCGCCCGTGCCGGCACTCGGGCCCGGAGGCATCGCCCACGCAGAGGAACACGGAGACCTCCACATTCCAGTACGACCGGGTCACGCGACGGTTCTCCAGCTGATCGACCACCAGCCCGACCCCGGGCCGCCGATCCACCGCGCTCACGACGCGGGCCCGATCAGCCGCCTCGGAGACCCGGATCCAGAACGACTCCGGCATGTCCTTGGCCCGCACCTCGGCCAGCATCTTCCGCTGACCGGCGAACTCCCGCCGGAACTCCGCATGGGCCGCCGCCCGGCTCACGAACCGCACCTCGGTCACGCCGGGCGTGGAGTTCAGGAAAACCTCGACGTCACGCCGCTGTCCCGCCGTCGCATGCCGTTTGTCACACCTGTGCGCGGAGGGCGTACAGAGGAACACCGCGATCTCACCGTTGTCGGCGGCGACGTCCGCGGGACCGGGCTCCACCTCGGCCGACGCGGCCTGCCCCGCCATTCCCGACAACGCCACGACACTTGCGACCAGCACCCGCCATAACCAACGTCTCACCGGACTCCTCGCATCACGAAAACATTCACCTGCGCCTGCGCGGGCGACGCTGACGTACCGGCGCGGTCGGGGAATCGTAGCCGGACCACCGCAACATCAAGATGGACAGGCCGACGACCGCGGTCACCACGCCGGAGACACAGGCCAGAAACGCCAGAGCGCTCTCGCCGTCCGGATCGCCAATGCCGGACGGCCTGGTATCGACCCATTCGCCCGTCGCCCATCCCTGTGTGGCGACCAGCACCCCGAAGAGGGTCGTGACCGTCCCCAGCAGATATCCAGGGGTCCGCGCCCACACCCCCTTCACGGCGAGCACGAGCCCCACGACCAGCGCGATCGGCACGGTGACGAACTGTCCCATCTCCAGTGCCATCAGCGCGGAGAGCCGCGCATGCTGAAAACCGTCCCCGCGCGCCGGCAGCGTCAGGAACAGGCACACCGCGGCACCGGCCAGAAGACCTATCGCCAACAACCGGAGCATCGCCACGAGCAGCATGATCCCGGACCAACCCACCGAACCACCAGACGTTTCCCATACCCGTCACCCGCGGACCCGCCCGCTCCGAACCGGGTGGTACGGTATGCGTCATGCGGATGATCCACTCATTTCTCGGCTGGTGGCGCCCCTAACCGGGCGGCACTGCTCATCCGCGCAGACCTGACAAAGCGGCCGCCCCGTCCCGGGCGGCCCGTCGGTGTCCACATCTCTCGGCCGATCCAGGACGACAGGCGGCTCCCGACCTGAGGGAGCTCCACCGATGCCACGACGTCTCACGGGTTTCACGCCCTCCGGCGACCTGCACCTGGGCAACTACTTCGGCGCCATCGCCCCGATCATCGCCGGTCAGACCACCACCGACACCGTCGTCTTCATCTCCGACCTGCACGCGCTCACCCTGGACCACGACCCCACCCAGGTGCACCGGCGAACCCTGGAATTCGCCACCCTGCTGCTCGCCGCCGGCACCGACCCCGAGTCCTGTCTGTTCCTCGTCCAGTCGCACGTCCCGGAACACACCGAACTGCACTATCTGCTCGAATGCACCACGGGCTACGGCGAGGCCCAGCGGATGATCCAGTTCAAGGAGAAGTCCGGCCGCCAGCAGCAGGTCCGCATGTCGCTGCTGACGTACCCGATCCTCATGGCCGCCGACATCCTGCTGTACGACACCGACGAGGTCCCCGTCGGCGAGGACCAACGCCAGCACGTCGAGCTGGCCAGAACCGTCGCCCAGCGGTTCAACACCCGGTACGCCCCCGTCTTCACCATGCCCACGACGGTCAACCCGCCGGTGGCCGCCCGTCTCATGGACCTGACGTCGCCGACCGACAAGATGAGCAAGTCGGCCGCCACGCCGGGCGGCGCCCTGCGCCTGCTCGACGAGCCCGACGTGCTGCGGCGCAAGGTGATGCGCGCGGTCACCGACGCGGACAACGCGGTCGCGTACGACCCCGACCGCAAACCCGGCGTCTCGAACCTCCTGGCCATCCTGGCCGCCTGCACCGGACGCGCCCCCGAGGACCTGGCGTCCCGGTTCGACCGCTACGGCGAGCTCAAGGAGGCGGTGGCCGACGCGGTGGTGACCACCCTCACCCCCATCCGCGACCGCTACCTGCACCTGTCGGAGGACCCCGGCCACGTCCGGAAGGCCCTGCGGGCCGGCGCCGAACGAGCCCGCGACCTGGCCGGCGCCAAGATCCGTCAGACCAAGGCAGCCATCGGCCTGCTCCCCGCCTGACTGCGACACCACCGCGCACCACGCCCGCCTCCGTCTCCGCGCCGGAGGCGGGCCCGCGTCACCCGCCGATCAGGACATGAGCCCCGTCGGAGCCCTCACGAATCCGGCCGAGCACCCGCAGGAACCGACGACCGTGCGGATACAGGCCGTTCTGGGGAAGCCAACCGGTGGTGCGGCTGATGCCGGCCTCTTGCAGATCCTGTCGGACGCGCCTGCCCAGCAGGTCGGCGACCGCCTGCCCATGGCGGCCGCGGGTGATGGTGAACGCGGTGAGCCTGCACGTGTCCGGTGACGGCTGCTGCAACTGGATCTCCACCGTGCCGAGCACTTCTCCGGTCACCGGATCGCCCGGCGGACGCTTCTCGTAGGCCCAGCGGCGAAGGTCCCACACACGTGGTTCGTCGTGGGGTTGCGCCTGTCGTACGTGTGTCTGGCCGTCGTCCCCCACCACGGCTACGTACCGGACCCGGTTGTCGGAGCACGGCGTGGGGTGCGGGTGATCACCCGAGCAGAGCGGATCCCAGTGGTAGGCGAACCAGATCAGCGACGAGGCGAGCTCAGGGTAGGCGCCGGCCCATCGGTCGTCGAAGAAGAACCACTGTTCGTACGTCCCGTGGCCGTCGTGGGCGAACAGCTGGGCCACGTGTTCACCCGTCCGGACGACGGTCCCGTCGCGATCGGCCCTCAGATCGGCCTCCACATCGGCCTCCACATCGGCCTCCAGGAGCCGCAGCGCCTCGGCATGCGAGTGGGGCAGGGCATGATCCTCGCCCGTCCCCCGCGGGTGCTCGGGCCATCGGCTGCAACGCTCCAGCGCGGCCGCCACGCCGTCCTCGCCGGGCGCGACCAGCAGGCGCAGAACCTGCAGCTCTTCAGGCCAGTCCGCGGTGGAGGCGTCCAGGTCGCGCAGCGCCGCACCGAACTGCGACAGTCGCACCCCGGGCAACGCATGAGTGGGATTCCAGCCGATGCTGTCGTGCCTCGCCTCGCAGGTGAGCAGTACCGCGAAGACGCAGCCTTCCCCCGCAGCCCGTCGGCCGGTCAGCTCGGTGACCCGCAGCGGCGGCGTGAACGTCGTGCCGCCCGCGACGGGCTCAGCCACCTCGGGCAGCGGCCCGTCGTGCACGGCGAACGCCCACCGCTCCGGATCCGCCACGACCGCGGCGTCATCGACGAGATAGTAGGCCACGTCATAGTTCAGCCCGTTGGCGAGGACGCGAACGCTGTGCTCGTCGACGTTGCACTGATAGACGTCCGGGATCCGCGTTCTGGCAAGAGTGCGCAGCTCCTGCATGGTCGCGGGGGCCGGGCCGCCCTCCGAGAAGAGCCATGGCAGCCCGTAGAGATCCGCTCCCAACTCCCGTACGAGCCAGTCATGGGCATCCTGGCCGGCGGCATCGCTCCAGACGTTCCGGACCCACTCCAGCACCGTCGGCTCAGCCAGGCGCCGGACCGACTTCCCCAAGATCCCTTGGTCCCAGGATCGATAGACCACGTACACGGGCGGCCTCCCAGCCGAGCAGCATGATCATGGTCACATTGCCCGAGCTTGTCGGCATTCACAACTCGCGTGAGGCAGGCCATCGGTCAAGGCGGGAAGACAGGCTCGCCGCTGTCGTACAGACGGGCCCCGGACGTCATCCGGGCCCATCTCGGTCAGGGGAGCCGCGCGGGGAGCGCGGCACTGCCGGTGATGCCGCCGTCAGCGTCACAGCAGCGCCAGCCAGACCGCGAACGGCAGGGGGATGAGCACTGCCGTGCCGAGCCGCGCCGCGAGCCCCCGCCCGCGTCGGATCGGGAGAACCACGTCGACCATCACTGCCAACGCCAGAATGACGACGCCGGTCACCACTAGGAGGAACATGACGATGCTCGCGTGATCGAGCGTCGTGTAGTTGCAGTTGACGAGACCCGGCTTGGCAAGGTCTTCCGTGCTCCTGCAGTCCATCGGCAGGTACTCGGTCAGCAACCACCGCGCCAGAGCGAACGGCAGTGCCGCGGGCACGCCGAGCGCGAGGTTGACCAGGGCGGGGCCCAGAAGCCCGCTCCTTGCCCGCCCCTCACGCCGAGAAGGCGGATCCGTCCTGCACACAGCCATCGAAACGCCCTCTGCTCTCTGGTGGCCCACCAGAGGCATCATGGCCTAGGACGCCCGGCCGACCGGGACCGACAGCCCATCAGGCACGCAGGCGAATCGCGGCCTCAATTCGAAGCCCGACACCGATCCCAGCGAAAATGAGCGTCCCGAGGAGAACATTGGTGGAGAGCTCTTGTCGGAGAATGACACCGAAAGCGGTTACCACCGCCGCAAGTACGAAGGCAGCGTTCCCCAGGGACCTCACCGTCTGCCCCCCATTTCCCCCTCGCCCGGACCCGCTCAATACAGGATCGGGGTGAGCCATGCCCCGATGCATCGCGGACGGATGATCGGGGTCATAAGTCGCCGAACCCCGGTTTTCCGCCTGGTAGGGAAGCCAGTGGCTGTTCCATTGTGGCGAGGGTGCTGCTTTCCTCGGCACAATCGAGACATCGGAACTCGTCGCTCGCCCGGCGACCCGACCGGTTACCTGTTCAGGTGCCGCACATGGCGTACGCGCCCCACATCTGACCTCGGTCACCTCGGCACCTGGCTGGCATCTATGGACGCTAGTTCAGCGTCACTCAGACCGGCTTCCGCGAGGATGGCCTGCACCATCGCGTTCTTCCCTCGGACGTAGTCGTCGATGTCGGCGGCGTTCCCGGCAACGCGCTTCTTCACCATGGCGTACTGGTCGCGGAGTCTCGCGTTGGTTCGCAGGATGTCTCTGACCGCGAGGTGATTGCGGAGGGACAGCGACCCCTCGACGATGACATAGGTGTGGGTCCCGGCGAATCGTGCCGGTGCCTTGAAGGCCCATCTCTGGGGGATCCCCAGCTCGCCCCGTGGTGAGAACCCCAGGCCGATCAGGACGTCCGAGGCGGCTGCGACGTCCCGCTCCGCCACCACGATGTCGCAGTCGATGATCGGCTTGGCGGCCAGCCCGGGGACTGACGTGCTGCCGACATGTTCGATGGAGATCACAGCGACCTCGGCGGCTGCCAACGCCTCGGCATACTCCCTGCACAGCGCCTCGAACCGATCCGGCCATGTGGGGTCATAGTCGACTACCGTGATCACGGCTGGAGCCTAGCGGGCGTGACGGGCTTCCGTGAGTAATGCGCAGAAGTCCGGCCGCCGACCACGTTCCGTCGGGGCCGAACACGCGATGATCAGCCCTCCCGGTAGCCCCAGACCAGACGTCGGCCGGCCACCGTCCGGGACCGGCCCCCGCCGCACGCCCGGACGGCGCGCGGGCTGAGGGCCGCGGCGCCGCTCTTCCGGTGCCCCTGTCAGGCGGGACGCCGTCAGTCATCGCGCCTCGGGTCAGGACGTCCGGTGCGCCCGATCGATGGCGGTCGGGGCCGCGGTCGGGCGGTCGTAGATGCCGACCGCCCACTCGCCAGGCTGCTCGCCGACCTCCGCCGAGAGACGTTCGAGCACGTCCTGGTGGGAAAGCTCACCGCTGGCCGCCTGCTCGTCGCACATCGTCGCCCCCTTCAGGAACGGCCTGCAGCGGCCGAGTTCTTCGACGACCTTGACGACGGGGGCGTCCGCGGGGAAGACCCATACCTGGATCGCTTGCCGGCCCTTGAGCCAATTGGCCGGCGCCGACCGCCGGTCGTGGTGGCCTCCCGCCCCGGCTCCGCACCGCCCGGACGTGCCGCCCGCTTCACCGCCCCTGAGTGGAATCCTGACGACGACCCAGGCTCTGGGATCCGCACAGACCACCTTGTAGCCAGTGGAAACGCTCGTCGGCGTGAACATCACGCTCTTGCGGACGCCTGTCGTACCGAAGCGCTGGGTGTGGATGAGGGGAAGGGTGAACCTCTCGGCTCCCAGCACTACGGAAAACGTCTTGGGCGGTTCGGGGGGCGTCTGGATCCGTGCCGAGCTGGGCGGCGCGGCCACCGCGGCCTGGTCGGCCCGGTCGGGGCCCGTCAGCATGACGGCGGCGGCGACGGTGGCGACGGCCAGCACCCCGACGTTCAGCGAACGCCGGCCCCGCCGTATCCGGCGGCCTCGACGGACGATCGCGTCGAGGTGGGGGACCGGTTCCCTGCCGGTCGCGTCGTGGGCGTACGCGTCCAGGAGCGTGCGCAGGTTGCTCTCCGTGTGCCTCATCGCTGGAGCTCCTCCAGGTTCATGGTGCGGATGTCCGGATCGACGCGCAGACGGGTCAGGGCCCTGCCGAGCTGACTCTTGACCGCGCCCAGCGAGCAGCCGATGATGTCGGCGATCTGGGTGAGGGTCCGTCCCTCGAAATAGTGCAGGACGATCACCGCGCGCTGGCGGGGCGACAGGGCTGCGAGGGCTTTCCACAGCGCCGCCCGGTCCCCCACGGCGGCCGCGTGATCCTGCGGGTCGGCCGTATCGGGCAGGGTCTCGACCGGCACCTCGCCGCGCCACAGCCGGCGCCACCAGGTGGCGTGGGTGTTGACGATGATGCGATAGACGTACGGATCGGGGTTGCCCTCGATCCGCCGCCAGGCCACCCATGCCTTGGCCAACGCCGTCTGCACCAGGTCCTCGGCGGTCCCCCAGTCCCGGGTGAGGAGGTACGCCATCCGGCACAGCCGTAGATGGCGATGCGCCACGTACTTGGCGAACCCGTCGTCCATCAGTCATCTCCGTCTCGTCGTCTCCGGCGATGACTACAAGGTGGGGGGCACATACGGATGACAGTCCCTCGCGGCACAGTCCGGCAGGCTTCTGCACAGCGACGCTCGCCCCGCCTCATCCCCCGCCCCGCTTGGACGGCCCCGGCAGCCGTGCCACGCGCTTCGACACCGTAACCGGCACCGCTGCCACGCTGAGCGCTCACGCCGAGGCCAGGCAGGCAGAGATCGTCCTCAATACACCGCGCCACCCCGCATGGGCACGGCCTCCCGCAGGCGAGCGGACACGGCGCCGAGGACGCCGCGGAAGCATGGGCTATCAAGCCGAGCGGACGCCCACGACGCTTTCGGATCGGGCCGGACGACTCTCTGATCGAGCTGACAACGACTGAAAATGTGGCTCGTCAACGCGACCGTGCAAGCTACCGACGGTTGCAACTCGTGACCGTTCCCACCGAGAGATGACCCTCGATTTGCGGCGCGAGTGCACGCGACGGTACCGGTATCTGTGATCAGAGCACAGGCAGACGCGATCGCTCGTTGCTCAATCCGCGTAGTACTCCCCGTACCAATGTGACCTCGACTCGGGTGAGAAGCCCTCGAAGTCGCCGGCTCGCTCACCCAACAGGAGGTAGTCCAGCGCCACCAACGCCTCGGGTGAGTTCATCGCGGCGAGAAACTCCTTGGTCCGCTCAAGTCCGGCGCCGCAGAGCAACTGAACATCGATGGAAGCACCGGCATCCCAGCTCGACCTCTTGGCATCCCAGATCGTCAGCACATCGTCCAGATGACCGGCATTGAACAACTGCACGCAGCAGAGCTTCATCAACTCGGTATCGCCCTCACCCTGCGCACTTCGCTCCAGCGCCGCCTGCGTTCTCAGCGTCTCTCGAATCTCGTCGAGATCACCCCCAGACGGTCGAAGACCGTAGCGTCGCAGGCTCTCATCCTCGTCCAAAAACCCTCCCAATGAGGCCCGCGACCAACGTTCTGATCTATCACCACGCGCACCCGGCCACCTAAACAGTGGAGCCTAGGAGACTCGAACTCCTGACATCCTGCTCGCAAAGACGCATGCTGATCTCCAACAGAGAAGATGCAGTTCAGCGCACTGATCGCGGTCACGGTGACTCCCTGCTGTTCTCTTTGGGTCACCGTCCCATCGGGCACGCGACGGGCACGGCTGCCAGACTCACCACGTGATCACCGATGCACTCAGCTTCCTTCAGTCTTGGTACGCCTCCCGCTGCGATGGCGACTGGGAGCACGGCTACGGCGTGGCGATCGCCACGCTGGACAACCCAGGATGGCACTTGAAGATCAATCTTGTGGATACACCTCTTGCAGGCACCCAGCTGGATCGGCTGGTAGTAGAGCGGACTGACGACGACTGGCTGCACGTCTGGAGCGATGGCATTCACTTCGAAGGAGCATGCGGCCCGCTCAATCTTGGTGAGATGCTGGAATCGTTTCGGCACTTCGCTGGCGGCGCTGCCTCGCCTTCCCCCTAATGCATGCCCGCGCTGACGGCAGGACTGGTTCGACTGGCCTTGCCCAAAGCCAGTCACCGAGAACCCGGCAACGGCGATCAGCCCCGATGCCTCGCCACCAAGCAGGTTCAGATATGAACCACGACCAGGCAATCGTAAAGGCGGGAATGGTGACTACTTCACCAATTTGGAAGAGTTGGAAACATCGTCGCCTGAGCTACTGCGCTGCTGGTCGGGCCGTCAGACGCATGGGCCGTCGCTCCACGTAAGCCCCGTTGATCGCCTTACTATCGGACACGTATTGGAGGCGGTTACTCTGATGCAGCTTTGATCGGAAGGGGGAGTAGATGATTTTAAGGGCATGCAGTCGGGTGTTGATGGGGATCGGGCTTACGGTCCTTGTTCCCAGCATCCTCATGCAGTTGGGGGTGCAGGACAAGTGGATGCATGCGAGGGTGGTCGAGCCGTCGAAAGCAAATGCATCCTTCCTGACACCGCTCGTGATCTCATGGATTGGTATCGGTCTGGGGATCGCGTGGGTGCTGGCGGCCATAACCTGCTTCCTCATACCGAGATCCATGGCCTATCTGCAGCGAACGGAGGGGCGCCAAGGCGGTTCGGGTGCGGTCGTTTAACCTCCTCGCCACCCGATCATCCCGTCTGCCGTCGACCCGCCCAAAGGGAAGCGGGCCACAGGTCACGGTTGAGCGCCCCAGCGGACGAACGCCCCCCTGACCCGTGGGCCTGGTCTGCTGGGCTTGTCCCGGGTCGATGGCGGAAGGGATGATCAGACTCCACCTCAGCTGCTCACAGCAAGAACGCCCGACGCGGCGATCACCCCTGAGCCGGAATGCCCCCGCCGGACGCTTCCTCGTTCGTGGCCACGCCGTAGAGGTGCTGACTCACCGTGAGATCGTTCTCCAGGATGTGGTCGATGGTCTCCCAGTAGTCCGAGAGCCATGGGTGTGCGAGGGCTTCGTCTCGGGTCAGCTTGCGTCCGTAGAACGGTTTATCTGGTGCAACTGCAGCTCCGGTCACCAACGTGCAGGCCGGGGTAGGGGAGTTCTCTACTGGTCCGACGCGGCATCCGAATGTGACCCGGTTGGGGCCGGGACGGCTGACCGGCTCGTCAGGTTCCCAGGCGTCGTCGAGGATGACGTCGATCCGTGATTCGTGGATTCCGTCGTGGTGGTAGCAGGAGGCGTAGTAGATCGCATAAGCCCCGTCGTCGTTGTTGATGAAGCCTGTCACGCGCTCGAAGGGGGCTTGGCAGCAATCGCAGGTACCGGTCTGAATGTCCCGGTCCGGGTCGATTCGGAGTCTCACGCTCGCATTATGGGGTGCGGCGGCGGCGTGGCCCACGTGCGGTGAGTGCGATGGGGACGGCGGGGCGAAGTGCGGCGGGCGGACCGGTGCCCCGCCGCCGGCCGGGACCGGTCCCAGGCCGCACGCCCGGATGACGGGCGGCCGTGCAGCAGCGTGCCGCGCCGCTGCCTGACGAGCTGGCAAGAGGAGCCCTCGACCCATCGGGCACGCAACGGGCACGCCCCCCGGAACAAGGCCCGCTAACGATCAGAACCACAGGCCGATGACCTGTGCTTTTGTATGAGCGGAGCCTAGGAGACTCGAACTCCTGACATCCTGCTCGCAAGACGGTCTGATCTTCAGGGACAACGGCCCCGACCGGTGCGGGTGACGGTCCGCGAGTGACCGTGACTGACCGCTGCCGACCGCCCTTAATGGCACGCTGATGGCACGACAGAAGCGAGAACGTTCCGGCACAATTACTGGATGTTCAACTTCGGGGTCCCCGGATACAGGCCGGAATGGTTGAGTGGACGCTCAGCGATCACGGCTGTTCATGGAGTGAGGCTGGGCCGTCTCACAGGGCGGCGGCTGACCCGCGCACTTCTGGTATGGGATCTCGACCAGGATGAGTGGCTCGCCGACTGCCCGATCCTTTTGGACTTCGATGGAGAACAGGTCGAGATCAAGCACTGGAAGTTCGACGAGGTCTCCATCACCTGGAACACCATCGATCCGAAGCGCGCGCTGGACTGGCAGGACTTCCACTTGGCATGGCGAGATGACGCACCAGACGAGCTCGCTGCACTGGTCGGTCAGACTTGTTCGGCAGTGGAGCTGCTGATGTGGAGAGACCGGGATCTCGTAGAAGGAACGATCGTGTCTCTGGGGTTCGGCTTCCCGAACGGCCAGGTGACGATCTACAACGCCCTCGATGAGAACGGCATCGAATTCACACCTCCTGGCGACCGCTACGCGCGATACACGATAGGACCATCCGATTCTTAGTTCGCCCAAGGCGACTCCCAGAAGTCGGAGTGCCGACGGTTTTACTGCGTACCGATAGTTCAGACGCTTACTGCTCTGCGACCTGCGGTTCTGCCGACTGCGGCGCCGGCAGTCCCGTACTTCATCCCGCGCATATGCCGGATCTTGAATCTCGGCCTTGTTCTGGTGTTCCAGGAGAGACTTGAACCATTCGCCTGCCTCCTGAGCCACCTTGACGAGCCTTGGCTGGGGCTCGCCCCATCGGTTGAGCAGACCACTTCTCCGCGCGGCTTGCGCATCCCACCCTGCCTACATCGGGAACTGTTCAGAGTCACCGCATGCAGGTCGATCAGTACGTATATCTCGCGCTCAAGATGAGCACGTGTCCGCTGTAGAGATGGCGGCACGGCTCGGCCTTGAGCCTGACGTGGTCACGGTCCGAGGCAGTAGAAGGCTGGAACCGCCGCACCCGACCGTTCATATCTCGCAGATCAACGGGCCACGGTCCTCAAGGCAGCCGGTGGATGACATGATCCTGGCCCTGGTTGGCCGGCTGGAACCCTACGCCAAGATGATCGGCGCGGTGGTCGATGAACTGGATCGGCATGAACCTGGAAACACGGCCACCATCCAGGTGGTTCGATTTTTTGGCAGTGAGGAGGACGGGGTCGCGGCCCCGGTCGTGCCCGCGCTTCCAGCCACCCCTGCTCGGCATCGGCAACTGGGATGGCATCCGGGTCGGCGCGTCCTGGACTTCTTACAGGTCACACGTGCCGAACTCGACGTCGATGAGTACGGAGACAATCTGTAGCAGAGCGTTAGCAACCGAGCCTGCGGTGGTCGGTCAGCTGGGAACTGCATCGATCACGGCCTGTTGGGGCGCTGAGCTGGGCAGCGAACTGGTCCCGAGCGACCCGACCGAATACGCGCAGCCGCTTTGATCAGCGACGGCGCCTCCCGCCTCGTCGACGGCTTTCACCTGGCGACCTGGCGCGAAGCCGTGGACACGATCGACCAGCACGGACGGGCGACCCTCATCACCCACGTCCGGGCCGCCGAGCATTCAGACCCGCATGGCGAACGATGGCCCCGCGGCAAGACCTACGACGACGCCACCGCTGCTCACATCTCATTCACCACGACGGAATAGGCATGTGATGTTGTCGTGGCGGACGCCGAAGGCGGCCACCAAAACACTGGTGGCCATGTGCTCCAAGTACCACCCCTGAGCCTCGATCTCCTCGATGAGCTCACCGATCTCGGGGAGAGTTCTCCCTTCGGGTGCCTTGTCCAGAGGGGCAGTGAACCGGGCGATGAAGACCCGCCGCCCCGCTGCATAGGCATGTTCGGCAGCCGCGACGACCTGCTGCTGACTAGGGCTAGGCCCACGAAGCACCATTGATGGCGCACCTTCCTGCCTTTTACGGAGAGCTGCCCTAACACAAGGCACACCGTGCATAATCCCAGCACAAGGCCAGTAGGCAATGCGACAACTTCAGCTCTCTCGCCGCACCTTCCAAGGCCCGTCCCTACCAACCGTGATCATTTCACGCATATTGCATCAAGGCCACTGAGACAGAACGTCAGACGACGGTGTCCCTCTCTTGTGCGTCTACTGCAGGTGAGCCCGCAGATTAAGGCCAGGAGCATGAAGCCGGTCGTAGCCGGGACCGCCAGCGTGGCAAAGGTCGCCACCACGACAATGATCGGCCACGCAGGCAGGCGGGCCAGCAGCGCTTGGCGAGCTTGAGCTAGGAGTCCCAATCACCGGCAGGCCAGAGGAGCAGCAGCGGTAAGAACGACACCACAGCCCCTGCCAAGGCGTACCTCAATAGAGGACGCACAACGTGATCGTCGGCGATCAGGGACGGCCAGGTCGATATCGAGGTAGCTGCTCTGCTGAACTTCGACGATCAGTAAGGGCGCGTCCCCCGCTGCCACCCTCCTGATCAGGCATTCTGGAGCACCTGACTGAGCAGCGACTTCCCAATCCGCTGCGGCACTTCTACGACCGCGTCGGACGTCTACTTCCATCCGCCGTCCGACGAGGTTGAGTGCCCTCGCCGATGCGCTTTCTCCACCTGCTGCATTCGTCCGGTGGGGCTTCAGCAGGCCCACCCAGCGACCAGTCACCGAAGGCGCGAGGTGCGCCGCCAGGCGCCCGATTCGGAATCGCCTGAGGCGTAGAGCGCAAAGCGCCCCAATGGCGAAGACCATTGGGGCGAGCACGAGCCAGCCATACCACCCAACCAAGACCGGGGTGGGGAGTATCCGGCCCACCTACACAGTGGAGCCTAGGAGATTCGAACTCCTGACATCCTGCCTGCAAAAACGATTTGATCTTCAAGCACAACAGCCTCGACCTGCACCGCCGGCTCCCTGAGCGACCGTGACTGACCACTACTGACCGCCCTTAATGGCACGCCAATGGCACGGCGATCACGACCGCCATCTACGCGGAGACCGAGGCAACCACACATGCACCAGCCTCCCCCTGCCCCTGCTAGCGCTGCGGGAAAGTTGACAGGGGTTGCGGCGAAGGGAGAGCAACAACCGTTCGCAAGAGGGTGAGAGCGTGACGAGCGAGACGTGCGAGCAAGTGGATGACGACGAACTCGTCGCCCGATTCCGGCTGGATGCGGAGGAGTTCACGGCCGTCTACGACCGTTACTTCCGGGAGGTGTACCTGTACGTGGCCGGCCGCCTCGATGTCCAGGCCGGAGAGGACGTCGCGGCCGAGACGTTCTGCCTGGCCTTTCGTGACCGGGAACGCTTCGACCCCGCCCGCGGAGGGATACGACCGTGGCTGTTCGGCATCGCCACGAACCTCATCGCCCGCCACCGACGCAAGGAAGCGCGCCACTACCGGGCGCTGGCCCGTACGGGCGCCGAGCCTCCCGCCGACAGCCATGAGGACCGTGTGGTCGACTCCGTTGCGGCACAACGTATGGGAACCCGCCTGGCCAAGGCCCTAACCACACTCAACGGGGGCGAACGCGACGTGCTGACGCTGATCTACCTGGCGGAGCTCACGCACCAGGAGGTGGCCGATGCCCTCGGCATCTCCTATGGAACCGTCGGCTCCCGACTCAACCGTGCTCGCAAGAAGATTCACCAGGCGATGGCCAAGGAGGACAACCATGGATGACCTGCGCGAGATCCGTCCCTTGCTCGCCAAGCCCGACCCATCTCCCGATGTGATCGCCCGGCGACGCCAACAGCTCCGTTCCAGCATGTACCGCCGCGCCCCTCAGCGACGAGCACGGTGGCTTTTGATCCCAGCCGCTGCCGTGACCATCACCGCCGCACTCGTGATCGTGCCCAGCCGTTTCGACGACTCCCAACCGTCGATCAGAAGCGCAAGGGACATCCTGCTCGTGGCCGCCAGCACAGCAGAGCACACCCCTGAAGGCTCCGGCACGTACTGGCACATCACCGTCACCCATGAGGGATCTCCGAAAGCGGAGTATTGGTACCGGCGCGACGGTCAATTCTGGCTCAAAGGCGAAGGGATGGGGCTCAAAAGCAATGGGCTGAAGGGTGAGGGCAAACTCTTCAAGTTCCCTGGAAAGCCCCAGCCGTTCGCGGTGGGGCCGTTGCGCATGAGCTTCCAGGAGCTGCGGCGACTGCCTACCGACGAGAGCGCCCTGTACTCCCAGCTACTGTCGGCTGTCACCCAAAGCGATATCCGCACCGGCGCAGGATCGCCAAGCACCGCCGAGCAGGACGGCTTCGCCATACAAGCGTTGATCTCGCTGATCAGTGAGGCGCCGGTCTCACCTCAAGTCCGCGCCGCCGCCTACCGAGCGCTCGCCTCACAACCTGGGGTCGTGGACCTCGGTGAGGCTGACGGGGGGCGACGCCTGAAGATCCCGCTGGCTCCCGGTGAGGGCACAGTGGTCGTGGATCCGGACACCGCAAGGGTTCGCAACACCCCCGTCTGGGTTCCCCTCACTGGAGGAGTCGCTTTCACCCAAAGCGGCGGCGTGACAATCGACGCCGAATGGACAGACCGACTTCCGACGGAGTGAAGCGAGTCCAGCCGAGCAGCAGCTACACGAAAGCCCAGGCCAACGACCTGGGCTTTCGTGTGTGTGGAGCCTAGGAGATTCGAACTCCTGACATCCTGCTTGCAAACGGGAGCCAGCTACACCGTCCAACGGTCACCATCCTGGTTAGCTGCAGATGTCGGCTGAGGGCGCCTGCCCTTACGCGGCAGCGTTGCTGTATTCCGCTGCTGTACAGCACCCACCACAAGTAGCCTCAGCCCACTCATCCGATGGCAAGGGGTCCCGTACCGCAGGGCCGCCAGGCCCGAGGAACGGAAGCCCCGCGGCAGCCTGACCTTCCGCTTTTCAGGCGGAGCAGCGCCCTATTCGGCTTATCGAGAACGTGGTCAGGCGCGTGTAGATGGTGGCGCGGATGTGTCGGAGAGTGGGGCCGTTGCTGCCAGTACTGCTGTTACCCCGGCCACGGTCCCCCTGGTGGCAAGGTCCGACGAAGGAGGGCCTTGCCGGCGATGGCCCCATCCCGTACGACAGTCACCGAAGTCCGCGATCGTCACGGCCTTATCCACCGTGCTGCCATCTGACCTGTAGCTGGTTCGAGGCAGACCGGAGGCGTTTAGACGCGCTTTCGCCTCCTGCTCGAGAGGCCTCGTAGAAGGCGGCCACGTTCGCCCAAGCCCACAGTCGTCCAAGTGGCGACTGTGGGCTAGCAACTTCGGGACCAGTTCCCCCGCAACCCGGCGGCAAGCCAATTCAGGAGCGCAGGGTCATCAAGACTCGAGCGCTGGAAGCGGTTCGGCAGAATTAATTAATGCCCATTGGTCGGTCGCTGCTGCTGCCTGCTGCGCGCCCTATGGAGACGCATGCAAAGTGTATTGTAGAATGTCTCGTACGGCGTGGCAGAAATCTTGTTATATAGATCCCTCAAGAGGAATGCATCCCCCGACTCTTCAGTTATAGACGTAAATCCAATTTCCGACAGAATTTCATAGGCAGTTAGATACGCCTCGATAAAATCATTGGGATTGGATTCGATCGAGCTGCGAGAATCTTCTATGAAGCGGACGAGTCTCGACGCTTCTTCATGTGCATCACGAGACCTATCGGCGAGATTTGTCGACGTAATGGCCCCGGCCGCCAGAAGACTAATATAAGCACTGTAAACTGGTTTTTTGAAGCGCTGGAAATACTGAGTTTCGGTTTCGGCAAAGACTCTGCTTACCTCTGCACGGCCGAGCCTACTACCCCCACTGATAACGAACAGTCCAGAAAAGACTCGATCTGCCGCGTCATCCCTTTCGTACAAGAGATCCAGCACTCCGGTCAGCAACTTGTTATAGTTGTTATCGAAGATATTGGTTGGCCGCTCGCTAAAGATACCCTTGTAGAGAGCCTTGGTCTCCTCATAGGTAATCTGCGTATCGCTGATAGTAGCAAGAAGATCTGTCACACCATGCGAGGCGTCGGGTTCGACCGATATACCCATCCGCGCAGCTGCACGTTGAACCAATTGCGGCCTAAGGTATTTCGCTAAATCCAAGTCGATCTGGCGAATCCTGTTTTGATAGTTTGCGGAGTGAGCCACCTCCCAAAGATCGTTTGACTCGACGACCTTTACCGCCACTAGCAGATTGTCTTGTACATGGTCGCGCCGCTGAACGATACACATCGTCGTCTGGCAACCATTGACGATAGAGGCGCTAGACAGCACAAGCTTGTGGCCAACCACTGTAACGCTTTTAGCCCGTATAGTTATGCCGTTATTTCTTTCGAGCATTTTTTCTGGAAGCTCTTCTACCGTTTTGAGAATCTTCCTATTTACCGACTCTCTATCCTGGTTTCGCTCCAAACCCAGGAATGACCGGATATTCTCAAAGAAGAGCCCATCTCCATGCTCGTCATAAAGCTTGATAAGCTCTTTGCCGGAGACGACTCCGAGATGAACAGAACCTACATGCAGCCAATTCTTTACGTCAAACTCAATTCCCGAGGGAACCTCGAAAGATTTCCTGTAGATGGACTGCAAAGTCAGGAGGAGCTCACTCCCGTCAGCGATGACAATTCGCTCCTCGCCGAGCAGCTCCTCAAAGAATTTCACCGAACTCCGTTTGCTGGTTCGGTACTTTCTTATCAGAGTATCCAGGTTAGAGGAAGTGACAACCAGAAAGACAGGCCGTGGTGCCGTTGGAGCGCTCAATTCCTCAAACAGGCTCGGCTGAGGTGACTCGTTATCGGCAAGGTAGGCCGACTCGAACCCTTCAAATTTACTTATTATTGAGTCTATTTCATCGACGCGACGAATTCGATATTTGGATTGCGCAAAAAGTTGGCTGCCGTCAGGATTCTGCGCCGTCAGAATGTCCACGCCGCCGTCATGGCTCAGCTTCTTATTAAGCTCGAATTCCTCAAATCCATTAAGCTTAGGAATTCGAGGGAGCAGCGCGTGAGCGAAATGAACAAACCTAAGCCCCTTGTTATGGGGGTTCTCGTCAGCCAGTTCCTCGTCTAGGTGCGCCGAGAATGCGTCATAGCTGCGGAGCCACTCTGGCAAGACATTCTGAGGCTCGGACACCGGCACCTCCTGGCCACTGGGCAGCCCTACAGAGTTAGGGTGCCATCGATTCTTGCATAAGAGGGACCAACACGCTCAAGAACACAATGACTATCTCGCTGTGGAACGTTACGCGTGGGCGGTGCTGGCCGCGACCGGCCGGAGAGCCGCAGCGCGGCCAGCAGCCGCCTGACGCGCGCCGGGCCGCCGCAGGCGGTCTGGCCTTGAAACCGTAGGGAAAGTTCTCATCCATTGCGAAGCACTTCGGCTTGTCCTGTCCCGGGACATGCTTGACACGTCGATCCCAAGACATGGGTGACAGGTGCTGTTGTCGGCCAGTCTGGCGTGCGTCGTTGCGGCGTCGT
>NZ_JBITLU010000007.1:324907-556354 GCF_044465525.1 Nonomuraea sp. NPDC049646 | reverse complement strand
CCCCGCCCCCCCGCCCACCCCCCGTTGGCTGCGGGGGCCCCCCGCCCCCCCCCCCCCCAAAAACCCCCCCCCCCCCCCCGGGCCCGGGCCGGGGCGGGGGGGGGCCCCGCGACGGCTGTTCAAGGGTTCCGCTAGAGGTCGCCGACGAGCAGGCCGCGGCGCAGGCGCGCGTACTCCTCGAAGCTGATGCGGCCGTCGCCGTCGGCGTCGGCCCGCTGGAAGGCGGCCGAGAGCCCGTCGTCGCGGTTCCACAGCGTGCGGAACTCCGCGGCGGTGAGCTCGCCGTCGCCGTCGTGGTCAGCGAGGTCGAAGGTGGCGCGGAACATGGGGTTCAGCACGCCGTCGAGCGCGCCCGTGCGCACCAGCGCCTGGAAGGACTCGACGTACTCCTCCCTGCTGATCCGGCCGTCGTGGTCGGCGTCGAGGGCGTGGACGTGGACGTCCCAGGTGTCGAGGAACGCCGCCACGACCTTCCGCCCCTCGGGGGTGTCCGGCCGGGCGCCGGCCCGCAGGATGCGGTTGCGGGCCAGCGCGATGTAGTCGTCCTTGGTCAGGAAGCCGTCGCCGTCGGTGTCGAGGTCGTCGAAGTTGCGTTCCGCGCTGCCGCGCAGGAGCACCGGATCCATCCAAGCCTCCGTTGTCACGGATCGTCATGGTCTCGTGACTCACCGTAACGCGGCGATCGGTGACGGCCAAGGCCCGGTCCCGTTCCGCGCGACCGGGCCTGTCCCGTACCCGGCTCAGGCCAGCGCCTCCTCCAGCGGCGACCACTCCAGGCCGTGCGCCTCGGCCACCGGCCGGCTGGTCAGGCGTCCCTCGTGGGTGCTCACGCCCGCGGCCAGGGCGGCGTCCGTGCGGACCGCCTCGCGCCAGCCCTTGCCCGCGACGGCCAGCGCGTACGGCAGCGTCACGTTGGTCAGCGCGAACGTCGAGGTGTGCGGCACCGCGCCCGGCATGTTGGCCACGCAGTAGAAGACCGACTCGTGCACCCGGTACGTCGGCTCGGCGTGCGTGGTCGGCCGCGAGCCCTCGAAGCAGCCGCCCTGGTCGATCGAGATGTCCACCAGCACCGAGCCCGGCTTCATCCGGCTCACCAGGTCGTCGGTGACCAGCATGGGCGCCTTGGCCCCCGGCACCAGCACCGCGCCGATGACCAGGTCGGCCTCCAGCACGGCCTTCTCGATCTCCAGGGTGTTCGACGCGACCGTCTGGCAGTGGCCCTGGTAGATCATGTCCGCCTGGCGGAGCTTGTCGATGTTGCGGTCGAGGAGCAGCACCTCGGCCTGCATGCCGAGCGCGATGGCGGCGGCGTTCATTCCGGACACCCCGGCGCCGATCACCACGACGTTCGCCGCCCGCACGCCGGACACGCCGCCCATGAGCACGCCCCTGCCGCCCTGCGAGCGCATCAGGTGGTACGCGCCGACCTGCGGCGCCAGCCGTCCGGCCACCTCCGACATCGGGGCGAGCAGGGGCAGCGAGCCGTCCCTGTTCTGCACGGTCTCGTACGCGATGGACGTGACGCCCGAGTCGAGCAGGGCCCTGGTCAGGGGGCCCGAGGCGGCCAGGTGGAGATAGGTGAACAGGATCTGGCCCTTGCGCATCCGGTGGTACTCCTCGGCCACCGGCTCCTTCACCTTCATGATCAGGTCGCACGTGGCCCACACCTCGTCGGCGTGCGGCGCGATGACGGCGCCCGCCGCGGCGTAGTCCTCGTCCGGGATGGCCGAGCCGAGGCCCGCGTGCCGTTCGACGTGGACCTGGTGCCCGTGGCGGACCAGTTCGTGGACGCCCGCGGGGGTGAGTGCGACGCGGTACTCGCTGTTCTTGACCTCGCGGGGAACTCCGACCTTCATGGGGTCATCCCTCGTTCGCGTGGAAAGTTGCCGACAACCTGCGTTCTCATTTCCATTTTTCCTCCGATCTCACAGACAGGTGAGGATTTTTCGGCTGATTACCCCGCTGCTGCCCGTCCTCGATAAGCTCACCGGCAGCCCGAACGTCAGGATGGGGTCGTCAACGATGGACAGACCGGTAGAGGCGCCTCCCGCGGAGCCGGAAGAGCCGGAGGAGCCCGGGGAGCCGAAGGCCAGCCGTCTCACCACCATCGTGCTGACCGTCTCGCTGGTGCTCGTGGTCGTCGTGGCGGGCGTGCTCGGCACGGTCGCCGTCCTGATGACCAAGAGCCCCGACAGCCCCCTCCTCGGCGGCGCGCCGCCGCAGCGCCTGGCCACGCCCATCCACTTCGCGCCGGTCAAGGAGACCAAGACCGCGCCCTGCCCGGGTGACCCGGCCGTGCTCGACGAGCAGCAGACCACCTGTTACCTCCTGGAGGACGGCGTCACGGTCGGCGCCGTGCAGCGGATCGAGGCCGTCCGGGGGACCGACAACTCCTACTCGGTGCGCATCGCGGTCGCGCCGGTCTTCAAGGACCGGCTGGTGCGGCTCATCGACGAGCTCCAGCCCACGCAGCGGCAGGTCGCGATCGTGCTGGCGCCCGAAGGCGAGCAGACGCCGAAGACGGTCCTGGCCGCGCCGGTCGTCACGCAGAGCATGGACGGCGACAGCCTGAGCATCGCGGGCTTCACCAAGGAGGAGGCCGACGCGCTGGTGGTCCGGATGCTCGGCACGCCGCCGTCCCAGCCGTCGCAGCCGGGCACCGACCAGCAGCCCCAGCAGCCGACGGACCAGCAGCCCACGAACCAGCAGCCGACGGACCAGCAGCAGCCCACGAACCAGCAGCCGACGGACCAGCAGCCGCAGCAGCCCGCGGACACCGGCCAGGGCACCGCGACCACCGGCACGACCGCCCCCGCGGGCGTCGCCCGCGTGCCCGACAGGCGGTACGCGAGCTGCAAGGAGGCCCAGGCCGCCGGCGACGGCCCCTACACGCGCGGACGGCATGAGGAGTACTCCTGGTATCCCGACCTCGACCACAACGGCGTGGCCTGCAACAGCGCTGACATCCGCTAGCCGAACAGAGCCCGGAGGGCGTCGATGCCGAAGTAGGCCAGGAAGACCAGCGAGACGGCCCACAACAGCCACGGGATCTCCGCGAACCGGCCCCTGGCCGCCTTGATCAGCGTGTACGAGATCACCCCGGCCCCCACCCCGTTCGTGATCGAGTACGTGAACGGCATCAGCGCGATCGTCAGGAACGCCGGGACGGCCAGCTCGATGTCGGTCCAGGGCACGTTCTTGGACTGCGTCATCATCAGCGCCCCGACCAGCACCAGCGCGGGCGCCGCCGCGGCCGCCGGCACCACCGCGGCGATCGGCGTGAACAGCAGCGTCAGCCCGAGCAGCGCCCCGGTCACGACGCTGGCCAGACCGGTGCGCGCCCCCTCGCCCACGCCCGCGGCCGACTCGACGAAGACGGTGTTGGCCGAGGCGCTGACCGAGCCGCCGATCATGCCCGCGACGCCGTCGACGGTCAGGATGCGGCCCAGCCGCGGCACCCGTCCGACCTGGTCGACGAGCCCGGCCTCGTCGCTGACGCCGATGATCGTGCCCATCGCGTCGAAGAAGCCGGACAGCACCAGCGTGAACAGCACCACGGTCGCGGTCAGCGCGCCCGCCCTGGCGAACCCGCCGAACAGGTCGAACTGCCACACCAGCCCGAAGCTCGGCGCCGAGACCAGGGACTCGGGCATGTGCGGCACGACCACCCCCCACTCCTTGGCGGGGACGGTCAGCAGCGAGTTGACCAGGACGGCCAGCACCGCGGTGACCGCGATGCTGACGAGGATGGCGGCCGGGGTCCTGCGCACGTACAGGACGATCATCAGCAGCAGGCCGAAGGAGAAGAGCGTGACCGGCCAGCCCGTGAGATGGCCGGTCGCGCCGAGCTGCACGGGGGTGCCGGTGCCCCGGGCGACGAAACCCGCGTCCACCAGGCCGATCAGGGCGATGAACAGGCCGATGCCGACGCTGATCGCATGCTTGAGCGCCAGCGGGATCGCGTTCATGATCAGGGTGCGCAGGCCGGTGACGGCCAGGACGATGATGACCGCGCCCTCCAGCACGACCAGGCCCATCGCCTGCGGCCAGGTCATGTGCGGCGCGGCCTGGTAGGCGACCACCGCGTTCAGCCCGAGCCCGGCGGCCAGCGCGAACGGCGCGTTGCCGACGAATGCCATGAGGAGCGTGGACAGCGCGGCGGCCAGCGCGGTCGAGGTGGTCAGCTCGGCGATGGACAGCCGGGCGCCGGTGACGTCCTGCGCGCCGGCCAGGATGATCGGGTTCAGCAGGATGATGTAGGCCATCGCCATGAAAGTGGTCAGGCCGCCGCGGACCTCGCGTCCGACGGTCGTCCCCCGCCCGGTCAGCTCGAAGAGTCTGTCGAGCACCACACGTCCCCCTCGTCATGATCGAGGGGAGTGCGGGTCACCTACCCGGCGGGGGACATGATCACGCCTTCTCGTGCCGCCCGTGGCCGACCAGGCCGACGAACTCCTCCAGGCCGATCCGGCCGTCGCCGTCGGTGTCGGCGGCGTTGATGAACGCCTCGATCTCCTCCTCGGACGCGCCGTGGACCCCCAGTGCCTCGTTGGCCTGCCTGATCTCGGCCGCGGTCAGCAGACCGTCGCCGTCGGTGTCGAAGCGACTGAACTCCGCCTCGGCGGCTTCACGACCGCTTGCCATCGGATACCTCCCCGTGTTCGGACAAGGCGATATCTTCCGGCCTGATCGGAACGCGAGTCAACCGGAGCCCGGTCGCGGCGCGTACGGCGGCGGCGACGGCCGGGGTGGAGGAGAGCGTGGGCGGCTCGCCGGCGCCGCGGAGGCCGTACGGCGCGGACGGGTCCGGATTTTCCAGGATTTTCAGCTGCATAGGCGGCATGTCGAGCATGGTGGGGATCAGGTAGTCGGTGAACGACGGGTTCAGCACGCGGCCGTCGCGTACCTGGATCTCCTCCATGAGCGCCAGCCCGAGGCCCTGGGCCGTGCCGCCGTGGATCTGGCCCTCCAATGCCTGCGGGTTCATGATCTTGCCCACGTCCTGCACCGCGGCCAGCTCCACCACCTTGACCAGCCCCAGCTCGACGTCCACGTCCACCACCGCGCGGTGCACGCACAGCGCGAGCTGCGTGTGCGAGTCGCCCTGCCCGGTCACCGGGTCCATCGGCTTCGTGGGCCGATGCCGGTACTCGCGGGTCTCCTCGATCGGCCCGAACCTGGCCAGCGCCTCCCGCGGCGGCAGCCCCTCGAACCGCTCGCGCACCGCCTCGCAGGCCGCCTTGACCGCGCCGCCCGTCACGTAGGACTGCCGCGAGGCCGACGACGAGCCCGCCGAGCCCACGGCGGTGTCGGCGGTCGCCACGGTCACCTCCTCGATGCCCAGCTCGGTGCGCGCGATCTGGGCCTGGACCGTGACCAGCCCCTGGCCCACCTCGGCGGCGGCGGTGTGCACGGTGACCCGCGGCTCGCCGCCGACCAGCTCGGCCCGCACCCGGGCGGTGGAGTAGTCGTCGAAGCCCTCGGAGAAGCAGATGTTCTTGATGCCGACGCCGTAGCCGATCCCGCGCCGCACCGACTCGCCGTGCGTGGTCTGGGAGACGCCGCCCGGCAGCACGCGCAGGTCCGCCCCCGTACGCGGGGCGGGCAGCGGCATGGCCTCCAGCTCGCGCAACATGCCCGCCAGCGGCGCGGGGGAGTCGATCACCTGGCCGGTCGCCAGCGCCGAGCCCTGGGAGACGGCGTTGCGCGCCCGGATCTCGACCGGCGACAGGCCGCACGCCTCGGCCAGCCGGTCCATCTGCGACTCGTAGGCGAAGCACGCCTGCACCGCGCCGAACCCGCGCATCGCCCCGCACGGCGGGTTGTTGGTGTAGACGCCCGCCGCGTCGATCCACACGTTCGGCACCTCGTACGGCCCGGCCCCCAGCGAGGCGGCGTTGCCGACCACGGCGGGGGAGGAGGAGCAGTACGCGCCGCCGTCCAGCAGGATGTCGGCCTTGACGTAGACCAGTCTGCCGTCGCGCGTCGCGCCGTGCTCGTAGCGCATCCGGGCCGGATGGCGGTGCACGTGGCCGAAGAACGACTCCTCGCGGCCGTAGACGATCTTCACAGGGCGGTTCAGGCGCAGGGCCAGCATGCACGCGTGCACCTGCATCGACAGGTCCTCGCGGGCGCCGAACGCGCCGCCGACGCCCGACAGCGTCAGCCGGACCTTCTCCGGCGGCAGGCCCAGGCAGGGGGCGAGCTGGTCGCGGTCCACGTGCAGCCACTGGGTGGCGATGAACAGGTCCACGCCGCCGTCCTCGGCCGGGACCGCGAGACCCGACTCCGGGCCGAGGAACGCCTGGTCCTGCATGCCGACCTCGTACTCGCCGGTGACGACGACCTCGGCCTCGAACGTGTCGCCCTTGCGCACCGGCTGGCGCCGGACGTACTCGCGCGACTCGCGCGGATCGGTCACCGCCGGGCGCGGCTCGTAGCCGACCACGACGGCCCGCGCGGCCCTGCGCGCGGTCTCCGGATGGTCGGCGGCCACCAGCGCCACCGGCTCGCCCTGGTGGCGGACCTGGTCGATGGCCAGCACGGGCTGGTCCTTGTGGTCGAGGCCGTAGAACTTCTCGCCCGGCACGTCCTCGTGCGTCAGGACGGCCAGCACACCCGGCATCCGCAGCGCCGGCCCCACGTCGATCGACCGGATCCAGGCCGACGGGTGCGGGCTGCGCAGCGTCACGCCCCACACCATGCCGTCGAGCCACAGGTCGGAGGCGTAGGCGAACTCGCCGGTCACCTTCAGCGTCGCGTCCGGCCGCCGCGCGCTCGTGCCGACCCCCTCCGACCCGCCGACGCCTTCGGACCTGGTGGGGTGGACCGTCTCCGTCATTCTCCGAGTAGAGCACCGGCCCGGCCCGGCCTCCTATGCCCATGACGTGAAATCCCGGTCATCGCTTGACAGACCGGGCTTGTATATTCCTCCAAGTGCGCATCAGTGACCTGCTGGCGATCGACGAGCTGGGTCTCAGGCTGCTGGCCGGCGACCCGGAGCGCGAGTTCGGCACGGTTCACATCACCGACCTGCCCGAGCCGGGGCGCTACCTGTCCGGCGGCGAGCTGGTGCTGACCGGGCTGATGTGGCGCGACACCGCCGCCGACTCCGCCCGGTTCGTCACCGCCCTGGTCGAGGGCGGGGTGTCCGCACTCGGCGCGGGCGCGGCCCGGCTCGGGCACGTGCCCGCCGACCTCGTCTCGGCCTGCCGGCGGGCCGGGCTGCCGCTGGTCGAGGTGCCGGTCGAGGTCTCCTTCCGGACGCTGGCCGAGCTGGTCGCGCCCCGGCTGTCCGGCGACGTGCGCGACGCGCTCGGGCGTCACCGCAGGCTCGTGGCGGCCCTGGCCGAGGGTGCCGACCTGCGCGGGCTGTTCGAGCTGACCGCCGCCGAGCTGGGCGTCACGGGCGCCGTCCTGTCCGCGTCCGGGGCGGTGGTCGTCGGTACGGCCGCCGACCCGGCGGGGCTGGCCAGGGCGTACCTGACCGCGCCCCGGCTGCCCGCCCTGGCCGGCGGCGCGACGCTCTTCGCCGTCGGACGCGGCCACCGGGCGGCCGGCTGGGTCCTGGCCTGCGACGGCGACCTGCTCGGCCGCGCCGACCTCGGCTACGAGCTGGCCGCCTGCGTGGCACTCGAACGCGGCCGCCTGGAGGAGGGCCGCCGGGTCGAGCGCCGCCTGGCGGGGCAGCTCGTGGCGGCCGCCCTGGCCGACTCCGACGCGGCCGAGCTCAACGCCCGGCTGCGCACCTGCGGCATCGACGCGGACGAGCCGTACGCTGTGGTCAGCGCCACCGCCCCGCGCCCCGGCGCCACCCGCGGCCCGGCGCCCGCCGTCCTCGGCGGCCAGATCCTGGAGGAACTTCTCACCCGCGAGGCCGTCGCCGCCCCCGTCCCCGACGGCTCCGGGAGAACGCCGCCGGGAGTCGGCGGCCCGGTCGCGGGCGGCGGGGCTGCGGCGGGTGGTGGGGCGGTGGCGGTGGTGGCGCTGCGGGGGAGGAGCGTCGGGGAGCTGGCCGCGCGGTTGCGGGCCGGGGCCGCCGTGCTGGCCGCGCTGCCCGGCACCCGCCTGAGCGTCGGCCTGAGCGGCGCGCTGACCGGCGCCGCCGCGCTCAAGGGCGGCGTGGAGGAGGCCGGGCACGCCCTGCGGCTGGCCGAGGCCCGCGACGGCGGCGTGGTCACCAGCGACGAGATCTACACCCACGCCCTCCTGCTGGCCACCGTCCCCGGCGACGTCCGCCGGTCCTTCGCCGACCGGCTCCTGTCCCCGCTGACCGACTACGACCGCCGCCACCAGTCCGACCTGCTGCGCACCCTGGCCGTCTTCCTCGACTGCGCGGGCTCGTGGAACGCCTGCGCCGAACGGCTCCACGTGCACGTGAACACCGTCCGCTACCGCGTGCGCAGGATCGAGGAGCTGACCGGCAAGAACCTGTCGGCGATGTCCGACCGCGTCGACTTCTTCCTCGCGCTCCGCGACACCCTCCCACCCGCCTGACCAGCGCTCAGCGGTCCTCCTCCGCTTCGAGGGCCCGGCGCTCCTCGGCGGCGCGCGCCAGCCAGGGCGCGCTGTCCAGCGCGTGCCCGAGCGACTCGGCCGCGCCCAGGCGTTCCCGCGCCGCCGCCAGGCGGCCCGTCAGCCGGTTGGCGCGGGCGAGCAGGATCAGGCATTGCAGCTCCAGGAGCTTGGTGCCGGCGGCGACGGCGAGGTCGAGGGCCAGTCCGAGCTGTTCGAGCCCGGCCTCCAGAGCGCCGCGGTCGAGCTGGAGGCCGCCGAGCGCGCGGCGCATGTGCCCTTCGAGCGCGGCGTCCCCGGCCCGGCCGGCCATGGCCGCCGCCTCCTCCAGCACCGACGCCGCCTCCTCCAGGCGTCCCAGGTGCTGGTAGGCGCTGCCGATCTGCAGCAGGGCGTACCGCTCGCCGACCTCCGAGGAGATCTCCCTGGCGATCTCCCGCTGGGCCAGCCCGTGCAGGAGGGTCTGGTCGTACCTCTGCGCCTTGGCGTACGTGGCGGCCAGATTGCCGTGGGCACGCTGCTCGTTGAAGCGGTCCCGCAGGCGTCTGGCCAGGGCCAGGTGCCGTTCGAGGTGTTCCAGCGCGGCGGCGAGGTCGCCCTTGAAGTGCTGGCCGGCCGCGATCTGGCTGTGGGCGTGCATGGCGGTCTCGTCGTCGGCGAGGCGTGCGGCCACCGACAGCGCCTGGTTGCCGACGGAGATCAGATCGGCCACGCGGTAGGCCTTCTGCTGAGGCCAGAACATGGCCAGGCCGATGGCGGCACCCGTACGGGCGAGGTCGTCGTCCGCGTCGGCCATGGCCTGGGCCGCGGCGGCCAGCAAGGTGGACTCCTCCTGCTCGATCCAGGCGTTCGCCTCAGCGGCGTCCCGGAACCCGCGGCCCGGGCCGGTCACCGGCAGGTGCACCGAGTGGACCCGGTTGGGGTCCCCGACGCGGCAGGCCGACCGCAGGCCGGCGGCGTAGTGGTCGAACAGCCGCAGCAGCGGCGCCTTGCGTCCCTCGGCGGGGGTCAGCTCGCCGGCGAAGACCCGGACGAGGTCGTGCAGCTGGTAGCGGCCGCGCGCGTCCCGTTCGAGCAGGTTCGCGTCGCCGAGGCGGTCCAGCGCCTGCCCGGCCTCGCGCTCCGTGACGCCGGCCAGCCTCGCGGCCGCGTCCGTCGAGAGGTCGGGCAGGTGCACCAGCCCGAGCACGGTCAGCATGTGCGCGGCCGCCCGGTCGAGTGCGCGCTCGCTGCGCGTGAGATGGCTCCAGCTCGCCGCCAGCCCGGACCGGACCGCGAGATCGCCCGCCTCCAGCTCCCCCAGCCGGGTCCGGGCGTCGGCGAGCCTGCCGGCCAGCTCGCCGACGGTCCAGTCCGGGCGGTCGGCAAGGCGCGCCCCGGCGATGCGCAGCGCCAGCGGCAGGCCGTCGCACAGGCGGATCAGCGACGCGGTGCCGGAGCGGTCGGCGCCGACCCGGCCCTCCCCGGCCAGCCCGGCCAGCATCGTTCTGGCCTCGGCGGAAGAGAGCCGGCCCAGCCGGACCCGGACGAGATCGTCCTCCGCCTTCAGCGACTCCCTGCTGGTCACGAGGACGGAGACGCCGGCCGGCGGCGGCAGCAGCGCGCGGATCTGCTCCGGGTCGGCGGCGTCGTCCAGGAGCACGAGGAGCCTCTTGGACGCGGCCCTGGCCTGCCACAGGGCCGCCGCCTCGTCCAGGCCGGGCGGCACCTCCTCGTTGCGGGTGCCGATCGCGCGCAGCAGCCGGGCGACGATGTCGTGCGGGTCCAGCCGCGGCACGTTCGGCGTCCCGCCGCGGAGGTGGACGAACACCTGCCCGTCCGGGAAGCGGTGCCGTACGGCGTGCGCGACGCGCACGGCCAGCGCGGACTTGCCGGAGCCGGGCGCCCCCGAGATCACGACCAGCGGATGCGGCTCGGCGCCGTCATCGGGGGCGAGCAGGCCATGGAGGTGGGCGATCTCGCGCGGCCTGCCCACGAAGCCGATGAGATCGCGTGGCAGCTGCCTGGGGACCGGCCCAGCCTCCCAGCCGGCCGCGGTTCGGGCGCTCACCAGGGCGTACGCCTGCCGTAAGCCCGTGGCGGGCTCCACCCCCAGCTGATCGCTGAGGACGTGCCGCGCCTCGGCGTACACGCGCAGCGCCTCCGGCCGCCGGTCGCAGGCGTCCAGCGCCAGCATGAGCAGTTCGTACGGGCGCTCGCGCAGCGGATGCCGGGCGATCAGGGACCTGAGCTCGGCGACGGCCTGGTGCGGCGCGCCGAGCAGGATCCTGGCCGCGGCCCGCCCCTCGACCGCGCCCGCGTGCAGGTCCTCCAGCCTGGCCCGCTCCGCCTCGGCGAAGGGCCCCGGCACGTCGCCGAGCGGGCGTCCGCGCCACAGCCCCAGCGCCTGGTCGTAGGCCCGGAGCGCCTCCGCCTGCGCGCCCGCCGCGGCCGACCTGTGCGCCGTCTCGGTGAGACGGGTGAAGGCGATCGCGTCCACGCGGTCCGGCTCGACCAGCAACCGGTACCCGCCCGCGGCGCTCATCACCAGTCCCGGCCGCTCACCCGGGTTCCGGTCCGGTTCCAGCGCGCGCCTGAGCCCCGCGACGTAGGTGTAGACGCTCTGCCGGGCGCTCGACGGCGGGCGATCGCCCCACAACCCTTCCAGCAGCCGCTCCTTGGTGACCACCTGCCCGGGGGCGGCCGCGAGCATCACCAGGACCGCCCGCTGCCGCGGCGGCCCCGGATCGACCTCCTCGCCGTCGACGGCGCACGAGACCGGCCCGAGGAGGCGCAGATCGAGACCGGACGCGCTCATGAGCGGCCCGCCGCGATCCTCATCGCCGCCCGCACGGCCGCCTGCTCGTCCTTGGCCCGCTGCTCCCAGGAGACGTAGCCGAACCTCTCCGTGATGCGCACCGCGTCGTCGGCGTAGGACAGGGCTTCGTCGAGCCTGCCGAGCGCGCGCGACACCTGCGACAGCGAGATGAGGGCGTTCACGTTGAACCGGTGACCTGTCGAGCCGAGCAGTGACTGCGCCACCCGCAGGTGCTCCAGGGCGTGCTCGGGGTCGCCGAGCTGGATCAGGACATCGCCGAGCGCCAGGCGGACATGCGCCTCATGGGTGTCGTCGCCCGCCGCTAGGGCTCCGTCCAAGGCCTCGCAAAGCGGCTCGTACGCGTCCCGGGCGCGTCCCAGGCCGAGCAGGCTCTTGCCGATCACGATGAGGGCGAAGCGGACACCGACCTGCGAGCCGGTCGCCCGTGCCACGTCCAGCTGGCGCTCGGCGTAGGGCAGCGCCTTCGTGTAGCGCTGCGCCGTGACGTGGAGGTTGGCGAGGTTGCCGAGCGCGCGCAGTTCGCCGAAGGAGTCGCCGATCCTGGCCGCCAGCTCCAGCGCCGCCTCCAGGTGCGGCACCCCCTGTTCGGCCCGGCCCGTCAGGCGCAGGCCGTTGGCGATGTTGTCGTGCGCGACCAGGGCCAGGCGCTCGTCGCCGAGCCGCTCGCACACCCGCAGGGCCGGCACGTTGAGATCGATCATCTCCTGACCCGCGTGCTCGCGCTGCTGCTGCCAAAGGAGCGCGAAGGTCAGCGTCACGCCCAGCTCCGCCAGGTCGTCGTCCGGCGAGTCCAGAGCCTGGACGGCCGCCGCGTTGAGCACCTGCCGCTCCGCACGCAGCCAGGCCGCCGCCCGCCCGGCGTCCGCGTGCTCCCGGACGGGCCCCTCGACGTGCCGGGCGAGTTGCACCCGGTGCGGGTCGACGGTGACGCTCGCCGACCGCGCCGACGCGGCCAGATAGGACAAGGCTCGCAGCAGGGCCTCCTTCCAGTCCGCCGGGCGCAGCTCGCCGGCGAAGAGCCTGACCAGGTCGTGAAGCGCGTAACGCCGGTCATCGGCCCGTTCGAGGAGGTTCGCGTCGGCCAGCCGCTCCAGGGCCCGCTCCGCCTCCTCGACGGAGCTGCCGAGCAGCAACGCCGTCAGCTCGGCCGTCACGTCGGGCACGTGCAGCAGCCCCAGCAGCGGCAGGGCGCGGGCGGCCAGCCGATCGAGCGGGCGGGAACCGGTGGCCAGGCCGTGGTGACTGCTCGCGAGGCTGGAGCGCACGGCCAGGTCCCCGGCCGCCAGCTCGCGCAGGCGGCCTCGCTCGTCGGCGAGCCGGTCGGCGAGCGCGCCCAGGCTCCACCCGGGGTGGTCGGCGAGGCGGGCGCCGGCGATCCGGAGCGCCAGCGGGAGACCGTCGCACAGTCTCACCAGGGCGGCGGTCCGCTCGGCGTCGGCCTGCACCCTGTCGGCGCCGGCCAGCCCCGAGAGCATGACCGCGGCGTCGGACGAGGTGAGGCGGCCCAGCCGCAGCTGCACGCAGTCGTCCCCGGCGCTGAAGGACTCCCTGCTGGTCACGAGGAGGCTGACGCCCAGCGGGGTGCGCAGGAACGGCCTGACCTGCGCCAGACCGGCCGCGTCGTCCAGAAGCACCAGCAGCTTCCTGCCGTGCAGCTTGCTGCGCCACAGCGCGGCGGCCTCGTCCAGGTCGGCGGGGATGTCCTCGTTGGCCGCGCCGAGGCCGCGCAACAGCCGCCCCGCGATCTCGTGGGGCGGCAGCGGGGAGACGCCCGGCGTGCCGCCGCGCAGCCCGACGGCGAGCTGCCCGTCGGGAAACCGGCCCTTGACCTGGTGTGCCACGTGGACGGCCAGCGCCGACTTGCCCACGCCGGGCGGCCCCGAGATCACCACGAACGGGTGCGGAGGGCCGTCCGCCGGCGACAGCAGAGATCTCAGCCAGGTCGTCTCCGCGGCCCGGCCGACGAACCCGATGAGATCGCGCGGCAACTGCCGGGGGACGGCGGGACGGGCCGGCTCGGGCTCCTCCGCGCTCCCGGACAGCACCAGTTGGTGCGCCGCGCGCAGACCGTCGCCGGGCAGGACGCCGAGCTCCGCGTCGAGGACGCGCCTGGCCTCCTCGAACGCCTGGAGCGCCTCCGCCTGGCGGCCGTCACCGTCCAGGGCCAGGACGAGCAGCTCGTGCAGCCGTTCGCGCAGCGGGTGGCGGCCGGTCAGCTCGCGCAGCGGGGCGATGGCCTCGCGGGCCCGGCCGAGGCGGATGAGCAGCTCGGCGCGCGTCTCGGTGGCGCCGAGGAACAGCTCGTCCAGCCGCATGCGCTCGGTCTCGGCGAACGGGCCGGTCAGGCCGCTCAGAGCCACGCCCCGCCACAGCGCCAGCGCCCGGTCCAGTGTGCGCAGGGCGTCGTCGTCGTCCGGCCCGCGAACGTCGACCGTCTCCAGCAGCTCGGCGAAGACGCAGGAGTCCACCTGGCGCGGATCGACGAGCAGCCGGTATCCGCCCGCCTCGCCGACGAGCACCCTGGACCGCTGGCCCGGCCTGCGTCCGGGTTCGAGCGTGCGCCGCAGCCCGGCCACGTACGTGTAGACGCTCTGCCCGGCGCTGGCCGGCGGGTTCGCGCCCCACAGGCCCTCCACCAGCTGTCCCATGGTCACGACGCGGCCCGGGGGAGAGGCCAGCATGGCGACGACCGCGCGCTGGCGCGCGGCCCCCAGATCGATCTCCTGGCCGTCGAGCACGCCCGTCACCGGGCCGAGCAGGCGGATGGCCACGCCGTCGGTCACCGGTGCCTCGCGCGGGCCTCGTGCACGGCGGCCTGCTCTTCCCTGGCCTCCCTCTCCCACTCCGCGAGCCCGTCGGCCCCGGCCACCGCCTCGGTGACGTGCGCGAGCGCCAGGTCGAGCTCGCCCATGGCGCGGTACGTGCGCGACAACCCGACCAGGTCGCGCACCCGTCCCACGCGGTAGCCGGCCCGTTCGATCAGCTCCAGGGCGATGAGGTAGTGGGGCAGGGCGTGCTCCGGCTCGCCCAGATCCAGATGCACCCGGCCGAGGACGGCGCGCAGCTGCGCCTGATGGGTCTTGTCGCCCACCTGTTCGGCCTCGGACAGGGCCGAGCTCAGGATCTCGCGAGCCTCCTCCGCCCGGCCGAGGGCCTGACGGGCCTCGCCGATGATGAGCATGGCGTACCGGGCGCCGACCCGCGCGCCGATGAGGTCGGCGATGGCGAGTTGCTGTTCGGCGCAGCCGATCGCCTGCTCGTAGTGGCCGCCGTTGAAGTACGCGTTGGCGAGGTTGCCCATCGCGCGCTGCTCGGAGAAGGCGTCGCCGAGCCGTCTGGCGAGGGCCAGCTCGGCCCGCAGGTGCTCGACGGCCTCCTCTATCCGCCCCTGCATGCGCAGGGCGTTGGCCAGCAGACCCCGCGCGTGCATCGTGCTCTCCGCGTCGCCGAGCCGTTCGCACACGGTCAGGGCCATGGAGCTGAGCTCGATCATCTCCAGCGTCCGGTAGCTGCGCTGGTAGGCCCATTCCAGGGCGAGCGTGAGCGCCACGCCCATCGCGGCGATGTCGTCGTCCTCGGCGGACAACGCCTGGCGGGCCGCGGCCGCGAGGACGGCCTCCTCCTCCAGCAGCCAGGCCGTCGCCTCCTCGCGCCCGGCCACCATGTGCGCGGCCGACTCCGGAGCGGTGCCGCGCCGGACGCGGTGCGGGTCCAGGACGCCGCTGGCCAGGTGCGTGGAGGCGGTGTAGTACGCGAGCGCGCGCAGGACCGGCTTCTTGGGGTCGGGTGGGCGCAGCTCGCCCGCGAACAGCCGGACGAGGTCGTGCAGCTGGTAGTGGCCCGGCCTGGGACGGTCGAGCAGGTGCGCGTCGGCCAGCCGCTCCAGGGCCAGGTCGGCGTCGGCGGGGTCGCAGTCGAGCAGCGTGGCGGCCGCCTCGGCGGTGATCTCGGGCACGTGCAGCAGGCCCAGCAGGGACAGCGTGCGGGCGGCCAGCCGGTCGAGGGGGCGGGGGCTGCGTTCCAGCGCGGTGTAGCCGGCCGCCAGGCTGGACCGTACGGCCAGGTCGCCGGCGACCAGCTCGTGCAGCCGCCGCCGTTCGTCGCCCAGGCGGCCGGCCATCGTGGCGATGCTCCAGTCGGGGCGGCTGGCCAGGCGGGCCCCCGCGATGCGCAGTGCCAGGGGCAGGCCCTCGCACAGCCGTACGAGCTCGGCGGTGTCGCCCGCGCCGGCCCGCACGCGCTCCTCCCCGGCCAGCCCGGCCAGCATCGCGGCCGACTCCGCGGGGGACATCCGGCCGAGTTCGAGCTGGTAGGAGTCCTCGCCCCAGGTCATGCTCTCGCGGCTGGTCACCAGCAGCGCGGTGCCGAAGGGGGTGGACAGCAGCGGGCGGATCTGCGCCAGGTCGGCGGCGTCGTCCAGCAGGACGAGGACCCGGCGGCCGTGCAGGAGGCTGCGCCACATCGCCGCCGCCTCGTCCAGGTCGGCCGGTACGGCGTCGGCCGCCACCCCCAGCCCCCGCAGGAACCGGCCGAGCAGGTCGAGCCCGGTCAGCGCGGGCAGTTCCGGGGTGGCGCCGCGACAGTTGACGAAGAGCTGCCCGTCGGGGAAGCGCTCCTGGACCAGGTGGGCGACCTGGGCGGCCAGCGTGGACTTCCCGACGCCCGGCGGCCCGGAGACGATCACCAGCGGGGTCGGCGGACGCCCGCCGTCCGGGGCCAGCCGCCGCTCCAGCTCCTCCAGCTCGCGGGAGCGGCCCACGAACCCGGCCAGATGGCGCGGGAGCTGGTGCGGCACCCCGTCGCCGCGCCACGGTCCGGGCTCCCCGCGCAGCACCAGCTGGTGACACTTGCGTAACCCCTCGCCCGGCGTCAGGCCGAGCTCCTCCAGGAGCAGGACCCGGCCCTCCTCGTAGACCTCCAGCGCCTCCGCCTGGCGGCCCGACCGGTAGAGGGCCAGCATCAGCAGCTCGCGGACGCGCTCGCGCAGCGGGTGGCGGGCGGTCAGGTCGCGCAGGTCGTCGGTGAGCTCGTGGTGGCGGCCCAGGTGTAACAGGCTCTCGTACCGCTGCTCCAGCGCGGTCAGGCGTAACAGCTCCAGCCTGGCGCGCTCCCGCTCGGCGAACGGGCCGGTCAGGCCGCTCAGCGCGGTGCCGCGCCACATCGCCAGGGCCTCGTCCAGGATCCGCACGGCCCGGCGGTCGTCGCCTTCACGGCGGCAGCGGAGGGCGTCGTCGAGCCGCGCGGCGAAGCGCACGGAGTCGACCTGCTGGGGAGCGATGTCGAAGACGTATCCGGCGCCGGTGCCCGGCAGCAGCCGCGACGGGGCGCGCCGCCCGCGGCCGGGCTCGAAGACGCGGCGCAGGCCCGCGACGTAGGTGTAGACGCTCTGCTCGGCGTTGCGCGGCGGCTCGTCGCCCCACATGCCCTGGACGAGCCGGTTCACCGAGACCGGCCGGGCGGCGGCCGAGGCGAGGATCGCAAGCGTGGCCCGCTGCCTGGCGGGACCGAGATCGAGGGGCTGGACGCCACGTTCGGCGTGAACGGCTCCGAGAAGGCGGATGTAGATGTCGTCGCTCACGCGTCCTCCCCGGTTACGGCCCCGCGTCCGCTCATCAGGGCAGCGTAATCACAATCCCGAGGAGGTGAAGCGGCCACGCGACTGTAGATCGAATGTAGACGCCGTCAGGTACGCTCTCGGCCAGACGGAGGAAGAGGGGGCACATCGATGGGCTTGAGGACGTCGTCCTCATGGTGCGCTTTCACACCTTCGAAGGCCGGGTGCGGTGCCGGCCCCGCAGGTGCGCGACGCACCCCCTCCCGGTGAGGTCAGCCGCTCAGCAGCAGTGCGCCAAGTCCTGGCCCGAATAGAGTGCAGACGTCTCGGCGTTCGCCGCCGTAACATTGCCTGCGACAGCCACCGCTGCGATGAGCACGGTGGCTAGCGCAGACAGGGCAATACGCATGCGCATGGGGGTTCTCCCTCGCCTATGTGGGGTTGCTCGGACTTCATCATCTCAGGGAGCAACGACTGTGACCACATCTGACCTGGTCGGCCTCCGTATTAAGACCGTTCGGCGACAGCGCGGCCTGTCACAGGCACAGCTGGCACACCCCGAGTTGTCGGACAGCTACGTCTCCTTGATCGAGAGTGGCAAGCGTACCCCTACCCCCGCCGTCCTGGAGCTGCTGGCACAGAAACTCGACTGTTCGCTGTCCTATCTGATCAACGGCGTGACCGCCGAGCAGATGGAGGACATCGAGCTGGCACTCGGCTACGCGCGTCTGGCGCTGGAGAACGGTGAGGTCGCCGAAGCGCGTACGCGTTTCACCGAGTTGCTGGCGAACAACAACCTGACAGGGTTGACGGCCCTTCGTCAAGACACCGAATTCGGGCTCGCGCTCGCCACCCAGGCGGGCGGCGACCTCGACGGCGCCATCGCCATCCTGCTGCGCCTCCGGGAGGAGGAGCTGTCGGCCGAGCGCCGGATCGAGATCGCCATCAACCTGTGCCGCAGCTACCGGGAGAGCGAGCGGCTCACCGAGGCCGTCGAGGTCGCCGAGCGCATACTCAACGCCTCGGCGCGGCCCGCCTGGAACGATCTGCTCGTGGAGCTCGGCGGCAGCCTGCTGGCGGCGTACATGGAGCGCGGCGACCTGCTGCGCGCCCGGCAGTTCGCGGCCGAGCTGCTCAACGCGGCCGACGCCCTCGGCACCCCGCGCTCGCTCGTGGCGGCCAACTGGATGGCCTCCAACACGGCGGCCATCACCGGCCACACCGAGGAGGCGCTGGCCTTCGCCGAGCGGGCCATGGCCGTGCAACTGGAGCACGGGCAGCCCCGCAGCATCGCGATCATGCGGCTCGCGCTCGCCCAGAGGCGGCTGAAGGCCCGGCCGCACGAGGCCGCCGCCGCCCGCGACATGCTGCGCCAGGGCGTCGTCGAGCACGAGCAGACCTCCACCAGCCCCATCGAGCGGGCCCGCGTGCGCATCGAGCTGGGCGTCGCCGAGGCCATGACCGGAAACCTGGACGAGGCCGTCAAGCAGGCCAAGGCGGGCCAGGAACTGCTGCCGTATTCGGGCTCGGCGCTGGGCGCGGAGGCCGACCTGCTGCTGAGCCGGGTCTACGGCGGAGTCGGGCGGATGGAGGAGGCCCGCGCCCACGTGCTCCCGGTGCGCGACTGGCTGGCGCCGCTGCCCGACTCCCGCCGATCGGCGGCCACCTGGTACGCCACCGCCGAGACCATGGAGCAGCTGGGCGACTCCGACGGCGCCGTGGACGCCTACCAGCGGGCCCTCGCCTGCGCGGGGCTGTAGCGAGGTCAGGACCGGGCGGTGGCGTCGGTAGCCTTGGGGGTGCCATGAAGAGTTCCCCGCTCGCGGCACTCACCGCGATTCTCGCCGCCCTGTTCGTGCTCGGCACCGCCACCCCGGCGCTGGCCCACGACTCACTCAAGAGCAGCGACCCGGCCAAGGGCGCCGAGGTCGAGGCCCTCGACGAGGTCAGGCTGGAGTTCACCGCCAAGGTGCGCATGCCGTTCGTCATCGTCCGGGGCGCGGGCGAGGCCGTCTTCCAGGAGGGCAAGCCCGAGGTCGACGGCGCGGTGGTGCGGCAGGCGGTCAAGGGGCCGCTGCCGGGCGGGAAGTACACCCTCGCCTACCGGGTCGTCTCCTCCGACGGCCATCCCATCGAGGGCGAGATCCCCTTCACGGTCAAGGCGGCTCCGGCGGCCTCGCCGAGCGCGTCGGCCACCGACGCGGCGTCGGCCGCGCCCTCCACCGCCGCTCCCGCTTCCTCCTCCGGCGCTCCGGTCGCCCCCGCGGCCGACCAGGCGGCGGCCACGCCGAAGGGCGGCTTCCCGACCTGGCTGGTCATCGTGATCGGCGCGCTGGTCGGCATCGGCATCGGGTTCCTGTTCAGCGCGCGGAAGAAGAAGCCATGAGCAGAACGGCGCGGCTCGCGCTCGCGGGTGCGGGGGCGGCGGTCGCCGCCCTGGTGATCGGCATGATCGCCGGCGGCAGGGCCTTCCCCAGGATCATCCCCGGGCTGCCCGACGCCGGGGCGGTGGTCAGGTGGGGCCTGCCGGTCTCCAAGCTGCTGATGGACGTCACCGGCGTGCTCACCGTCGGCCTGCTGCTCACGGCCGCCCTGCTGCTGCCCAACGACAAGGGCCTGCTCGGCAAGCCGGGCCTGCTCTACGTCAGGGCCTCGTCCTGGACGGCGCTCGGCTGGGCCGCCTCGGCGTTCCTGGCCATCGTGTTCACCACGGCCGACTCCTGGGGCCGCACGGTCCCGCAGATCCTCAACCGGGAGTACCTGACCAGCACCGCCACCCAGACCACCCAGGGCGTGGCGCTCACGCTGGTGGTGCTGTTCGGGGTGGCCATCGCGCTGTTCTCGCGCGGCGCGATCACCGCCGGGTCCGCGGCCGGCCTGCTGGTGTTCGCGCTGGTGACGATGTTGCCGCCGCCGCTGACCGGCCACACCTCCTCCTCGCCCAACCACGACCTGGCCACTTCGGCGGTCTCGCTGCACCTGCTGGCGCTCGCGCTGTGGGTGGGCGGGCTGGTCGTGCTGGCCGCGCACGCGATGCGCGGGCAGCCGCAGCTCACCGTGGCCGCCGCCCGGTTCTCCGCGCTGGCGCTGTGGTGCTTCGTCGCGGTCGGCCTGTCCGGCGTGTTCAGCCTGGTCGCCCGGCTCGGCGCGCTGTCCGACCTGTGGACCACCCAGTACGGCCTGCTGGCCCTGGCCAAGATCGTCGCCTTCGTGCTGCTCGGCTACGTCGGCTACTGGCACCGGCAGCGCACGCTCGTCGACCTGGAGGCGGGCCGGCCCAGGGCGTTCACCCGGCTGGCCGGCGGGGAGACGCTGCTCATGCTGGCCACCGTCGGGCTGGCCGTCGCGCTGTCGCGCACGCCGCCCCCCGAGTTCAGCGTGCCCGCCGACCGGGCCTTCGAGCTGCTCGGCTTCCCCGTCCCGCCGGAGATCACGATCGCGAACGTGTTCTCGCTGTGGTGGTTCGACCTGTTCTTCGCCGCGGTGGCCGCCGTGCTCGCCGGGCTCTACGGCGCCGGCGTGTACCGGCTGATGCGGCGCGGCGACTCCTGGCCGTGGGGGCGCACCGCCGCCTGGTTCATCGGCATCGCGCTGCTGGTGCTCGCCACCCAGAGCGGCCTGGCCCGCTACGCCAAGGTCCTGTTCGACGTGCACATGATCGAGCACATGACGCTGTCCATGATCGTGCCGATCTTCCTGGTGCTGGGCGGCCCGGTCACGCTGGCGCTGCGGGCGCTCAAGCCGGCGGCCAGGCGGGGCGACCGGGGCCCCCGGGAGTGGATCACCACGATCCTGCACAGCCGGGTGGTCAAGGTCATGTCCCATCCGGTCGTGGCGACGGCCATCTTCGTCGGCTCCACCTACGCCCTCTACTTCACGCCGCTGTTCGAGTCGGCCATGCAGGAGCATCTGGGGCACATCTGGATGACGCTGCACTTCCTGCTCAGCGGCTCCCTGTTCTTCTGGGTGATCATCGGCGTCGACCCGGGCCCGAGCCGGCTGCCGTACGTCGGCCGGCTGCTGATGCTCTTCGTCACCATGCCCTTCCACGCCTTCTTCGGCATCGCGCTGATGATGACCGGCTCGGTGATCGCCGCCGGCTGGTACGAGCCGCTCGGCCGTACGTGGGGCGACAACCTGCTCCAGACCCAGCAGGACGGCGGGGCCATCGCGTGGGGCTTCGGCGAGATCCCGACGCTGCTGGTGCTGCTGGCCATCGCGGCCCAGTGGTACCGCGACGACGAACGGCAGGCCCGGCGCGCCGACCGCAAGGCCGACCGGGGCGGCGCACGAGACACCGAACTCGACTCCTACAACGACTATCTCGCCCGTCTCAACCGCGCTGACAAGGGCGAGTAGCGGTTCGGCCATGGCACCCTATCCTCCGCTCACAGGTCCCAGGACCGCCGGGTAGCCTGTCTCACAGGGGAGAAGGGCATAACCTCATCAGCTAGCGTGCGCAGACCTTGAGGGGGGATTGCGCGACGCATGCGGGGCGCCGGAGTGGGGACCGGCGCGGGCCCGGGGTGCCGAGGAAGGCGAGACCATTGGCGGAAGAGACACGCATGCGCGGGGGGCAGAGCCTGGCCGAGGCGCTCGAGGGCCTCCTGACGCAATGGTCGGAGCGGACGGGGATCACCGTCGAGACCTGGGCGCTGCCCGGCACGGACGTGCCCGCACGGGTGTCGGGCGGCGTCATGGAGACGATGCGCGAGGCGCTGTCCAACGTCGAGCGCCACAGCCGGGCCCGTACGGTCGCGGTGGCGGTGACCACGGGCCCGAGCGGCCTGCGCCTGACGGTCAGCGACGACGGCCAGGGCTTCGCCGAGGGCGGCGCGGGGCGCGGGATCGCCCGGATGCGGGCCGCGTTCGCCGAGCTCGGCGGCACCCTGTCGGTCAACGGCGTGCCCGGCGAGGGCACGACGGTGAGCGGGGCGATCCCCACGCGGCGCTGACGGCCGGGGCCGGTCAGGGGAGGGTCAGGATCTCGCTGCCCGACTCGGTGACCACGATGGTGTGCTCGAACTGGGCCGTGCGCTTGCGGTCCTTGGTCACCGCGGTCCACTTGTCGGGCCAGATGTCGTAGTCGATCGTGCCCAGCGTGAGCATCGGCTCGATGGTGAACGTCATGCCCGGCACCAGCTCGACCCGCAGCGACGGATCGTCGTAGTGGGGGACCATGAGGCCGGAGTGGAAGCTCGTGCCGATGCCGTGGCCGGTGAAGTCGCGCACGACGCCGTAGCCGAAGCGCTTGGCGTACGCCTCGATGACGCGGCCGACCACGTTGAGCTGGCGGCCGGGGGCGACCGCCCTGATGGCCCGCATCATGGCCTCGCGGGTGCGCTCGACCAGCAGGCGCGACTCCTCGTCGACCTCGCCCACCAGGTAGGTGGCGTCGGTGTCGCCGTGGACGCCGCCGATGTAGGCGGTGATGTCGATGTTGACGATGTCGCCGTCGCGCAGCACGGTGTCGTCGGGGATGCCGTGGCAGATGACCTCGTTGATCGAGGTGCACAGCGACTTGGGGTAGCCCTTGTAGCCCAGCGTGCTGGGATAGGCGCCGTGGTCGATCAGGAACTCGTGGCCGATGCGGTCGAGCTCGTCGGTGGTGACGCCCGGGGCGATGTGCCGGCCGACCTCTTCGAGCGCCTGCGCGGCGATGCGGCCCGCCACGCGCATGCGCTCGATGATCTCGGGGGTCTTCACGTCGGACTCGCCGGTCGTGGGGCGCTTCTTGCCGACGTACTCCGGCCGCTCGATGTGGGCGGGGACCTTCCGGACGGGCGAGACTCGCCCGGGCTGGAGCAGTGTCGTCATGAAACACGAGTCTACGGGGCAGAATTGACCATGTGAGCGAAGGCCAGTGGTGGTTCTGTCTCAAGCACATGCGGGTCGAGCCCGACCAGGGCTGCCCCAACAAGGACCGGATGGGTCCCTACGCCTCGGAGGAGGAGGCGGCGGGCGCGTTGCAGCGCGCCGCCGACCGCAACAAGGCGTGGGACGAGGCCGAGCAGGAGGACGAGTGACCCCCGCCTACGGCACGACGGCGTAGGCCCGCACGGGAAAGGTGCCCATGCCCGCGATCATCGGGGGCGCGGCATGGAACCTGAACCCCTCCCCGGGCAGCGCCGACAACCCCGTCAGGTGCTCGACGATCGGGATCCCCGCCTTCAGCAGGATCGTGTGGGCGGGGCGTTCGCCGTGCGGCGGGGTGTCGTCGATGTTGAGCGAGTCGATGCCGACCAGCGCCGCGCCCTGCTCGGCCAGCCACGCCGCCGACGCGGGCGCCAGGTACGGGTGGTCGCGGAAGTAGGCGCCGGTGCCGAAGTGGCGGTCGAAGCCGGTGCGGATCAGCACGGCCCGGCCGCGTACGTCGAGCGCGGTGTCGAGCACCACCTCGCGGTCTCCTGCTGAGGCGTCCACCAGCAGGCCGGGCAGGTCGGCCAGGCTGCTCAGCGGCACCTGCGACAGGTCGTGGCCGCCGGCGTAGCGGTGGTGAGGGGTGTCCAGGTAGGTGCCGGTGTTGGCGGCCAGCGTGATCACGCCGATCTCGAACTCGGTGCCCGGGGCGTAGACCTCGCGCGAGTCCTCCCTGCTCAGGTGCGTGCCCAGCGTCGGCCCCGGGACGCCGGGGTAGGTGATCATGCCCTCGGTGATGCGGTGGCTGAGTTCGACGATCATTTGGCGGCTCCCACCCGGACGAGTCTGACGAGGGCCACCGTGCCGATGGCGGCCCAGACGAGGTTCAGCCCGGTCGAGGGCCAGGCGGCGTTGTAGGCGCTGTTGACCATGAGCCCGAGCGCGCCGAGCAGGTTGACGACCTGGTACGTCGCGCCGTCGCCGGACAGCCGCGCGGACGAGACCAGGGCGTACCCGGCCAGCAGCAGGGCGGCTCCGGCCCAGCCGACGGCGTCGAGGAGGAGATCCATGGCCGATATTCTCTGGATTTTTGGCCTTAAAGCACAAATAAAGAAAGCTAAAGGTAGACGTAAGCTGACCTGCATGGATATTGATCCTCGACGCCTGCGCGTCCTGCACGAGGTCGCCCGCCGCGGCGGCGTGATGCGCGCGGCCGAGGCGCTGTTCCTCACCCCCTCCGCGGTCTCCCAGCAGCTCGCCCAGCTCGAACGCGAGGTCGGGCTCGCCCTCATCGACCGCTCCCAGCGCCGCGTCTCGCTCACCCCGGCCGGACGCGTCCTCGCCGGGTACGCCGAGCGGGTCGAGGAGGAGCTGAGCGAGGCCAGGAAGGAGCTGACCAGGTTCACCGAACGCCTGGCCGGGCCGGTGCGGATCGCCGCCTTCCCCACGGCCATCAAGCACATGCTGGTGCCCGCGATGCGCGCCCTGGCCGAGCGCCACCCCCGCATCACGCCGGTCATCCACGAGGTCTACGGCCAGCCCGCCCTTCAGGAGCTGCGCCTGGGCGCCGTCGACCTGCTCATCACCGAGCAGGACATGAGCCTGCCGGTCCCGGCGCAGCCGTCGCTGAACGTCCGGCCGCTGCACGTGGACGAGTTCCGGGTCGTCCTGCCGCCGGACTGGCCCGAGCCGGAGTCGACGGCCGACCTGATGCGCCTGCCCTGGGTGGCCGCCGAGCCGGACCAGGCGTGCGGGCAGGCGCTCGACCGGCTCGCCGGGATCCACGGGGTCGAGCCGCGCAGGACGCACGTGGTCACCGACTTCTCGCCGGTGCTCGCGCTGGTGGCGGCCGGGCACGGGGTGGCGATCGTCCCCGCGCTGGCGCTGCTCGACGTGCCGGAGGGCGAGGTGCGGGTGAGCGAGGTACGGGAGGTGGGGGCGCGCCGCCTGGACGCGGTCACCCGGGTGAGCAGGACGCGGTCGGGCGAGCCGGACCCGGTGCAGGCGGTGGTGATCGGCGCCATCGAGGAGGCCACCGAGAGCCTGCGTGCCGCCCTCGGCCCCCGCCTCGCCGCCCACCCCTGACCGGTGACCCCCTCGACCCGATTGCCGCGCGCTACTCCGACAGGCGGGGGCCGCTGACCTTCTCCAGCAGGCGGGCCAGGCGCTCGCGCAGCCCCGCCCGCCGCTCGACCTCCCCGGCCGCCGCGCTGACCAGGTGCTGGGCGCCGTCGAAGGTGATCAGCCCGGTGGCCGGGACGGCGATGGCGTCGTGGGCCAGCCCGCTCAGCTCGGAGTCGGCGCCCTCGATCGCCAGGATGGTCGCCCCCGTACGGCGGGCGTCGTCGACGCGTTCCAGCAGCGGGACGGGCGCCGCCTGCTCCGACAGCACGAACAGGGTCTCGCCGCGGCCCGCCTGCCGCAGGCGGTCGAGGCCGACGCGCAGGTGGGCGGGGGCGTCGGCGGGCGGCGACCAGCGGATCAGGGTGGGGGCGAGCTGCGGCAGGCCGGAGAACCTGGCCTCGTCGCTGAGGTGGGCGGTGACGTGCCAGGGCTCGTCGTCCGGGGGGCCGACCAGCAGCAGGCCGCCGGGCGAGCGGGTGGTCCGCAGGGCAAGGCCCAGCTCGCGGGTGCGTTCGAGCCAGCCCGTCGTGGCCAGCAGCTCGCGCAGGAATGCCACCGAACCTGAGTCCATGCCTCCATGGTGCACGAGGAGCGCGGCGCAGGTGGCCCGTTCGCGGCCGGGTGCCGCCCCCGGCCTGCGGACCGCGCGGCCAAGGCTGGCATGATCGGAGCCATGACAGATGTGAACGGGCTCTCCATCGCGATCCTCGGCGGCACCGGCGACCAGGGGAAGGGGCTGGCGCGGCGGTTCGCGCTGGCCGGGCACACGGTGCTGATCGGCTCGCGCAGCGCCGAGCGGGCCCAGGAGGCGGCCGGCTCGATCGGCTCGGGCGCGCGGGGCGGGGCCAACGCCGACGTGGCGGCCGAGGCCGACGTCGTGATCGTGGCGGTGCCGTACGAGGGGCACAAGGCGCTGCTGGAGTCGTTGCGCGCCGAGCTGGCCGGGAAGATCGTGGTCGACTGCGTCAACCCGCTGGGCTTCGACAAGCAGGGCGCCTACGCGCTGCCGGTGGCGGAGGGCAGCGCCGCCCAGCAGGCCGCCGCGGTGCTGACCGAGAGCCGGGTCGTGGCGGCCTTCCACCACGTGTCGGCCGTGCTGCTGATGGACCCGGCCGTGGAGAAGGTCGACCTCGACGTGCTGGTGCTCGGCGACGACCGGGAGGCCACCGACACCGTGCAGGCGCTGGCCGAGCTGATCCCGGGGGTGCGCGGCGTCTACGGCGGCCGGCTGCGCAACGCCCACCAGGTCGAGGCGCTGACCGCCAACCTCATCTCGATCAACCGCCGCTACAAGGCCCACGCCGGGCTGCGCGTCACCGACGTCTAGAGCCAGCCAGCGTCCTCGGCGACGCGGACGGCGTCGATCTTGTTGCGGGCGCCCGTCTTGGTGATCGCGGCGGTGAGGTAGTTGCGCACCGTGCCCGGCGACAGGTGCAGCCCGGCGGCGATCTCCTCGGCGGTCGCGCCCCTGGCGGCCTGCCGCAGCACGGTGGTCTCGCGGGGGGTGAGCGGGCTCTCGCCGTACTCCATGGCCGAGGAGACCAGCTCGCTCTCCAGGACGCGCAGGCCGGCCGCGGTGCGCCTGATGGCCTCGGCCAGGCGGTCGCCCGGCGCGTCCTTGACCAGGAACGCCTCGATGCCCGCGGCCAGCGCCCGGCGCAGGTGGCCGGGCTGACCCATGGCCGTGAGCACCAGGATGCGGCAGGACGGCAGCCGTTCGCGCAGCTCGGCGGCGGCGGTGATGCCGTCGGTCACCGGCAGGTCGATGTCCACGACCGCCACGTCGGGCCGGACGTCGAGGGCCCCCGGCACGATCTCGTCGCCGCGGACGACCTCCGCCACCACCTCGATGTCCGGCTCCAGCCGGAGCAGGGCCGTGAGCGCGGCGCGGATCATGTGCATGTCCTCGGCCAGCAGCACCCGGATCACGCCGGAACCTCCATGGTCAGCAGGTAGCCGCCGCCGTCCGTGGGGGCGGCGGCGCAGGTGCCGCCCGCCTGGGCGGCCCGTTCGGCCAGCCCCGTGAGGCCGCCACCGGGCTCGCCACCGGGCTCGCCACCGTGCTCACCATCGGGCTCACCACCGGACGTGCCGGCCGCGCCGTCGTTGGCGACCTCCAGGCGGACCCGGCCGTCCCGCAGCGACGTGGTGATCGTGCAGGTGGTGGCCCTGCTGTGGCGCAGGACGTTGGTGACCGCCTCGCGCACCCCCCACGCCAGCGCCTCCTCGGCCCGCCGGGGCAGCGGCACGTCGGCCAGGTGCGCCTGGCAGCTCACCCCCGACGACTCCAGCAGCGCCGCCGCGCGGTCGGTCTCGCCGCTCAGCGACATCGCGCGGTAGCCGCGGGCCACGTGGCGGACGTCCTGGGCGGCCTCGCGGGCGACGCGTACCAGCTCGCCCACCTCGCCGCGGGCGGAGGCGGGGTCGCGGTCCATCAGGCGGGCGGCCAGGTCGCCCTTGAGCGCGATGGCGGTGAGGCTGCGGCCCAGGCCGTCGTGCAGGTCGCGGGAGATGCGCAGGCGCTCCTTCAGCACGGCGGCGTCGGCCAGCTCGGCCCTGGCCTCCTCCAGCTCGGCGGCGACCCGGACGAGCCGGACCAGGGCGTAGATCATCGACCCGGTGACGGGGATGGCGATCACGTAGAACAGGGTGATCACGGCGTACTGGAGGCCGATCCACATGGTGGCGCCCTCGTACAGCATCATGAGGACGACCAGCGGCACGGCCCGGCGCAGCGCCAGGAACACCAGCAGGGTCCCGGCCAGCAGCGGGGCGGCGATCGACGACCAGCCGCTCGGCAGCAGGTAGTCGCCCGCGTAGGTGACGACGGCCTGGAGCACCGGGGTGGCCGGGAACAGCGGCGGGCGCCCGCCGCGCAGGGCGGCCCGCATGTTGACGTAGTGGGTGGAGACGACGGCGACCGTCACGGCTGCCGCGAGCAGCCCGACCGCCGGGCCGCCCATGAAATAGAGCAGCCCGATGAGCGAATAGACGACCGAGACGCCCGTGATGAGCACGCGCGCGAGCCTCTGCGCCGAGGACGAGACCACCACAGCAGCGATTATGTCCGACTCAGGACCGGCGCGGTTCCCAGCGGAACCACAGCCGGATCGCCGCCACGCCCACCACCGCCCAACCGGCCAGGACGAGCGCCGGCACGAGCGCCTCCCCGGTCTTCACCGCGTGCACCACGGCCGAGGTGGGCAGCAGGTCCAGCACCGGGCTCAGCCACGAGGGCAGCGGGATCGGCCCCATCGCGCCCGCCGACACCCCGGCGACCAGGAACACCGGCATGGCGAACGCCCCGGCCAGCTCGCCGCGCGGGATCGCCGCCGTGTACGCCGCCCCCAGCAGCGCCATGACGGCCGAGCCCGCGGCGGTCATGGCGGCGAACAGCAGCGGGTCGTCCGGCAGCGGCACCCCGGCGGCGAACCGCACGGCCACCGCGCACAGCACGATCACCAGGAAGGTCTGCGTGGCCGTACTGGCGATCTGGCCGGCCAGGATCTGCGCGTCGGTCAGCAGCCCGGCCCGCAGCCGCTTGAGCACGAGCTGGTCGCGCCGGTTGGTCAGGGCGACCGCGATGTTCATGAACGCGGTGAGCGCCAGCACGATCGCCAGCGAGCTGTGGAACACCGTCGTCGCGAACGGCACGCCGCCCCCGGTGACGTGCCGCATCAGCGCCGGCATGCCCACGGCCAGCCCGACCGGGGTGATCACCGAGGCGGCCAGCATGGCCCGGTCGCGCCAGAACAGGCGGGTGCCGAGACGGTAGGTGGCGGTCAGGCTCATCGGGCGCTCCTGGGCAGGTCGAGGAAGAGGTCTTCGAGGGTGGCCGCGCGGACCTCCAGGCCGGTCAGCCGCAGCCCGCGGCCGGCGGCCCACGTCAGCAGCGTCTGCGCGGCCAGGTCGGGGTCCTCGCTCCGGCAGACGGCGGTGCCGCCGTCCGCCGTGGCCGGCAGCGGCAGGTCGTCCGCGGCGATCCCGGCGGGCAGCCGGAACGTCACCCGTCCGCCCCGCGCGGCCAGCGTCTCGGCCATCCCGCCGGCCGCGACGATCTCGCCCTCGTCCATGATCGCCATGGACGAGGCCAGGCGCTGGGCCTCCTCCAGGTAGTGGGTGGTGAGCAGGATCGTCGTGCCGCGGGCGGCCAGGCCGGAGACGACCTCCCAGGTGTTCGCGCGGGCCTCGGGGTCCATGCCGGTCGTGGGCTCGTCGAGGAACAGCACGTCGGGGCGGCCGAGCAGGGCGAGCGCCAGATCGAGCCGCCGCTTCTCGCCGCCGGAGAGCTGGCGCACCCTGGTGCCGGCCTTGTCCGTCAGGCCGGCCAGGTCGAGCGCCTCCCCGGCCGGACGCGGCGCGGGGGTGAAGTCGCGCCACACCGCGACCGTCTGGGCGACGGTCAGGTCGGGGAAGAACCCGGCCTCCTGGAGCATGACGCCTACGCGCTGCCGGACGGCCGCGCGGTCGGACCAGGGGTCGAGGCCGGCGACCCGTACGGTGCCGCCGTCCGGCCGCTGGAAGCCGGCCAGCACCTCGACCGTGGTGGTTTTGCCGGCGCCGTTCCGGCCGAGCAGGGCGAAGATCTCGCCCTCGCCCACCCGGAACGAGACGCCCCTGACCGCCGCGAATGTCCCGTGGTTCTTCCTGAGCTCGGTCACCTCGATCATGTGTCCGACTATGGCCGGACGGGTCAGGGGGCCGACAGTGAAGAATTCACGACTTCCTGGACAGCTTCAGCAGCGCGTCCGTGACCCCCTCGGGGTCGATCACCTGGTGCAGGTGGAGGCCGGGCAGCCGGGTCACCGGCCAGCCGCGCCCGGCCGCGTCGCGGGCCACCTCCTCGTACGGCGGCCCGAACCACAGGCACGAGCACCTGACCGCGTCCCAGCCGGCGGGCACGGGGACGGGCTGGGTGTAGTAGTCGAGGGGCAGCCGCGGCTGCTCGCCCGTTACCAGCAGCCGCTGGGCGGGGTCGGGGAGCATGGCGACGATGTCCTCCTCGTCCCACCAGTCGGTCCAGCGCGGCAGCACGCCGTCGGGGCCCGCCAGGCCGCGCAGGAACGGCACGAAGCTCTCCTCGGCCGTCCTGACCAGCCCCTGGGGCGGCGGCACGTGCGCGTCGGCGAACACGCAGGCCACCACCCGGTCGCCCAGCCCCTCCTTGATCACCGGCACGAAGAACCCGGCGTTGCTGTGCGCCACCAGCACCAGCGGCCCGTCGGAGGGCACGGCCGCGCGCACCGCCGCGACCACGCGCGGCCAGTACGGCGCCCCGCCGGCGGACACGCCGGTCAGGTCGGGGACGACGGCCGCCCGGCCGCGCCGCCCCAGCGACTCGGCCACCGGAGCCCACGTCGAGGGCCCGACGGAAGGGCTGTGCACCAGTACGAAGGTCGTTTCCATGGCCCTCACCCTGTCAGACGACGAGGGCGTGCCGGGAGACGGGTTTCCCGGCGCCGTCGTAGGCCGCCCAGGCCGCCGCGAGGTCGCGCACCGCCCGCGACAGCTCCTCCTCGGGGAACAGGAAGTGCAGGCGCAGGTGGGCGGCGTGGCCGCCCAGCGGGTCGAAGGAGCCGCCCGGCGGCACCGCGACGCCGTGCCGGAGCGCCATCTGGGCGAAGGAGCCGGCGTCGCCGCGCGGCAGGCGCACCCAGACGGTCTGGCCGCCCCGGGCCGGCTCGAACGTCCAGGACGGCAGGTGCGCCCGCAGCTCGGCGCACAGGTGGTCGTGCCGCCGGCGCAGGGCCCGTACGCGGGACTCGCGCACCTCGCCGAGGCGGCGCAGCAGCGCGACGGCGGCGAGCTGGCTGAAGACCTCACCGCCGAGATCGTGCACGGCCCGCAGCCTGGCCAGCCGCGAGACCAGCGGCGCCGCCGCGCGGATCCAGCCCACCCGCAGCCCGCCCCACACCAGCTTGCTCAGCGAGCCGACGGTGACGACCCGCTCGCCCCCGCCGAAGGCCGCCACCGGCGCCGGCGTCCCGCCCGAGAAGCACAGCTCGGCGCAGACCTCGTCGTCGACCAGCGGCACGTCGTGCGCGGCGGCCAGGGCGGCCAGCCGCCTGCGGCCCGCGTCGTCCATGACCGCGCCGTCGGGGTTGCGCGCGGTGGGCACGCAGTAGACCAGCGCCGGCCGCTCGCGCACGGTCCGCCGTGCCTGGTCGTCACCCAGGTCCACGGGCTTGACGACGGCCGCCGCGTGCCTGAACACCTCCAGCGCGCCCGGGTAGGTCGGCGACTCGGTCAGCACGGTGTCGCCCGGCGCCACCAGCAGCCCGGCCAGCAGCGTGAGCGCCTGCTGCGCGCCCGTCGTCACCATGATCTGGTCCGCCGTGGTGGGCAGGCCGCGCGCGCCGTAGTAGCCCGCCAGCGCCTCCCGGAGCGCGGGGTCGCCCGCCGGGTGGTAGCCCAGGTCGCGCAGGCCCGCCACCCGCGCCCCCGCCTCCTGGTACGCCTCGAACAGCGCCGGCGGCGGGTCGTCCGGCGCCGCGCAGGTCAGCAGCCGCACGCCGTCGGGCGCGTGCAGGAGGTTGAGCATCAGCGGGTTGGCCGCCACGCCGTCGGCCGCCCTGGTGGCCGGCGGGTCGCCCGGCGCGACGCGGGTGCCGCTGCCCTGGCGGCGCGTCACCCGGCCCTCCTGCTGGAGCAGCTCGTAGGCGGCGACCACCGTGCCGCGGCCGACCGCGAGCCGGTCGGCCAGCACCCGGTCGGGCGGCAGCCGTTCGCCGGGCGGCAGCACGCCGTCGTCGACGAGCGCCCGCAACCGGGCGGCGAGCAGCAGGTAGAGCGGCCCGCGCCCGGAGGCCCACCGGCCCAGCAGGTGGACGAGCTCGTCGGGATTGGCCCTCTTCATGGACCAATTATCCGGTATTGGCTCTGCACTCAGGAGCCAATCAGGGGGATATTCGATGACATGAGTGATTTTCGCCCTGAGACGCGTGCCGTCCACCTGCCGCAGCCCCCGGTCGAGGGCAGCCGGCCGATCGGCATGCCCATCTACCAGAGCGCCGGGTTCGCCTTCGACGACCCCGAGCTGATGGGCGTGGCGATGACCCGCCCCGACGACGCCTTCGTCTACGGCCGCGACACCAACCCCACCGTGCGCGCCCTGGAGCTGGCGGTGTCCGGCCTGGAAGGCGGCGCCGCCGCGCTGGCCGCCGCCTCCGGCATGGGCGCGATCAACACCGTGCTGCTCGCCCTGCTCAAGCCCGGCGACCACCTGATCGCCCAGCGCTCCCTGTACGGCGGCACCGCCACGATGCTCAACGACCTGGCCGCCAGGTTCGGCGTCGCCGTCACGCACGTCCCCGAGAACGACCCCGCCGCGCTGCGCGCCGCCGTCCGGCCCGAGACGCGGCTGGTCTACCTGGAGACCATCAGCAACCCGATGGGCCTGGTCGCCGACCTGCCCGCGATGTGCGCCACGGCCCGCGAGCTGGGCGTCCTGTCGATGGTGGACAACACCTTCGCCACGCCCGTGCTCTGCCGCCCCCTTGAGCACGGCGCCGACGTCGTCGTGCACTCCGCCACCAAGTACCTGTCCGGCCACGGTGACGTGATCGGCGGCATCGCCGTCTTCGCCGACCCCGACCTGTACGGCAGGGTCTGGCACTTCGCCACCGAACTGGGGGCCGCGGCCGCGCCCTTCACGGCCTGGCTGACGCTGCGCGGGATCCAGACGCTGCCGCTGCGCATGGAACGCCACTGCGCCAACGCCGACCTGCTGGCCCGCCGGATCGCCGGGCACCCCGCCGTGACGGCCGTCCACTGGCCGGGGCTGCCCGCGCATCCGTCGTACGAGCTGGCCGCCAAGCTGCTGCCCGCCTTCGGCGGCGTGTTCTCCTTCGAGCTGGCCGGCGGGCGGCCGGCGGGGGAGGCGTTCATGCGGTCCGTACGGCTGGCGCGCATCGCCCCCTCGCTCGGCGGCGTCGAGACCCGCGTCATGCAGCCCGCCACCACCTCCCACCGCTTCCTCGGCCCCGAGGACCTGGCCAGGCACGGCGTGAGCGAGGGCATGGTGCGCGTGGCCGTGGGCATCGAGCATCCCGAGGACCTCTGGGCGGACCTGGCCCAGGCGCTCGGATAACGTCGGCTCATACCCGCCCGTTGCGGGCGCACGACCGAAGGAGAGCCGTGACCACCGTCACTCACCAGGACGTCCTCGACGCGGCCGGCCGGATCGAAGGGCACGTGCTGCGCACGCCCGTCCTGGAGATCTCGCCGGGCCTGTCACTAAAACTGGAGTTGCTGCAGCACTCGGGCTCCTTCAAGGTGCGGGGGGCGTTCAACCGCATCCTGTCGGCCGGCTCGCTGCCCGCCGCCGGGGTCATCGCGGCCAGCGGCGGCAACCACGGGCTGGCCGTCGCCCACGCCGCCAGGGCGCTGGGCGTGCGGGCCGAGATCTTCGTGCCGGAGGTGACGAACCCGGTCAAGGTGGCCGGGCTCAAGGCGCTCGGCGCGCACACCACCCAGACCGGGGCGATCTACTCCGAGGCCGCGGAGGCCGCCGCCAAGCGCGCCGCCGAGACCGGCGCGCTGGCCGTGCACGCCTACGACCAGGCCGAGGTGCTGGCCGGGCAGGGCACGACCGGGCTGGAGATCATGCAGCAGACCGGGGGCGTGGACACGGTGGTGGTGGCCGTGGGCGGCGGCGGGCTCGCCGGCGGGATCACCCTGGGGGCCCGCGCCGGGGGAGCCGCGCCGCGGATCGTGGCGGTGGAGCCGTACGCCATCCCCACGCTGCACGAGGCGCTGCGCGCGGGCCGTCCGGTGCCGGTGCCGGTGGGCGGCGTGGCGGCCGACGCGCTCGGCGCCACGCAGCTCGGCGGGCTGGCGTTCGAGGTGCTGTCGGGGGCCGGGGTGGACAGCGTCCTGGTGGACGACGACGCCATCGTGGCGGCCCGGCGGACGCTCTGGGAGCGGCACCGGCTGGTGGCCGAGCCCGCCGGCGCGGCGGCGTACGCGGCCCTGCTGTCGGGGGCCTACCGGCCCGCGGCGGGCGAGCGGGTGGCCGTCGTGGTCTGCGGCTCCAACACCGACCCCGCCACGCTCTACGACGCGGCGGGGTGAGCCCGTCCCGGACGCGCGGGGCGCGCGGTCGGCTGCAGGCGTCAGCAGTAGGTGTGCTCGGGGGCCGGGAAGGCCCCCGAGGTCACCTCGTCGGCGAAGGCCCGCACCGCGCGGTCCATCTCCGAGGCCAGGTCGAAGTAGCGCTTGACGAACTTGGCCGGGCGCGGCGTCAGCCCCATCATGTCCTGCCACACCAGGACCTGCGCGTCCGTTGACGGCCCCGCCCCGATGCCGACGGTCGGGATCGACAGCGACGTGGTCACCCGGTGCGCCAGATCGGCCGGCACGCACTCCAGCACCACCGCGAACGCCCCGGCCCGCTCCAGGTCCTTGGCGTCGGCCATCAGCTCGTCGCCCGACTGGCCGCGCCCCTGCACCCGGTAGCCGCCGAGCGCGTTGACCGACTGCGGCGTGAGCCCGAGGTGCGCCATGACCGGCACGCCCGCCGACACCAGCGCCTCGACCTGCGGCAGCACCCGCCGGCCGCCCTCCAGCTTGACCGCGTGCGCCCCCGCCTCCTTCATGAACCTGGCCGCCGACTCCAGTGCCTGCTGCGGCGACCCCTGGTACGACCCGAACGGCAGGTCGGCCACGACGAGCGCCCGCGACGACCCCCGCACCACGGCCGCGGTGAGCGGGACGAGGTGGTCGAGGGTGACCGGGAGGGTGGAGTCGAAGCCGTAGACGACCATGGCCGCGGAGTCGCCGACCAGCAGGACGGGCACGCCCGCCTGGTCGAACACCCGGGCCGTCATCGCGTCGTAGGCGGTGACCATGGGCCACCGCTCTCCGCGCTCCTTGGCCGCCGCGAGGTCGCGGACGGTGACCCGGCGGCCGGACGCGCCGCCGTACAGCGCGGTGGAAGACGTGGTAGATGACATGGACTACCTCCAGAAACGTCTCGAGGCGTCCCAGTGACGTCCCCGGACTCCTTCGATGATGTCACGAGGAGAAATCCGGTGGCGAAACTGTCGGTGCCTCTTGACACAATCGACGCGGAGGTAAACGACACACCATGGCTCTCGACCAATACCGCAGGCTCTTCCGGCTGCCCGGCGTCCGCACTCTGCTCCTGGTGGGGATGCTCGCGCGCGTCCCGGCCACCGCCATGGGAATGGCGCTCACCCTCCACGTGGTCTTCGGGCTGCGCCTCGGCTACGTCGAGGCCGGCGTGGTGACGATGGCCAGCACGGTCGGCATGGCCGTCGGCTCGCCGCTGTCGGGCCGGTTCGTCGACCGCCACGGGGTGCGTCCCGTGCTCGTCGTCACCACCCTGGCCCAGGCGGTGTTCTGGTCGTGCGCGTGGGCGCTGCCGCTGCCCGCCCTCGCCGTCGCGGCGGCCCTGGCGGGCCTGCTCAACCTGCCGGTGTTCAGCCTGACCAGGCAGTCGCTGGCCGCGCTGGTGCCGCCGGAGCAGCGGCGCACCGGGTTCACGCTCGACTCCATGCTGGTCGAGCTGTCGTACATGACCGGTCCCGCGCTCGCCGCGGCCGGCATCACCACGCTGGGCAGCACCACGACGCTGGCCCTCATCGGCGTCGGCATCACGGCCGCGGGCCTCGGCCTGATCGTGTTCAACCCGCCCACCCGGTCGGCCGTCGAGCTGGAGGAGCCGGTGGTGAAGGTGCCGCGGCGGCAGTGGCTCACGCCCGGCTTCGTCGCCCTGCTCGGCACCACGGCGGCGGCCACGTTCATCCTCACCGCGACCGAGCTCGGCCTGGTGGCCACCATCAACACCGCGGGCGAGACGCGGTGGGTCGGCCTCGCCGTGGCGATCTGGTGCCTCTACTCGCTGGTCGGGGGCTTCGTCTACGGCGGGCTGTCGCGCGGCTTCTCGCCCCTGGTGCTCATCGCGGGCATGGGCCTGCTGACCATCCCCGTGGGCCTGGCCGGCGCCGACTGGCGGTGGCTGATCCTGGCGATGCTGCCCGCCGGCCTGCTGTGCGCCCCGGCGCTGTCCTCCACCGTCGACGTGCTCAGCCGCTGGGTGCCCGCCGCGGCCAGGGGCGAGGCGATGGGCCTGCACGGCACGGCCCTGCTCATCGGCGGCGCCGCGTCCTCGCCGATCGCCGGGGCGATCATCGACGGCAGCGGGCCGACGTGGGCGTTCGTCGTGGCGGGGCTGGTCGGGGTGGTCATGGTGGTGGTCGCGCTGCCGCTGTGGCGGCGGCGTCCGCCGTCCGGGGGCACGCCGGTCGCGGGCAGCCCGGGCGACGCCAAGGGGCAGGTCCTGCCTGCGGCGGTGACCAAGAGCTGAGCGGGGCGGTTCCAGCCTGCCGGCCGCCGGGCCGGTGGGTGCGTCAGTGGTGTCCGCAGGCTTCGTGACGGCCTGTGCGGGGGTGGTGTGCGGCCCTTTGGGCGGGGGTGAACGGGGTTTCCCTGTTGTTTCCCCGTGCGCACTCCGCCCGTCAGTCGAAAGTTACGAAACGGAACCGTTGCGTATCGGAATACCTTGCGATACGGTGTCGTTGCGAAACTTGGTCGTATCGAAATTAAGGACGTTCTCATGGATCAGAACGCGGGGCATCCACGCAGGTGGGGCATCCTGGGAGTGCTGGTGTTCAGCCTCCTGGCGGTCGTGCTGGACAACACGATCCTCAACGTGGCGATGAAGACCATCGCCGACCCCCATGCCGGCTTGGGCGCGACGCAGGGCGAGCTGGAGTGGGCGATCAACTCCTACACGCTGGTGTTCGCCGGGCTGCTGTTCACCTTCGGCGTGATCGGCGACCGCACGGGCCGCAAGCGCATGTTGTTCATCGGCATGGCGCTGTTCGGCCTGGCCTCGCTGGCCAGCGCCTACTCCCAGGACCCGATGCAGCTGATCCTCGCCAGGGCGGCGATGGGCATCGGCGGCGCGGCCATCATGCCGGCCACGCTGGCGATCATCTCCAACGTGTTCCCGCCCGGTGAGCGTGGCAAGGCGATCGGCATCTGGGCCGGTGGCGTGGGGCTCGCGGTGGCGATCGGCCCGATCACCGGCGGCCTGCTCATCGAGCACTTCTGGTGGGGCTCGGTGTTCCTGATCAACGTGCCGATCGTGGTGATCAGCATGGTGCTCATCGCCGCCTTCGTGCCCGAGTCGCGTGACCCGAAGCCGTCCAAGCTCGACCCGGTGGGCGTGCTGCTGTCGATCATCGGTCTGGTCGCGCTGGTCTACGGCATCATCCGCGGCGGCGACCAGGGCACCCTGGCCAGCGCCGACGTGATCGTCCCGACGGTGGCCGGCCTGCTCGTGCTGGGCGTGTTCGTGTGGTGGGAGCGTCGCATCGACAACCCGGTGTTCGACGTGCGCAACTTCAGCAACGTACGGTTCAGCTCGGCCATCGGCATGATGGGCCTGGTCTTCTTCGCGATGATGGGCGGGATGTTCTTCCTGACCTTCTACCTGCAGATCGTGCTGGGCTTCAGCCCGATCCAGGCGGGGGCCCTGATGATCCCGTTCGCCGCCGCGCAGCTCATCTTCGCGCCGCTCAGCCAGCGGGTGAACCAGCTCTTCGGCGCCAAGCTGTCGGCCACGGTCAGCATGCTCGTGGTCACCGCGGCGCTGGGCAGCTACGCGCTGATGGACGTCGACACGCCCGTGGTGCTGATCGAGATCATCTTCTTCGTCCAGGGCGCGGCGATGGCGAACATCATGCCGCCCGCGACCACCGCCATCATGGAGGCGCTGCCCAGGGAGAAGGCCGGTGTGGGCTCGGCCATGAGCAACACCGTCCGCCAGGTCGCCGGCGCGCTCGGCGTGGCCGTGCTCGGCTCGGTCCTGTCCAGCAGCTACCGCGGCGAGATCGCCTCGGCGCTGCCCGCCGACGCCCCGCACGCCGCCGGTGAGTCGATCATGGCGACGATGGAGTTCGCCGGCAGTCTCGGCGAGCGCGGCCATGCGCTGATCAAGCCCGCCTTCGCCGCCTTCGTCGACGGCATGCACGTCACGGCGATGGTGTCGGCCGTGATCGGCCTGGTGGGCGTCGCGGTGGTGGCCAAGTGGATGCCGGGCAAGGCGCGCCCGGTCCAGCAGGCGGAACAGAAGGAACCAGCGGTAGTGTGAGGCCGCGATGACGATCCAGGATTCAGGGACTGCCCGCCCGGCGGGCCGTCCGCGCAGCGAGAAGGCCGAGAAGGCGATCATCGACGCGACCCTCGACCTGATCGGCGAGGGCATGGGGGTGTCGGAGCTGTCGATCGAGGCCATCGCGTCGAGGGCGGGCGTCGGCAAGACGACGATCTACCGGCGCTGGTCCAACAAGGAGGACCTGGTCGTCGACGCCCTCTCCACGCTGAAGGCGCCGCTCCCGCCGCTGTCCGGGATCTCCGTGCGCGACGACCTGATCTCCCTGCTCGACGCGATGCGCCGGGAGGCGGGCCAGGCCCGCACCCGGTGCGTGATGAACATCGCGATGAGCGAGGCCGATCGTTATCCCCGGCTGATGGAGCGCTTCGTGAAGCGGGCCGTCGAGCCGCGCAGGGAGGCGCTGCGCTCGGTGGTCGAGCGCGGCGTCGCCACCGGCGAGCTCCGGCCCGACCTCGACGTCGACCTGGCGATGGCCCTGTTCTCGGGCACGATGATGTGGCAGTCGAAGTGGGGCCCGGCCGGTGACCTGCCGGCCGACCTGGCCGAGCGGGTGGTCGACATGGTCCTGCGCGGGCTGGCCGGAGACCGCGCCGAGCCCTGAGCCGTCCGCACCCGCCACGGAGGCGCGTCCCTCGGGACGGCCTCCGTTCGTCGTTCCTGGGCGGCCTGTTCGGAAGGTCCGGGTGCAGGCGGCCTGCGCCGGCTGCACCCCGCAGGCCGCCGCCGGGCGGGTCAGCTCGTCGTCTCGCGCCACCGGTTGGTGATGGGCAGACGGCGGTCGCGCCCGAAGTTCTTCGGCGTGATCTTCGGGCCCGGCGGGTACTGGCGGCGCTTGTACTCCGCCAGGTCCACCAGCCTGATCACCCGCGTGACCAGCGCCGGGTCGTGCCCGGCCGCGATGAGCTCCTGCGAGCCCATGTCCTTCTCCACGTAGTCGTCCAGCAGCCGGTCCAGCACCTCGTACGGCGGCAGCGAGTCGGTGTCGCGCTGGTCGGGACGGAGCTCGGCGCTGGGCTCCTTGGTGATCGAGTTCTCCGGGATCGGCTGCTCGACGTCCATCAGGAAGCCCTCGCAGGTGTGCGCGTTGCGCCACTTGGACAGCTCCCACACCATCGTCTTCGGCACGTCCTTGATCGGGGCGAAGCCGCCGGCCGAGTCGCCGTAGAGGGTGGAGTAGCCGGTCGCCAGCTCGCTCTTGTTGCCGGTGGTGAGCACCAGGTGGCCGTGCTCGTTCGACAGGCCCATGAGGATCATGCCGCGTACCCTGGCCTGGAGGTTCTCCGCGGCCAGGCCGGACAGCTCGATCTCCTTCTCGAAGGCCGTGACGATCTCGGCGATCGGCGCGATCCTGGAGTTGATGCCCTGTCTGGCCACCAGGTCCTCGGCGTCGGCCAGCGAGTGGTCGGAGGAGTAGCGCGAGGGCATGAGCACGACGTGCACCCGGGACGGGCCGATCGCGTCGGAGGCGATGGCCGCCGTCAGGGCCGAGTCGATGCCGCCCGACAGGCCCAGGATGACCGACTGGAAGCCGTTCTTGGCCACGTAGTCGCGTACCGCGAGCACCAGGGCCGAGTAGACCTCGGCGTGCAGGTCGAGCCGCTCGGCGACGCGGGCGGGCGCGGCCGGGTAGGGCGCGACGGGCTCCTGCGAGAGCACCCGGCGCTCCACGGTGATCGTGGTGCCGTCGAGGGCGTCGTAGGGGAACGTCCCGGGCTCGGCGTCGGCGACCGGCAGGTCGAGGTCGGCGATCAGCAGCTCCTCGCGGAACTGGCCGGCCCGCGCGACCAGCTCGCCCGAGCCGTCCACGACGATCGAGTCGCCGTCGAAGACCAGCTCGTCCTGGCCGCCGACCTGGTTGACGTAGGCGAGCGCGCAGCCGGCCTCGCGCGCCCTGCGGGCGCACAGCTCCAGCCGTACGTCGTCCTTCTCCTTCTCGTACGGCGAGGCGTTCGGGACCACCAGCAGCCCGGCGCCCGCCTGGCCGACGACGGACACCGGCCCGCCCTCCTGCCAGAGGTCCTCGCAGACGGCGATCGCCACGTCCACGCCGTGCAGCCGGAAGATCGGCAACCGGTCGCCGCGCACGAAGTAGCGGTACTCGTCGAACACGCCGTAGTTGGGCAGGTGGTGCTTGGCCGTGCGGGTGACGACCTCGCCCTTGTGCAGCAGCGCGGCCGCGTCCAGCGGCGCGCCCTTGGGCTGCCCCACGCGGGGGGCCAGGCCGGCGCGGTCGACGTAGCCGACGACCACGGGGAGGTCGCCCAGTCCCTCGCGGTCGAGCCTGCGCGCCACCTCCTCCAGGGTCCTGACGCTGGCGTCCACGAAGGACGTGCGCAGCACCAGGTCCTCGACGGGATAACCGGTGAGGAACATCTCGGTGAAGACGACGAGGTGAGCGCCTTGCTCGGCGGCGTCACGGGTCCACGCGACCAGCCGCTCGGCGTTGGCGGCCAGGTCGCCGACGGTCGGGTTCGTCTGTGCCAGGGCTATGCGCAGTTGTGCCACGTCATTAGCCTAGTACGACCCGATTTTTATCGTCAAAGCGACGAAAAGTGTCCCATGTCGCCAGGAGTGACCAATCCGGACTCGTAGGCCGCCATCACCAGCTGCGCCCGGTCGAACAGCCCCAGGTGGTCCAGCAGCGACTTCACCAGCACCGACACCTCCTCCTCCGGCAGTGCGAGCGTCTGGCCGATCTGCCGGTTCGTCAGCCCGCGCGCGACGAGTTTGAGCACGTCGAGACGGGCGTCGGAGAGCCCGGCCAGCGCCGGCGGCGAGGCCGGGTCGGTGCGCCCGGCGAACGCCGAGATCAGCCGGGTGGTCACCGCCGGGTCGATGAGCGCGTCCCCGACGGCGGCGGCCCTGATCGCCGCCAGGAACTGCTCGGGGGCCGAGGTCTTCAGCACGAAGCCGCTCACGCCCGCGCGCAGCGCCGCGTACAGGTTCTCGTCGCTGCCGAACGTCGTCATCATGACGACCTTGGGCGGGCGTTCCCCGGCCAGGATCCGGCGGGCGGCGGCCAGGCCGTCCAGGTGCGGCATCTGGATGTCCAGCAGCACGACGTCCGGCCGGTGCGCGCGCACCCCCGCGATGGCCTCCTCGCCGTTGGCGGCCTCGCCGGCCAGCGCGACGCCGTCCTCGCTGTCGAGCATGGCGCGCAGCCCCGCCCGTACGAGCGCCTGGTCGTCGGCCACCAGCACGCGCAGCACCCGCTCGCCGGCGGCCGCAGCCGGCGCAGTGGACGGCGCGGGCGACGGCGCGGGCGGCGGTGGCGGCTCCTCCAGTCGCTGGGCCAGCATGTCGGCCTCCAGCCGGCGCAGCCCGGCCGACAGGTCGAGGCCCAGCTCGTCCCGCCACACCGCGCGGGCCCGGCGCAGCGCGGCCAGCGCGTCGCCCTGGCGGCCCATCCGGTACAGCGCGAGGGCCAGCAGCCGCCACGCCTCCTCGCGCAGCGGATGGGCCGAGGCGTGCGCCTCCAGGTCGGCCACCAGGGAGGTGGCCCGGCCGAGCGCGAGACCGGCGTCGGCGCGCCGCTCGACCGCGATCAGCCGCAGCTCCTCCAGCCGGCCCGCCTCGGTCGCCGCCCAGGTCAGCTCGGCGAACTCGGCCAGCGCCGGCCCGCGCCACAACCCGAGCGCGCTCTCCATGGCCGCCCACACCTGCGGCGGCGGCCCCTCGGTCTTCACCAGGCCCTCGAACCGCCACGAGTCCACCTGCTCGGGCGCGGCGCGCAGCGCGTAGCCGGGCGCGGCCGAGACCAGCACCTCGGCCTCCTCGCGCGGCGCGCGGCCGGGCTCCAGCGCCCGCCGCAGCCGGGAGACGTAGCCCTGGATGGTGGACAGGGCCTGCGCGGGCGGATCGCCCGGCCACAGCTCGTCGATGAGGGTGTGCACGGGCACGGCCCGGCCGCCCGCCACGAGCAGACGGGCGAGCACCGCCCGCTGCCGCTGGCCGCCGAGGTCGAGGGGGACGCCGTCGCTCCAGGCGTGGAACGGTCCCAGTGCGGTGAATGTCAGCATGTCAGGGGTAAGCGTAGAGGGAGAACACGTCCGGGCATATGGCGAATTGTCACAGGGGGAGTTCGGCGTGGACAACCGTGCCGCCTCCCGGTCCCGCTCGTACGGCGCAGGTGCCCCCGAGCTCGGCGGCCCGTTCGCGCATCGAGCCCAGCCCGACGCCGGGCCGCGCGTCCGGCGGCAGGCCGATCCCGTCGTCGACGACCGTGACGCGCAGCCGGTCGTCGCGGCGCAGCGCCACCGTGATCCGCGAGGCGCAGGCGTGCTTGCGGGCGTTGGTGAGCGCCTCCTGCACGATGCGGTAGGCCGCGACCTCGACCGCGGCGGGCAGGCCGGTCAGCTCGCCCGACGTCTCGATCGGCGTCCCGGCCAGCTCCTCGATCGCGCCGGCCAGGCCCAGCTCGTCCAGGGCGGGCGGGCGCAGTCCGTAGACGAGCTGCCGGATGTCGCCGGTCACGGCGTCCATGCCGGCGCGCAGCCCGGCCAGCAGCCGGTCGGCCTGCTCGGGGGCGCTGTGCACGGTCAGCCGGGCCGCGTTGATCGACATGGCCATGCCGGTGAGCGACTGGCCGAGCCCGTCGTGCAGGTCGCGGCGCAGCCGCCGCCGTTCCTCCTCCCGCGCGGTCAGGATGCGCTCGCGCGAGCGCTGCAACGCCGCCGTCAGCCGTACGGCGTGCGCGGCGTCGGCGATGTACGGCGTGATCGTGGCGATCACCCGCTCGTCGTGGGCCGCGGGGAACCTGCGCCGGTCCGTCGGCCCGATCAGCAGCAGCCCGACCGGCTCGCCGTGCCACACCAGGGGGATCGTCCTGGCCGCCGCGCCCACCGCGCCGGACGTGGTGACCGCGCCGTCGGCCTCGACCGCCACGCCGGTCACCGACAGGCCCTCGCGCAGGACGTCGAGCGTGGCCAGCAGGCCGTGCACCGGGTCGGTGTGCTGGAGCCGGTGCCGCAGCCGCCGGGCCAGCGTGCCGGGCACGCCGGTGCTGCCGTACAGCAGGCGGTCCACGCCGCGTTGCAGGCCGCGGCGCATCGGCTGGAAGAACGCCCCGGCGAACAGGGCCGCCGGGATCCCGGCGATCCGGTCCACCTCCGACAGGAACAGGCTGAGCGCCGCGCTGACCGCCACGTACACGAGGGTGATCACGATGGCCAGGCCGGTGCCCACCAGGGCCCTGCTGATCAGCGTGTCGATGCCGAACAGCCGGTAGCGCAGCACCGCCACGGCGATGGCCGCCGGGATGAGCGGGATGGCCAGCGAGGCCACCCACCAGACGTCCGCGCCGAGCATCCAGGGCACCAGCAGGCCTGGCAGGGCCACCAGCAGCCACAGGAGCTGCCGCCGCTCGACCGCGTCGCCGTGCCGGAAGCGCACGACCAGCGAGGCGAAGGCCAGCACCATGCTCGCCGAGAGCGTGCCGTGCCCGGCCTCGCGCAGCTCCGGCCGGTCGGTCAGCAGCCCGGCCCAGTCCAGCGCCTGCCCGGCCACGGCCAGCGCGATCACCGGCCGCCAGCGCCGCGACGGCAGCCTGCCCACCGGGTACAGCAGGGGCAGCAGCACGCCGAGCGTCAGCTCGCAGACGTTCCAGGTCAGGTGGACGACCGGCCAGCGCTGCCCCGGCTGCCCGTCGAGCAACTGGTAGAGGTTGGCCGACAGGATGTTGGCCGCGGCGCTCGCCCCGCCCAGGCACAGCAGCCAGCCGATGACCAGCCGCGGCCTGCTGTGCACGAGGATCGCGCCGAAGACCGGGAAGGCCGTGCCCGCCATGTCCTCCGGCGCGAACGGCAGCGGCGTGTACGGCGACGGCGGCAACTGGGCGGTCACCCAGATGTCGGCCAGCTCCAGCACGACGGCGAACGTGGCGATCCCGATCGCGACGCGGGGAGTGGCCAGCCTCGTCACCGCCCGGCGCGCCCATGCTGCGTGGCGCATCCCACCATTTCCTTCCGTGATCGGCAGGAAATTATCGGGAACCGGCCAACATCCGATCAAAATTCTCTCAACGGCGGCGAAATCCGTGGAGCGCCGCCCAGGGCCTCAGGCCGGCGTCAGCGCCGCCGGATCGCCGGGCCGAGGGCCAGCATGCCCGCCGCCGAGACCAGCGCGACGCCGCCCACGGCGAACCACAGCGTCTTCGGCCCGGCCGCCAGCAGCGGGCCGCCCATCAGCGGCGCCAGCACCGAGGCCAGCGACCAGGCGAAGCCGAACAGCCCCGAGTACCGCCCCCGCAGGTGCTCGGGGGCCAGCGCGGCCACGATCGTCCCCGAGATGCCCGCGGTGATGATCTCGCCGACGGTCCACACCGCGATCGTGACGGCCAGCCAGAACGTCGTGGTGACGAAGGCCGTCAGCGCGAACCCGACCCCCATGACCGCCAGCCCGAGCGCGAACGTGCGGGAGGGGTCCCTGCGCCCGAGCCAGCCCGAGACCAGCGGCTGCACGACGACGATCAGCACCCCGTTCAGCGCCATGGCCAGGCCGAACTGCCCCGGCGTCAGCTTCACCACCGACGTCATCGCGACCGGCAGCATGGTCACGGTCTGCAGGTAGACCAGCGCGTTGCCGAGCACGACCAGCGTGAAGGCCACCATCAGCCGGTCGCGCAGCACGACGCCGAACCCGCCGGACGACTCGCGCGCCGGCGGCCGGGTCTCGGGCACCGCCCGCCACACCAGCGCGGCGAAGATCAGGCACGAGGCCGCGTCGATCCAGAACAACCAGGCGAACCCGACACTGGCCAGCCAGCCGCCGGCCGTCATGCCGACCGCGTAACCCAGGTTGATCGCCCAGAACAGCAGCCCGTACGCGCGGGCCCGCTCCGACGGCGACACCAGGTCGGCCACCAGGGCGCTGGACGCCGGCCGGTAGATGTCGATCACCAGCCCGAGCACGAACATGGAGGCCACGATCGCCGGCAGCGAGGTGCTGTAACCCAGCGCCAGCATGGTGGCGGCGGTGGCCGCCATGCCGCCCGCCAGCGTGACCCGCCGCCCGATCCGGTCGGTGAGCACGCCGGCCAGGATCTGCGACAGCAGCGAGCCCGCGCCGTAGACGCCCATGACCAGGCCCACGGCGGTCACCGACATGCCGCGGGAGTGGGTCAGGTACACGCCGGTGAACGGCATGACCAGGGTGCCCAGGCGGTTGACGAGGGTGCCGCTCCACAGGGCCCAGAAGGGCCGCGGCAGTCCGCCGATCTGGGCGCGGAGGAAGGAAGGCTTCTCAACAGCGGTGCTAGACACGGGTCAAGGGTCGGGCCCGGCGGGCCGCGGTGCCATCGATTTAGTGCACACTAAAACCATGGCCGTCACCTGGGACCTCAAGCCGGAGGACGTCGCGCGCATCCGGTTCGCGTTCTCGCCCATGTGGGAGCTGGTCGCGAGCCTGCGCACCCTCCAGGACCCCTCCAGGCAGTCGATCCACCTGCCCTGGATCAAGGCCGTGCGCCCCCGGCTGGCCGGGCTCGACCTCGACGAGCTGTTCGCGCTGGTGCCGCCGACCGGCTACCTGGCCGACTTCATCACCCCGCCCCCGCAGACGCCGCTGCCCGACTTCGCCGCCGAGCTGGCGCAGGTCCGCGGCACGCCGCCGGAACGCGCCCGCACGGAGGCCGCGACCATCGCGGGCACCGACCGGGCGCTGCTCGACCGGTTCATGGCGGACCCGGCGGCCGGCGTGGCCCGGGTGGCCGGGGCGCTGGAGACGTACTGGCGGGTCTGCTTCGAGGAGTTCTGGCCGCGCGTCTACGGGCTGCTCGAACGCGACGTGCTGCGCCGCTCCCGCCAGCTCGCCCAGGGCGGGGCCAGGGAGCTGTTCGCCGGGCTCGGCCCCGCCGTGGAGTGGACGGGGGAGCGGCTGCTCATCGACCGGCCCTGGTGCCACGCGGGCGGCCTGCACGGCGACGGGCTGCTGCTGGTGCCGAGCGCGTTCTACTGGCCGTCGGTGGCCGTGATGTCGGCTCCGTACCAGTCGATGCTCGTCTATCCGGTGCTCGGCGTCGGCACGCTGTGGGAGCAGGGCCCGCCGCCCGCCCCCGGCGCGCTGGCCGCGCTCATCGGCCGCAGCCGGGCGCAGATCCTGCTCGCGCTGGCCGAGCCGAGCACCACCTCGGCGCTGGCCGTCCGGATGTCGCTCACGCCGGGCGCGGTCAGCCAGCACCTCGGGGTGCTCAGCGACGGCGGGCTGGCGGTGGGCCTGCGCCTGGGCAAGCAGGTCGTCTACCGCCGGACGGCGGCCGGCGACATGCTCGCCGGCGCCTCCCCCTGACCGGCCGCCGCCGATCGCCTCAGGCGTACCGGGACGACTCCAGCAGCCAGTCCAGGTGGGCGCGCGGCGCGGCCAGGTAGGCGCAGGCGACCTTGCTGACGTCCCTGGCCGCCTTGGGCGGGAGGTCGTCGAGCGGCAGCCGCCTGGCCGCCCGGTTCATGTCCTGGCAGCGCCCGGCGATCCGGTCGAGCACCCACGCGACGGCCTCGCGCTCGCCCAGCCCGAGCTGCCGGACCGCCAGCACGACCAGGTTGTGCACGTCGCCGCGCTCCTTGGGCCGCGAGGCCACGTCGTTGCACCAGGCCGTGACGTCGCTGCACGCCTCCACCAGCTCCCGCCACGGGTCGCACTGGACCACCCAGGCCGGCACCTCGACCCGCAGGCACGGCTCCACCAGGTCGTACAGGTAGGGGCCCACGGTGCCCCTGCGCAGGGCCGGGTACTCCTCCAGCGTCGGCATGCGCCCGGCGGCCCGGTTGTCGGCCTCGGTGCGGCACGCGTCGGCCTGGCGGCGCAGGTTGACCGCGAAGCGGGCCCGCCACTGGTCGCTCATCCGCGCGCTGGTCACCCGCCACAGGTCGGCGAAGGCCGCCTCCAGCGGGTGCCGGGCCGCGCCCTTGAGCATGCCGCCGAAGATGTCCAGCGGGCACGACCCCTCGTCCAGCTCGTCGTCGAGGTGGAACAGCCAGGTCAGCCACTGGGCGAACAGCGCCGCGGCGGCCGCGTCGAACTCGGCGAACGCGCGCCCGGCCATCCGGTGGAAGCCCACCCCGGCGTCGGCGCGCAGGCCCGTCCGCCTGGCCCAGTCGATGACCGCGGCCTCGATGGCGTACACGGCCGGGTGCATCCGGCAGGGCGCCCCCATCGCCGGCACCCGCTCGACGAGCGGCAGCAGCGCCAGCGCGGGCGAGCCGCCCTTGCGCGGCAGCGGCAGCATCGGCTTCCAGTGCAGGACCGAGCGGAGCGCGGTGCGCACCGTGGCGAACACGGTGGTGCTCACGGCCGTGTTCACAGCGGACCGTAAAGCCAGTTGCCCGCGGCGTTCGGGTCTGAGCTGCGGTAGTAGTCCTCGGCCGCGTGGATCAGCTCCTCGACGGTGAGCGCGCCTCTGCCCTCCCGGTCGAGCCGGTCGAACGCCTCGTCCACGTCGTCGTAGGCGGTGCCGAACGCGCTGAGCATCGTACGGAACTCGCCCGGCCGGATCAGGCCGTCGCCGTCGCCGTCGCAGAGCTGGGCCACCGCCACCGTCGCCGGCCGGAACACCGGCTCGTACCGGTCGCCGGTGACGAACGCCGCCGTCATCCCGCCGCGGAAGTCCGTACGCGCGATGCCGGAGTCGCCGTCGCGGTCGAGCGCCCGCGACAACGTCGACCAGATGCCGTCGAAGCTGCCGACGAGCCGGTTGCCGGTGACCGAGGTGGGGGACTCCCCGAAACCCACCAGCAGGCGTGCGCCCAGCCCCAGCAGGTCCTCCCGTTCGACGACGCCGTTGCCGTTCGCGTCGATGTGGTCGAACGCCCGATCGAGCTTGTGATTGAGCAGGTCGATAGCCACCAATGCCTCCCCCGAGACTAACTGCGTGATCACAGTAGATCTGGGCGGCCCCTTTGTCAGTGAGGCTCGCACCGGCACCCCCCGTAACGTGTGCGAAACACGGGCACGGCATGCTGATACAGAGACCAGCACTGTCTGCAAGAGGGGACGCCTTGGACCGCCAGCAGGAGTTCGTGCTCCGCACGCTAGAGGAACGCGACATCCGGTTCATCCGGCTCTGGTTCACCGACGTCCTCGGCTTCCTCAAGTCCGTCGCCATCGCGCCCGCCGAGCTGGAAGGCGCCTTCGCCGAGGGCATCGGCTTCGACGGCTCGGCGATCGAGGGCTTCGCCCGCGTCTACGAGTCCGACATGCTGGCCAAGCCCGACCCCTCGACGTTCCAGATCCTGCCCTGGCGCAGCGAGACGCCGGGCGCGGCGCGCATCTTCTGCGACATCCTGATGCCCGACGGCACCCCGTCGCACGCCGACCCGCGCTGGGTGCTCAAGCGCACCCTCGCCAAGTGCGCCGACATGGGCTTCACCTTCTACACCCATCCCGAGATCGAGTTCTTCCTGCTGAAGAACCGTCCCGAGGCGGGCCAGCGGCCCGAGCCGATCGACTCCGGCGGCTACTTCGACCACACGCCCCACAGCTCCGGCCACGACTTCCGGCGCCAGGCGATCATGATGCTGGAGTCGATGGGCATCTCCGTCGAGTTCAGCCACCACGAGGGCGCCCCCGGCCAGCAGGAGATCGACCTGCGCTACGCCGACGCGCTCACCACGGCCGACAACATCATGACGTTCCGGCTGATCATGAAGGAGGTCGCCCTGGAGCAGGGCATCTGGGCCTCGTTCATGCCCAAGCCGTTCACCGAGCACCCCGGCTCGGGCATGCACACGCACATGTCGCTGTTCGAGGGCGACCGCAACGCCTTCCACGAGGCCGGCACCGACTACCGGCTGTCGAAGATCGGCCGCTCGTTCATCGCGGGCCTGCTGCGGCACGCCGCCGAGATCACCGCCATCACCAACCAGTGGGTCAACTCCTACAAGCGGCTGTGGGGCGGCGCCGAGGCCATCGCGGGGCAGGGCGGCGAGGCGCCCTCCTACGTGTGCTGGGGGCACAACAACCGCTCGGCGCTGGTCCGGGTGCCCATGTACAAGCCGCACAAGGGCGGCTCGACCCGCATCGAGTTCCGCTCGCTCGACTCGGCGTGCAACCCGTACCTGGCCTTCGCGCTGGTGCTGGCCGCCGGGCTCAAGGGCATCGAGGAGGGCTACGAGCTGCCGCCGGCCGCCGAGGACAACGTCTGGACCCTGACCAGCGCCGAGCGCCGGGCCCTGGGCATCCAGCCGCTGCCCGGCTCGCTCGACGAGGCCATCGCCGTCATGGAGCGCAGCGAGCTGGTGGCCGAGACGCTGGGCGAGCACGTCTTCGACTTCTTCCTGCGCAACAAGCGGGCCGAGTGGCGCGAGTACCGCCGTACGGTCACCGAGTTCGAGCTGGGCCGCTACCTGCCGGTGTTGTGAGGCCGGGCGGGGGAGACCCGCCCGGCCTCAGCCCTTGAACTCGCGCACCTCGACCGGCAGCACGCCCACGGCGCGGGCCAGCCGGCGCCCCCACTCCAGCGCGGCGTCCAGGTCGGGGGCCCTGATGACGGTGAACCCGCCGACGTGCTCCTTGCCCTCGGTGTAGGGGCCGTCGGTGGTGAACGGCTCGTCAGCGCGCATCCGGATCACCGACGCCTGCTCGGCCGGGGCCAGGCCGCCGGAGAAGACCCACGCGCCGGCCGCGCGCATCTCCGCCTCGACCGCGCCGATGTCGCGCATGATGGGCTCCAGGACCGCGGGCTCGGGCGGCGGGCCGTCGGGCTCGAACAGGGTGAGCAGGTACTGCTTCATGACGGGGTCCTTCCTCGTGCGTCCGCGTCCCCGGACGCCGTCAGTCGGCGGGGGCGCGGTCGGCGCTGTCGAAGACGATGTGCTCCAGCAGGTCGGCCTCGGCCCGGGTGAGCACGTGCGCGCTGACGGCCGGGGCCGGGTCGCCGCCGGTCACCCGCGCCAGCAGGCTCTCCCAGCGGCGGCGGTGGCGGGCGAACGTGCGGGGCGCGACCACCCGGCCCCTGGCGTGCTGCCCGGCGACCGCCACCTCCGGCGGCGCGTCGAGCAGCAGCAGGTGGAAGCTCGCCCGCTGCCTGCGGGCCAGCCAGGCGAACCCCCTCAGCACGTACGTGGCGCAGCCCCGGTTGTGCGCGAGAACCGCCCGCCCGCCGGCCAGCGCCCGGCTGATGCGGCTCAGGTGGGTGGCGAACACCACGGCGCGGCGCACCGGACGTGGGGCCCAGGGGATGCGGCCGTCCCAGCGCAGGCGGGACTGCCCCGAGTCGATCACCACGACCGCGTCGGCGGCGACGGGCGCGCTCTCGGCGCCGTGGAGGCCGTACAGACGGCGCAGCAGCGTGGTCTTGCCGGCGCCGGGCAGCCCGGTCAGCACGACCAGCGACCCGGGCGGAAAGCGTAACGTCGCCCGCTGCACAGACCCACCCCGCCCGATCGGATTCGCTTCGACCCCTGTTCGCGCCAGCATAGGGCGCGGGAGCGCGCGGCGAGCGGGCCCGGCCGCCGGAACGGTCCGACGGGATTCACCGGGAATGGGCCCGGGGCGGGGAAATCACGGGATAAGGTACTGGCGACGCCTTGATCGGTCTCACCCCGGATACAGATACGGCTCCGGGTTGGGGCCGATTTTCGTTGTTCCTCACCCCCGAGTCACATCCGTGCCATGGACGGCGCCGACCCTGGGAGGGGACGGCCGGGGGCGGCCGGGGAAGTTTCGGCCACGCCTGTGGCGTTATGGCATGAGTCGGCCGTCGGTCAGGGACCCCCAGCATCGTGGTAATCCGGGAGTCCAGTAAAATCGGCCTACTCTTTACGATATTTCCGGACTTCTCGCCTTCTGGGGCGATATTGGAGGGTGTGGCATGACGACGGCTGCCCTGCAGACCGTGTTGACCGTTCCCGAGCGTTTCCGGGGCCCGGTGGGAGTCGCCAACGGCGGCTGGATCGCGGGCACCATGGCAGAGGCGCTGAACGGCGGCCGATCAGCGGTCGAGGTCACGCTGCACGCGCCCACGCCCCTGGAGACCGAGCTGCGCCTGGAGCACGTCGCCAACAGCGTCTCGCTGTCCGACGGCGACAAGGTCCTGGTCGAGGCCATCCCCGTCGCCGAGACCCTGACCGGGCCCGGCTTCGTGCCGTTCACCGACGCCGCCCGCGCCGAGGCCGGGTTCGTCGGCCTCAAGGCCCACCCGTTCGCCGAGTGCTTCGCCTGCGGCCTGCGCGAGCCGGGCGACGGCCTGCGCATCTTCCCCGGCCCGGTGGAGGGCTCCGACCTGGTCGCCGCCGGCTGGCGGGTGCCGTTCACGGTGAGCGGCGAGGACGGCGTGCCCGCCTCGATCATCGGCGCGGTGCTCGACTGCATCACCGGCTGGGCGCACTTCGGCCCCGGCGAGTCGGCCCTGCTCGGCCGCCTGGTCGTGCAGATCGGCGGCCCGGTGCTGCCGGGTGGCCGCTACTCCGTCGTGGCCCGTCCGACCGGCCGCGACGGCCGCAAGATGTACGGCGAGAGCGGCATCTACGAGGACGACGGCACCCTGGTGGCCGCCGCCCGCGCCACGTGGATCGCTCCACGCTGACCTGCGCATCAGGACGGCCCCCGAGCTCGGCTCGGGGGCCTTTCTCATGCCCCGGTGATCCGTTCCAGGACGGTCGTCACCGGCTGCTCGTCGAACAGGATCGTGTAGTGGTTGCAGTCGGGCACGACCTCGTCGCGCAGGCCGGGCACGCGGGCGGTCCAGGTGCGGGCGACCTCGTCGGGGAGCATGCCGGTGTCCTGGTTCAGCAGGCCGCGCGGGGCCCTGAGCAGGAAGGTCGGCGCCTTGATCGCGGCCAGCGCGGCGCCGATCCGGGTGCTCTCGGTGCGCATCCAGCGCCCGTCCGCCATCACGGCCTCGCCGACCGCCCGCGAGCGCAGCGCGCCCTCGGGTCCGTCGAGGTCGTAGCGCACGTACGCCTCCACGTCGGGGCTCCAGCGGCCGACGAAGGCGGGGTGGGCCTTGAAGAAGTCCACGTACTCCTCCGGGGTCGCGAACGTCCGGCGCAACCGGGCCAGCGCGGGGCCCAGCGTGGCCGCCAGCGCGGCGTCGGGGTCCTCGCCCTCGGGCAGGGGCAGCGGGAGGCCGCCGTCCACCAGGACGACCCGCTCGAAGTCGCGTTCGGCCCCGGCCAGCACGGCCACGTACGCGCCCATCGAATGGCCGGCCAGCACCGCGTCCGGGCCCGCGCCGACGTGCTCGGCGACGCGCAGGACGTCCTCGGCGTGCCGGGGCAGCCCGTACGGGCCGGGCAGGGAGGCGCTGTGACCGCGGCCGCGCAGGTCCATCGCGATCAGCGACCATTCCTCGGGCAGCCGCCGCCCGACCGCGCCCCAGGCCATCAGCGAGGCGCTGATGCCGTGGACCGCGATGACCTTGCGGGGGCCGGTGCCGAACGTGGCGACGCGGAGCCCGTCCACTTCGTCGAATCTCATAGCCGGATCCTAGGGACGCCGTCCGGGGCCGGGGATCACCGCCCTTCGCGTGAGCACTTCGCAGGACGGGCGTAAGGGCTTTTTCGCCAGAAAATGCGGATAAATTACCCGATATGCGCATCACCGTGATCGAGCACGAGGCCGGCGCCGGGCTCGGCCACCTGGCGGACTGGCTGGGGCCCATCTGCGACGTCGTACGGCCGTACCAGGGCGAGCCGGTGCCGGAGCGGGCCGCCGACGGCCTGATCGTGCTCGGCGGCGCCGCGGCCGCCTGGGAGGACGAGCGCAGCCCCTGGCAGCCCGCCACCCGCGCCCTGCTGCGTCGCGCCGTGGAGGAGGGCACGCCCACGCTCGGCATCTGCCTCGGCGCCCAGCTTCTCACCATGGCGCTCGGCGGCACGGTCGAGCGCGGCGGGAACGGCCTGGAGGTGGGGGCGTGCGAGGTGGTCGCGCTGCCCGCCGCGGCCTCCGACCGGCTGCTGTCGGGCGTCCCGGCCAGGGCCGTCGCCGTCCAGTACCACCAGGACGCCATGACCCGTCTGCCGGCGGGCGCGGTGCCGCTGATGACCGGCGACCGGTACCCGAACCAGGCCTACCGGGTCGGCGAGCGCGCCTGGGCGGTGCAGTTCCACCCCGAGGCCACCCCGGAGATCTTCACCTCCTGGACGGCGGAGTCGGACCTGGAGGCGGCCGAGGACCTGAACGCCGCCGTCAAGGCCGCCGGGCCCGCCCTGGTCGCGACCTGGCGCCCGGTCGCGGAGGCGTTCGCCCAGGTGGTCGCCCAGGCAGCCGAAGCCTCCCGCCCAGCCTGACGCCCCCCGGGAACCCACCGCCCCGGAACCCGCAGCCTCACCGCCCCCACTGTCCGGCATGGCCACCCGGCTCGGGCCGGACGGCGTGGCGTCGGTGCGGGTCAGAACCAGCGGTCGCGGCCGAGGCCGTCCGCGGCCGACGGCTCGGCGGCCCGCGTGCGGCGGCGGGTGAGCAGGTGGGCGGCCGCGTGCACGCCCCCCACCGTCAGCGGCAGCGCCGCGAGCCCGAACGCGGCCGACCGCCCCGGGGCCGCCACCGCCCCCGCCCGCCGCAGCCGCCGCCACGCCCACGCCGAGAACGGGATCACCACCAGCGGCGCCGTCGCCACCCCGGGCGTGTACCCGCGCGTGGCGACCGCCTGCGCCAGGTGGACGACGCCGTGCAGCCCGAACCCGGCCAGCACCGCCTGGAACACCGGGCTGCGCCCGCCGCTGCGCGCCCCCAGTGCCGAGGCCCCCGCCACCACGCCGCCCATCAGCCCGATCGCCACGTTCACCCGCGCCTGCGACACCTCCAGCCGCTCCCACGGCACCCCCGGGTACATCCGCTCCAGCCGGGGACGGGCCCGCCGCGCCCATCCCGCCATGGTCGCCAGCTCCTCGGCGTCGTGCACGGCCCAGGCCGCCAGCAATCCCCAGGTCACCGCCGCGGGCATCCGGCTCATGTCGTCCCCCTCCTCAGCAAAACGCAACGCTACGTTGCGTTGTACTCTACGGCCTTCCCGAAGCCACCTGTCAAGATGAGCAGGTGCCCAGGATCGAATCGACCGCCGCACGCCTGGCCAAGCTCGGCTTCGCCGACGGCGCCAGGGCCGCGCAACTGCTCGACCGCACCCCCGCCGACCTCGACGACCTCCTGGAGTTCCTGGTCGCCGTGGCCGATCCGGACCAGGCCCTGGTCTCGCTGACCCGCCTGGCCGAGCGCGAGCCGGCCGTCCTGACCGCGGTGCGAGAGGACGAGCGGCTCAGGGCGCGCCTGTTCGCCGTGCTCGGCGTCAGCGCCGCGCTCGGCGAGCACCTGGTCCGCCACCCCGGCCAGACGGCCCTGCTGGCCGAGCCCGAGCTGGGCGAGGCGCGCGCCGCGCTGCTGCGCGCCGTCGGCGCCGAGCCGGACGAGCCCGAGCCGCGCGCCGGCGCCCCCGACCCGCTGGTGGCGCTGCGGGTGGCCTACCGGGGCCGGCTCATGCACCTGGCCGCCCGCGACCTGACCGGGCAGGCCACGCTCCCGGAGGTCATGGCCGAGCTGTCCGACCTGGCCGGCGCGGCGCTGGAGGCCGCCCTGGCGATCGCCCGCGCCGAGGTCGACGACTCCGAGGCGCGCCTGGCGGTCATCGGCATGGGCAAGTGCGGCGCGCGCGAGCTCAACTACATCAGCGACGTCGACGTGATCTTCGTCGCCGAGCCGCGCGAGGGCGCCGACGAGACCAAGGCGCTGCGGTCGGCGACCCGGCTGGCCCAGGCCATGATGCGGGCCTGCACGGCGGCCACCCAGGAGGGCTCGCTGTGGGAGGTCGACGCCGGCCTGCGCCCCGAGGGGCGGTCCGGCCCGCTGGTCCGCACCCTGGCCAGCCACCTGGCCTACTACCGCCGCTGGGCCAAGACCTGGGAGTTCCAGGCGCTGCTCAAGGCCCGTCCGGTGGCGGGCGACCAGGAGCTCGGCGAGTCCTACGTCCAGGCGGTCAACGACCTGGTCTGGACGGCCGCCACCCGCGAGCACTTCGTCGAGGACGTCCAGGCCATGCGCCGCCGCGTCGAGTCGCACGTGCGCGCCGAGGGGGAGCGGCAGCTCAAGCTGGGGCCCGGCGGGCTGCGCGACATCGAGTTCGCCGTCCAGCTCCTGCAGCTCGTGCACGGCAGGCTCGACCCGCTGCTGCGCCGCCGGGGCACCCTTCCGGCCCTGGCCGCCCTCTCCCGCGGCGGCTACGTCGGCCGCGACGACTCGCGCGGGCTCGCCGAGGCGTACGCGTTCCTGCGCCGGGTCGAGCACCTGTTGCAGCTCCACCGGCTGCGGCGTACGCACCTGCTGCCCACCGACGAGGCCGACCTGCGCAGGCTCGGCCGCGCCCTCGGCATGCAGGCCGACCCGGTGGGGGAGTTCACCGCCCGGTGGCGGCGGCACGCCATGGAGGCGCGGCGGCTGCACGAGAAGCTGTTCTACCGGCCGCTGCTCCAGGCGGTGGCCCGGCTGCCGGAGTCGGAGGCGCGGCTGTCCACGGCCGCGGCGGCGGCCCGGCTGGAGGCGCTCGGCTACGTCGACCCCAACGGCGCGCTGCGGCACATCGCCGCGCTGTCCACGGGCGTGTCCAGGCGCGCGGCCATCCAGCGCACGCTGCTGCCCGTCATGCTCGGCTGGTTCGCCGACACGCCCGACCCCGACGCGGCGCTGCTCGGCTTCCGCCAGGTCAGCGACAAGCTCGGCAGCACCCCCTGGTACCTGCGGCTGCTGCGCGACGAGACGGCGGTGGCCGCCCGCATGGCGCGGGTGCTCGGCACCGGCCGCTACGCCACCGGCCTGCTCATGCACGCCCCCGACGCGGTCGCGATGCTCGGCTCCGACACCGAGCTGGCCGTGCGCTCGCCCGAGTCGCTGCGCGGCGAGGCGTCGGCCGCGGTGTCCCGGCACGCCGGCGACCCGGAGACCGCGGTGGCGGCCGTGCGCGGGCTGCGCCGCAGGGAGCTGTTCCGCACGGCCGTCGCCGACATCTCGGGGCTGCTCGACATCGAGGCCGTCGGCACGGCCCTGTCGACGCTCACCGACGTGACCCTGCAGGCCGCGCTCGACGCCGCGCTGGCCAAGGCCCAGGACGTGACCAGGTTCGCGGTCATCGCCATGGGCCGGCTCGGCGGCATGGAGTGCTCGTACGCCAGCGACGCCGACGTGATGTTCGTGCACTCGCCGCTGCCCGGCGTCGAGGAGCGGGAGGCCACCGACGCCGCCTTCGCCGTGGCCAACGAGCTGCGCCGGCTGCTGTCGCTGCCCGCGCCCGACCCGCCGCTGCTCATCGACCCCGACCTGCGCCCCGAGGGCCGCCAGGGGCCGCTGGTGCGCACGCTGGCCTCCTACCGCGCCTACTACGCCCGCTGGTCCTCGCCGTGGGAGGCGCAGGCGCTGCTGCGCGCCCGCTTCTCGGCCGGCGACGCCTCGCTCGGCGACGCGTTCACGTCGATGATCGACGAGCTGCGATACCCGGCCGGCGGGCTGCCCGAGGACGCGATCAGGGAGATCAGGCGGCTCAAGGCGCGCATGGAGGCCGAGCGGCTGCCGCGCGGCGCCGATCCCGCCCTGCACACCAAGCTCGGCCCCGGCGGGCTGTCGGACGTGGAGTGGGTGGCCCAGCTCCTCCAGCTCTGCCACGCCGGCGGCGTGCCGGCCCTGCGCACCACCCGTACCGTCGCGGCGCTGCGCGCGGCGGCGGCCGAGGGGCTGCTCGACCCGGCCGACGAGCGCGTGCTGGCCGAGGCGTGGCGGTTCGCCTCCAGGGTCCGCGACGCGATCATGCTGGTCAGGGGCAGGCCGGGGGACAGCGTGCCGGCCGAGGCGGGGGAGCGCCGGCTCATCGCCCGTACGCTCGGCTACCCGCCCGACGGCTCGGAGGACTTCCTCGACGACTACCGTCGCGTCACCCGCCGCGCCCGCCAGGTCGTCGAGCGCGTCTTCTACGGGGGTTGATCCCGGTCCGCGGCCGGGTGTATCAAGGCGCAGGTGTTATCCGTTTACGTGGACCTGGCCCTCGGCCTGGTGGTGTCGTTCCTGCTGCTCTCACTGCTGGTGAGCGGGGTCAACGAGGCGTTCGTGCGCCTGCTCGCGATCCGCAGCAAGTTCCTGTGGGCCTACCTGCGGGACACCCTCGACGGCGCCGACGCGCAGGGCAGGTCGTGGCTGCCCGCCAAGGTGCGCGACGTGTTCGCCGCGCTGCCGTTCTCCCGCGATCCCCGGCCGGCCCACAGCGACCAGCCCGCGCCCGCCGAGCCCGGCACGCTGCCGGTCGCCGAGCCCAAGGCGCAGGACGCCATGGTCAAGCTGCTGTACGAACGCGTCCAGGAGATCGACCACCCGACGAAGGGCCGGACGAGCATCGCCAACATCCCGCCGGGGCGCTTCGCCGTCGCCCTGATGGAGATGGCGGCCGCCGAGCCCGAGGGCGTCGAGGGCTTCCTGGCCAAGCTCAAGGAGATGGGCAGCCCCCTGTACGGCCACCTGCGCGGCGTCTGGGAGACCGCGCAGCGCGACCTCGACCGGTTCAGGCAGGGCGTCGAGACCTGGTTCGACGGCGAGATGGAACGCCTGTCGATGTTGTACAAGCGCTACGTCAAGTGGGTGGTGGCCGTCCTCGGCCTCCTGGTCACGCTGCTGTTCACCATGGACGGCCTGGAGTACGGCAAGACGCTGCTGCGCGACAACGCCTTCCGCGCCTCGGTGACCGCCGTGGCCGAGGCGGGCCCGGCGGCCTACGACGAGCTCAAGGCACGGTGCGGCGGGTCCGACCCCGTGCCGTGCATCACCGAGACGCTCAGCGAGCCCGCGATGGTCCAGATGCTCCAGCACGCGCTGGTCAGCATCGCCATCCCGGCCGAGGGCGACCCCACGCTGCACTGGAACGGCGCCGCCTGGTGGAGCCGGCTCACCACCCCCAGCCACTGGCCCGGCTACCTGCTGACGTACGTGGCCCTGCTGTTCGGCGCCCCCTTCTGGTGGGACGTGTTCCGCCGCATCACCGGCATCAAGGCCCGGCGCAAGGACCGGTAGACGGGTCAGGCGCTCATGGCGTACAGCACGTCCCGCAGCGACTCCTCGCGCCCGCGCAGCCAGACCAGGCGCAGGGCCAGCGCGGGCGCCCGGCAGTCGAGCGCGACCAGCGCGCCGGAGTCGAGGTCGGCGCCCAGCGCGAAGTCCGGCAGCAGGGCCTGCCCGAAGCCCTGCCGGGCCCACTCGCGGGCGGTGGCGATGCTGGTCAGCTCCCTGCGCGGCACGTCCGGGCCGAACGCCTGGTCGGCCGCGAGCCGGATCGAGCAGCCGGGCGGGCTCACCAGCAGCGGCTCCCGCTCGCCGTCCGGCGCGGCGACCAGCGACAGCGCGACCTCGCCGACGTCGAGGAAGTCCATGCTGGGCGGCGGGGTGAAGCCGAGGCCGCCGATCCGCGGGCCGAGGTCGAGCAGGAGCGCCGCGTCCAGGTCGCCGGAGGCCACCTGGGCCAGCAGGTCGTGCCGCATCAGGGAGCGCACGTCCACGTCCAGGTCGGGACGGCGTTCGGACAGGCGGCGCAGCACGGCGGGCAGCCGGGCGGCGGCCAGCATCTCCAGCGCGCCGACGCGCACCCGGCGGCGCCGGCCGGTGACCGCGCGGCGCACCTCCTCGGCGTGGTCGAGCAGGCCCTGCGCGCGGCCGAGCAGCGCGGCGCCGGCCTCGGTCAGCCGCATGCCCTGGGGCGTGCGCTCGAACAGCGGCACGCCGAGGCTGCCCTCCAGCCTGCGCACCTGCTCCGACACCGACGCGGGGGCCAGGCCGAGCGCGTTCGCCGCGCCGGTGACGGTGCCCGCCCCCGCGACGGCGACAAAGCCCCTCAACTGCCGCAAGTCCATATAAAGCAGCATAAGGTTTTCCCGAATGCCCCGTACGGCGCCGCCTGTTGAGGGGAAAAGTGGCGTTTCAGCAGGCTGTGGGCATGCGAATGTTCGGTTTCTCCCTCGCCTACTTCCTGGTGATCCTCGACACCACCGTGCTGACGATCGCGCTGCCGGACCTGCGCGCCTCCCTCGGCGGCTCACTGGCCGGGCAGCAGTGGGCGGTCAACGCCTACACCGTCGCCTTCGCCGCGTCGCTGCTCACCGCCGGAGCCGTGGCCGACCGGTTCGGCGCGGCCCGCGTCTTCAAGGCCGGGGTGGCGTTGTTCGGCGCGCTGTCGCTGCTCAGCGCGGCGGCGCCGGACCTCGGCGTGCTGGTCGTGCTGCGCGCGCTGCTCGGCGTGGCGGCGGCGCTGTGCACCGGCGGCTCGCTGGGGCTGCTCGCCGAGATGCACCCGGCGCCCGCCGCCCGCGCCCGCGCCACCGGCCTGTGGGCGGCCGTCACCGGCTCGGCGCTCGCCGCCGGCCCCCTGCTCGGCGGCCTCCTGGTCGGACTGTCCGGCTGGCGCGCGGTCTTCCTGGTCAACGTGCCCTTCGCCGTGGCCAGCCTGCTGATCATGCGGGACGTCGCCTCCCCGCGCGGGTCCCGGCGGATCGACTGGCAGGTCCAGGCCCTGGCCTGCGTGCTGCTCGGCCTGGTCGCCGAGGCCCTGATCGACTCCTCCGCGCTCGCCGCCGGGCTGGCCGTGGCCGTCCTGGTGGCGCTGGTGCTGGTCGAACGCCGCAGCCACGCCCCCGCCCTGCCCGGCGGCCTGCTCGCCGCGACCTGGCCGGAGCTGCTGGCCGGGACGGTCGCCAACTTCGCCTTCTCCGGCGCGCTGTTCGTGCTCACCCTCCTCCTCCAGGACACCCGCCACCTGTCCCCGGTCGCCGCCGGGCTCGCCTTCCTGCCGCTCACCCTGCCCATGACGGTGAACCCGCTGCTCACCGGCCGCCTGGTGGCCCGCTACGGCCCCCGTCCGCCGATCCTGGGCGGTCTGGCCCTCCTCGCGACCGGCCTGGCGGGGGTGGCCTTCACCGACGTGCTCACGCCCTGGCTGGTGGTCATGGGGTTCGGGCTGTCGTTCGTGTTCCCGGCGCTGATGGCCGGCATGGTGAACGCCGCCCCCGCGGGCACGGCGGGCACCGCGGGCGGCGTGCTGAACGCCTCCCGGCAGGTCGGCGCCACCCTCGGCGTGGCGGTGCTGGGCGTCGTCGGGCGGCCGCTGCTCGCCGCGGCCGTCCTGACGGCGGTGACGTTCGGCTGCTACGCCCTGGCCGCCGCCCGCGCCCGGCATGCCGCGCGGGGACGCCAGGAGGCCGCCGCAGTATCGTGAGCCGCACGAGTCAGACGACCGGCGAGGTGACAGTGCGTTTCCAGCATTCCGCGGACATCTGGCGGGATTTTCCCGACCTGGTGCCCTTCGCGCTCCACGCGGCGGGCGTCGACGCCGCCGCCCGCGTCGACGACCAGGTGGCCCGCTACGGCGACCTGGCCGCCCGGCGCGCCGCCCCCGAGAGCGAGCTGCCCGAGATCCAGGCGTGGCGGCGGGCGTTCACCCGGATGGGGCTCAAGCCGACGCAGTACCGGTGCGCGTCGGAGTCGCTGCTGCGCCGCTTCAGGAAGGAGGGCGCGCTGCCGCGCCTGCATCCCCTGATCGACCTGTGCAACGCGATCTCGATCGCCTTCGCCGTGCCGGTGGCGGTGTTCGACGTCTCCCGCGTCTCCGGCTTCGTCGAGGTGCGGTACGCCTCCGGCGAGGAGACGTACCTGACCTTCTCCGGCGAGACGGAGCACCCGGCCGCCGGAGAAGTGATCTTCGCCGACGCGGACGGCCGGGCGCACGCGCGCCGCTGGACCAACCGGCAGAGCGGCCTGTCGGCGGTCCGCGACACCACCACCGAGGTGCTCATCGTGGCCGAGGCCCTGCACGAGACGGCCCGCGCGGACGTCGAACGCCTGGCCACGGCCCTCTACGACGAGCTGACCGCCCTGTGGCCGGTGTCGCCGAAGTCGGAGATCCTCACCGCGCCGGAGCCCCGCTTCGACTTCTGACCACGGGGCGGCCCCCGCTCACGGCTCAGCAGGGCGTGAAGTAGACCTTCTGGGTGCCCGACAGGACGCCCCACTCGCCGGCGGGCTGGCCGCAGCCGAACCACCGCTGGCCGACGAGCTGGTCGCCGTTGAAGTAGGCGAAGACGACGAGGAGGTCGCCGCCGGGCGGCGGCGGCGGAATGGCGTGAGCCGGGGTCGAACCGAGACAGAGCGCGCCGGCGGCCAGCACCGCGGCTAACAGCCCTCGTCTGATCCTCATGACGGTCCTCCAGATCCTTCGGGCGCGTTCGGCCGATGGCCGGTTGCGTGATCTGGGATCAAGGTAACCGCGTTCCGCAAACCCCGCCAGATCCCTCGTAACCACCCGTTGCGGAGGCGTCGGGCGCGGCGGCTCCGTCACCCAGGGGTGAGCGAAAAGGGGCCCGGCGCCGTCGTCGGCGCCGGGCCCCTTCAAGCCGGGTTCTCCCGATGGGGGAACCGCGGCCTCACACGTCGTAGTACAGCTCGAACTCGTGCGGGTGCGGACGCAGGCGGATCGGGTCGACCTCGTTCTCCCGCTTGTACGACACCCACGTCTCGATCAGGTCGGGCGTGAACACGCCGCCTTCGAGCAGGTAGTCGTGGTCGGCCTCCAGCGCGTCGAGCACCTCGGGCAGCGAGCCCGGCACCTGCGGCACCTGGCGGGCCTCCTCCGGCGGCAGCTCGTAGAGGTCCTTGTCGACCGGCTCCGGCGGCTCGATCTTGTTGCGGATGCCGTCGATGCCCGCCATCAGCATCGCCGAGAAGGCGAAGTACGGGTTGCACGACGGGTCGGGCACGCGGAACTCGATGCGCTTGGCCTTCGGGTTGGACCCCGTGATCGGGATGCGCACGCAGGCCGAGCGGTTGCGCTGGGAGTAGACCAGGTTGACCGGGGCCTCGTAGCCCGGGACCAGGCGGTGGTAGGAGTTGACCGTCGGGTTGGTGAAGGCCAGCAGCGACGGCGCGTGCCGCAGCAGGCCGCCGATGTAGTAGCGGGCGGTGTCGGACAGGCCCGCGTAGCCGACCTCGTCGTAGAACAGCGGCGAGCCGTCCTTCCACAGCGACTGGTGGCAGTGCATGCCGGAGCCGTTGTCACCGAAGATCGGCTTGGGCATGAACGTGACGGTGTGGCCGTACTCAAGAGCGGTGCTCTTGATGACGTACTTGTAGAGCATCAGGTTGTCGGCCGTCTTGAGCAGCGTGCCGAACCTGAAGTCGATCTCCGCCTGGCCCGCCGTGCCGACCTCGTGGTGCTGCATCTCGACGTCGATGCCGCACTCGATGAGGTTGCGCACCATCTCCGAGCGCAGGTCGGTGAAGTGGTCCATCGGCGGGACCGGGAAGTAGCCGCCCTTGTAGCGCGGCTTGTAGCCCAGGTTGCCGCCCTCGGCCCGCTTGCCGGTGTTCCAGGCGCCCTCGATGGAGTCGATGTAGTAGTAGCCGGCGTTCGCCTTGGTCTCGAAGCGCACGTCGTCGAAGATGTAGAACTCGGCCTCGGGGCCGAAGTAGGCCGTGTCGGCGATGCCGGTGCCCTTGAGGTACTCCTCGGCCTTGCGCGCCACGTTGCGCGGGTCGCGGCTGTAGGCCTCGCCGGTCAGCGGGTCGTGCACGAAGAAGTTGAGGTTGAGCGTCTTGTGCTGGCGGAACGGGTCGAGCACCGCGCTGGACGGGTCGGGCAGCAGCAGCATGTCCGACTCGTGGATCGCCTGGAAGCCGCGGATGGACGAGCCGTCGAACATGAGCCCGTCGGTGAAGACGTTCGCGCCGAAGTTCTCGACCGGGAAGGTGAAGTGGTGCGTCGTCCCCGGCAGGTCGGTGAACCTGACATCGACGAACTGCACCCCTTCGTCACTGATGAACTTCAGGACGTCGTCGGCGGAGTTGAACACTCTCGAACCTCCCTGAGGGACTGGCCATCATGCCGACGCTAGGGCGCGGCCGTTTCCGTACGGTGTCTCGATTGTTTCGCATGTGTTACGCAGGGTCACGTCCCCTGGGACGTGTCGCAGCCTCCGTCGAAATCCGGCCGGTCGTCCAGGTCGTAGGGGTCGGTGGCCGGGCCCGTCGGCGCGACGGAACCGGGCGGGTCGTCCTCGTAGACGGGATGGACGAACCCGTCGTCGATGTCGCAGTCGGCCGGGGTGCTGCTCATGCCCCACTTCACGTACAGGGCCGGCCTGCCGTCCGAGCGGTAGAGCTGCACCTCGCCGGTGAGCTGCGAGACCAGCCGCATGGTGGTGGCCGGCGCGCCGGGGCGGCGCACGGCGTAGACGGCCAGGTAGTTCACCTCGACCTTGACGCCGTGCATCCCGTCCTCCCGGAAGGCGCCGAGGCGGGCGGTGCCGTTGACCTTGACGACGTCGGCGGCGAGTTCGGCGCTGCCGGGGGCGAAGCTGTTGACCATCTGGCGGCTGTCGTACTTCTTGCCGCCCAGGTCCTTGGAGAACTCCTCGCGCTGGTCGGCGTCGAGCAGCCGGGCGAAGGCCTTGGGCCGGCCGCCCAGCAGCGTCTCGCGGTCGAGCAGGGCGGCCGACAGCAGGGCGCGGGTGCGTTCCAGGCCCTTGGCCACGTCCGCCTTCGACAGCCCGCCCAGCGCCTTGGCGGCCGGCATCACGAAGCCCGCAGCGCCGTCGGCGTAGCGCTCGGCGGGCGAGCCGGCGAAGGGGTCGTCCGCCGCCACGGGGTTCGCGGGCACGGGCAGGGCCTCCAGGCCGGGGTTCCCGCCGAGCAGGTCGGGACGGTAGGTGACCACGACCCCCGCGGCGCCGACGATCGCGCACAGCGCGATCAGCGCCACCGACATGCGCCCGAGCCGGCGCGGGCCGCGGTCGACCGGCGCGTGGCCGGCGGATAAGCGGTCCCGCCGCGGCGGGCGTGGCGCGCGTTGCCGCGCGACGCCTTCTTTGGCCCCCTTGGCGGCCGACGAGCGCATCCTGCGGCGCTCGCCCTCGTCGATCTGCGCGACCACTTCGTTGAAGCGCGCGTCAAGGTCATCCCCGTGTGGCATGGCGACCATGATGGCGAGGGCAGAGCGCGGTTGGGTCACGATGCCGACCGGCCCGGGGGCCGGATACCGTTGACGTCATGAGCAGCAACGAGCCTCGGTGGACGCAGACCTGGCTGGGCGGCATCCGGTCCGCCGGGATCGACCTCGGATACCCGGGCGAGCGTCTCGGGCTGCCCGAGGAGGGCAGCGGATCGGTCGCCGGGTGGGGGCGCAGGATCGCCGCGCTCGTCGTCGACTGGATGATCTGCACCTGGTTCGTCGTGCAGCTGCTGCTCAGGATGAACCCGGCCGAGTCCCCGTGGGCGCCCGTGCTGGTGTTCGCGCTCCAATACCTGCTGCTCGTCGGCTTCATGGGCCAGACGTTCGGCCACCGGCTGGCCGGCATCCGCGTCGCCGCCATGGACGGCGGCGCCCCGCGCCTGCTGCCCGTGCTGGTGCGCACCGTCCTGCTCGGCCTGGCGCTGCCGGCCCTGATCTGGGACCGTGACCACCGCGGGGTGCACGACCGGGTGTCCAACACCGTGGTCGTCCGGATGTGACGACCGGCCGGGCCGGGGCGGGCCGGTGGTTCGGCCCGCTCATGGTGGCGGCGGTGTGCGTGCAGGCGGCGACGTTCGCGGCCCGTCCGATGGTCAGCTACCGGGCCATCGAGATCGGCGCGGGCAACCTGGGCATCGGGCTCATCACCGCCGGGTTCTCGGTGCTGCCGCTCTTCGCGGCCGTCTCCGTCGGGCGCTGGGTGGACGCCTCCGGCGAGCGCGGCGCGGCCCTGCTGGGCGCCGCGCTGATCACCGGCAGCGCCCTGGCCCTGGCCGCGGCCCGCTCGTTGTGGGCGCTGGTGCTGCTCAACGCGCTGTTCGGGCTCGGGCACCTGCTGTCGGTCGTCGCCCAGCAGGCCGTCATCGCCAACCGGGTGGCCGCCGGGGGCCACGACCGCGCCTACGCGCGCTTCACCGTGTTCACCTCGCTCGGCCAGCTCGCCGGGCCGTCCGCCGCGGCCCTGGTGGCCGGCGGCCCGCTCGTCGCCGACGGCGGCCAGAGCGGTGCCGCCGTCGGGCCCGCCCTCGTCGTGGCGGCCGGGTTCGGGCTGGTGGCGGGGCTGGCGAGCCTGTGGATCGGCGGGCCGGGCCCGGCGCGCGGGCGGGCCGCCGTCCGGCGCTTCCCGCTGCGCGGCACGCTCGGCCAGGAGGGCATGTGGCAGGCCCTGGTCACCAGCCTGGCCACCGTGTCCACGATCGACCTGGTGCTGGCGTACCTGCCGGCCTGGGGGCAGAGCCGCGGCGCCGGGGTGGTCGCGGTGGGCGCGCTGCTGGCGCTGCGGGCCGCCACCACCATGGCGAGCAGGCTCGCCATGGAACGCCTGGTCCTGCGGTACGGCCGCCGCGCCGTCCTGGTGACCAGCACCGTCGCCGCCGCGGTCACCGTCGCCGCGCTGCCGCTGTGCGGCACGGCCGCCGCGGTGCCGGTCGTCGCGCTGATGGGGTTCGCGCTGGGGCTGGGCCAGCCGCTGACGCTGTCCTGGGTGGCCGGTCGCGCGCGGGCGGGCGAGCGCGGCACGGCGCTGGCGCTGCGCCTGACCGGCAACCGGCTGGGTCAGGTGCTGGTTCCCGCCGTGGCGGGCGTGGTGGCGGGGGCGACCGGCGTGCTCGGCGTCTTCGCGCTCAGCGCCGCCATGCTGGCCGCCACCGCCGGTCTGGCCGCCCGCGCGCCGATGAGCACCGCGGAGTAAAACCGTACCGGGTTTGTTTTCTTACCCGGTACGGTTATCGTGGAGCCATGATGGCGGGGCTCAGGGAGCGCAAGAAGGAGCAGACGCGGCGGCGCATCGCGGAGACGGCCCTGCGCCTGTTCGCCGAGCGCGGCTACGACGCGGTGACGGTCAACGAGATCGCCGAGGCGGCCGGGGTCGCGAAGGTCACGCTGTTCGCGTACTTCCCCAGCAAGGAGTGCCTGGCCCTCGACGGCGTCGCCGAGGACACGGCGGCGATCGTGGCGGGCCGCGCGCCGGGCGTCTCGCCGCTCGGCGCGCTGCGCGAGCACTACCGGTCGATGGCCGCCCGGGGCGCGCGGGAGGTGGACGTGGAGGGGCTGCTGACCCGCGTCCGGGTGATCGCGGCCGCCCCGGCGCTGCTGGCGGCCGTCCAGCAGACCCATGCGGGGGAGCGGCACGCATTGGCCGCGGCGCTGGCCGAGGCCATGGGCACGCCCGCGGGCGGCCTGATCGCCCAGCTCATGGCGGCCCAGATCACCGCCACGATCAACACGCTGCAGGAGACGTTCTTCCACCGGCTCGTCTCGGGCTCGGCGCTGGAGGAGGCGGGCCGGCTGCTGGCGGACGACGTCGAGACGGCCTTCGACCTCCTCGAAAACGGCTTCTCATCCATAAAAGAGGGAAAATAGTGATAAAAGGGATTAACTACGACACTGGGTTTCTGAACGGCCCGCAGCTCAGCCGCCGGACCTTCGATCCCGGCGTCGTCGCCCGCGAGATGCGGGTGATCGCCGACGAGCTCCACTGCACGGCCGTCCGCGTCTCCGGCGGCGATCCCGACCGGCTCTCCGTCGCGGCCGAGCGGGCCGCGGCGGCCGGTCTGGAGGTGTGGTTCGCCCCCTTCCCTGTGGACGCCACCCCCGAACAGGCCGTCGCCCTCTACGCCGACTGCGCCGCCCGCGCCGAGTCCCTGCGCCGCGCCGGCGCCGAGGTGGTGCTGGTCGCCGGGTGCGAGTCCAGCGCGTTCTGCCACGGCTTCATCCCCGGCGCCACGTACGGCGAGCGCCTGCAGGCCATGACGACGGCCGACCTCGCCTGGTGGCAGACGACGGCCGCCGACGTCGCGCCCCGCTTCAACGCCTTCCTGGCCGAGGCCGCCGCGGCGGTCAGGGCCCGGTTCGGCGGCCGGCTCACCTACGCGTCGGGCCCGTGGGAGTTCGTCGACTGGACGCCCTTCGACATCGTCGGCGTCGACGCCTACCGCGCCGCCCACAACGCCGCCGGCTTCCCGGCGGAGCTGCGCGCCCACTTCGCCCACGGCAAGCCGGTGGCCGCCACCGAGTTCGGCACCTGCGCCTACAAGGGCGCGGGGGAGCGGGGCGGCTCGGCGTACCTGGTGCCCGAGGGGGCCGTGCCCGACGAGGGCGAGCAGGTCCGCTACTTGGAGGAGTTGCTCGACGTCTTCGAGGCCGAGGGCCTGGCGGCCGCGTTCTGGTTCACCTTCGCCGCCTACAACCGGCGCGGCGCCGACGACCTCGGCTCCTACGGCGTGGTCAGGATGCTCGACGAGACCCGCTGGGAGCCCAAGGAGGTCTTCGCCGCCCTGGCGGCTAGGTATTCGCGCAGGTGAAGATGGCCGTGCCGGGGAGGTGCCGGCCGCGCAGCGGGCTCCAGCCGCCCCACGCCCGCTCGTGCCCCTGCGGCCACTCCGGCTCCAGCAGGCGGGTAAGGGTCAGCCCGGAGGCGGCCAGCAGGCCGATCCAGTCGCCCATCGTGCGGTGGTGCTCGACGTAGGAGGGGGTGCCGTCGTCGTCCCGCTCGACGTAGGGCGAGCGGTCGAAGTAGGAGCGGTCGGAGGTGAGCCCGCGCGGGCCGGGATCGTCGGGGAAGGCCCATCGGATCGGGTGGCTCACCGAGAACACGAACCGGCCGCCCGGCCGCAGCACCCTGCGCACCTCGCGGAAGACCGCCAGCGGGTCGGCCACGAACGGCAGCGCACCGTACGCCGAGCAGGCCAGGTCGAAGGCGCCGGACGCGAACGGCAGCGACTCGGCGTCGGCCTGCGCCACGGGCACGCGCAGGCCGGTGTCGAGGTCGATGCGCTGGGAGTGGCGCAACTGCCGGTGGGAGATGTCGAAGGCGGCCACCCGGGCCCCCTGCGTCACCAGCCACCGCGCGCACTGCGCCGCGCCGCAGCCGATCTCCAGCACCCGCCGGCCGCGCACCTCGCCCAGGAGGTGCGCCTCGGCCTCGTCGACGCCCTCGGGGCACCAGACGAACCCGGTGTCCCCCAGGAAGCCGCCGTGCTCGACCTGGTAGTCGTCGGCGTTGCCGTCCCACCAGTGGCGGTTGGCCCGCGAGGAGACCGACAGCACTAGCGCATCTTCGGGCCGCGCGGCATGCGGGCCCCCTTGGGCATCGGGCCCTTCGGCATCGGCAGGTTCTTCGGCAGCGAGCGCAGCCGGTCCTTGACCTCGTTGACCGAGGGCTTCTTCAGGTTGCGCGGCAGCTTCATGATGTGCCGCTGGAGCTTGGCGATCGGCACCTGGCCCTCGCCGTCGCCGCACTGGATGTCGTAGATCTCGACGCCCAGCACCACGCGCGCGACCCGCTTCTTCTCGGCCGCGAGCATCCTGCCCACCCGGTTGCCCGGCCCCTCGGAGACCAGCACGACCCCCGGGTAGCCGACGACGAGGTGGACCAGGTCCTGGTCACGGTTGACCGCGATGGCCGGGGTGACCTGCCAGTTGCCCCGCATGCCCTGCAGGACCGCGGCGGCCGCGCCGGTCTGGCCGTGCAGGATCGAGTACTGGGCCTTCTGGGCGAGCTGGCCGAAGACGACCAGCCCGACGGTGAGCGCGGCCAGGACGCCGATGAACACCGAATACCACAGGTAGTCCGTGACCAGGCCGATCACGACGACCACAGCCAGCGTGCCCACCGCCGAGAGGAAGACGATCGGCATCCCCTTGGGATTGGCCTGCTTGATGATCTGCGCGATCATGCGGAGCTGCTTGATGCGCCCCGGCTTCTCTGGATCCTCGGACTTTGCCATGCTCAGAAGGATACAAACCAACTGGTGCACTATGGAAAATGCGGCTGGCCTTTGTCGCTAGATCTTCACCGTGATCGACAGCCTGGGGTCCGCGACGTGGTGCGACGCCTGGACCGTGTACTCGCCCTCGACCGTGCGCCAGCCGTCCTCCCACACCTGGAAGGCGCCGTCGGGCAGGAAGACGGTCGTGATCACGGTCTCTCCCGGCTCGGCCTCGACCACGTCGAACCCGGCCAGGCGGCGGTCGTCGCCCCGGCAGAGGTAGATCTGCACGACCTCGCGGCCGAAGCGGTCGCCGGTGTTGGTCAGCGCGACGGTCACGGTGGCGCCCTCGGCGGCGATGGAGTCGTAGCTCCAGGTCGTGTAGCCGAGGCCGTGGCCGAACCAGAAGGCCGGAGCCCGCCCCGACCGCTCCCAGGCCCGGTACCCGATGGACGTGCCCTCGTCGTAGGCCACAGCGCCGTCCACGGGGGTCACGTTCGTGACGGGGGCGTCCGCGAGCGCCGCGGGCCACGTGGTGGGCAGGCGGCCGCCGGGCTCGGCGCGGCCCGACAGCACGTCGGCCAGCGCGTTCCCGGCCTCCTGCCCGGGGAACCAGGTCAGCAGCACCGCCGCGACCTCGTCCGCCCACGGCATCTCCACCGGCGAGCCCGCGTTGACCACGACCACCGTGCGCGGGTTGGCCGCGGCCACGGCGCGGATCAGCTCGTCCTGGCGGCCGGGGAGCGCCAGGGTCTCGCGGTCGAAGCCCTCGCTCTCGACCTCCGGCGTGGTCGAGGCCACGACCACCGCCACGTCGCTGCCTGCCGCCACCCGCACGGCCTCGGCGATCAGCTCGTCCGGGCCCGGCGCCGGGTCGGCGTGGCCCAGCGTGTACGCCACGAACGCCATGCCCCCGAAGGCCCCCGCCGGATGCGTCACGCTCAGCTCGTACGGCTCGCCCGCGGCCATCTCGACGGCGAAGCGCCGCTCCGGCGGCGACAGGAACGCGGCCGCCGGATCGCCCCCTTCCGGCTCGATCGCCGCGTCGAGGACGGTCTCGCCGTTCACCGTGACGGTGAAGGCGCCCACGCCCGCCACCGACAGCTCGTGCCTCCCCGACGTGTCCGGCGTGTACGCCGCCCGCAGCCGCACCGCCCCGAGCCGCTCGCCGTCCACGTCCGGCGGCAGCTGGCCGACCCACCGCGCCTCGGCCGCCGCCAGCGGATGCTCGGCCAGCAGGCCGCCGTCCGCGTCGAGGAACTGCGCCACGACCGGGCAGGCCAGCGGCGCCAGGCGGATCCGCGGGTCGGTCCCGACGGCGTGCCGGACCTCGACGCCCTCCAGCGCGCTCAGCCCGGCCAGCGGCGAGACGATCCGGTCGGGGAAGACCTGGGCGCTGCCGCCGCCCATGACCCGGGCCTCGGCGGCGGCCGAGCCGATGAGCGCGAGCGTGCGCACGTCCCGCAGCGGCAGCACGCCGTCGTTGGCGAGCAGCGTGAACCCGCGCGCGGCCACCTCGCGGGCCAGCGCGATGCCGTCGATGACGCCAGGAGCAGTACGGTCCTCGCCGCCGAGCGCGCCCGTCCGGCGGGCCAGCCGCAGGACCCGCCGCACCTTGTCGTCGATCACCGACTCGGGCACCCGCCCCTCCCGGACGGCGGCCTCCAGCTTGTCCCCCCACGGGCCGAACGGGCCGGGCATGGCCACGTCGGTGCCGCCGAGGGCGGCGGCCTCGGTGCTGCGCACGGCCGTCCAGTCGGACACGACGAGCCCGTCGAACCCCCACTCGTCCTTCAGCACGCCGTTGACCAGGGCGGAGTGCTCGGTCATGGTGGTGCCGCCGACCGAGTTGTAGGCCGTCATCAGCCCCCACGCGCCGGCCCGCACCACCCGCTCGAACGGCCGCAGGTACACCTCGCGCAGCGTCTTCTCGTCGACCCGCACGTCCACGGTGAAGCGGTCGGTCTCGAAGTCGTTGGCCACGAAGTGCTTGGGCGTGGTGGCCACGCCGCCCTCCTGCACGCCCTCGACGTAGGCCGCGCCGATCTCGCCGGTCAGGTACGGGTCCTCCGAGAAGCACTCGAAGTGCCGGCCGCCGAGCGGGGAGCGGTGCAGGTTGATCGTGGGCGCGAGCAGCACGTGCACGCCCTTGCGCCGGGCCTCCTGGGCCAGCAGCGCGCCGGCCCGCCGGACGAGCTCCACGTCCCAGGTGGCCGCGAGCGCGGTCGGGCTGGGCAGCGCGATGGACGGGTCGGCGGAGGTCCACTGCTCGCCGCGGACGCCGATCGGGCCGTCGCTCATCACGAGCCGGTCGAGCCCGATCTCGGGGATCGGCGGAAGGGACCACATGCCGGCCCCGGTGAGCAGGCGGATCTTGGTGGCGAGGTCGAGCCGGGCGATCAGTTCGTCGAGTTCCACGGCATCAGTGTTCACCAGAAAACCGAGCACTCGATAGGTTTGTGACCTTTACGTTACGCAAAGCCTGTCACCGGGCGAAGAACTCCAGCAATTCGGGCACCAGCGCCTCCGGCGTCACGGCGTGGGCCTGCTCCTCCAGCACCCGGTGCCGCGCCCCCGGCACGCCCGCCGCGACCGCCCGCGCCGCGCCCGCCATCCACCGGGGGCTGCGCTCCCCGCTCAGCACCAGCAGCGGCTGGACGATCGCGGCCAGCGTGGCGGACGGCAGCCGGTTGCCCGGCCCGAGGACGGCGGCCTCGTAGGCCAGCGTCCGGGCCACGCCTTTGAGGTGGCTCCACGACGCCTCGGCCCGCATCGCGGCCACGGCCTCGACCGGCACCTCGGCCGCCTCCACCATGAACCGCTCGACCGCCTCCTCCCAGCGGCCCGCGTCGCACAGCGCGTCGAGCTGCGCGGCGAAGTCGTCCGGCAGCGGGGGAGCGTCGTCGTCCACGTGGTACGGCGGCTCCCACACCGCCACCCTCGTGATGCCGAGCCCCCGGGCGGCGGCCTCCAGCACGAGCGCCGCGCCGGACGAGCCCCCGAACACCATGGCCGTCCCGCCCGCCGCGCCGATGACCGCCGCCAGGTCCTCGATCTCCCGCTCGACCGCGTACGGCCGGGTGTCGCCGCTGCCGCCCCGGCCCCTGCGGTCGTAGTTGACGACCGTGAACCAGGGCGCCAGCGCGGCGGCCACGCCCGCCAGCGTGGGGTGCGCCCGGTCGCCGAACGCGCCGTTGACCAGCACGACCGCGGGCCCGGCGCCGTAGCTGTCGAAGGCCAGCACGGTGCCGTCCGCCGAGGTGGCGTGGCCGTTCACGCGGGCTGGACCAGGCAGAGGGCCTCCCAGTGGTGCCCGTCGAGGTCGGCGAAGCCGCGCTGGTAGCGGAACCCGGCCTCCTGCGGCACGCCGGCCGGGGTGGCGCCGAGCGCGAGGGCCTTGTCCACCAGCTCGTCCACCTGGGCCGGGTTCTCCATGCCGAGCACCAGGATGGCCTCGGTGCTGGTGGTGGCGTCGGCGATCTCCTTGGTGACGTACGTGGAGAACGTCGGCTCGGTGAGCAGCATCACCTGGGTCTGCTCGTTGACGAGCATCGAGGCCATGCCCTCGGCCATGCCGTACATCGTGAAGCCGAGCTCGGTGAAGAACTTCTGCGACCGGTCCAGGTCCTTGACCGGGAGGTTGAGGAAGAGCTGCATGTCGTGCTCCTAGGCATCTGAGGTGTTTTGCGACACCTTCAGTCTGCTGGCCACGACCTCGCGCGTCTTGGATCCCAGCGCCAGGACGGTTGACGATCAGCGCACGGCGTTGGCGCGCCGGAACTCGGCCGGCGGCAGCCCGTACGCCCGCTTGAACAGCCTGCTGAAGTGCGCCGAGTCGGGCAGCCCCCACCGCGCCCCGACCTCGCCGACCGGCAGGTGGCGGGCGCCCAGCAGGTCGGCGCGGCAGCGCTCCAGCCGCCGGTGCCTGATCCAGGCGGCCACCGTCGTGTTCTCGGACTCGAACAGCCGGTGCAGGTAGCGCACCGAGACGTGGTGCGCCTCGGCCACCATCGCCGGGTCGAGGTCGGACCAGCCAAGACGCTGGTCGATGAAGGCCCGCACGCGCAGCAGCAGGGCGCGGCGGCGGGCGTCCTCGGGCACCGCGTCGGCCTGCTCGGCCCGTTCGGCCAGGGCCGTGGTGACCAGGTCCATCACCACCGTCGCCAGCCTGGCCGCGCTGGCCGGGGTGTAGTCGTCGTAGTCCTGGGTGACCCGGCGCAGCAGCGGCACGGCCAGCGCGCCGGTGCCCTCGCGCGCCGAGACGGGCACCGCGGTCAGCCGGGCGACGTCGTCGTAGGGCAGCGGCAGCAGCTCGTGCGGGAAGCTGAACACCGCGAGCTGGACGGCCGAGTCGTAGGCCACCTCGTAGGGGCGGGTGAAGTCGTAGATGGCGAACTCGCCCTTGTCCAGGCGGATCTCGCGGCCGTCCTGGCGCAGCACCGGGTTGCCCGAGACGGCCAGCACGGCCCGGTAGAGCTCGGGGTTGTCGCGGTGGATCAACCGCGCCGTGCGGTGGACGCTGTGCGGCGTGGACGTGCGCACCCGGCCCACGCCCACGGGGCCCAACTGCCCCAGCTCGATCTCGCCCCGCAGCGGCGCGCCGGAATCGATGCGCAGGTCGAGCGGCCCGAGCGTGTCGCAGACGATGCCGCGCCAGGCGTCGTGACGGCTGCGCGCGGGCAGGTCGCTGGTGCGGATCACGGTCGCCATGGCCTCGCCCCTCCCTCGGCAGCCCTGCCATGCTAGGGACGCGAAAAGCCCCGGGCAAACAGCCCGGGGCTCCGCTCAAACGGGATCAAGCAGGATCAAGCAGGATCGAGCAGGATCAGCGGCGCTCAGGTGGTCTGGCGGGCCGCGATGGCCTGCTGGTAGAGCCGGCCCGCGCGGTACGACGAGCGCACCAGCGGCCCCGACAGCACCCCGGCGAACCCGATCGCCTCGGCCTCGGCCTGCAGCTCGACGAACTCCTCCGGCTTGACCCAGCGCTCCACCGGGTGGTGGCGCGGCGTCGGCCGCAGGTACTGGGTGATCGTCAGCAGGTCGGTGCCGGCGGCGTGCAGGTCGCGCATCGCCTCGACGACCTCCTCGCGGGTCTCGCCCATGCCCAGGATCAGGTTGGACTTGGTGACCAGCCCGGCCTCGCAGGCCGTCGTGATCACCCCGAGCGAACGCTCGTAGCGGAAGGCGGGGCGGATGCGCTTGAAGATGCGCGGCACCGTCTCGACGTTGTGGGCGAACACCTCGGGCTTGCTGGAGAAGACCTCCTCCAGCTGGTCGCGGTTGCCGTTGAAGTCGGGCACCAGCAGCTCGACGCCGCAGCCGGGCAGCAGCGAGTGGATCTGCCGGGCGGTCTCGGCGTAGAGCCAGGCGCCGCCGTCGGGCAGGTCGTCGCGGGCCACGCCGGTCACGGTCGCGTAGCGCAGGCCCATCTGCTGGACGGACTCGGCGACCCGGCGCGGCTCGTCGCGGTCGTATTCCTTGGGCTTGCCCGTGTCGATCTGGCAGAAGTCGCACCGGCGGGTGCACTGGTCGCCGCCGATGAGGAAGGTCGCCTCGCGGTCTTCCCAGCACTCGTAGATGTTGGGACAGCCCGCCTCTTCACAGACCGTGTGCAGGCCCTCCCGGCGCACGAGCGATTTCAGCTCGGTGTATTCGGGGCCCGTCTTCAGCTTGGTCTTGATCCACGGGGGCTTGCGCTCGATAGGGGTCTCGGCGTTGCGCACCTCCAGGCGGAGGAGCTTTCGGCCATCAGGAGCAACGGTCACCCGTCCAGCTTACGTCCGCCGCCGAACCGGACCGGTCGAGGGTCAGGTGATGAGCCCGAAGCCGCGGATCGCCCTGGTGTAGTGGCGCAGCAGCTCCTCGTCGATCAGCGCGGACTCGGCGGTGCCCAGCAGCTCCGAGTGCGGCGCCGAGGTCAGCACGCCGTCGTCGGTGAGCCGGTGGCGGGCCAGCGCGCCCTGCCTGATCGCGGTGACGCTCTCGCCGCGCAGCGCCGCGGCCTGGATGGGCGCCAGGTAGCCGCCGGCGGCCAGGCCGCGCAGCTCGTCCAGCTCGTCCTCGGACACCACCCGCCGGGCGATCGCCTCCCGGCGTTCCTCCGCGCGGGCCCGCCCGGCGCGGGCCAGCGCCGTCAGCGCGTACTCCGCCAGCAGCACCGGGCCGCCCAGCACCCGCCCGATCATCCGGCCGAAGAACCCCGCCGCCTCGTACGTCGTGCCGGGGTGGTCGATCGCGCCCAGCGAGGACTTGGCGATCGCGACCTGGGCCTCCTCCCTGATCTTCAGCGGCGCGCTCGCCCCGAGCAGGGCGTCGTGCCAGGCGGCCAGCGTGAACAGGGCGCCGTCCACGATCAGCTCCTCGCCGGCCGGGATCCGCGCGTACGCGGTGGCCAGCAGCGCCACCCGCTGCCGCGGCGTCAGGGCCAGCCACAACGGCAGCCCGACGACCAGCACCGGCGTGCGCAGCACGCCCACATGGTCATAGACGGTCTCGGTGGCAAGGTCGCGGACCGCGACCTGGCGCGGCCTCTTGGCACGGGCCCGGACGGCCACGCGGTCGGCCAGGGAGTACAGCTCGCGGGCCGCGGCGCGGTCGAGCACCTCGGCGTCGGCCGGCAGGCGGGGAAGACGGGGCCGCAGCGCCCATCCCAGAGCCAGGCTGACGCCGCCGACCAGCCATGCGAGGAGGGAGTCGAGGTGCGCCAGCACGGCCCACGCGCCCAGCGCGAGGAAGGCCAGCGTGAGCAGGTGAACCAGGAGCGCGAGGACGAGAGCGGCGGAACGCTTCACACGGCGATGTTAAGCCGGGAAAATCCGGATTCAACCGCTGTTCGATGCCGATTCGGTCACCTGCGCAGCAGGTCCTCCTCGTGCAGGTCGAACGGTTCCCTGCCGAGCGCCTCGGCCAGCCGCTTCTCGGCGATCGGGATGACCTCCTCGACCACGATCCGGCGGCCGGTCTCGGCCGAGAGCGAGGAGACGCCCGCGTCGGGCAGCCCGCACGGCGTGATCCGGTTGAACCACCGGGGGTCGTTGGCGCAGTTGAGCGCGAACCCGTGCATCGTCACGCCGCGCGCGACGCGGATGCCGACCGCGCCGAGCTGCCGGTCGGGCAGCCCCAGGGCGGCGTCGCCGGCCGCCCACACGCCCGGACGCCCCGGCACCCGCCGGCCGGTGACGCCGAAGTCGGCGCACACCTGGATCATCGTCTCCTCAAGGGCGCAGACGTAACGGGTCACGTCGGCGACGGCGACGATGGGGTAGGCGACGAGCTGGCCGGGGCCGTGCCAGGTGACCCGGCCGCCCCGGTCGGCGTCGACGACGGGGGTGCCGTCGGAGGGACGGTCGCCGGGCAGGGTGCGCCTGCCCGCGGTGTAGACGGGCGCGTGCTCCAGGATCAGGACCGCGTCGCCCAGCTCGCCGGCGACCCGCTTGCCGTGCATCCAGCGCTGCAACGACCAGGCTTGCTCGTAGGGGACGTCCACACCAAGGCGGACGACGGCCAGCGCGTGGGGATCGTCCCCGTGGATGGGGCGCATGAGCCTATTGTGCCGTTCCCTCACCCTGTCAGGGTAATCAGGAGGTCAACAGGCGTGGCTCGATCCTGAACTCCTTGACGCCGTTGGAGCCGTCGTACTCCAGCCGGTACGCGTACGCCCGCGGGTCGACGGTGACCGCCTGGATGAACTCGGTGCCCACGTAGTGCAGGGCGACGCCCTCGTCGGCGGCGTACCCGCCGGGCAGCTCGCCGGAGGCGACCGACTCCTGCAGCAGCGGGCGGCGCTGCGGCTCGGCGTTGTAGTGGACCCCGCACGAGTACGGCAGCAGCGCGAGCCCGTCGGCCCACGGGCGCAGCGCCGGGCCGAAGGAGTCGGTGTTGCCGCCCACGTGCCAGCACAGGGCGCCCGCGCTCTGCCCGGACAGCACCACGCCGGCCCGCCAGGCCTCCTCGAAGACCTCGTCGAGGCCGTGCAGCCGCCACAACGCCATCAGGTTGGCCACGCTGCCGCCGCTGACGTAGATCATGTCCTGTTCGAGCGCCCAGGCCCGCGCGTCCTCCACGTTGGGCATGGGGAAGACGGTCAGGTGGCTCAGCTCGACGTCCCAGCCGGAGAAGGCGCCGTACATCTTCAGCAGCCAGTCGGAGGAGTCGCCGAGGGCGGTGGCGACCAGGCCGAGCTTGGGGCGGTCCTGGCCGGTCAGGTCGAGGCCGTACCGCAGCAGCCCGCTCGCCTCGATGAAGTTGTGACGCTCGCTCGGGCGGAACGACCCGCCCCCGATGGCCAGAATGTGCGACTGCCCGGACCTGCTCATGTCGGATCTCCCGCGTGCTGAAGGACGAACGGCACCCTACAGTACGGCGCGCAGCGCCTCGTCGAGACGGGTATGCGTGAAGCCGTAGCCGCTGTCAAGCAGTTTCCGCGGGATCATGCGATGGCTCGGCAGCAGCCCCGCGCGGGCGAATTCGCCCACCCCGATGGACAGGGCGAACGCCGGTACGGGCATGGGAACTGTGCCTTTACGCAGGCATTTACCCAGAGTCCGGGTGAATTCTTCGTTGGTGACCGGAGAGGGGGACCCGAAATTGACCGGACCCTCGATATCCCGATTTTTTAGGATATGTAGGGCGGCGGCCACCCAATCGTCCAGGGAGATCCACGACCAGTACTGCCGGCCCGTCCCCAGCGGCGCGCCCAGGCCCATGCGGAAGATCGGCAACATGCGCCCGAGCGCCCCGCCGTGCCGGCTCAGCACCATCGCCGTGCGCAGCCGCGCGACCCGGCACCCGGCCTCGGCGGCCCGCTCGGCCTCCCGCTCCCAGCGCTCGCACAGCTCGGCCAGGAACCCCTGGCCCCTGCCCTGGCTCTCGTCGATCTCCCGGCCGCCCGTGTCGCCGTAGAAGTCGACGCCGGAGGCCGACAGCAGCACCTCGGGCGGCTTGCCGAGCGCGCGCAGGGCGTTGACCAGCAGCCGGGTGCCCTCGACGCGGCTGCGCACCAGCTCGCGCTTGTAGTCCGCGGTCCAGCGCCGGTCGCCGACCGAGGCCCCGGCCAGGTGCACCACGGCCTCGGCCCCTTCGAGCGCGGCCCGGTCGATCACCCCCGCCGACGGGTCCCAGAAAGCCTCTCCCGGCCCCGCGGGCTCCCGCCGGACCAGGCGGACGACCTCCCGCCCCTCGTCGCGCAGCGCCCCGACCAGCGCCGTACCGATCAGGCCCGAGGCCCCGGTCACGATGATCGCCATGCTGTCCACAGTACGCCAAAGGCCGGGCGGCCCCCCGAAGGAGCCACCCGGCCTTCACGTGCGATGACTACGCGAGCCCGAGCTGGGCCTCGAAGCGGCCCTCCTCCAGGCGACGCTTGATCGTCGTCAGGAAGCGGGCGGCGTCGGCGCCGTCGACCAGGCGGTGGTCGTAGGTCAGCGCCAGGTAGACCATCGAACGCACCGCGATGACCTCGCCCTCGGGCGTGTCGAGCACGACGGGCCGCTTGACGACCGCGCCGGTGCCGAGCATGCCCACCTGCGGCTGGTTGAGGATCGGCGTGTCGAACAGCGCGCCACGGCTGCCGGTGTTGGTCAGCGTGAACGTGCCGCCGGTGATCTCGTCGGGCGTCACCTGGTTGTTGCGGGTGCGCTCGGCCAGGTCGGTGACCTTGCGGGCGATGCCGGCGAGGTTGAGGTCGCCGGCGTTCTTGACGACCGCCGCGAGCAGGCCGCGCTCGGTGTCGACCGCGATGCCCAGGTTCTCCACGTCGAAGTACGTGACCTCGTTGGTCTCGTTGTTGATCGTGGCGTTGAGCTTCGGGTGCTGCTTGAGCGCCTCGACGGTGGCCATCGCGAAGAACGGGGTGAAGGTCAGCTTCACGCCCTCGCGGCGGAAGAAGTCGTCCTTCGCCCGCGCCCGGAGCTGGGCGATCTTCGTGACGTCGACCTCGACGACCGACGTGAGCTGCGCCGCGGTCTGCAGCGACTCGACCATGCGCTTGGCGATGGTCTGACGCAGCCGCGTCATCTTCTCCGTACGGCCGCGCAGCGTGGTGTCGACCTCGACCGGCTCGGGCGCCGCGGCGGCCGGGGCGGCCTGGGCGGCGGCGGGAGCCGGGGCGGCGGCGGCCGGCTGGGCGGCCGGAGCCGCGGCCGGAGCGGCCTGCTCGCGCTGGGACTTGGCGGCCTCCAGCACGTCCTGCTTGCGGATGCGGCCGCCGACGCCGGTGCCGCTGATCGAGTCGAGGTCGACGCCGTGCTCGTTGGCGAGCTTGCGCACCAGCGGCGTCACGTAGGGGCTGTCGCCCGAGGACGGCAGCGGCGTGGGCTCGGCGGCGGGCTGCTGCTGCGGAGCCGGGGCCTGCGAAGCCGGGGCCGGAGCGGCCTGCGGGGCCGGGGCCTGCGGGGCCGGAGCCGGAGCGGCCTGCTGGGGAGCGGGCTGGGCCGGGGCCGGCTGCGGGATGGAGGAGGCCGGGGGAGCCGGGGCGGGCTCGGGCTCCGGCTCGGGCTCGGGAGCGGCCTGCGGTGCCGGGGCGGCGGCGCCCGGCTGGGCGTTCTCGTCGATGATGGCGAGCTCGGCGCCGACCTCGACCGTCTCGTCCTCAGCCACGACGATCTTGGTGAGGACACCCGCGGAAGGCGACGGGATCTCGGTGTCGACCTTGTCGGTCGAGACCTCGAGGAGCGGCTCGTCGGCCTCGACGCGCTCGCCCTCCTTCTTCAGCCAACGGGTTACCGTGCCCTCGGTCACGCTCTCGCCGAGCTGGGGCATCTGTACGGAGACCGGCATCGTTATTCTTCTCTCGCGTTCTGATCTCGAGGGCTGGACTAGTTGTGTACGTGCAACGGCTTGCCGGCCAGGGCCAGCATCGCCTCACCGACTGCCTCGGACTGGGTCGGATGTGCGTGGATGAGCTGGGCGACCTCTGCGGGCAGCGCCTCCCAGTTGTAGATCAGCTGGCCTTCCGTGACGAGCTCGCCGATGCGCCGGCCCACCATGTGGACGCCGACGACCGGGCCGTCCTTCTGGGCGATGACCTTCACCGCTCCGGAGGTGCCGAGGATCTGGCTCTTGGGGTTGCCGGCCAGGTCGTAGACCTGCTCGACGATCTCGATGCCGCGCTCGGCGGCCTGCGCCGACGTGATGCCGACCGAGGCCACCTCGGGGTCGGAGTAGGTGATGCGGGGCACGCCGGCGTAGTCGATCGGCGGCGGGTTGAGGCCGGCGATGTGCTCGGCCACCATGATGCCCTCGGCGAACCCGGCGTGGGCCAGCTGCAGCGTGGGGATCAGGTCGCCGATGGCGTAGACGCCGGGGACCGAGGTCTGGCAGTGCTCGTCGACCACGACGGCGCCGCGCTCGACGGTCACGCCCTGCTCCTCGAAGCCCATGCCGGACGACACCGCGCCGCGGCCGACCGCGACGAGCAGGATCTCGGCGTCGAGGGTCTTGCCGTTGGCCAGGGTGACGACGACGCCCGTCTCGGTGGTCTTGGCGGAGTCGAAGAAGACGCCCAGCTCGTACTTGATGCCGCGGCGGCGGAAGGCCCGCTCCAGCAGCTTGGAGCTGGACTCCTCCTCGGTCGGGAGCAGGTGCGGCAGCGCCTCGACGATGGTGACCTCGGCGCCGAAGGAGCGGTAGACGCTGGCCAGCTCGACGCCGATCACGCCGCCGCCCAGGACGATCACCGACGACGGCACGCGGTCCATCTTCAGGGTGTGCTCGCTGGTGATGACCCGCTCGCCGTCGATCTCCAGGCCGGGCAGCGTGCGGGGGGCCGAGCCGGTGGCCAGCACGAGGTTGGCGCCCTCGTAGACCTCCGAGCCCACCTGCACGCTGCGCGGGCCCACCAGACGGCCCTCGCCCTCGACCACCGTCACGCCCGCGCCCTTGAGCAGGCCCTGGACGCCCTTCCAGGCCCGCGTGACGATCTTGTCCTTGAACGCGTGCACGCCCTGGACGTCGATGCCCTCGAAGCTGGCCTTGACGCCGAAGGACGCGCTCTCGCGGGTCTCGTCGGCGACCTCGGCCGAGTGCAGCAGGGCCTTCGTGGGGATGCATCCCCTGTGGAGGCAGGTGCCGCCGATCTTGTCCTTTTCGATGAGGACGACCGACTTGCCCAGCTCGGCCGCCCGGAGGGCGCAGGCGTAACCGCCGCTGCCGCCACCTAGGACGACGATGTCATAGGCCACAGGAAGGCTCCTTGTCGGGGTGTTCGTGATGCCGTCATCTTTTCATTTGTTTCAGATGCTCGCGTGCCGCTCTGCGAGTCCGATGAGGGTGCGGGTGATGGCGCCGGTGCCGCCCTTGGGGGTGTAGCCGTACGCCTCGCCCTTGTTGTAGGCCGGTCCGGCCATGTCGATGTGCGCCCAGCGCACCCCGTCGGGCACGAACTCCTTGAGGAAGATGGCGGCGGTGAGCATGCCGCCGAAGCGCTCGGGGTGGAGGTTGGCGATGTCGGCGACCGGCGAGTCGAGGCCCTTGCGCAGCTCCTCCGGCAGCGGCATGCCCCAGGCGCCCTCGCCCGCGGCGGTGGCGGCCTCGACGACCAGCTCGCGGACGGCGTCGTCGTTGGCCATGACGCCCGCGGTGCGCCAGCCGAGCGCGACGATCTGCGCGCCGGTCAGCGTGGCGATGTCGACGATCAGGTCGGGGTCGTCCTCGGCGGCGCGCGCGATGCCGTCCATGAGCACCAGGCGGCCCTCGGCGTCGGTGTCGAGCACCTCGACGGTCTTGCCGCTGTAGCTGTGGATGACGTCGGAGGGGCGCTGGGCGGTGCCGCTCGGCAGGTTCTCGGCCAGGCAGAGGTAGCCGACGACGTTGACCGGCAGGCCGAGCCGGGCGATGCCGACCAGCGCGCCGAGCACGGCGCCCGCGCCGCCCATGTCGGACTTCATCCAGTCCATGGCGGCCGACGGCTTGAGCGACAGGCCGCCGGAGTCGAACGTGATGCCCTTGCCCACGAACGCCAGCGTCTTGCCCGCCTCGGGGTGGCTGTAGGCGACGCGGACCAGGCGCGGCGGGTTGACCGAGCCCTGGCCGACGCCGACCAGGCCGCCGTAGCCGCCGTCCTTGAGCTGCTTCTCGTCGAGGACCTCGACGCTCAGCCCGTGCTTGGCGCCCTCCTGCTCGGCGATCTCGGCGAACTTGGCCGGCCACAGGTCGGACGGCGGCGTGTTGACCAGGTCGCGGACGAGCGAGACCGACTCGGCCAGCACGCCGGCCCGCTCGGCGGCGGACTCGCCCCCGCCGGACAGCACGGTGATCTCGGAGACGGGGGCCTTCGGCGGCTCGCCCGTGCGGTAGCGGTCGAAGCCGTACGCGCCGAGCAGCGCGCCCAGCGCGACGGCCTCGGCCTGGGCGTCGTCGTCGGCCGGCAGGGCCAGCGCGGCGCGCGCGGTGCCGGCCAGCGACCGCACGGCGGCACCGGCGGCGCGGCGAAGGGACTCGTGGTCGGAGGAGTCGCCCAGGCCGACGGCGACGAGCACCGGGGCCTGGACGGCGCCGAACGTGGGCAGCTTGGCCAGCTCTCCGGGTTTGCCGGAGAAGCCGAGCGAGCTGAGTGAGGTGGCGAGGTTGCCGCCGAAAGCCGCGTCGAGGGACTCAGCGCCCGTGGCCGGGCGGGGGCCGTCCTGGCCGGGCCGGAAGCCGACGATCAGGGCGTCGGTGTCGACAGAGACTGGGTCTGCTGAGTTCAGCCGCACAGTGGTCACGTAAACCGATGCTATCCACGGTTTCTGCGTACTCACAAACAGGGGTTCATCCTACAAATGCTGGTCGGGCGCATTCCGTTTCATGGTGCTAGTGTCATTAGCATCATGTTGCTCGCGCTCGATCTCAACGACGCACGGCCCCTGCACGAACAGGTGGCCGGCGCCATCCGCCGCGCCATCGGCGAGGGCTCCTACACGCCCGGTGACCGCCTTCCGCCGGCCCGCGACCTCGCCAGGGCGCTCGGCATCAACCCCAACACCGTGCTGCGCGCGCTGCGCGACCTGCGCGACGAGGGGCTGCTGGAGTTCCGGCGGGGCCGCGGGGTCAGCGTCGCGGGCCAGGCCGACGGGCGCGCGCTGCTCGTGCAGCGCGCCCGGGAGCTGCTGGAGGAGGCCAAGAGGCACGGCTACCGCCGTGAGGACCTCATCACCATCCTGGAGGATCTGCCATGAACCCCCGAATCCCCGCGGCCGCGTGGGGCGCGGCCGTCACGGCGGCCCTGGTCCTGGGCCCCATGGGGCTGCGCGACCGGCTGCCCGACCCGCTGGCCACCCACTGGGGCGCGGCGGGCGTCGACGGCTCGGCGTCCTTCCAGGCCCACGTGCTGACGGTGGCGGCGGTGTGGACCGCGGTGTGGATCGCGTTCCTGGCCGTCGCCGCGCGGGGGTGGGCGCTGCGGCACCGGAACGGGCGGGCGCTGTGGTGGGGCGGGCTGTTCGGCGGCGGCGTCCTGGTGCTCGGCACGCAGGCCTCCACGCTGGCGGCCAACCTCGACGTGCCCGACTGGACGGCCGCGGACCTGCCGGGCTGGCACGTCCCGCTGGTCATCGCCGGGTCGCTCGGCGTGGGCGCGCTCGCGGGGTACCTCGGCAGGGGCGGGCCCGACCCGGTCGAGGCCGTTGCGCCGCCTCCGGCGCTGAAGCTGCGGCCCGGCCGCCGCACCGTCTGGGTCAGCCGGCTGGTCAACCCCTGGCTGGTCGCGCTGTCGCTGGTGGCCGCGGCGGCGGTCGTCGTGCTGTGCGGGCTGCGCCTGGCCGGCGTCCTGTCGCCGGCGACCCTGGCCTCGGCCCTGCCCGGCGCGGTGATCGTGCTGGTCGCGGGCCTGGCGTCGGCGACGCTGTCCGTACGGGTCGGCGACGACGCGCTCGTCATCGGCTTCGGGCCGTTCGGCGTCCCGGCGCGCCGGATCCCGCTGTCGCGGATCGACCGGGCCTGGACCGAGGACCGCCGGCCCAGCGAGGTCGGCGGCTGGGGCTTCCGCGGCCTGCCCGGCGCGGCCACCATCATGCTGCGCGGCGGCGAGTGCCTGGTCGTCGGCTACCGCTCAGGCGGGCGGCTGGCGATCAGCATCGACGACGCCGAGCGCGGCGCTTCCCTCATCAACGCCCTCGTCGCGGAGCGTGCACGGTCATGAGAAAACAGCTTCCCGTCTTCCTCGTCCTCGCCTTCGGGCTGTCCTGGCTGGTGGCGCTGCCCATCTGGCTCGGTGCGGGCCTCGGCTCGCCCGCGGCCAAGGGGCTGGCCGCGGTCATGATGTTCACGCCCACCGCCGGGGTGCTCGGGGCGTGGGCGCTGTCGCGCGCGCCCTGGCGGCGCTGGGCCGCCGAGACCGGCCTGACGCTGGGGGAGAGCAAGGGCCGCACCGGCCGGTACGTGCTGGCCGCCTGGCTGGGCGTGCCGCTGCTGATCGCCGTGTGCGCCGCGCTCAGCACCGCCGTCGGGCTGTTCCCGCTCGACCTCGACCGGTTCAGCCTGTTCCGGGCCCAGCTCGCGGCCGCGGGCGTGCAGCCGCCGGCCGACCCCGGCCCGGCGCTCTACCTGCAGATCGCCGTCGGCGTGCTGGCGGGCCCGGTGCTGAACGCGATCCCGGCGCTGGGCGAGGAGTGGGGCTGGCGGGGCTGGCTGCTGCCCCGGCTGTCGGCCACGTACGGCCCGCTCGGCGGCCTGGCGCTGTCCGGGGCGATCTGGGGGCTGTGGCACGCCCCGCTCACCCTGCTCGGCTACAACTACCCGAGCCTCGGGTCGTGGGCGGCGCTGCAGTTCACCGGCTTCTGCGTGCTGGCCGGGATCGCGATCGGCTGGCTGCGGCTGCGTACGGGCAGCGTGTGGCCCTGCGTGGTCGCGCACGGCTCGCTGAACGCGGTGCTGCCCGCCGTGCTGCTGCTCGGGGACGCCGCGGCCCCGCCCGACACCGCGGTGTCCGGGCTCACCGGGCTGGTCGGCTGGGTCCCGCTCGCGCTGCTGTGCGTGGCCCTCGTCCGCCGTCTGCCGGCCCGCGCTCCGCAGCCGGTCGCCTGACCCCGCGTCCGCTCGGCCCGGATCGCCGCTCAGCCCAGGATCGCGCACACCACCAGCGCGGCCGCCGTGCCGGTCTCCACCAGAGCGCCGAACACGTCCCCCGTGACGCCGCCGAGGCGCCGCCGGGCGTGCCGGAGCAGCAGCAGCGCCGCCCCGAGCCCGGCCGCCAGCGCGACCGGGGGCGCCCACGTCCCGGCCGCCAGCCCCAGCCCGGCGGTCACGGCCAGGGCGGCCGCCGTGGCCAGCCACGCCGCCGGATCGCTCACGGTGCCCGCCACCGTCGCCCCGAGCCCGCCGGGCCGGGCGGCGGGCACGCTCGCCCGGCACGCCCAGGTGAGCGCCAGCCGCCCGGCCACGCAGGCGGTCACCAGGGCGGGATAACCGGCCCCGGTCAGCGCCGCCGCCTGGACGAGCAGCGTGATGACCAGCGTCATCACCCCGAACGGCCCGATGTCCGACTTTTTCATGATGTCGAGGGCGTCGTTGGCGGGCCGGCCGCTGCCCAGGCCGTCGGCGAGGTCGGCCAGCCCGTCCAGGTGCAGGCCGCGGGTGAGCGCGGCCAGCAGCCCGAGCGCGAGCGCCGCGCCCAGCAGCGGCGGCCCCGGCAGCAGCAGCGGCAGGCCCGCCACCGCGCCGAGCCCCAGCCCGACCGCGGGGGCCGCCACCATGGCGGGCCCGGCGATCTCCCGATCGACCCGGTCGACCCGCACCGGAACGGCGCTGAGCATGCCGATCGCGAAGCGCAGCCCATGGGTCAGCTCAGCAAGCGGCATAACGCCCGATCCTAGGGCCGACTAATGTGGCGGGAATGCACGTGCTTGAACTCGAAGGTGTAGCTGTCCGGGTTGTCGGCAAAACGCTGCTCGACGGCATCGACTGGCAGGTGGCGTACGGCGACCACTGGGTGATCCTCGGCCCCAACGGCGCGGGCAAGACCACCCTGCTCTCCCTGGCCGGGGCGGTGCGCCACCCGAGCGAGGGCGCGGTCAGCGTGCTCGGCCACCGGCTCGGCCGGGTCGACCTGCGGGAGCTGCGCCGCCACATCGGCCTGGTCGCGGCCAGCCAGCGGCTGATCGACGAGGACCTGCTGGAGGAGGAGGGCGCCACCGCCCACACGGTGGTCCTGACCGGCCACACCGGCACGAGCGTCCCGTTGTGGGACAAGTACGGCGACAACGAACGCGAGCGCGCCACCCGCCTGCTGGCCGACCTGGGCTGCAAGGACCTGGTCGAGCGCCCGTTCCGGGTGTGCTCGCAAGGGGAGCGGGCCCGGATCAGGGTGGCCAGGGCGCTCATGGCCGAGCCCGCCGTGCTGCTGCTCGACGAGCCGTTCGCCGGGCTCGACCTGCCGGCCCGCGAGGACCTCGTCACGGCGGTCGAGCAGCTGGCCGCCACCCGTCCGGTGCTGACCACGGTCACGGTGACCCACCACCTGGAGGAGGTGCCCGCGACCACCACGCACGCGCTGCTCATGCGCGACTCGCGGCTGCTGGCCGCCGGGCCGGTGTCGGAGGTGCTCACGCCCGGCCTGCTGTCCGAGTGCTTCGGCCGTCCGCTGCACGTCGACCGCCTCGACGGCCGCTGGTACGCCCGAGCCGTCCGCCCGTAGCCCCGGCGCCCGGGGGCCACTCACAGTTCCAGAAGGCGTCCCGCGACCACCAGGGCGACGTACTCGGACTCGGCGGCGAGCCGTTCGTTGAGCCTGCCGAGCGCGTCCCTGAAGGCCCGGCCGGCGGACGTGGCGGGCACCACGCCCATCCCCACCTCGTCCGAGACCGCCACGAGCGGCACCGGCGTGCCGCGCCACGCCTCGACCAGCTCCGCGCAGCGCCGGGCGACCGGCGTGCGGTCGCCGTCCCAGGCTCCGTGCTCGTCGAACACCGCCGCCAGCCACGTGCCCAGCCCGTCGATCAGCAGGGGCGTGCTCGCCGCCGCGATGACCCCGGTCAGGTCCGTCGTCTCCACCGTGTCCCAGTGAGCTGGCCGCCGTTCCTTGTGCGCCCGTACCCGCGCCGCCCATTCGCCGTCCGCCGCGCCGTCGCCGCCGGTGGCGACATAGGTGACGTACGGCTCGGCCGCCAGCCGCAGCTCCGCCTCGGCCGACTTGCCCGACCTGGACCCGCCGAGCAGCAACGCCCGCCGCGGCGGCGTCCCGCGGACCGTTCCGCCGCTCTCCAGGACCGTCCCGTCCGGCACGGCCACCGCCCCCCACAACCGCAGCCGCCTGGCCAGCTCCTCCTCCGACCTGATCCGGTGGTCCAGCCACGCGGCCACCACGGTGGTCCGGTCGTCGGCCAGCCCGGCGCGGCGCAGCTCGCCGAGCCGCTGCGGGCGGTCCAGCAGGTCCAGGACGGCGACGTCGTAGCGGGCGGGGCCGTCCGAGGGGGCCTCCCGGCCCGGGGGCAGGCACAGCAGCGCCGCGCCGTCGGCCGTCACCAGGCCGAGGCCGTCGCCGAACGCGCCGGGGCCGGTGAAGGGGAACCGCGCCGCGTCGTCCACGAGCAGGTCGAAGGGGCGGCGACGGGGTTGGGGGAGCCGGGCGCACGAGGCGCACGGGCACCCGTCCACCGGCCAGCCCTGCGCGCCACCGGTCCCGGAGAGAAGAAGCTTCACCGCCCTGAGGCTACCGACCACCCCGACCAGCCAATCGGCCTGACCGGCCCGAACCCGCCTTACGGGCCTGAACCGACCTGACCGGCCCGAACCGGCCCGAACCGGCCTGCCCGGCCCTCAGGAGATAGCGGGTCAGCCGGTGCGGCGGCGGGCGGCCAGGGCCGTGCCCCCGGCGAGCAGCAACAGCACGCCCGCGCCGCCCGCGATCAGCAGCTCCGGAACCCCGCCGGGCGCGCCCGCGGGCCCGGCGGCCCGCTCGGCGGCGCCCGCCTCCCGGGACGAGGCGGTCCCACCTTGGGACGGGACGCTCTCCACACCCTGCGACGGGACCGCCCCCACCCCCTGGGACGGGTAGCCGCTGACCGACACGACCTCGCCGCGCCCGTTCACGCCGACCCTGGCAGCGGAGGCCAGGAGCTGGGCGGCGGTCGCGTCCTCGGCGCCCGTGACGCAGCGCAGCAGCGGGTGCGCCGGCGGCCGGTCACCCGGCGGCACGTCGCCCTCCCCGTCCCCGAAGTCCACCGCGACCGCCACCCGCTTGTGCCCCGAGCCGGCCGCGTCCTGGACGCACACCGCCGGGAACGACGGCAGCTCACCCCCCGGCGGCTCGCCCACCGACCCGTCGGCCGAGACCGCGAAGCGCCACCCGACGACCGAGCCGTCCGCCGGCTCGTACGCGGCCGTGGACGCCAGCCACGCCGTGCCGTCGCTGCGCCAGACCCCCCACAGCCGCACGGCCCCCGGCGCGGGACCGCCGGGCCGCGAGGAGGGTGAGCCGAGCGCGGAGGAGGGGAGAAGGATCACGGCGGCCGCCCCCAGGACGACCGCCGCGGCAACACGGCCCGCGCGCAGCATCGATGGACCTCCGAGCTCGGGAGTAGGGTTCCAGTGCCGTCGGAGGGAAGGCGCCGGCGAACCCGCGGAGAAGGAGCGTATGGCATGACATGGCGGTGGCGTTATGAAAATGCAAATGGTGGTGAGGTGACGGACCGCCCTTTGCCGCGAGAGGTTTTTCCGAGTCAGGCCGATGCGGAGTCCTGGCTCGGGGAGAACTGGCGTGACCTGCTCGAATCCGGCGTCGAGCAGGTGGCGCTGCTCGACGAGGACCGCGTCGAATACACGGGATTGTCATTGCGTCCGGAGTGATCCGCGAGAAAACGGAAACCCCTTGAGCGCATTGCGGCTCAAGGGGTTTTCCGTTTCACCGGGTCACTCCGGACGGTTCCGGGTCACGGACGGGTGGCGGGGCTCACCGTCTTGGCCGGGTCGCGCTCCACGACCGTGCCGAGCACGTCGTCGATGCGCTTGAGCACGTCGTCCTCCAGCTTGACGCCGGCCGCCTTGACGTTGTCGCGCACCTGCTCGGGGCGGGTGGCGCCGACGATGGCGCTGGAGACGTTCGGGTTCTGCAGCACCCAGGCCACGGCGAGCTGGGCCATGGTCAGGCCGAGGTCGTCGGCGATCGGACGCAGTTCCTGGACGCGGGTGAGCACGTCGTCGTTCATGTACCGCGCGATCATGGCGCTGCCGCTCGCGTCGGTCGCCCGCGAGCCCTGCGGAGGCTGCCGGCCGGGCAGGTACTTGCCGGTGAGCACGCCCTGCGCGATCGGCGACCAGACGATCTGGCCGATGCCCTCGCGCTCGCTCAGCGGCACGACCTCCGACTCGATGACCCGCCACAACATCGAGTACTGCGGCTGGTTCGACACGATCCGGTCGAAGCCCATCTCGTCGGCGATCTTCAGCGCGCGGCCGATCTGCTCGGCCGTCCACTCGCTGACGCCGACGTAGAGGACCTTGCCCTGGCGGACGAGGTCGTCGAAGGTCTTGAGGGTCTCCTCAAGGGGCGTCTCGTTGTCGAAGCGGTGGGCCTGGTACAGGTCGACGTAGTCGGTCTGGAGGCGGCGCAGCGAGGCGTGGATCGACTCGGTGATGTGCTTGCGGGACAGCCCGCGGTCGTTCTTGCCGGGGCCGGTGGGCCAGTAGACCTTGGTGAAGATCTCCAGCGACTCCCTGCGGACGCCCTTGAGCGCCCGGCCGAGCACCTCCTCGGCTTTCGTCCCCGCGTAGACGTCGGCGGTGTCGAAGGTGGTGATGCCCTCGTCGAGCGCCGCCTGCACGCACAGCTTGGCGGCGTCCTCCTCGACCTGGGAGCCGTGGGTGAGCCAGTTGCCGTAGCTGATCTCACTGACCATGAGACCACTGCGGCCGAGGTGTCGGAATTCCATACGTTCGACCTTAGAGCGTCACATGAGCCGATTCGATTCGGGATAGGGTGCGCGACGTGCTCAAGCTCGTCCGCCAGGCTCTCACCGCGGCCGTCCTGATCGCCCTCGCGGTGCGGTTGCGCCGCCGGGCCCGCCTGCCGCGGGCCGAGCCGCCGCCGTCCGTCCCGGCGCCCGCGCCGCGGCGCCGAGGTGCGGGAACGGTCCTGTCGTGGCTGGTCATCGCGGTCGTCGTGACCCTGACGCTGGGGGTCGCCCTGATGGGCACGTCGGTGCAGGACGGCGCCCTGGCCCTCATGCGCGCCGTCACCGAGCAGCAGGCCGACCCCGAGCCCACGACGCCCGTGACGCCCGTGGAGCCCCCGGCCGACCCCGCGGCACCGGCACAGCCCACGCAGACCACGCAGCCCGCACAGACCCTGCAGCCCACGCCCGCCGCCTCCGCCGCCCAGGCGCCCAACTGCGCGCCCCGGCGCCGCCCGATCGACCCCCGCCGGGTCGCCCCCGACGTCAAGCGGGCCGTGGACGCCCAGTGGCGGCGCATCGAACGCTGGCTCAGGAGCAACGCCCCCCGCACCTACCGCACGCTCGGCGGCCCGGTCAGGGCGCGCACGATCGCCGTGGCCGAGTCGCAGATGGGCGTGGACTTCCCCGACGCCCTGCGCGCCTCCCTGCTGCGCCACAACGGCGCGCGCGGCGCCGGCGTCCTGGGCTTCCGTCCCGGGACCGGCGACCACCTCACCGTCCGCGGCATCAGGGACGCCTGGCGCGAGCTGTGCGCCAGCCGTCCGGCCGGGTCGTGGGACGGCCTGCTGATCCCGATCCTGTCCTACACGGCCGCCGACGGCGCAACGGCGTACGCCACCGTGAGCTCGGCCGACGGGACGGTGGCCGGGGTCACGGGCAGGCGGCTGCGGTCGTCGTACACGCTGCTGCGGACCGTCGCCGACGCCCTCGAACGGGGCGGCGCGATCGACGGCCGCCGCCCGGTGGTCACCGGCGGCCTCCTGCGCTGGAGACCGTCCCGCTGAGCGGCCGGGACCCGGCACGCGGGACGGCCGGGAAGGCGCGGAAGGCGGGAAGCGCGAGTGCCCACCACCGGACGGTGATGGGCACGCGGGCGTCGCCGATAAGCCGTTTTCCCGAAAAATCGGGAAAACGGGGCTACTTCTTGGGCGGCGCGGGCCGCCCGCCCGGCAGCACCGTGGGCGGCGGGAACCGCAGCTTGCGGATCTGCAAAGCGCGCATCGCCGCGTAGAAGCCGACGCCCTTCACGCTCTCGTCCGGGAGCTTGGCCGCGACCTCCTTCTTCACCTTCCACGCCACGTAGAGGGAGGTGGCCAGGACGCCGATCATCATGATCGGCCAGCCGACCGCGATGACGATGTTGAGCACCTTGGCGCGGATCTCGATCGGCCACGGGATCCAGGTCGCCAGCAGGATCAGTAGCGAGAACGGCAGGAAGTACTGGCTGGGCAGGCGCCGCGAGTCGACCCAGTCGCGGGCGAACTTGCGCCCCGGACCCTTGTCGCGAACCGGGAGATAACGCTCGTCACCTGCGAGCATGCCCTTGCGGGCCCGGTCGCGCTCGGCGGCCTGCTTGGCGCGCATCTGCCGATAGGCCTCCTTGCGGTCCTTCGGCGCGGAGACCGGCTGGCGTCGTCTGCCCTCGGCATCCCGGCGCTTGGGTGTGGGACGACCTTTACCCTGGGGCTTAGGATCGTCAACGGGGACGGGGGTGTCGTCCACGGAGGTTTGGGATCGGCGTCGCAACACACGTCAACCCTACCTGGACTGCAACTTAGTGACGCCCCCGTGCGTTATGCGTAGGGTAATCCCAAGGCGGCTGCGCTGCATTGGGTGAACACCAGCACGACCTAGAAGGGGACGGCCGACGCGCATGAGCGTGATGAAGAGACTTTCGATGATCTTCAAGTCCAAGGCCAACAAGGCCCTGGACAAGATGGAGGATCCGCGCGAGACGCTTGACTACTCCTATCAGCGGCAGCTCGAGTTGCTGCAGAAGGTGCGTCGAGGGGTGGCCGACGTGGCCACCTCGCGCAAGCGGGTAGAACTGCAGATCAACGGCCTGGAGGCGCAGGCCAGGCGCTATGAGGACCAGGGCCGCAAGGCGCTGTCCGTCGGGCGCGAGGACCTCGCGCGCGAGGCACTGCAGCGGCGGTCCAATCTGCAGGGGCAGATGGCCGACCTCAAGGTCCAGCACGACAACCTGCAGGCCGAGGAGGAGAAGCTGACCACGGCTTCCCAGCGGCTGCAGGCCAAGGTCGACTCCTTCCGCACGAAGAAGGAGACGATCAAGGCGACCTACACCGCCGCCGAGGCCCAGACGCGCATCAACGAGGCGTTCTCCGGCATCTCCGAGGAGATGGGCGACGTCGGCCTGGCGATCCAGCGCGCCGAGGACAAGACGGCGCAGATGCAGGCCCGCGCGGGCGCGATCGACGAGCTGCTGGCCAGTGGCGCGCTCGACGACTTCAGCGGCACCCGCGGCGACGACATCCAGGCCGAGCTCGACCGCATGGGCGGCGGCATGGACGTCGAGCTGGAGCTGGCCCGCATGAAGGCCGAGCTGGGCCAGGGCCCGGCGCCCAAGAGCGCCATCGAGCAGGGGCAGCCCCAGCAGCAGGCCCAGCCGCAGCAGGGTCACACCCAGCAGCTGCGTCAGCCCGGGGAGAACGCATGATCGTCAGAATCATGGGCGAGGGCCAGGTCGAGATCTCGCCGGACGACATCGTGGTGCTCAACGAGCTCGACAGCGAGCTGGAGGCCGCCATCGAGACCGGTGACGAGGGGGCCTTCCGCGTCAAGCTGCACGCGTTGCTCGACAAGGTGCGCCATGTGGGCAAGGCGCTTCCCGACGACAGCCTTGAGCCGTCAGAGCTGATCCTTCCCCCCGCGGACGCCTCGATCGAGGAGGTCCGGGAGATGCTGGGCGACCAAGGCCTCATTCCGGGCTGAGTCCCGTGGGCACGCGGTTCGCGTCCGACAGCGGCCTGACCCGCCGCATGGTCGTGACGATGTTCCTGCTGGGGTTGCTCTACGTGGCGTTCGTCGGCGTGCTGATCGCCCTCGGTGTGCGCGCGCTGACCGTGCTGGTGCTCGCCGGGGGGCTGCTGCTGGTGCAGTACTTCCTGTCCGACCGCATCGCCCTGTTCGCGATGCACGGACGGGAGGTCTCCCCACAGGAGGCCCCCGAGCTCCACGGCCTCATCGACCGGCTGTGCGCGCTGGCGGACATGCCCAAGCCGCGGGTGGCGATCGCCGACTCCGACGTCCCGAACGCCTTCGCGACCGGCCGTAACCAGAAGCGGGCCGTCGTCTGCGTGACGACGGGCATCCTGCGCCGCCTGGAGCCTCAGGAGCTCGAAGGCGTCCTGGCGCACGAGCTGTCGCACGTCGCCCATCGCGACGTCGCCGTCATGACGATCGCCTCGTTCCTCGGCATCGTCGCCGGGCTGATGACGAGGTTCGCCCTGTACGCCGGCTTCGGCGGACGCCGGGACAACGGCCAGGGCGGCGTGCCGGTCGGGCTGATCATCATGCTCGTCTCGATCGTCGTGTACGCCATCAGCTTCCTGCTCACCCGGGCCCTGTCGCGCTACCGCGAGCTGGCCGCCGACCGGGCCGGAGCCCTGCTCACGCAGCGTCCCTCGGCCCTGGCCAGCGCGCTGACCAAGGTCACCGGCGACATGGCCAGGATCCCGACCACCGACCTGCGCGAGGCGGCGCCGTTCAACGCCTTCTACTTCGCGCCGGCCCTGGCCAGGGGGGAGACGCTGGCGAACCTGTTCTCCACGCATCCGCCGCTGGAGCGCCGGCTCGAACTCCTCGCGTCCATCTCCAAGCAGCTCGGAAGGGGCTGAGGCGGCATGGGCTGGCTCGACTCGCTGCTGGGCCGGTCCAAGCCGGTCAAGCCCAACCTCGACGCGCTGTTCGCGCTGCCGTCCGCGGCCGTGACGCTCCAGGCCGCGACCGGTCTCGTCCCCACCGGTCTCGGCTCGGTGTCGTTCAGGGCCGCGGAGGGCGGCGCGTTCGCCACGCTGGAGAGCGACGTCAAGGCGCTGCTCGGCGGGCGCGTCGAGGAGTCCGACGACGGCTACGGCTACACCTGGCTGCTGGTCCGCCGCGCGCCGGACGACGTCAGCGACCTGGTCACCGAGCTGCACGCGGTCAACTCCTCGCTGGAGTCGGCCGGGTTCGGGCCCTCGCTGCTGTGCTCGCTGGTGTCGTTCGCCGCCCCGGCGGGCAGGCGGCTGGCGGTGGTCTACCTGTACAAGCGCGGCACGTTCTACCCGTTCGCGCCGCTGCCCGGGAACAGGCGCGACAACGCCCTCGAACTGCAGGCCAGAGGCGCCCTGGACGGCGAGCTGCCGCTGGAGGCCGACCTCGGCCGATGGTTCCCGGTATGGGGTGCTCCGGGCCTTTGACCACGGATGGTGTTCTAATCATCACGTGGAGCGAAGGTTGTTCGTCGCCGCGGCCTCGGCGCTCATCGTGGCGGCCGTGCTGTACAGCGCCTGGATCACCGGCCAGTTCACCACGCCCGCCGTGGACAGGACCGACGGCTACGTGAGCGAGCTGGCCGCCCGCGACCAGCCGTGGACGCGCCTGTTCCGGGTCAGCGACGTGCTGTCCGGGCTGGCCTGCCTGGCCGCGGTGGCGACGGTGCCCAGGGTGGCGCGCGAGTGGGCCGGCTGGCTGGCGCTGGCCGCCTTCGGGCTGCTGACGGTCGTCTCCGGCCTGGTCCCGCTCGACTGCGCCGTGCTCAGCGACCCCACCTGCCGCGGCGAGGGGGTCTCGCACCGGCTCCACATGGTGGCCGGCGCGCTGGCCATGACGGCCGTGCTGACCGCGATGGCGGTGCTGTCCGCGCACTGGCGCTCGTGGGTGTCGTGGTTGTTCACCGGCCTGAACGCGGGGGCGACCGGGCTCATGCTGGCCGCCCTGGCCGCCGGGCGGCTGGCCGGCGTCGCTCACCGGATCCAGCTCACGATGGTCGCCGTCTGGGTCGTGTACGTGGCGCTCAGGCTGCTCGTCCACGACGACGACGAGGCTCCCGGCGGCCCGCCGCACGTCCTGGACCAGGGGGCGGGCCCCGGCGTGCTCATCACGGCGGGCCTCGGCGGCGCCTGGTTCCACTGGGACGCCGTGGCCGCCGGCCTGGCCGCCTGCCACCGGGTCGTCCGCTTCGACCGTCCGGGGCTCGGCCTCAGCCCGCCGGCGACCGACCGGCCCACCCTGTACGGCGAGGTGGCCCGGCTGGCCGCGCTGGCCCCCGCGCAGCCGTCCCAGATCACGCTGGTCGCGCACGGCCTGTCCTGCTGGCACGCCGAGGCGTTCGCCCGGTTGCACCCGCTCTGCGTGGCCAAGCTCGTCCTGGTCGACCCCAGCCCGCCGCCCGTGCGCCGGCCGCTCGCGCTCGCCGCCGTCCTGGGCGCGTGGCTGCCCGCGCTCGGCGGCACGTGGGGCGCGAACGTGCTGGCCCGCCTGACCGGGCCGCCGGCGCACCGCCTGGTCACGGGCATGGGCGACCCCTTCGGCGTGTACCGGATGGGCAAGGTGCCCGCGGCGGTGGCGGGGGAGTGGCTGGCCCGCCGCGACATGGCCGCCGATCTCCGCGACATCCGGGCCGGTCATCCCTTTCCCGACATCCCGGTCACCGTGCTCGGCGCGGGCGGCCGGGACGCCCGCAGGCAGAGCCTGGCGGCCTGCCTCGACGCCAAGCTGGTGCTGCTGCCCGGCTCGGGACACCAGGTCGAGCTGGACGATCCGGGCGCGATCGTCGACGCCGTATGAGCCGCAGTGTGAGCTGCCATGTGAACCGGCCGTGGGCGGGGGCAGGACTCGCCCGTAGGATCGAGGCGAACCCAGTCGAGGGGGCAGGCGTGGACATCTCCGTCGTCGGTGAGGGCAGCGTGCAGGCCGCGCCCGACGTCCTGCGGTTGCTGGCGGGCGTCGAGGTGCGCAGGGCGTCGGCGTCCGAGGCGTTCACGGCGGTCAGGGCCGCCGCGGCCCGGCTGGCCGACGCGCTGGCCGGGGCCGGCGTCGCGGCCCACGACGTGCGCACGGTCGAGCTCTCGCTCGGCCCCGAGTACGAGGTCTACCCGAAGGTCTCCGCCTACCGGGCGGCCCAGGGCGTCGAGGTGGTGGTCAGGGACCTGTCGCGGGCCGACGCCGTCATCGACACGGTCGCCGGAGTGGGCGAGGAGGCCCGGCTCAACGGCGTGGCCTTCGAGCTGTCCGACCCGGCGTCGGTGCTCGGCGAGGCCAGGACGAGGGCGTTCAGGGACGCCGCGGCCAAGGCCGCCCACTACGCCGAGCTGGCCGGACGCCCGCTCGGCCCGGTCGTGTCGATCTCCGAGGAGGTCAGGGGCGGCCCCCAGCCGCTGGTGGCGATGGCCGCGGCGGCCGAGAGCGCGTCCTCGGTCAGCCCCGGCCGCCAGACGCTGACGGTCGGCGTCCGCGTCGGCTACGACTTCGCCTGACCGCGCCGTACCGTACCGAACCGGGCCGAACGGGGCCGGAAAGGGCCGGGCCCGCGGCGAGGGCGGGCGCTCCTCGCCACGGGCCCGGCCCGTCGGGGGAGGGCGTTACGGGAGCGCCAGCATGCGGTCCAGCGCGACCCTGGCCCAGTGGGCGGTGTCCTCGTCCACCGTGATCCGGTTGACGACGTCGCCCAGCACGAGCGACTCCAGCGCCCACACCAGGTGCGGCAGGTCGATCCGGTTCATCGTGGAGCAGTAGCAGACCGTCCGGTCCAGGAACGAGACGTTCTTGTCGGGGAACATCGCGCCCAGCCGCTTGACCAGGTTCAGCTCGGTGCCGACGGCCCAGCTCGACCCGGCGGGAGCGGCCTGGAGGGTCTTGATGATGTGCTCGGTCGAGCCCACGTGGTCGGCCTTGAGCACCACCTCGTGCCGGCACTCGGGGTGGACGAGCACGTTCACGCCGGGGATGCGCGCGCGCACGTCGTCGACGGACTCGGCCGTGAAGCGGCCGTGCACCGAGCAGTGGCCCTTCCACAGGATCATCCGCGCCCGGTCGAGCTGCTCGCGGGTCAGCCCGCCGCCGGGGCGGTGGGGGTTCCAGACCACGCAGTCCTCCAGGGACATGCCCATCTCCAGCACCGCCGTGTTGCGCCCGAGGTGCTGGTCGGGCAGGAACAGCACCTTGCGGCCCTGCTCGAACGCCCAGTCCAGGGCCCTCCTGGCGTTGGAGGAGGTGCACACCACGCCGCCGTTGCGCCCGCAGAACGCCTTGATGTCGGCGCTGGAGTTCATGTACGTGACGGGGACCACCTCGCCGGCCAGACCGGCGTCCTCAAGGGCCTCCCAGCACTCCTCCACCTGGTCGAACGTGGCCATGTCGGCCATGGAGCACCCGGCGGCCAGGTCGGGCAGCACCACCTTCTGGGCCTCGCCGGTGAGGATGTCGGCGGACTCGGCCATGAAGTGCACGCCGCAGAAGACGATGAACTCCGCCTCGGGCCGCGCGGCGGCCTGCTGGGCCAGCTTGAAGGAGTCGCCGGTCACGTCGGCGAACTGGATGACCTCGTCGCGCTGGTAGTGGTGGCCCAGCACGAACAGGCGGTCGCCCAGCGCCTCCTTGGCCTTGCGGGCGCGCTCGACCAGGTCAGGGTCGGACGCGGGCGGCAGCTCGCCGGGGCAGTCGACGCCCTTCTCGCTGTGCGGATCGGCGCCCTGCCCGAGGACGAAGAGCGGCAGCCCAGTCTGGGTGGCCATCGCCATACCCCCTTATCGTCGGTTTGACGATACTCACTATGACACATGGACGAACGTGGTTATTCCGGGGGTAGGGGACCCGGGAATGTGTGGCATGGGCGAGGTGTTGGTAGCGTCATCAGTAGGACGTCGGAAACAGACAGCCGGGTTAGGGAGTCAGCAGATGACGGTTGAGAGCAGCGAGACCACGACGCAGGGCCTGATCCTGACTGACGCGGCCGCCGCGAAGGTCAAGAGCCTGCTGGAGCAGCAGGGTGAGGAAGGTCTGCAGCTGAGGGTCGCCGTGCAGCCGGGTGGTTGCTCCGGCCTGCGCTACCAGCTCTTCTTCGACGACCGTTCCATGGACGGTGACGTGGTGACGGACTTCGGCGGTGTCAGCGTGGTCACCGACCGCATGAGCGCCCCCTACCTGATGGGCGCCAGCATCGACTTCGTCGACACGATCGAGAAGCAGGGCTTCACCATCGACAACCCCAACGCCACCGGCTCCTGCGCCTGTGGCGACTCGTTCAACTAAGGGGTCACGGCTTCGGCCTGTGGGGTCCCGCCCGCCTTTGTGCGAGCGGGACCTTCGCGTATTCTCGTGGGGCTCATTGGCCTGCTGACAACGAGGAAGAAGAATCCCGTGCGCATCGCCGTAACCGGCTCCATCGCGACAGACCACCTGATGACGTTCCCAGGAAGCTTCGGCGATCAGCTCATCGCCGAGCAGCTCGACCGGGTGTCGCTCTCGTTCCTGGTCGACGACCTTCAGATCCGTCGCGGCGGCTGCGCGGCCAACATCGCCTTCGGCATGGGCTGCCTCGGCCTCAAGCCGATCCTGGTGGGCGCCGTCGGCAACGACTTCGCCGACTACCGCTCCTGGCTGGAGCGTCACGGCGTCGACTGCGAGTCCGTGCACATCTCCGAGACGCAGCACACCGCGCGCTTCCTGTGCACCACCGACGAGCACCACAACCAGATCGCCTCCTTCTACACCGGGGCGATGGCCGAGGCGCGGCTGATCGAGCTGCAGCCGGTCGCCTCCCGCCTCGGCGGCCTCGACCTGGTGCTGATCAGCCCCAACGACCCCGACGCGATGCTGCGGCACACCGACGAGTGCCGCCAGCGCGGCATCCCCTTCGCCGCCGACATCTCCCAGCAGCTCGCCCGCATGGAGGACGAGCAGATCAGGCAGCTCGTCGACGGCGCCGCCTACCTGTTCTCCAACGACTACGAGAAGGGGCTCATCGAGCAGAAGACCGGCTGGTCCGACGAGGAGATCCTCGACCGGGTCGGCGTCCGCGTCACCACGCTCGGCCCCAAGGGCGCCGTCATCGACCGCAAGGGCGAGCCGTCCATCCAGGTCGCCCCGGCCCCCGAGCGCGGCAAGGCCGACCCCACGGGCGTCGGCGACGCCTTCCGCGCCGGCTTCCTGTCCGGCCTGGCCTGGGGCCTGCCGCTGGAGCGCTGCGGCCAGATCGGCAACCTGACGGCCACGCACGTGCTGGAGCGCGTCGGCGGCCAGGAGTACGAGCTGGGGCAGAAGGTCTTCCTGGAGCGCTTCACGGCCGCCTACGGCGCCGAGGCCGCTGCCGACATCGCCGGCCACGTGCGCTGCTACCACCCCTGACACGCGTGCGCCCCGCCCGCCCGCAGGCGTGGCGGGGCGGTCCCCCGTACGGGTGTCAGCGCTTGGCGTACACCCGGTGCACGAACTCGGCGAGCTGGTCGTCCGGCAGGCACCGGGCGAGGTCGGCCTCGCTGATCATGCCGACGATCCGCTCGTTCTCCAGCACCGGCAGCCGCTTGATCTGGTTCTGCTCCATGCGCGACAGCGCCTCCTGCACGGTGGCGTCCGCCGTCACCCAGACCAGGCCGGTCGCCAGCTCGCCCGCCGTCACCTGCGCGGGGTCGTGACCGGCCGCGACGCACTTGATCACGATGTCGCGGTCGGTGATGATGCCGGTCACCCGGTCGTCGGGGCCGCACACGGGCAGCGCGCCCACGTCGTTGCTGCGCATCATCTGGGCCGCCCGGTCGAGCGTCTCGTGCGCGGCGATGCACTCCGCGCCCGTGCTCATCACGTCGCGGGCGGTCTCGTTCCCCTTGGCCATGTTCTCCCCCGAATGGTCGATGTGCCGTCAGGGGAGGGCTCTACCCACAAACCGTCAGTAGTTGCGCATCACGTGGATCGCCCAGCCGCCCTCGGGCAGCTCGTACGAGGCCACATGGCGGTGGGACTTCAGCCGGCACCACGCCGGCACGTCGGTGTAGGCCGCCGGATCGTCGGCCAGCACCGCCACCACGGCGTTGAGCGGCACGTGGTTGATCTGCTCGGCGAGCATGATGATCGGGATCGGGCACTTCTTCCCGAGCGCGTCGATCGTCAATGACGGCTGAGTTACCTCGGTCATGCGACTCCTGCGTCGTGCCGGATGCGGCGCACCAGATCGGGCAGCACGGCCAGGAACCGGTCGACCTCGGCCGCGGACGTGCCCCTGGGCAGCGACACCCGGACATTTCCATGCGTCAGCACGCCCATCGCTTCGAGGACGTGCGATGGACGAAGCGTACTAGCGGTGCACGAGCTTCCGGACGATACGGCGAATCCCGCCTTGTCCAGCTCGGTGAGCAGCGCCTCGCCGTCGACGTAGAGACACGAGAAGGTCACGATGTGGGGCGCCCGGACGACCGGGTCGCCGATCACCTCGACGTCCGGCACGACCTTCGGCACGGTCTCCCTGATCCGGGCGACCAGCGTGGACAGCCGGGCCTGCTCCTGCGCCGCCTCGGCGCTCATCGCGCGCAGCGCCGCCGCCGCGGCCACGATGCCCGGCACGTTCTCGAAGCCCGGCACCCGCCGCCGCTCGCGCTCGTCCTCGGGCAGGAACGAGCGGAACCGGGTGCCCTTGCGCACCGCCAGCACGCCGACCCCGGCCGGGCCGCCCCACTTGTGGGCGCTCGCCGTCAGCACCGACCAGCCCGGCGGGATCGGCATGCGGCCCGCGGTCTGGGCCGCGTCGACCAGCAGCGGCACCCCGCTCGCCCGGCACGCGGCGGCGGCCTCGGCGACCGGCTGCACCGTGCCCACCTCGTGGTTGGCCGTCTGGAGGCAGGCCAGCGCCGTGCCGGGACGCGCGACCGCCTCGGTGAACGCGTCGAGGTCGACCCGCCCCTCCAGGGTCACGCCCACGGTCTCGACCGTGCCGCCGTCGCGTTCGTGCACGCCGGCCGCGTGCAGCACGCTGGAGTGCTCGACCGCGCTGGTGACCAGATGACGCCCGACCCTGCGCCTGCCGTGTAGGGTGCCGAGCACGCCGAGATGCGCGGCCTGCGTGCCGGACGAGGTGAACGACACCTCGTCGGGGCGCGCTCCGAGCGCCTCGGCCACCTCCGTGCGGGCCTGCTCCAGCAGCAGGTGAGCGCGGCGGGCCTGGGTGTACAGTCTCGCGGGGTCGGCCCAGCCGACGTCGATCGCCGCCAGCAGCGCCTCGCGTGCCTGAGGGTGCAGCGGCTCGCTCGAGGCCGCGTCGAAATACGCCACGAGACTCATCGTCCCACTTGCGGCGCCATCGAGGGGTCGCGCGGTAGGGCGGGACACCTGCACGCTAATGTGTCTGCAATCAGCTGTGCATTTGGAAATACGAGCACCCAAGGGAAAGACTCTTGGGCTTCATCTGTGGGGTAGGCGATCCGTGAGTCCGACTCGCCGTACGACGCGGCGTTCGTTGGCCCGGCGCAGGGTGCCGCGCGCCGCCGCTTTGGCGTTGCTGCTGGCCACTGCTACGGCGTGTGCTAATGACGTTCCCAAGTTCGACTGGTCCAACGGCCTGCTGCCCGAGGGCGTGACCGAGCAGGCCAAGGTCGTTCAGCATCTGTGGAACGGGGCCTGGATCGCCGCACTCGCCACGGGCGTCGTCGTCATCGTCCTGATCGTCTGGGCCGCGATCTTCCACCGCAAGCGCAGGGGGAAGGCCGAACTGCCGCCCCAGGTGCGCTACAACCTGCCGATCGAGATCCTCTACACGGTGGTCCCGCTCGTCATGGTGTCGGTGTTCTTCTTCTTCACCGCCCGCGACAGCAAGGCCCTCACGGACGTCGCGGGTGACGCGCCCGTCAAGGTCAAGGTCGAGGCCTACCAGTGGAGCTGGCGCTTCACCACGACCTACAACGGCAAGACGACGCAGCCCGTGGCAGGCATGCCGGTGCACGACTACCACCAGGGCCCTCAGCTGGTCCTGCCGACGAACACCAAGGTCGAGTTCGACCTCTCCACCGACGACGTGATCCACTCGTTCTGGGTGCCCGAGTTCCTGTTCAAGCGGGACATCATCCCCGGCATCCCCGAGGGCAACCCGGGGCGCAAGTTCGAGATCAAGACGCTCGGCGACGACCGCGTGGGCGTCTACGCCGGCCGGTGCGCCGAGCTGTGCGGCGTCGACCACAGCCGGATGCTGTTCTCGGTGAAGCTCGTCAAGCAGGCTGAGTTCGACCAGTACATCGCGACCCAGGCTGGGAGTGCCCAGTGACCGCCATCCAAGAACCGCTTCGCGCACCGGTCCGGCCCGTCACCAAGGGCCAGATCATCGCCAAGTGGCTGTCCTCGACTGATCACAAGATCATCGGACACATGTACCTGATCACGTCGTTCGCCTTCTTCCTGATCGGCGGCGTCATGGCGCTGATCATGAGGGCCGAGCTGGCGCAGCCAGGGCTGCAGATCACCAGCAACGAGCAGTTCAACCAGCTGTTCACCATGCACGGCACGATCATGCTGCTGATGTTCGCGACGCCGCTGTTCGCCGGCTTCGCCAACGAGCTGATGCCGCTCCAGATCGGCGCCCCCGACGTGGCCTTCCCGCGCCTGAACATGGTCAGCTACTGGCTCTACCTGTTCGGCAGCATCATCGCGGTGTCCGGCTTCCTGACGCCGGGCGGCGCGGCCTCCTTCGGCTGGTTCGCCTACACGCCGCTGTCGAACGCGATCCACTCGCCCGGCATCGGCGGCGACCTGTGGATCATGGGCCTGGCCCTGTCGGGTCTCGGCACGATCCTCGGCTCGGTGAACTTCATCACCACGATCATCTGCATGCGCGCGCCCGGCATGACCATGTTCCGCATGCCGATCTTCACCTGGAACGTGCTGCTGACCAGCATGCTCGTGCTGATGGCCTTCCCCGTGCTGGCCGCCGCGCTGCTGGCCCTGGAGGCCGACCGCAAGCTCGGCACGCACATCTTCGACCCGGCCAACGGCGGGCCGATCCTGTGGCAGCACCTGTTCTGGTTCTTCGGCCATCCCGAGGTGTACATCATCGCGTTGCCGTTCTTCGGCATCGTGACCGAGATCCTGCCGGTCTTCAGCCGTAAGCCGATCTTCGGCTACATCGGCCTGGTCGGCGCCACCATCGCGATCGCCGGTCTGTCCATCACGGTCTGGGCGCACCACATGTTCCCGACCGGGCAGGTCCTGCTGCCGTTCTTCTCGTTCATGACGTTCCTCATCGCGGTGCCGACGGGCGTGAAGTTCTTCAACTGGATCGGCACGATGTGGCGGGGTCACCTGTCGTTCGAGGCGCCGATGCTGTTCTCCGTCGGCTTCCTGATCACCTTCCTGCTCGGTGGCCTGACCGGCGTCATCCTGGCCTCGCCGCCGCTCGACTTCCAGATCAGCGACACCTACTTCGTCGTCGCCCACTTCCACTACGTGGTCTTCGGCACGGTCGTGTTCGCCATGTTCGCCGGCTTCTACTTCTGGTGGCCCAAGTTCACCGGCAAGATGCTCGACGACAAGCTGGGCAAGGTGCACTTCTGGCTGCTGTTCATCGGCTTCCACACCACCTTCCTCGTCCAGCACTGGCTGGGCATGGTCGGCTTCCCCCGCCGGTACGCCGACTACAGCGCGGCCGACGGCTTCACCGACCTGAACATGATCTCGTCGGTCGGCGCGTTCATCCTGGGCGCCTCGACGCTGCCGTTCTTCTACAACGTCTGGAAGACCTGGCGCTCGGGCGTCAAGGTCACCGTCGACGACCCGTGGGGTTACGGCGGCTCGCTGGAGTGGGCGACCTCCTGCCCGCCGCCGCGGCACAACTTCACCTCGCTGCCGCGCATCCGGTCCGAGCGCCCGGCGTTCGACCTGCACTACCCGCACATGTCCGCCAAGTCCGCCACGGAGGTGGAGGCCTGATGAAGGTCCAGGGTTGGCTGTTCCTGCTGTGCGGCCTGTTCTTCGCCGGTGTCGACGTCGGCTACTGGTTCTGGACCAAGGCCGCGACCGGCCACGGTGAGCCCGTGGGCACCACCGCCATGGCGATCTCGGTCGGGTTCGCCTTCATGGTGGGCTACTACCTGATGTTCACCGCGCGGCGCATCGGCGCCCAGCCGGAGGACGACAAGCAGGCCGACATCAGCGAGGGCGCCGGCGAGATCGGCTTCTTCAGCCCGAGCAGCTGGTGGCCGCTGTTCCTGTGCCTGGCGGCGGCCTTCGCCTTCGCCGGGTTCGTGATCGGCTTCTGGATGTTCCTGATCGGCGTGTTCCTGATCATCATGGCCATGATCGGGTTCGTGTTCCAGTACTACCGGGGCAACTTCTCGCACTGACAAGCGACTCGAAGCGGGCGTCCTTCCCATAGGGGAGGACGCCCGCTTTTTCGTGTTCTTTACCAGGTCACGGATGTCGTGAATAGATCACTCAGGGTAATAAGGGAGGAGAAGGTTGGATCTTGGGCGAGGGGGTCACTCGTGAGACGCGTGGCGAATGGATCGGCCGGCCTGCTGGCCCTGGCGCTGCTCACGGCGTGCTCGCTGAGCGGCGCGGCGAACGAGACGAAGGAGCTGACCGCGGTCGCGCGGCAGCCGGCGGTGGGCGTCACACCGCAGGACAAGGCCGTGAACGTGGCCACCGACCAGCCCGTGGTGGTGTCCGCGCACGGCGGCACGATCAAGAGCGTCCGGGTGGACGGCGGCAAGGCGGGCCGGCTGAAGGGCGTCCTGAGCGGCGACGGCACCCGCTGGCGCAGCACGACCACCGCCCGGCCCAGCGCCGGCTACACGGTCACCGTCGTCAGCGTGGACGCCTCGGGCAAGCAGAGCGAGACCTCCAGCACGTTCAGCACCGTCAAGGGCGACAAGACATTCGACATCCAGACGATCACCCCCAACAAGGACGACACCGGGCTGACGGTCGGCATCGGCATGCCCGTCATGATCGCCTTCGACAAGCCGGTGAGCGACCGGGTGGCCGTCGAGCGCAACCTGACCATCCGCAGCTCCAAGCCGGTGGACGGGGCCTGGCACTGGTTCGACGACAGCCATGTGGACTTCCGGCCGGAGGAGTACTGGCCGGCGTACACGAAGGTGCGGCTGGAGGCGAAGCTGGCCGGCGTGCGCGGCGGCCCCGGCCTGTACGGCAAGCGCGACGTCACCCTCGACTTCAAGATCGGCCGCTCGCAGATCACCCGGGGCAGCACCGACGAGCACGTGCTGACGGTCCGCCGGGACGGCAAGCGCATCCGCACCATGCCGATGAGCGCCGGGCAGGGCGGCCAGTGGAAGTACTACACCACCTCGGGCGTGCACCTGGCGATGTCGCGGGAGCCGGTGACCGTCATGACCTCGCCCGGCATCGGCCCGGGACAGTCGGGCTACTACCAGCTCACCGTCTACAACACCGTGCGCATCTCCAACAGCGGCGAGTACGTGCACAGCGCGCCCTGGTCGGTGGGCTCCCAGGGCAACTCCAACGTCAGCCACGGCTGCGTGAACGTCAGCCCGGAGAACGCGGCCTGGTTCATCAAGAACACCCTGATCGGGGACCCGATCATCATCACCGGCTCGCCGCGCAAGCTGGAGCCCACCAACGGGTGGGGCCACTGGCAGGAGAACTGGAAGGACTGGCTCAAGTGGAGCACGCTCAAGGACGGCCCGAGCATCACCTTCTGAGCCGCTGACCGCCCACCGGCCCTGAGCAGGCCCTGGAGGCTCTGCCGGGGCCTTTCGGCAATACGTACCGGCGAAGGACGTGAGCGCGCCTCAGCGGCGCGCTCACGCTCACGACGGGCGGTAGGAGCTGCTGACCTCGATCCAGCGGCGCAGCGTGTCGGAGGCCAGGCCGGAGTCGATCGCCTGCGTGGCGCGCTCGTAGCCCTTGATCATCGCGGTGTCGAGGTCGTCGCCGGCGCCGTCGTGGGCGACCAGCGCGGCGGCGGTGTTGAGCAGGACGGCGTCGCGCACCGGCCCCTTCTTGCCGCCCAGCACGTCGTGCACGGCCTGGGCGTTGAACTGCACGTCGCCGCCGCGCAGCGCGCCCGCGTCGGCCCGGGGGATGCCCAGGATCGAGGGGTCGAACCTGGCCTCGGTGGCCGTGCCGTCGCGGACCACCCACACCGTGGAGGTGCCGGTGATGGTCAGCTCGTCGAGCCCGTCGTCGCCGCGGAAGACCAGGGCGGACACGCCGCGCTCGGCGAAGACGCCGGCGATGACGGGCAGCATGCGGGCGTCGTAGACGCCGATGGCCTGGGCGCTGGGCCGGGCCGGGTTGGTCAGCGGGCCCAGGAAGTTGAAGACCGTCGGGACGCCGATCTCCTTGCGCGCCGGGCCGGCGAAGCGCAGCGCCGGGTGGTAGACGGGCGCGAAGCAGAAGGCGATGCCCGCCTCGCGCGCCACCCGCGCGGTCTGCTCGGGCGTCAGGTCGAGCCTGATGCCCATGTGCTCCAGGACGTCGGCGGCCCCGCACAGCGAGGAGGCCGAGCGGTTGCCGTGCTTGACGACCCTGGCCCCCGCCGCGGCGGCCACGATGGCGGCCATGGTGGAGACGTTGACGGTGTGGGCGCGGTCGCCGCCCGTGCCGACGACGTCGAGGACGGGCCCCTCGACGGTCAGCGGCGTGGAGAACTCCAGCATCGTCCGGGCCAGGCCCACCACCTCGGCCACCGTCTCGCCCTTGGCCCGCAGGGCCAGCGCGAAGCCCGCGATCTGGGCGGAGGTGGCGTTGCCCGAGAAGATCTCCCGCATCGCCCAGGCCGTCTCGTCGGCCGACAGGTGCTCGCCGGAAAGGAGCGCGGAGAACAGGGCCGGCCAGGTCGTCCGGGAGTCCATGGGCACCTACTTCGCGTTGAGTCGGGTGGCGGAACGGCGGCGCATGAGGTCGGCGACGGTGTCGGCCAGGACCATGGGCTCGATGGGCTGCGGGACGACGGCGTCGGCCTTGGACCAGTCGGCCAGCCAGCGGTCGTCGCGCCTGGCGATGATCAGGCAGACGGGCGGGCAGTCGTAGACCTCGTCCTTGGCCTGGCGGGAGATGCCCATGCCGCCGGCGGGCTGGGTCTCGCCGTCGAGGACCGCCACGTCGATCTCGCCGGAGCCGAGCCACTGGTGGACCTTGGGCTCGGTGGCGCACTCGATGATCTCGACGAGGGGCAGGTCGGCCGCCGGCCGCCGGCCGATCGCCTGGCGGACCTCGGCCCGGGTGGTGGCGTCGTCGCTGTAGACGAGGACCCTCATCGTGTCGTCGGTGCTCCCAGAGGACGTCACTGTCGCGCTCGCTATCGGTCGAAGCTGTATGGTCACCTGGATCGTACCGTTGCGCCGGGATGCAATCCCAGGCCACCGGGTCTGACAGGCGTTTTGTCCCAATTATCCCAGGTTGATGGCCGGTTTGTTCCTCCTAACGGGGGGTCGTTGGCCGGACCGAACACCGGAGCCGCAATAATGCTGCCCGTGGCGACAGCATCCGCAATAACTTCGACGACGACAGCACAGTCGTACCGGCGGCCGAACCTGGTCAGTGTCGGGACGATCGTCTGGCTGTCCTCTGAGCTCATGTTCTTCGCGGCGCTGTTCGCGATGTACTTCACCATCCGGTCGGTGAGCGAGGGGAAGGGCATCGAGTGGGGCCCTGCCTTCCTTCCTGCAGGCGTTGAGGCAGAAGGCGCTCACCTGAACATCCCGTTCGCGACGGTCAACACGATCATCCTGGTCCTGTCGAGTGTGACGTGCCAGCTGGGCGTGTGGGCCGCGGAGAAGGGGCAGGTCGGCAAGCTCCGCTTCTGGTACATCGTCAGCTTCCTGATGGGCGCGATCTTCGTCGCCGGTCAGCTGTACGAGTACGGCGAGCTGGCGTCAGAGGGCGCGACCCTGTCCGCCAACGCTTACACCTCGGTGTTCTACCTGACGACGGGCTTCCACGGCCTGCACGTGACCGGTGGCCTGATCGCGTTCCTGTTCATGCTGGGACGCACGTACGCCGCGAAGCGCTTTACGCATGAGCAGGCCACCAGCGCGATCGTCGTGTCCTACTACTGGCACTTCGTAGACGTCGTCTGGATCGGTCTTTTCGCGACCATCTACATCATTCGTTAAGGAACGGGATCTCTGTGACTAGGATCACCGCTTGGCGGCGGCATCCCCTCGCGAGATACGCCGTCCTGATTTTGGCGTTGGCGCTGGTCGGGATGGTATACGCCGCCTTTGTCCAGGCGGGCAAGCCTGCCGACGCGGCGCTGGCGGCAGGCAAGGTCGACGACGTGGCCGAGGGCAAGAGCCTGTTCGTGGCCCACTGCTCGAGCTGCCACGGCATGAACGCGGAGGGCACCAACACCGCCCCCACGCTCGTCGGCGTCGGCGCCGCGGCGGTCGACTTCCAGATGAGCACCGGCCGCATGCCCGCCGCCAACCCCGGCCCGCAGGCGCCTCGCAAGCCCCCGGCCCACTGGGTCACCGAGGAGACGACCCGTCAGGTCGCCGCCTACGTGCAGTCGCTCGGCGGCGGCCCGCAGGTCCCGGGCAAGGAGCAGGTCGACCCCAAGCTCGGTGACGCCGGCAAGGGCGGCGAGCTGTTCCGGGCCAACTGCATCCAGTGCCACAACTGGGCCGGTTCCGGCGGTGCCCTGACGCAGGGCAAGTACGCGCCCAACCTCAACGAGTCCTCACCGACGCAGATCTACGAGGCGATGGTCACCGGCCCGCAGGCGATGCCGGTCTTCAACGACTCGACGATCACGCCTGAGGAGAAGCGCAGCATGATCGCGTACATCACCCAGGTCCGTGAGCAGAAGGACCCCGGAGGGTTCGGCCTCGGGCGCATCGGCCCGGTCACCGAAGGTCTCGTAGCGTTCGTGGTAGGCATCGCCGCCCTAGCCCTCGCCGCCATCTGGATCACCGCGAAGAAGCGACAGAAGTCATGACAGACAACGAGCACGAGATCGAGCAGCCGGACGAACGCGTGCCCAAGCGCGTCATCGGCACTCCCGCGCCGGGCACGTCGATGCTGGGCGCCGCGGACAAGGAAGACGTCGCCGACCGCGACGTCCCGGGCGTGACGCTGCCGGACGAGGCCAAGGCCCGCAAGGCCGAGAAGATCGTGGCGCTCTGCTTCGCGATCACCTTCCTGGCCGGCATCGCCTTCCTCATCTCCTATGTGGTGTTCCAGGTCGGCAGCCCCGAGGCGACGGGGGTCTCCAACCTCGCCCTCGGCGGCACGCTGACCCTGGCCGTCCTCGGCCTCGCGGTCGGCATCGTGGTCTGGGTCCGCCAGATGATGCCGAAGTACGCGCTGGTCCAGGAGCGCCACACGATGGCCTCCGACGAGGACGACCGCGAGGTCGTCGCCGAGACGTTCCTGCAGGGCGCCAACGAGAGCGGCTTCGTCAAGCGCAAGCTGATGCGCCGCACGCTGCTGCTGGCCGCCGCGCCGCTCGGCCTGGTGCCGCTGGTGCTGCTGCGCGACCTCGACAACTCCAAGATGCCCGGCGCGAAGTTCAACAAGCTGCTGCGCCACACGGTCTGGGGTGAGAAGACCAAGGAGGGCAAGCCGCTGCGCCTGGTCGTCGAGGGCACCGGCCAGCCGATCCGCGCGGCCGACTTCAACTCGCCCGGCGGCATCCTGTCGGTGGTCCCCGAGGGTTACGAGCACGACCTCAACGCCCTCGCCAAGGCCACGCTGATCCTGATCAAGTTCCGTCCGGAGGAGCTCAAGGGCGGCGTCAAGCAGAACTGGACGCACGACGGCATCGTCGCCTACTCCAAGATCTGCACGCACGTCGGCTGCCCGGCGGCGCTCTACGAGCAGACCACCCACCACATCCTGTGCCCGTGCCACCAGTCGACGTTCGACGCGGCCGACGGCGCGAAGGTCATCTTCGGCCCGGCCGCCCGGCCGCTGCCGCAGCTGCCCATCACCGTCGACAGCGAGGGCTATCTGATCGCCCAGGGTGACTTCAACGTGCCCGTCGGTCCCAGCTTCTGGGAACGCGGCGACGCCGAGGCCGAGGCCAGGGAGAAGGGAGGCCAGGCATGAGCGACCTGAACGCCGTACCGAAGGCCATCGCCGGGCCGTCGACCTTCCTCGACGAACGTCTGGGCGGGGCGAACTTCCTCAAGCGCAACCTGCGCAAGATCTTCCCTGACCACTGGTCGTTCCTGCTGGGTGAGATCGCGCTCTACTCGTTCATCATCCTGCTGCTCACCGGTACGTTCCTGACGCTGTGGTTCAAGCCGAGCATGGGCGAGATCGCCTACGACGGCTCGTACGCGCCGCTCAAGGGCGTCATGATGTCGGAGGCCTACGCGTCGTCGCTGGAGATCAGCTTCGACGTCCGGGGTGGTCTGCTGATGAGGCAGATGCACCACTGGGCGGCCCTGCTCTTCGTGGCCGGCATGACGGTGCACATGCTGCGGGTGTTCTTCACCGGCGCCTACCGCAAGCCGCGCGAGCTCAACTGGATCATCGGCGTGCTGCTGCTGACCCTGGCGCTCGCCGAGGGCCTGACCGGCTACTCCCTCCCCGACGACCTGCTCTCCGGCGCCGGTCTGCGGATCACCGAGGGCGTGGCGATCTCGCTGCCGCTGGTGGGCACGTACATCACGTTCTTCCTGTTCGGCGGGGAGTATCCGGGCGAGGACGTCATCTCCCGGTTCTACTCGCTGCACATCCTGCTCATCCCGGGCATCCTGCTGGCGCTGGTCTCGGCCCACATGGTGCTCATGTGGGTGCAGAAGCACACGCAGATGCCGGGCAAGGGGCGGAACAACCAGAACGTGGTGGGCGCGCCGTTCTACCCGGCCTTCATGGCCAAGGCGGGCGCCTACTTCCTGTTCACGCTCGCCGTGGTGTCGGGGCTGGCGACGTTCGCCCAGATCAACCCGATCTGGTTGTTCGGGCCGTACACGCCGGCGGACATCTCCGCCGGTTCGCAGCCCGACTGGTACATGGGCTTCCTCGAAGGCTCGCTGCGGCTCATGCCGCCGTGGGAGTGGAACCTGTTCGGCACGGCCCACGCGGGCACGCTGCCGCTGAGCGTGATCATCCCGGCGCTGGTGCCGATGGGCATCATCATGACCGGTCTCGCGCTCTACCCGTTCATCGAACGGTGGGTCACCGGGGACAACCGCGAGCACCACGTCGCCGACCGTCCGCGCAACAACCCCCACCGCACCGCGATCGGCATCTCGGCGATGACGTTCTACGGTGTGCTGTGGCTGCTCGGCGCCAACGACGAGATCTCGGCCAACTTCCACATCAGCCTCAACTGGACGACGTACATCGGCCGGGCTCTGGTGTTCGTGGGGCCGGCGCTGGCCTACCTGATCACCTACCGCATGTGCCTCGGCCTGCAGCGCAGCGACGCCGCGGTCATCGGGCACGGTGTGGAGTCGGGTGTCATCAAGCGGCTGCCGCACGGTGAGTTCATCGAGGTGCACACGCCGCCGTCCGACGACCTTGAAGCCCACATGCGGGGCAAGGAGGCGGTGCCGGCCCTGCCCGTGGACGAGGACGCCTCCGGCATCCCGCCCAAGGGCATGCGCGGCCCGCTCGGCAAGCTCCGCGGCCGGATGTCCAAGGCGTACGGCGGGGAGAAGATCCCGCTCGACGAGGGGCACCACGGCGAGCACGGGGAGCACGGCGAGCACGCCGCGATCGGTTCCGGCGACGACCGGAGCCTCACCCACTAGGGTTTCGCCTGATCGAGATCGGCCCGGACGGGGTTTCCCCGTCCGGGCCGTTCCACGTTCCGGGCCGCCCGCCGACGGCTCGCCTGCCGGACCGGTTCAGGGCCGGGAACGCGCATGGGCCCGGCCGGAGAACGGCCGGGCCCATGAACGGACGCGGAGAACGGCCCGCAGGCGACGGACGCGAAACGGGACGCGGGAGCGCAGGAACGGACGCGGGACCGCAGGAACGGACGCAGGAACGGACGCGGGAACGCGGAAGCGGACGCGGGACTTACGCGGGGGCCTGCGCGGGGATCGTGGGGGAGGGGATCAGTCGGATTCGGGGAAGCCGATCGAGAAGGCGGCGTCGAGGTCGTGCCTGGAGTAGGTGCGGAAGGCGATGTGCGTCTCGGTGTGCTCGACGCCGTCGACCTTGTTGACCCGCCCGGGGATGACCTCGGCCACCTCCTCGTAGCGGGCGACCCTGACCATGGCGAGCAGATCCCATTCGCCGGTGATGGAGTAGACCTCGCTGACCCCGTCGATCTCGGCGATCGTCTGGGCGACCTCCGGGATCCGGTCTACCTCGGCCTTGATGTGGACGATTGCCGTGACCATGTATTAACTGTATCCGGTCATCGCAAAGGCCGTCCCTCTCGGTCGCGGCGCTGATCAAGCCCGCGGTAGGCCAGATCGATGCGGGCCTTGTGGCGGGCGGCGCCCCGGGCGGGCATCGACCACACGCCGTCGACCTCGACCAGCCGCACGCCCGGCGACTCCAGCCAGCGCAGGATGCACTCGGTCTCCTCGGCGCTGGCCGCGTGGACCGGGCCGGGGCCCGGAATGACCGCCTCGGCCATGGCCTTGAGCGAGGCGACGAACGGCGTGGGGTGGGCACCCTTCGGCATCACGCCGGCCGCGGCCAGCCGCCCGTAGCGGACGACGTGGATGTCCCAGCCGCCGTCGAAGGCCGGGCTGGCGGCCACGAGCTCGGGGATGCGGGTGATGGCGCTCAGGCGCTGCATGCGGGCCGCCGCCCGGACGAACGCGGCCAGCCGGTCGCGGTCGACGGACGCCTCCTCGTAGCGCTGCTCGACCGACAGGCGCTCCATGCGGGCCGACACGGCGGTGTAGACGAGCGAGGCGTCGGAGGTCATGGCCCGGCGGGCGCTCTCGACGTGCGCGGCGTACTCCTCCGGGCTCTCCTTGCCCGCGCAGGGCGCGCCGCAGCGGCCCATCTCGTGCAGGACGCAGGCCGCCCGGCGGGTGCGCAGGCTGATCGGCTGGGTGCACTGGCGCAGCGGCACGGCCTCGTGCAGGGCGATGCGGGCCTCGTCGGCCAGGCGGGAGCTGCTGAACGGGCCGAGGTAGGTGGCGTCGTCGTCCTTCAGCTCGCGCACGATCGACAGGCGGGGGAAGGGGCCGGCGGTGAGCTTGAGCCAGACCACCTTCTCCGGGAAGCGCGAGCGGCGGTTGTAGCGCGGCTTGGCGCCGCCGATCAGCCGCAGCTCCCTGACCTCGGCCTCCAGCCCGGTGGCGCAGACGACGTGGCGCACGCGCTCGGCGATGCCGATCATCTCGCGGATGCGCGGGCGGGTCTCGGCGGCCGTGAAGTAGGAGCGCACGCGGTTGCGCAGGTTGGTGCTCTTGCCGATGTAGAGCACCTCGCCGCGGTCGTCCTCGAAGAAGTAGACGCCCGGGGCGTGCGGGACGGACTCGGCCAGGTGGCGCTTGCGCTGCTGCTCCGGCGTGGGGGCGCGGACGAACGACTTCAGCTCCTCCAGCGTGTGGACCTGGAAGGAGCCGGCCCGCTCGATCAGCCCGTGGAGCACGTCGACGGTGGCCCTGGCGTCCTGGAGGGCGCGGTGGCACGGCTCGGTGGGGCTGCGGAAGAACCGGGCGAGCGTGGACAGCTTGGCGTTGGGCGTCTCGTCGCGGGTCAGCACCCGCCGGGCCAGGTCGACGGTGTCGACGACGGGGTTGGCGGGCGGGGGGTAGCCGTGGGCGGCGCAGGCGGCCTTGACGAAGCGGGTGTCGAAGCCCGCGTTGTGGGCCACCAGCGTGGAGCCCTTGATGAACTCCAGGAAGCTCGGCAGCACCGCCTCGATGCGCGGGGCGGCCACCACCATGGCGTCGGTGATGCCGGTCAGCACCGAGATGAACGGCGGGATCGGTCCGCCGGGGTCGACCAGGGTGGAGAACTCGCCCAGCACCTCACCCGCCCGCACCTTGACCGCGCCGATCTCGGTGATCGAGTCTTCGGCCGGCGAGCCGCCGGTGGTCTCCAGGTCGAACACGACGAACGTGACGTCGCTCAGCGGGGTGCCGAGCTCGTCGAGGGTGCCTTGAACCGCGTCCACGTTCCAAGACCATAGAGAGGGGGACCGACAGTTACTCCGCCGGACCACGCCGGAGCGCGGGGAAGAGCACCCGGGAGGGCATGGTGGGGTGAACGGGAAACGTGCTCAAATAACCATCCTTCTTGATCCTTAGTTACCCTTCCCTTTATGTCCGCGGGAAGACTTGCCGGCCGCTACGCCCTGCTGCGCCCACTCGGCGCCGGCGGCATGGGGAAGGTGTGGCTGGCCAAGGACGAGATGCTCGACCGCGAGGTCGCGGTCAAGGAGCTCACCCTGCCCGAGGGCATGCCGTCCAAGTACCGCGCCGACGCGGTCACCAGGGCCGTGCGCGAGGCGCAGGTCACCGCCCGGCTGCGCCATCCCGGCATCGTGGCGCTGCACGACGTCATCGTCGAGCACGAGCGGCCGTGGCTGGTCATGGAGCTGCTGCGGGGCCGTACGCTGGCCGACACCGTGCGCGAGTTCGGCCCCATGCCCCCCGAGTACGCCGCCCGCGTCGGCGCCGACGTGCTGGAGGCGTTGCAGGCCGCCCACGCCCAGGGGCTGCAGCACCGCGACGTCAAGCCGGGCAACGTGTTCCTGACCGACAGCGGCAGGGTGGTGCTGACCGACTTCGGCATCGCCCGGCAGGAGGGGCAGGCCGCGCTCACCGAGCAGGGGCTCATGATCGGCTCGCCCGGGTTCATCGCGCCCGAGCGGCTGGAGGGCGAGCCCGGCGGCCCGTCCAGCGACCTGTGGTCGCTCGGCGCGACCCTGTTCGTCGCCGTGACCGGCGGGAACGCCTACCAGGGCTCGATCGCCGAGCGGGTCAGGGCGACCGTGACGCAGCCGGTGCCGGTCGCGCCGGGGCCGCTCGGGCCGCTGCTGGCCGCGATGATGGCGCGCCACCCTGACGCCCGTCCCGATCCGCGCAACGTCGTGCACGCGCTCAGGCAGGTGGCCGCGGGCGGCCCGCCGCCCGTCCTGGCGGCCGGCGAGCAGGTGACCGCGCCCCGCCGGGTGGGGCGGCGCGGCCGGCCGCTGCTGCTGTGGGGCGCGGTCGCGGCCGTGCTGGTGGTCGCCGCCGGGGCCACCGGCTTCGTCGTGCTGCGCGACGACGACGGGCCGCCGGCCGCGTTCACCGTGCCGATGGACGTGTGCACCCTGCTCACCCCGCAGGACGTCGGCGGCCTGCTGCGCACCCAGAGCCCGCCCAAGGCCCAGCCGGACAGCAACGAGGTGGGCCCGGAATGCGGCTGGCCGGCCGCCGGCACCGGCATCGGGCTGCAGGTGCAGAAGGACTCCGACACCGTCGACCCCTGGTCGATGACCGCCGCCACGGCCCGCACGCTGTTCCAGAACCAGAAGCGCTACTGGGCCAAGTACGACCAGATCGACTGGACCTGGCCCGAGATCGGCGTCAAGGCCAACATGCGCTCCACGCGCACCCCCGTCCACGACCTGACGGGCCTCGGCGAGGAGGCGTTCGCGTTCGAGCTGAAGGGCAGGACCGGCCGCGTCCACTCGGCCCACGTCTACTACCGGATCGCCAACCTGGTGGTGGCCGTCCAGTACGCCACCCTGGCCGACAAGCCGACCGACGAGGACGTCCGGCAGGCGGCGATCAAGGCGGCCCGGGCGAGCGAGCAGGCGTTGCGCCGTGCGAAGTGACCACTACCTGCTGGCCGGCCGCTACCGGCTGGTCGAGCAGCTCGGGCAGGGCGGCGCGGGCACGGTGTGGCGGGCGCTGGACGAGACGCTCGACCGCGAGGTCGCCGTCAAGCAGGTGCGGGTGCCGCAGGGGCTGAGCCCCCGCCAGCGGTCCGAGTTCGCCGGCCGCGCCATCCACGAGGCCAGGTCGGCCGGACGCCTGCGCGACCCGGCCATCGTGCTCGTGCACGACGTGGTGCTCGACGGCGACCAGCCGTGGATCATCATGGACCTGGTCACCGGCCGGTCCCTGGACAAGGTGATCAGGGAGAACGGGCCGCTGCCGCCCCCGTACGCCGCCCGCATCGGGCTGCAGGTGCTCTCGGCGCTGGAGGTCGCGCACGCCCACGGCATCCTCCACCACGACGTCAAACCGGCCAACATCCTGCTCGACGCCGACGGCTCGGCCATGCTGACCGACTTCGGCATCGCCGTCCCCATGGGCGGTCAGGGCGACGGCGGCAGCGGCGGCTCGCCCGGCTACATGGCGCCCGAGCGGCTCAACGAGCAGGCGCCGGGCCCGGCGTCCGACCTGTGGTCGCTGGGCGCGAGCCTGTACACCGCCGTGGAGGGGCGGGCGCCGTTCGAGCGGCAGCTTCCCGCCGCGGTCGCGGCGGCGGTGCTGCTGCACGACCCGCCCTTCCCCGAGCGGGCGGGCCGCGAGCTGGGCGGGCTGCTCATGGCGATGCTGGCCAAGGAGCCCGCCGCCCGTCCCACGGCGGCCCAGGTCCGGCAGGTGCTCAGCGGCGCGCCGGTGCGCTCGGGCACGGTCCCGGGGCGGCGCCGGCGGTGGTTGCTGCCGGTGGCCGTCGCGTCCGGCGTCGCGGTGCTCGGCGCCGGCTGGTACGCCGTGGACGCCGTGGCCGGTCAGCCCGATACCGGCCGGTACGCCGCCGCCCCCGACCCCTGCCGCCTGCTGGGCGACGCCCAGGCCGCCGAGCTGGCGAAGGGCGCCGTCCGGCGCAGCGCCACCCGGGAGGGCGAGTGCCAGTGGGTGGCGGGGCTGGAGGAGCGGCGGGCCCGGCGGATCACCGTACGGACCTGGATCGAGAAGCCCGACGGCGACCTCGGCGGGCCGCAGGTGGCCGCGCGCCGGTTCGCCAGCGAGAAGGGCACCAGGAACGCGGCGCAGGGCACCCGGGCGCGGGCGGCCGCCGGCGAGGTCGTGGACGTCGCGGGGGTGGGGGAGGCGGCGTTCGTGCAGAACCGCTTCGAGCTGCTGATGTCCTCCAGCACGGTCGGCCGGTCCGACAGCATCGTGCTCTTCCGGTCCAGCAACCTGCTCGGCGAGGTGGTCTGGCACCGCGACGAGGTGTCGGTCAAGACGCCGGTCGACAAGGAGACGGCCCTGCGGATCGCCCGGCTGGTCTCCGGGGCGCTGCCGGGATGACCGTCACGCGTGCTGCAAGGGGCGCTTCGCCATGTCTCACCGCAAGTCACGGCAATCTCAGGAGTCGCAGTGAATCCCGGTAGCGAGTACGAGCCGCCGACCACCCCTCATCCGGTGCCGGGCAGGCGGTTCGAGCCGCAGGGAAGGCCGCCGGCGCCGCCGCCGGGCCCGGCCTCCGCGCCGCGACCGGGCCCGCCGCCTCGCCCACAGCCGGGCCCGCAGCCCGGTCCACAGGTGGGCCCACCGTCGGGCCCACAGCCTGGTCCGCAGCCTGGTCCGCAGGCGGGTCCGCAGTGGGGGCCGCCGCCGGAGCCTCAGTGGGGGCCGCCGTCGTTGCCGCCCACGGGGCCGATGGGCGGGCCGCCCGCCGGTCGGCCCGGACGCCGCCCGGCGTGGCTGATGCCCACTCTCGCCGCGGCCCTCGTGGTGCTCGTGGCCGGGGGCGGCGTGGGGGCCTACCTGCTGCTGTCCGGCAAGGGCGGCGCCGGGACGGCCGCCGGGCCGTCGTCGTCCGCGGCGCGGTCCGTGGTGCCCGCCGCCGCCGCGCCCGGCCCGGACGCCTGCTCGATGCTGCCCGCGGACGAGGCCGAACGGCTGGCCCCCGGCGCGACGGTGACCAAGTCCTCCAGGGACTCCGACTACACCGTCGCCTTCACCTGCAACTGGCAGAACCAGCGCATCTCGTTCGGCGAGTTCTGGCGCAGCAGGGAGATCGACGTCAGGATCGAGCAGCACAAGGGCGACGGCGCCAAGACCGGCCGCTCGATGGCCCAGAACTCCTACGAGATCGAGTTCCAGGGCGCCAAGTACGGCGCCACCGCCAAGCCCTCGCTCGACCCCGACGAGAAGGAGTACGTCTCCCCGGTCAAGGACGTCCCCGGCGTCGGCGAGGGTGCGTTCGCCCAGTACACCTGGCGGCGCGACGGCAAGCTGCTGTGGTACTCCTTCGGCCAGGCCCACGCCCAGGTCGGGGACATGACGATCCGGGTCAAGTTCCAGGCCGGGCAGCAGCGCAAGGACGCGCAGATCCTGTCCAACGAGAGCACCAGATCCATCACGGAGGACAACGCGATCCGCGAGGTCAGCGGCCTGATCGCGTACTTCGCCAAGGGGGTGGCCGCCTGGCAGGCGCAACACCCCGGCGTGCTGGCCAAGCCCGACCAGGCCACGGCCACCCAGAGCCCGGCCGCCCGTCCGACGCCCTCGCCCACCGAGCTGGCCGCCTTCCCGCCCGCCTGCCAGGCCGTCACGGAGGCCGCCACCCGCCTGGTGCCGGAGCCCACCACCAGGGCGCGCGCCACCGAGTCGGGCAACGACGACGAGACCGAGTGCCGCTGGCTCAACCTCGACCTGCCGGGCGCGGCCGGGAACGTCAAGATCCGCAGCATGCTGATCACCACCCACCGCTTCACCAACCGGGCGGGCGCGATCGACCCGGGCGCGGCCAAGGCGTACTACGCGGGCGAGTACGGCGGCGACAAGAACACCGCCGGATCGTCCATCGGCGGCATCACGTGGGGCCGGCTGAGCGACATCGAGGGGCTCGGCGACCAGGCGTACGGCCAGTTCGTGCAGACCCGGCAGGGCGAGGTGTCGGCCTCCAGCGGCACGGTTATCGCGCGCACCGGCGCGCTGGTGGTCAGGGTCGACTACTCCGGTGCCGAGCGGCCGAAGGGCGAGCCGGCGAACTCGCCCAAGGCCCGGCTCATGCCCCGCAAGGAGGCACAGGACGGCGCCCTCGCCCTGGCCAGGGCATACCTGGCCGAACTGGCCAAACAACCAGCCGGAAGCTGAGCCCCCGCGCCGGACGCCAGGGCGCAGGCGTCGGGCGGTCCTCCCGGTGGGCGATTTACGCCAACGGTTAACAAGGCTGCAACTCGGTTGCAAGCGCGACAAATAGCGTATTGACCAGCAAGCTGCCGGGCCGCGCGATCACGCTTGTCCGCTACAGGGGCATGGGCAACCGTGGTGGATCACGCGGCCTGCCGTCAGCCGCTCCTTCCGCCGGGTCGTCCGCCGCCCGGTGCGCCGCCCGGTCCGCTGGTCAGGAACGGGTCCAGCAGTCCCGGCAGCGCGCGTGCCGCCAGGTCGAGGCCGTCGCTGCGGCCCACGTCCAGCACCTCGTAGTGGCCGCTGCCCGCGGCCGTGCAGGCCGAGACGGTCAGCAGGCCCGAGCGACGCTGGAAGAACGACTGCCGGAACGTCCAGCCGGTGATGCCCGCCCGGTCCAGCGCCACCGTACGGCGGACGAACGCGCCGCGGCGCATGACCAGATGCCGTGGGCCCAGCGCGTGACCGAGAGCGCGCCGGCTCTCGGCGGCCAGCCACAACCCCGCCGGGAGCGCCAGGACGGGCGCCGCCCACACCCACGCGCGCGGCCACGACGCGGGCAGCAGCCACCAGGCGAGCCCCGCGCCCGCCGCCAGCACGACCGTGGCCACCAGCGCCCGCACGACCCGCCGCCGCCCGGCCGCCGCCGGATGCGCGATCAACGACCCGCCCCCCGCGCCGATCGCCGCGCTGTCCCTCGTGCCGAGCCCCGCGCCGTCCCTTGGGCCGATCCCCGCGCTGTCTCTCGTGCCGGAGCCTGTGCGGGCTCCTGTGCCGACGCCTGCCCTGGCTCCGGCGCCTGCCGGCGTGTTCGCGATTCCGGCGGCGATGCGGGCGGCTTCGGCGCGGGGGAGCGGTGGGGTGAGGGCGGCCACGTCCTCGGTCTCGTCGTCGGTCTTGGCCAGGCCGGTCGCGACGGCCTTGACGCGGGCGCCGCCGCCCAGCCGCAGCAGCAGCGGCTCGCTGATCTCGACGCCGCGCAGCCGCCGTTCCTCCAGGGTCAGCGACCGCGTGGTCAGCAGCCCGCGGCGCAGCCTGAGCCGGCCGGGCTCGCGTTCCAGGCGGTAGCGGCCCCAGGACTCGGCGTACAGCAGGAACGCGCCGAGCGCGCCGACGGCCGCGTTGAGCGCCAGGACCAGCGGGACCGCCAGCCACGGCTGCGCGCTCACCCAGCCCCACAGGCCGCTCGCCGCCCGGTCGGTGAAGTCCCTGAGCCCGACGGCGCCGAGCCCCTTGTAGGCCGCGCCCAGGACCACGGCCGCCCCGGTGAACGTCCAGACCGACAGGGGCGCGTACCGGATCCACGACCAGCGCAGCTCGGCCAGGGGGCCGTCCTCGGGCGCGGGCGCGTCCTGGCGCAGCAGCGTGCGGCGGAGCATCTCGGCCGAGTGCCGGTCGAGGGCGTCCAGCACCAGCTCCGAGCCCTCGGCCGCGCGTTCGCCCGTGCCGACCCTGACCACGGCCAGGCCGAACGCCCGGCGCACCGGGTCGGCGCGCAGGTCCACGCTGCGCACCCGGTCCAGCGGGACCGCCCGGTGCTGCCGGACGGTCACGCCGGAGCGCAGTTCGAGCCGGTCGGCGGTGAGCCGCCAGGCGGTCGTCCGCAGCCGGGCCGCCTCGTAGGCCACCGCCCCCGCCACGATCAGCACGGCGGCCCCCGCGCACGCGGCGACGACGCCGCCCGCCTCCCAGTCCCGGCCCACCAGGAACCGCGCCAGCGCGGCCACGGCGCCGGCCACGAACGCCAGCGACCTGACGGCCGCGTTCCCCAGCCCCCGGCCCGACAGCCGCTGCCAGCCGGTCACGTCGCGTCCCCGGGCGTCGCCTGGGTGCGCGCGGTGAGCCGTTCGGCCAGGTCCGCGGCGAGCCGGTGGTCCAGCGCCGTGATCTTGACGGCCCCGGCGGAGGAGGCGGTGGTCACGGTGACGTCGGCCAGCCCGAACAGCCGCTGCACCGGCCCCCGCTCGGTGTCGACCCGCTGGATCCGCGACATCGGCGCCACCTTCCACGTGTGCGTCAGCCACCCCTGGCGGACGTAGACCGCCTCCTCGGTGACCTCCCACCGCTGCACCCGGTAGGCCGCCCGCGGCTCGGCCAGCGCCACCAGCAGGCACACCCCGGCGAACGCCCACGCCGCCACCCCCAGCCCCGGCGTGCGCGGCGTGAACACCAGGTACGCGCCCACGGCCGCCACCGCCACGGGGACCATCAGGACCAGCCACTGCACCGTCCACCACGCCACCGCCCGGCGGTCGGGACGGTGCCGCGGCGGACGCAGCTCGGTCCCGCTCATCGGCCCTCCTCCGCCCCGCCGGCCGTCCGCCCCGCCGCGTCGGCCACCGCGAGCAGCGCGAACCCGAGCACGCCGATCACGACGGCCGCGAAGACCTCGTAACCGTCGAGGAAGGGCAGGACATTGACCACGAGCAGGCCGTGCGCCCACCCCCACCAGCCGAACAGCGTGTTGAGCAGCCCGCCGACCCCTTGCAGGATCAGCAGCCAGCCGAACACCTCCACCACCGCTTTCATGCCGTCCACACTCGCCGCGGCGGCGGTCCGCCCGCCTCGGCCATCGGTCTGCGGCGACACCGACTTTGGTCGCTGTCGCCGGCTCCCGCGCAGGGCATAACCTCGACGAATGTGAGGGAACTGCGGGGGGAGGGCGATCCGGCCCTGGAATACCGGTGGGCGTTGCCGTCCACGCTGCTCGGCGACGGGCGCGGGGGCCGGGTGCGGCGCTCGACCCTCGACTGGATCTCCGACATCGCGCTGTTCCTGCTGGCCTGCGGCCTGACGTTCGTCAGCCTGGAGGAGATCCGGCACGAGCCGGAGCCGCTGCTGGCCGTCGAGCAGATCGTGGGGGCCCTGGCCTGCGCGGGGGTGTGGCTGCGGCGGCGCTGGCCGGTGGCGTTCGCGCTGGTGACGACCCTGCTGTCGGCCTATCTGGAGCTCGTCGGCGGGGCCTCGGTGGTGGCGCTGTTCACGGTGGCGGTGCACCGGCCGTTCAAGGTCTCCGGGCCGCTCGCGCTGCTGTCGCTGGTCACCCTGGCCCCGTACGTGCTGCTGCGGCCCCAGGAAGAGCTGAGCCCGCTGTGGAACGCGGCGTTCGGGGTCACGATCGTGCTCACCGTGTACGCCTGGGGCATCGTCATCCGGGCCAGGCGGCAGCTCGTCTGGTCGCTCAGGCAACGGGCCGAGACCGCCGCCGAGGACGCCAAACGGCTCGAACGCGAGCGCATCGCCCGCGAGATGCACGACGTGCTGGCCCACCGCATCTCGATGCTCAGCCTGCACGCCGGGGCGCTGGAGTTCCGTCCCGACGCGCCCGCCGAGGACGTCGCCAGGGCCGCCGGGGCGATCAGGAGCAACGCCCACCTGGCGCTCCAGGACCTGCGCGAGGTGATCGGCGTGCTCCGCCACACCCCGCCGGGGGCCGCCGACCCGGTGCCCGACCGGCCGCAGCCGACGCTCGCCGACCTGCCCGCGCTGGTCGAGGAGTGCCGCCAGGCCGGCATGGACGTACGCCTCGACCTGGCCGCCGCGGACGGCGTCCCGGCCGGGGCGGGCCGCAACGTCTACCGCATCGTGCAGGAGGCGCTCACCAACGCGCGCAAGCACGCGGGCGGCGCGCCGGTGACCGTGACCGTGGCGGGCGAGCCGGGCGAGGGGGTCACGGCCGAGGTGCGCAACCCGGTGTGGTCGCGGCACGGCACGCGCATGCCGGGGGCGGGCGCCGGGCTCATCGGGCTGACCGAACGGGCCGAGCTGGCCGGCGGCCGGCTGGAGCACGGCGTGACCGGCGGCGAGTTCCGGGTGCGCGCCTGGCTGCCGTGGCCGCCGGAGCAGGACGGGGACGGACGTTGAACGACGGAGGGCCGATGGACGCGCCGATCAAGGTGCTGATCGTGGACGACGACGCGATGGTGCGGGCCGGGCTGTCGATGATCCTCGGCGGGGCCGCGGACATCGAGATCGTGGGCGAGGCGGCCGACGGGGCCGAGGTGCCGCCGCGGGTGGCCGAGCACCGGCCCGACATCGTCCTGATGGACATCCGCATGCCGGGCGTCGACGGGCTCACCGCGACCGAGGCGCTGCGCCGCACCGCCGCGCCGCCCGAGGTCGTGGTGCTGACCACGTTCCACGCCGACGCCCAGGTCGTGCGGGCGCTGCGCGCGGGGGCGGCCGGGTTCCTGCTGAAGGACATCCCGCCCGGCGACCTGGTCGACGCCGTCAGGAGGGTGGCCGCGGGGGAGCCGATCCTGTCGCCGGCGGTGACCCGGCAGCTCATCTCGCACGTGTCCGACGGGGGCGGGCGCGACCGCACCGAGCGGGCGCGGGGGCTGCTCGGCCGGCTGAGCGAGCGGGAGCGCGAGGTCGCGCTGGCCGTGGGGCAGGGCCGGTCGAACGCCGAGATCGGGCGCGAGCTGTTCATGAGCGTGCCCACGGTCAAGGCGCACGTCTCGCGCATCCTGACCAAGCTCGACCTGAACAACCGGGTGCAGATCGCGCTGCTGGTCTACGACGCTAGCGGGTGAGCAGCTCCTCGATGGCGGCCCGGTGGAGCACCAGGTCGTCGGGGTCGTCCGGCATGGGCTGCTCGCCGAAGTGGATCCGGCGCTGCCACACCCGGGCCATGATGATGCCGTGGCGGAGGGCGGCGTACATCTCGTAGAAATCGAGGTCGCGGGGCTCGTAGCCAGTTATTTCGCGATATTTCTGGCATACGTCGTCGCGGCGCATGAAATCCGGCATGCCGGGCAGGCCCATCGTCACCGCGAGGTCCTGGAAGAAGCGGTGCAGGAAGATCATCCAGGAGACGTCCAGCTCGCGCGGGCCCACGGCGGCCATCTCCCAGTCCAGCACCGCCACCGGCGTGAAGTCGCGGTACATCACGTTGCCGATCCTGGCGTCGCCCCAGGTCAGGACGTCGGGGCCGGGATCGTCCGGCCAGTGTGAGCCGAGCCAGTCGAAGGCCCGCTCCAGCACGGGGATCGGCCGTGCGCCGTGCGCCCACCGGTAGTATGCGCGCTGGGCCTCGACGTGCGCGCGCAGGCCGTCCGTGCCGCCGGGGGCGAGCGGGCCGAGCACCGCGACGTCCTGCCCGGTGTACGGCGTCTCGTGCAGCGCCGCCACGAGCCCGACGCTCGCCTCCTGCAGCCGCCGCCGGTCGCCGGGGGAGGCGTCGTGCAGCCAGCCCCCGAACGTGTACGGCATGACGTCCGGCGGCACGTCGCCCTCGGCCCGCTCCATGACGAAGAACGGCGTCCCGAGCGGCGCGGGGTCGGGCTCGAACCAGAGCGGCCTGGGCGCTGGGATCCCAGCTTTCTCCCTGGCCAGCCGCATGACCTCGAACTGGGCCCGCAGATCGTAGGAGGGGAACACCGGAACGGCTTCCTCCGCAGGTGCGAGCCTGGCCACGCACCTGCGGGTCCCGGCGGCCCAGGTGGCGGTGAAGAACAGCGTCTCGCTCGACATGCCGTTGCCGGCGGGCCGCGACAGCTCCGACACCGTGGCGTCCCCGCCGACCCGGCCGCGCAGCCAGCGGGACGCCCGCTCGCGCAGTTCCTCCAGGTCACGCGTGGACGTGCGCATCTGTTCCGTCACCGCTCACCTCCACGCCGGATCGCTGCCCCGGCTCAGTCGTATACCCCCTACCAAGCGCTTGTCTAGGTTCAAGGGACCGTTACGGTCAGGTACGCAAGAGCCGTACCCTTGTCTGAAAGGGCATGTCACGAAGGGACAAGTGGGATGAGTTCAGCGGGTGAAGGCCTGTCTCGCCCGCTTCCCGAGCAGGTGCGCCTCAACGTCGTCGACCTGGCCGCGCAGGTTCTCGGCACGATGCCCGCCGTCTCCGTGCCGCCGCCGCTGCGCGGCATCGCCAAGTTCGACCCGCGCAAGCGCGCCAAACTGGGCAGCGCGCCGATCGCCGCGCAACTGGAGAACGACAAGAAGTTCCGCGAACTGGTCGCGGAGTCCGTCGCCGCCGGCTGGCCCGAGCTGGTCGCCGCGCTGGCCGAGGGCAGCGTGCCGCCCGCCGCCGACCCCGTGCTGGTGGCTGCCGCAGCCTATCTCACCAGGCCGCCCGGCTGGGCGGAGATGATCGAAACCGCCCGCGCCGACCTGGAGCAGTCCGCCGTGGCGGCCGAGGGGTCCGAGCGCGAGGAGGCCGTGACGCGGCTGCGCGAGCAGCTCGCCGCCCAGAAGACCGCCGCCAAGGAGGAGGCCGACCGGCTGCGCGAGCAGATCAAGGCGGCCCGCGCCGAGAACTCCGACCTGCGGCGCAAGCTCCACGACGCCCGCGAGCGGGCCAAGGCCGCCACCCGCCGGGCCGAGGAGATGGAACAGGCCGCCGACGACGCCCGGCACGCCGCCTCCACCGCCGGCAACGCGGGCGAGGCCGAGCTGCGCCGCCTGCGCGAGCGCCTGGCCGACGTGGAGAGGCAGCTCGAAGCCTCCCGCCGGGCCGCCCGCGAGGGCCGCAGCATCGAGGACGCCCGCATCAGGGTGCTGCTCGACGCCCTCCAGGACGCCTCGGCCGGGCTGCGCAGGGAGCTGGCGCTGCCCACCACGATCAGCCGTCCCGCCGACTCGGTCGCGGCCAGCACCGGCGAGCGCCCGGGGGTGCGCGGCGTGCCCGCCCGGGCCCTGGCCGACGACGACCCGCAGCTCCTCGACCAGCTCCTGGCGCTGCCGCAGGTCCACCTGATCATCGACGGCTACAACGTCACGAAGACCGGCTACGGCACGCTCACCCTCGCCGACCAGCGCAACCGGCTGATGACCGGCCTCGGCGGGCTGGTCGCCCAGACCCGGGTCGAGGTGACGGTGGTCTTCGACGGCGCCGAGCTCAACGCGCCGGTGCAGGTGGTGGCGCCGCGCGGGGTGCGGGTGCTGTTCAGCGCGCCGGGGGAGATCGCCGACGACCTGATCCGCCAGCTCGTCCGGGCCGAGCCGCCCGGCCGGGCCATCGCCGTCGTCTCCTCCGACCGCGAGGTCGCCGAGTCCGTCCGCCGGATGGGAGCCAGACCGGTTCCGTCCGGTCTGCTGCTGCGCCGGTTGGGCCGCGCATAAGTTACGAATTAGCACTATTGGCGAGACCCCACCCGCCACTTCTGTACTATTTCGCCCCAGGTGTAATCCCTGGGAGGCGACGCTGTGAGGTTTGGCCGGGTGACGGTGGCCGCGGGTCTCGCGATCGGACTGATGACGGTCCCGATGGGTGCGGCGCTCGCTGATCCCAAGCCCACCCTCAAACAGGCCAAGGCCAAGCTGGAGAAGCTGAACGACAAGGCCGACAAGGTCGTCGACCGGTACAACACGGCGACCGAGAACTACAAGAAGGCCAAGGACGCCTACACCAGGCTGAACGACCGCTACAAGCAGAAGCTGCAGACGGTCGCCGACCTCCGCGCCGAGATCATCAGGGTGGCGGTGGACTCGTACAAGCTGGGCGGGGACGTCACCTCGCTGCCCGGCATGGTCGGCGTCAACGACCCCGAGAACCTGCTGGCCGGGCTGGCCATGGCCGGGCAGCTCTCGCGCGAGCGGCTGGAGAAGCTGGCCGCGTTCGACCGCGAGAACAAGGGGCTCAAGGCCGAGCGCGACAACGCCGAGACCGCGCTCGCCGACGCCGACAAGGAGCGGGACGCCGTCCAGCGGGAGCGGGCCGAGGTGCTGAAGCTGGTCGGCCAGCAGAAGAAGCTCCTGGACAAGCTGGGGGCCTACAACCCGGGCAACCCCAACAGCACCGGCATCAAGTACACCGGTCCGGCCTCGGGCAGCGCGGCCGCCGTCCTGGGCTTCGCCTTCGCCCAGGTGGGCAAGCCGTACATCTACGGAGGCACGGGCCCGCGCGGCTACGACTGCTCAGGGCTGACGCAGGCCGCCTGGCGGGCCGCCGGAGTCTCGCTGCCGCGTACGACGTGGCAGCAGTGGGCCTGGGGCGCGAGCCGCAAGGTGGACCTCAAGGACCTCCAGCCGGGGGACCTCATCTTCAGCGAGGGGCTCGGGCACGTCAGCATCTACGCGGGCGGTGGCAAGATCGTCCATGCGCCGCAGACGGGCGACGTCGTCAAGGTCGTCCGCCTCGCCGACTACGGCCGCCCCCTGGTCGGAGCGATCCGCCCCTGAATCCCCACCGGGGACTGTCCGCGACCGGAATCGCGGGCCGCTTCGGCGTGCTCGCGACCGTTGGGACGAACGGGACAAACGGGGTGAAAGGGCCCTGACAATCAGGTGTGCCGGGAAGTGTGAGAAGGGTCACAAACCGGTAACGGAACCCTCGGCTCCAACAGGGGTTTCACCCTTTACTTACACCTTTATCTGATCTTTACAGGCCGTGTCTCCCTTTGCCAAATCTTGAACCTTCGGCGTAGTTTCTGGCGTCGCGGTCAGCAAGCCATGCGCACCGCGAATCGACATCGGAACCCCGATGCGGACCAGATAAAAATCCAGCGGTCGCCGCCGATATCCCCGTTCAGGCACAACCATCGGGCGGCGACCTGCCGAGTCCGTGCAGCCAGGAGGCACGGAGCCGGGGACCCAAAGATCCCGTAATCCCCCGGGATCAGGGGTGAATCGGCGCGTTATCGCGCCGTAGGGCGACTTCCAGGCCCGAATCCGTCAGCTAACCCGGTAGGCGTTCGTGGAAGACACAAGGAGAAATCCTGTCTACCTCCCTGCATAACCCCCGTCTGTCCCGTCTTGCCCTGAGGGGCGTCGCACTCACGATGACCGTGACGGCCGGAGGTGCGGTTCTCCATGCCGTGCCGGCCGGGGCGCAGACGGTGAGCGAATCGGCCGCCAGGCTCACCGCGGTGTCCAGCACCGCCAAGGCGGCCACCGCAAGGTCGGCCAGGTCGGCGAAGACCGTCAGGTCGGCCAAGGCGGCCAGAGCCGCCCGGCAGACGTCGAAGGCCCGCAGGGCCGTCGCCGTCGCCAGGCACCAGGTCGGCGACCCGTACCGGTACGGGGCCACGGGCCCTGGTGCGTTCGACTGCTCCGGACTCGTCCAGTACGCCTGGAAGAAGGCCGGGGTGCGACTCCCTCGCGTGGCGAGCAGCCAGTTCGCCCGCATCAAGCGCAAGGTCTCCTGGCGCAATCTCAAGCCGGGCGACCTGATGTTCTTCAACGGGCTGGGCCACGTCGGCATGTACGTCGGCCACGGCAAGATGGTCCATTCGCCGCGGACCGGCGAACGGGTGCGCATCGACAAACTGGGCGGATGGCGGAAGTCGTCGTTCGTCGGCGCGGTGCGTCCCGGCGCGTGACAACGGGCCCCGCCCGGACCCTCCCCGGTCCGGGCCGGGGCCTGTCGCATGCCCGGCCCCATGAAGGGGCCGGTCTCGTGAAGGGGCCGGTCTCGTGCGGGGGCCGGTCTCTTGGAGGGGCAGGGAGGGGCGTGGGCCTACTAGCATCGGGCCGTGTCCTCGCAGGTGCGTCCGTCCCTCCGCGGTCCGCGCCGGCTCCTTTCGGTCCTGCTGCTGGCGACGGCGGTTCTCGTGGTCGCCGACGCGCCGCCCGCCGCCGTCCTGCCCGCCGGGGCGCGCGGGTTGTGGAGCGACGGCGGTCAGGTGGCCCGCGGCGCGCGGTCCGTGGTCGTGGGGCACCGCGCCGACCCCGGCCTGCTGGCCGATCTGGCCCGCCGCGCGGACCTCGCAGGACGGCGGGTGTCCGCGGTGCTCGGCCGGCCGGTACGCGCGCTGGTCGTCGTGCCCGACTCCGACGCCGAGGCGGCCCGCCTGGCGAGCACGGGCCCGCTCGACGGCCTGGCCGCGGTGGCCGACGGCGCCAGGGTGATCGTCGTGCCCGGCTCCTTCGCCCGGCTCACCCCCACGGGACGCGACGTCGTCCTCACCCATGAGCTCACCCACGTCGCCGCGGGCACCGACCGGCTGCCCGTCTGGCTGTACGAGGGGTTCGCCGACTACGTGGCCTACCGCGACGCCGGGCTCCCCGCCGGGACGGCCGCCGCCGAACTCGCCGCCGACGTACGGGCCGGGCGGCTGCCGAGCGAGTTGCCCGGACCTGCGGCTTTCGCCCCCACGGCCGCCGATCCCGGACGGCTCGCGCGGGCGTACCAGGAGGCCTGGATGGCGTGTCGCTTCCTCGCAGACCGGTTCGGTGACGGGACCCTGGTACGGCTCTACCGTGATGCCCGCGTGGCCGGCGTCGATCAGGCGCTCGCCTCCGTGGGGCTCACCGCCGAGACGCTGGCGGCACGGTGGCGCGAGTACGTACGACAGCAGCTCGCGTGAAGGGGAGGCAGATGAGCGAGCGGAACGACCCGCCCCGGGAAGGGGACGAGCCCGCCGGAGCGGTCGCCGCAGGGGCCGACGAGCCCGGCACGGCGGTCGCGGCGGCGCACGGCGGCGGTGTGGCCATCAGGGACGGCGGCGGCGGCGACCGGCCCGGCGACGGCGCGCCGCAGGAGCCGTCCGGCACCAACCAGCCCCCCGAATCCCCGGGCCACCCCGACGACCCGGACGATCCGGACGCCCGCCCCGACGCGGACGCCGACCCCGACACCGAGGACCCCCGCCACCCCCAGCCCGCAACCCCCGACGACCGCCCCCACGCCACCCGCGCCCCCCAGCCCCCCGCGGACACGGACGACCCCGGAAAAGGCAACGGCGAGGGCAAGGGCCACGGCAAGGGCCACGGCAAGGGCCACGGCAAGGGCCACGGCAAGGGCCACGGCAAGGGCAAGGGCAAGGGCAAGGGGCACGGCAAGGGCAAGGGCGACCCCGCCGCCACCTTCGCCGAGGACGCCGTCCGTCCAGGAACCGGCAAGCTGACGGGAACGGCGGAGCACCTGATCGCCCGCGAACGGCAACGCGCGGAATCCCGCTCCAGGCGCGCAGCCGGCGCCGCCCTCGCCCTGGTCGGCGGCGTGATCCTGGCCGTGGCCGGGTTCACCACCCCCTGGCGGGTCCTGGCGGCGGGCGCGCCCGCCGTCACCGCTGACCCCGCCCGCGACTTCAGCGCCGCCCAGATCGCCAGGGCGCAGGCGTTCGACGCGGCCACCTCCCTGCCCGGCTACATCTCGCTCGGCCTCACGGTCCTGTTCGCCGGGCTGCTGGTCCTGACGCCGTTCGCGGCCAAGGTGCTGGGCGTGCTCAGGGGCCCGTGGTGGGTGCGGGTGGTCCTCGGCGTGGTGGTGCTCACCGCGATCACCGAGGCGCTGCGGTGGCCGCTCGGCATGTGGTTCGAGACGATCCTGCGCGACTACGGCCTGTCCACCCAGGACTGGGCGGGCTGGACCGCCGACCGGCTCAAGAACACCGGCGTCAGCGTGCTGCTGATGGCCGTCATGCTGCTCGCCCTCGTGGCGCTGGCCCGCAAGGTGCGCCGCTGGTGGATCCCGGCCGCCGTGGGCGCGTTCGCGCTCACCCTGGGCGTGTCGTACGTCTACCCGGTGGTGTTCGAGCCGCTGTTCAACAACTTCACCTCCATGCCGCAGGGCTCGCTGCGCTCGGAGCTGCTGGCCATGGCCGAGCGGGACGGCGTCCCGGTCGAGGACGTGCTGGTCGCCGACGCCTCGCGGCGCACGACGGCGCTCAACGCGTACGTGTCGGGCTTCGGGGCCACCCGCCGGATCGTCGTCTACGACACGCTGCTCAAGGCGCCGGAGTCGGAGGTCGAGCTGGTGGTCGCGCACGAGCTGGGCCACGCCAAGCACGCCGACGTGCTCGACGGCACGCTGCTCGGCGGCCTGCTGGCGGCCTTCGGGGCGATCGGCCTGTTCCTGCTGGTCGGCCCGCTGCGGCGGCGGACGGGGATCGCCTCGGTGGCCGACCCGCGGGCGGTCGGCGTGCTCATGGGGCTGATGACGCTGGCCTCGCTGGTCTCCGACCCGGCCCAGAATCTGATCACGCGGCACGTCGAGGCGCGGGCCGACGTGCACGCCCTCGACCTCACCAGGGATCCGGCCACGTTCGTCGCGATGCAGAAACGCCTCGCCATAACCAACATTTCCGACTTGTCGCCGGATGCGGTGGAATATGTGCTCTATGCCTCCCATCCTTCCAGCCCCGAGCGCATCGCCCTGGCCCGCTCGTGGGCGAGACTGAACGGCGTCCCCGAACCGTGACCGACGTGGTCTTCGTGACGAACGACTTCCCGCCCAGGCCGGGCGGCATCCAGTCGTTCGTGCACGGACTCGCGCTCCGCACGCCGGGCGTGGCCGTCTACGCCCCCGCCTGGCCGGGATGCGAGGAGTTCGACCGGCGTCAGCCGTACCGGGTCGTCCGGCACCCGACGCGGCTGATGCTGCCCACCCCGGCCGTCGCGCGCAGGGCGGCCGGGCTGGTGGCCGAGCACCGCGCCGAGACCGTCGTCTTCGGCGCGGCCGCGCCGCTCGGCCTGCTCGCGCCCCGCCTGCGCGCGGCGGGCGCGCGGCGGGTGGTGATGCTCACCCACGGCCACGAGGCGTCGTGGGCGGGCGCGCCGGGCTTCCGCTCGGTGCTGCGCAGGATCGGCGCGCACGCCGACGTGGTGACCTACCTGGGCGAATACACGCGGCAGCGCCTGGCCGCCGCGATCCCGCCGGACAAGCTCGTCCGCCTGGCGCCCGGCGTCGACGCCGACCAGTTCCACCCGCGGGCCGCCAAGGCGGCGCTCGGCCTCGACGACCGGCCGGTGGTGGCCTGCGTGTCCCGGCTGGTGCCGCGCAAGGGCCAGGACCAGCTCATCCGGGCCTGGCCCAGGGTGCTGCGCGCGGTGCCGGACGCGGTGCTGCTGCTCGTGGGCGGCGGCCCGTACCGGTCGCGGCTGGAGCGCCTGGCGGGCGGGCACGAGTCGATCAGGTTCACCGGCACGGTCCCCGCCGCGAGCCTGCCCGGCTACTACGCGGCGGCCGACGTCTTCGCGATGCCCTGCCGCACCCGCTGGAACGGCGTGGACGTCGAGGGCCTCGGGATCGTCTTCCTGGAGGCGTCGGCGACCGGCCTGCCGGTGGTCGCGGGCGACTCCGGCGGCGCCCCGGACGCCGTACGTCCCGGCGAGACGGGCCTCGTCGTGGACGGCGCGGACGTCGCGGACGTCGCCCAGGCCGTCACCGACCTGCTCCGCGACCCCGCGCGGGCCCGCAAGATGGGCGCCCGCGGCCGCGACTGGATCACCCGCGAGTGGACGTGGGAGCAGGTCGCCACCCGCTTCCACGCCCTGCTGCGCCCCTCCTAACCCTTGGTCGAGCCCAGCGTGAGCCCGGCGACGAACTGCTTGTGCAGGAGCTGGAAGACGACCAGCGTGGGCAGCGCCACCAGCAGGGACCCGGCCGCCAGCAGGTTGTAGTCGGTGAAGAACTGGCCGCGCAGGTTGTTCAGCGCCGAGGTCACCGGCAGCTTGTCGCCCGAGGACATCAGCACCAGCGCCCACAGGAAGTCGTTGTACATCCAGGTGAACTCCAGGGTGGCCAGCGCCGCCAGCACCGGCCGGCACAGCGGCAGCGTGAGCCGCCAGTAGCGCTTCCACACGCTCGCGCCGTCCACGAGCGCCGCCTCGGTGATCTCCTCCGGGATCGTCCGCATGAAGTTCGCGATGACGAAGACGCAGAAGCCGAACTGGAACGCCACGTGGATGAGGATCAGCCCGAGGTAGGAGTCGTAGAGCGACTGGGAGTCCGACAGCCAGGCGGGCAGCGGCACCAGCGTGTAGAGCGTGTACAGCGGGGTGATGAGCACCTGCGGCGGCATCAGGTTCCCGGCGGTGAACACGATCAGCAGCGCCTTGCGCCCCGGCACGCGCACCCGCGCGACGGCGAAGGCCGTGAACGAGGCCAGCGCCAGCGTGACCAGCACCCCGGGGACGACGATGATCAGCGTGTTCAGGTAGTAGCGGGGCAGCTCGGCCTGGCTCCACGCCTCGCCGTAGTAGCCGAGCGTGAGGTGCTCGGGCACCGACAGGTAGCCCAGCCGGGCCGTCTCCTCGTACGGCCGCAGCGAGGCGTAGACCGACAGGGCCAGCGGCAGCACCCAGCCCAGCGCGACCAGCGCGAGGAAGGCGTGCAGCAGGATGCGCAGCGGCCGCACGGGCCGGCGCGCGGGCGGCCGCCGGTCCTGCGCCGGGGGAGCGGCGGCGGGCGCGGTGAGCGTCATCGCTCCTCCTTGAACAGCTGCGACAGGTACGTGACGATGAACCCCAGCGAGATCACCAGCAGGATCACGGCGATGGCCGAGCCGAAGCCGATGCGGCCGGCCTCGCCCACGATGTTCTCGGTGACCAGCACCGACAGCAGTTCCAGGCCGTTCCTGCCCTTGTTGACGGCGTAGACGACGTCGAACGCGCGCAGCGCCTCGATCACGGTGATGACCAGCACGATCACGTTGACCGGCCGCAGCGTCGGGAACACCACGCGGAAGAAGGCCTGCGCCTCGGTGGCCCCGTCGATGGCGGCGGCCTCCTTCAGCGCCGGGTCCACGGCCTTGAGCCCGGCCAGGTAGATGATCATGACGTAGCCGACGTGCCGCCAGCCGGCCGCGACCATCACCACCCAGATGTTGATCGAACGGTCGCCCAGCCAGTCCACGGTCAGGCCGGTGACCGCGTTCAGCACGCCGTAGTCGGAGGAGTAGATGAGCTGCGCGATGAAGCCCACCACGGCCAGCGACAACACGACCGGCAGGTACAGCGCGCTCTGGTAGACCCGCGACCACCGCAGCCGCCGGTCCAGCAGCACCGCGCAGAACAGCCCGAACGGCGTCGCGACCAGCCCCAGGAAGCCCAGCCACAACACGTTGTTGCGCACCGCCGACCAGAACGGCGGATAGGTGGTGGCCAGGTCGTGGTAGTTCCGCCCGCCCACCCACTCGATCGGCCCGATGCCGTTCCAGTCGGTGCCGGACAGCGCGACGGAGGCCAGCGCGGGCCCCCAGATCAGGCCCACGTTGACGATGACGGCCATCCCCAGCCCGATGACCAGCACGGTCACGTCCCGGGCGGAGTAGCGACGGGTTCTGACGGTCATCAGCGGAAGAGGGTGGCCTTCTGCTTCTCGATGCTCGCCAGCAGGGAGTCGATCTCGTCCGGCGCGCCGACGAACGCCTGCAGGGACGGGATCATCACGGTGGAGGCGAAGTCCGGCCGGGTGTCGCGGTCGAGGAACTGCGCCAGGTGGGTGGCCTGGGAGACCAGTTCGGCGCCGCGCTTCTGCAGGGCGCTGTAGCCGCTGGTGTCGGCCTTGGAGCTGGACGCCAGCGTCCCCGGGTCGAGCCTGGTCGCCTCGTTCTGGGACGAGCCCTTGGCCAGGTGCTTGAGCAGCGCCTTGGCGCCGTCCACGTTCCGGGCCTTGGCCGAGATCATGTAGCCGTCGATGGGGGCGTCGATCGAGTCGGTGCCGTGGGCCGGGTCGATCTCGGGGAAGGTGAAGAAGTCGATGTCGTCGCGGTCGGCCTCGGGGAACTGCTGGGCGACGAACATGCCGAGCAGGATCATGCCGGTCTTCTTCTGCGCGAGCGACTGCCCGGCCTCCTGCCAGGTACGCCCGAGCGCCGCAGGCTGGTGGTACTCCATCAGCCCCCGCCAGGTGTCGAAGACCTGCCGGACCCTGCGGTCGGTCCACGACTCCTTGCCGGCCATGAGCGAGATGTGGAAGTCGTAGCCGTTCGTGCGCATGTTCAGGATGTCGAACGTGCCCATCGCCGGCCACCCGTCCTTGTCGGCGAACGCGATCGGAATCAGCCCGTCGGCCTTCATCCTCCTGGCCAGGGCGGTGAACTCGTCCAGGGTTCTCGGGGGCTCGTACCCCTTGGCCCGCCACAGGCTCTTGCGGTAGAAGACGGCCCACGGGTAGTAGGTGAACGGCACGAAGTACTGCTTGCCGTCGGCGCCGGTCGACTGGTCCTTGAACGCCTGCGTGTAGTCGCCGCCGATCTCCCGCCACACGTCCGAGATGTCGGTCGCCAGGCCCTGCTCGGCGAAGAAGCGCATCCGGTATCCGGCGAACCAGGTGAACACGTCGTCGGGCGTGCCCTTGAGATAGCGGTTGATGTTCTCCTGGAACGTGTTGTGGTCGACCGTGTTGACCTTCGGGACGGCCTGGGTGAAGCCCTTGAGCACGGTCTCCAGAGCCTTCTTGGGCACCTCGTCGGAGGCGTTCGAGCCGATCGTGACCGTGCCCAGGCCGCCGCCGGACGACCTGCCGGGCCCAGTGGAGGGGCTGCCGGAGCCGCACCCGGCGAGGACGGCGGGCACGCCGAACGCGGCGGCTCCGAGAAGACGACGGCGGGAGATCGGCATGTGTCGGTCCATGATGGTTCCTCCTTGCCGGACCCTTCAGATTCCCCCGAGTTCGCTCACACCCATTCATCGAAAGACGAAGCCCCACCGCTGTCAACGCACTGTTTCATGGCGTTTTCGACGCATTCACCGAGTCGATGCCATGTCATGATGCGGACGGGATGTGTCGGAACCTGTTGGGATCTGGTGATGCGATGCTCGCCCCGCAGCGTCAGCAGGCGATCCTGGACCTCGTCCGGCAGAACGGCGGCGTCAGGGTCGTGGACCTGGTGCGCACGTTCGGCGTCTCCGACATCACGATCCGGCGCGACCTGGAGCTGCTGGCCGAGCGCGGCCTGCTGGCCAAGGTGCACGGCGGCGCGACCACCATCGGATCCACGAACGAGCCCGGCTTCGCCGCCAAGTCCGTGCAGCAGGAGGAGGAGAAGCAGGCCATCGCCGGGCACGCCGCCGCGCTCGTGCGCCCCGGCACGGCCGTGGCCCTGTCGGCCGGCACCACGACCTGGACGCTCGCCCACCACCTGGGCCAGATCCCCGGCCTGACCGTCGTGACGAACTCCGTCCGGGTCGCCGACGTCTTCCAGCACGCCGGCCGTCCCGACCAGACGGTCGTGCTCACCGGCGGGGTGCGCACCCCGTCCGACGCCCTGGTCGGCCCGGTCGCGGTCGCCGCCATCCGCCGGCTCAACGTGGACCTGCTCTTCCTGGGCGTGCACGGCATGACCGCGCGGACCGGCTTCACCACCCCCAACCTGATGGAGGCCGAGACCGACCGCGCGCTGGTCGAGGCGGCCTCCCGGCTCGTCGTGCTGGCCGACCACACCAAGTGGGGGACCGTCGGCATCAGCACGATCGCCGAGCTGGGCGAGGCCGACGTGGTCGTCTCCGACACCGGCCTGCCGGAGCCGGCCAGGCAGGCGCTGTCGGAACGGGCGGGCCGGCTCGTCCTGGCGGAGCCGCGACCCGTCACGGACTGAGGCCGGTCATGGAGGTGAGGCCCGTCATGAAGGTGAGGCCGGTCATGAAGGGTGAGGTTCGTCGTGAAGGTGAGGCCCGTCACGAAGGCGAGACGGCGGCCGCCGCCGACAGCCGGTCGTACTGCTCGTCGGAGAGCTCCACCGACAGCGCCGCCACGTTCTCCTCCAGGTGCCCGATCGAGGAGGTGCCGGGGATCGGGATCACCGTGGGGGAGCGGCGCAGCAGCCAGGCCAGCGACGCCTGGGCCGGGGTGACGCCGATCTCGGCCGCCACCGCCGCCAGCGGCGTGCCGGGCCCGGCGTGGGAGCCGGCCGCGATCGGGAAGAACGGCAGGAACGCGATGCCGTGCGCGGCGGCGTGCTCCACGACGTCCTCGTGCTGCCGGGTGGCCAGGTTGTACATGTTCTGCACGGCCGCGATCGGCGTGATCTCCGCCGCCCGGCGCAGCTCCCCGGCGCTCACCTCCGACAGGCCGATGTGCCGGACCTTGCCCTCGTCCCTGAGCTGCTTGAGCGCGCCGATCTGGTCTTCGAGCGGGTAGGCCGGGTCCAGGCGGTGCAGCTGGAGCAGGTCGATGCGCTCCACCCGCAGCCGGCGCAGGCTCAGCTCGGCCTGCTGGCGCAGGTAGGCCGGATGGCCGAGCGGCACCCACTCGGCCGGCGAGGGCCGCAGCACGCCGATCTTGGTGGCCACCGCCACACCGTCACCGTACGGGTGCAGCGCCTCGGCGATCAGCTCCTCGTTGGCGCCGAGCGCGTAGGAGTCGGCGGTGTCGAAGAGGTTCACGCCCAGCTCGGCCGCCCGGCGCAACACCGCCACGGCGCCCGCCCGGTCCGCCGGCGCCTCCCAGATGGGCGCCTCCATCGCCGAGCGCGCGGGGTCGGGGGCGTCGGCCAGCCGCATCGACCCGTAGCCGATCCGGCGAACCTCCAGGTCTCCGCCAATGGTGAACGTCTGTACAGTCTCGCGAGGAATTTCTCTCATGGACGTCACGCTAGAAGCTCACATCGATGTGAGATGCAAGCGGGTGTGAGGAGCATCACGTGAAGATCGGCGCGCTCTCCGCGGAGACCGGGGTCAGCCCCCGGCTGCTGCGCTACTACGAGGAGCAGGGGCTGCTGACCTCGTACCGGGCCGACGGCGGTCACCGGCGCTACGGGACGGACGCGCCCGTCGTGGTCCGGCGCATCCGCACGCTGCTCGCCGCCGGCCTGCCGACCAAAGTGATCAAGGACGTGCTGCCGTGCGCCTCCGGCTCCGGCGAGGTGCTGGACCCGTGCACCCTCGGCCACCTCCGCGGCCGGCTCACCGGCCTGGACGGGCAGCTCGCCGAGCTCCAGGCCGCCCGCCAGGCTCTGGCCGCGATCCTGACCGCGACCGAGCGGGCCGGCGACCCGGCCGGTGACCTGGCAGGCGAGCTGGCCGGTGAGCTGGCAGGCGAGCTCGTCGGGGCCGCCTGACGGCTAGTGGCCGTAGAGCTCGTCGATCTCCTTGGCGTAGTCGCGCATCACCAGGTTGCGCTTGACCTTCAGCGTCGGCGTCAGGTGGCCGCTCTCCTCGGTGAGGTCGGTGTCGAGGATCGTGAACTTCTTGATCTGCTCGGCCTTCGACACCATGCCGTTGGCCCGGTCGACGGCCTCCTGGACCTGCGCCAGGATCGCCGGGTCGGTGCGCAGCTCGGCCGCGCCGCGACCGGCGGGCATCGCCTCGGGGTCGAGCGTGACCAGCGCGGCGACGAACGGACGGCCCTCGCCCACGATCATGGCCTGGGACACCAGCGGGTGGGCGCGCAGCGCGTCCTCCAGCGGGCCGGGGGCGACGTTCTTGCCCGCGGCCGTCACCAGGATCTCCTTCTTGCGGCCGGTGATGCGCAGGTAGCCGTCGGCGTCGAGCTCGCCCACGTCGCCCGTGCGGTACCAGCCGTCGGCGTCGACCGCCTCGGCGGTGGCGGCGTCGTTCTTCCAGTAGCCGTGGAAGACGTTGCGGCCCTTGGCCAGGATCTCGCCGTCGTCGCCGATGCGGACCGAGACGCCCGGCAGCGGCTTGCCGACCGTGCCGATCTTGTTGGCGCCCGGCATGTTGACCGAGATGGGGGCGGAGGTCTCGGTCAGGCCGTAGCCCTCGAAGACCTCGATGCCGACGCCCCGGAAGAAGTGGCCGAGCCGGTCGCCGAGCGCCGAGCCGCCGGAGACGGCGGCCGACAGCCGGCCGCCGGTGGCCGCCCGCAGCTTGGCGTAGACCAGCCGGTCGAACAGCAGGTGACGCAGCCGCAGGCCGAGCGGCGCGCCGCCGGACGCCTCGGCCTTGCTCCAGGCCACCGCCACGTCGACGGCGCGGGCGAAGATCTTGCCCTTGCCGCCCGCGGCGGCCTTCTGCTCGGCGCCGTTGTAGACCTTCTCGAACACGCGCGGCACGCCCAGCAGGAACGTCGGCTTGAAGTCCTGGAGGTCGGGGGCGACGTTCTTCATGTTCGGGGTGTGCGCCATGATCGCGCCGGCCTCGACCAGCACCACCTGGATCATCCGCGCGAAGATGTGCGCGAGCGGCAGGAACAGCAGCGCCGCCGGGTCCTTCGAGCTGAACAGCGGGTCGAGCGGCCCGCGCAGCACGTTGAGCGCGGTGAACAGCAGGTTGTCGTGGGTGATCCGGCAGCCCTTGGGACGGCCGGTGGTGCCCGAGGTGTAGACGATCGTGGCCAGGTCGGCGGCGACGACCTTCTTCCTGCGCTCCTCCACGGCCGAGCCGGGCACGCCCTCCGCGTCGAGCCGCCCCTCGACCCGCCAGACGGCCTTCAGCTCGGGCGCGGCCTCGCGGACGGTCTCCTCGTGCGCGTCGAGCTCGACGAAGGCCGCCTTGGCCTCGCTGTCGGCCAGGATCCACCGGACCTGCTCCACCGACGACGTCTCGTAGACGGGGACGGTGACCGCGCCGACGGACCAGAGGGCGTAGTCGACCAGCGTCCACTCGTAACGCGTGCGCGACATCAGCGCGACCCGGTCGCCGTGCTCGATCCCGGCCGCGATGAGCCCCCTGGCCACCTCGACCACCTGGTCGCGGAACTCGCCCGCGGTCACGACGGGCCAGCCGTCGTCGGTCTTGCGGCGCATGATCACGGTGCCGGGCTCCCGCTCGGCCCGGTCGAAGACCGTGTCGGGCAGGCTTGCTGAGGCAGGCACATCGACCAGGACGGGGACGCTGTACTCGCGCACGAACTTTCAACTCCTCTACGGGGACCGCCTGGACGTTACCGCCTTAAGTTACGCGCCGGTAGCATCGTCATGGGAGCGTTATGAAGGGCGTTCATCACGCTAGCAGCCGTCCCACCTAGGATTTCCCCATGAGGGTCCACGTGGTGAGTGACGTGCACGGCAGGGCCGACGCGCTGGCCCGCGCGGGCGAGGGCGCCGACGCGCTGGTGTGCCTGGGCGACCTGATCCTCTTCATCGACTACGACGACCACGCCAACGGCATCTTCGCCGACCTGTTCGGCGCGGAGCGGGCCGCCGAGTTCATCGCCCTGCGCACGGCCAAGCGCTTCGACGAGGCCAGGGCCATGTCGGCGCGCCTGTGGGCCACCCTCGACGGCGACCCGCGCGAGCACATCGAGCGCAACGTGCGCGCCCAGTACGCCACCCTCTTCGCGGCCATGCCCACCCCCGCCTACCTCACCTACGGCAACGTGGACATTCCCCGCCTGTGGCCCGACTACCTCAAACCGGGCCATCAGGTGCTCGACGGCGAGGTGGTGGAGATCGGCGGCCTGCGCTTCGGCTTCGTCGGCGGCGGCCTGAAGACCCCCTACCGCACCCCGTACGAGATCGGCGACGAGGAGTACGCCGCCAAGGTCGAGGCGATCGGCGAGGTCGACGTGCTGTGCTGCCACATCCCGCCCGCCGTGCCCGAATTGCTCTACGACGTCGTGGCCAGGCGCTTCGAGCGCGGCAGCGAGGCCACGCTGGCGGCCATCCGGCGCACCCAGCCGCGTTACGCCCTGTTCGGCCACGTCCACCAGCCTCTCCACCGCCGCGCCCGCGTGGGCCGCACCGAGTGCGTGAACGTCGGCCACTTCCGGGGAAGAGGTGAGCCGTTCGTCCTGGAATGGTGAGCCGGGCGGCCCGTGACCGGCGCTCCGCCGCAACGGGCGGATTCTGCATTACGGTGGTCGCATGGCTGATCGCACCACTTCGAGCACCACCATCGGCGCCGGCCGCGCAGAGGTCATGGCGGTCATCGCCGACTTCCCCGCCTATCCGGAATGGGCCGGATCGATCAAGCGCGCCGAGGTCGTCACCACGGGCGCCGACGGGCGGCCCGAGCAGGTGCGGTTCGTCCTCGACGCGGGCGTGATCAACGACACCTACACCCTGGCCTACACCTGGGACGGCGACGACGGCGTGCGCTGGCAGGTGGCCGAGCCGGGCAAGATGGTCGGCGACCTGCGCGGAAGTTACCAGCTCGCCGAGACGGGCAGTGGCACCGACGTGACGTACGAGCTCACCGTCGACCTCACGGTGCCCATGATCGGGATGATCAAGCGCAAGGCCGAGAAGGTGATCGTGGACACCGCGCTCAAGGGACTGAAGAAGCGCGTCGAGGGCCGTACCCGGTGAGCCCCCGGGTCCTGCTGTTCACCGGCAAGGGCGGCGTGGGCAAGACCACCGCCGCCGCCGCGACCGCCACGCTGGCCGCCGAGCGCGGGCTCAAGACGCTGATCGTCTCCACCGACACCGCCCACTCGCTGGCCGACGCGCTCGCCGTCGAGCCCGGCGAGATCGCGCCGGGCCTCCACCTGCACCAGGTCGACACGCAGAAGACGCTGGAGCGCCACTGGGGCGACCTGCAGCACTACGCCAGGGGCGTGCTCACCGAGCTGGGCCTCGACGAGATCACCTCCGAGGAGATCACCGTCCTGCCCGGCGCCGAGGAGGTCATCGCCCTGCTCGAACTGCGCGAGCACGCCCGCCAGGGCGCCTGGGACGTCATCGTGATCGACTGCGCCCCCACCGCCGAGACGCTGCGGCTGCTGGCCCTGCCCGAGGCGCTCGACTGGCACGTCACCAGGCTCATGCCGGTCGGCCGCAAGCTGGTCAAGGTCATCTCGCCGTTCATGCGCAGCGTGGCCAGGGTCAGCGCGCCGGGCGACGACGTCATGAACGCCGCCGAGCGTTTCCACCGCGGGCTGATGGAGGTGCGCGAGCTGCTCACCGGCGACAGCGCGTCCGTGCGGCTCGTGCTCACCCCCGAGGCGGTGGTGCTCGCCGAGGCCAGGCGCACCCTCACCTCACTCAACCTGTACGGGTACCGCGTCGACGCCGTCATCGCCAACCGCGTCTTCCCGGCCGGCGGCGCCGACGAGTGGCGGGCCAACTGGGTCAGCGCCCAGGCCAGGCTGCTGGCCGAGGCCGAGGAGTCGTTCGCGCCGCTGCCCGTCCACACCGTTCCCTACCTGCCCGCCGAGCCGGTCGGCCGGCGCGCGCTGGCCGAGCTGGGCGCCTCCGTCTACGGGGAGACCGACCCGTTCGCGGCGCCCGCCGTCGAGCCGCCGCTGCGGCTGAGCGCCGACGAGCTGACGCTCGCCCTGCCCGGCGCCGACCACGACGACGTCGACCTGGCCCGCAAGGGCGACGAGCTCATCATCACCGCCGGCCCGTACCGCAGGATCCTGGCGCTGCCCGCGGCGCTGGCCCGCAGGAAGATCGGCTCTGCCGTGCTCCGCGACGGCGCGCTGAGAATACGGTTCAGTGTGGGGAGCGAATCCGGCTCCGAATGAGTTGAGCAGGATGAGCGAACCATACGCAGGGAGGGCCAGATGACCGAGAACAACGACAGAGATCCCAGCAGGGACCCCATCGGCACCGTGGCCGACGAGGCGCGCAAGCTGTTCGAGACGATCCAGGGGCGCGCCACGCGCCAGGTCGGCAAGACCGTCTACAACTCCTTCACGGGCGGCGGCGCCCGCAAGGAGCGGGACGTGTGGAGCGAGGCGGTGTCCGAGCCCCACGACGAGTACATCTGCCGCGCCTGCCCGGTGTGCCGGGCGATCGCGGCGCAGCGGGAGTCGGGCTCCGACGTGACCGGCCACCTGGTGGCCGCGGGCGGCGAGCTGTTCGCCGCGGTGCGCGGGGCGTTCGACGCGCTGAGCAGGCCCGCCCCCCGCGAGCCGCAGCGCGACACCCGGAACCGCGACCGCGGCGACGTGGAACACATAGATCTGGGATAGGGAGACACGCGGCATGCTCACGATCGGTGTCGACATCGGCGGTACCAAGGTCGCCGCGGGCGTGGTCGACGACAACGGCGAGATCGTCGAACACACGCTCAGGCCGACCGCGGCCGACCGGCCCGACGTGGTCGCCGACACGGTCGCGGACGTCGTCCGCGAGCTGTCGCAGGGCAGGGACGTCGAGGCGGTCGGCGTCGGCGCGGCCGGGTTCGTCGACGAGACCCGCTCGATCGTGCGTTTCGCCCCCAACCTCGCCTGGCGCGAGGAGCCGCTGCAGAAGAAGATCAGCGACCTGGTCGGCCTGCCCGTCGTGATCGAGAACGACGCCAACGCCATGGCCTGGGGCGAGACCAGGTTCGGCGCCGGGCGCGGCCAGTCCCACGTGGTCTGCCTGACGCTCGGCACCGGCATCGGCGGCGGCATCGTCATCGACGGCGCCCTCTACCGAGGCCGGTGGGGCATGGGCGCCGAGCTCGGCCACATGCAGGTCGTGCCCGACGGACGGGTGTGCGGCTGCGGCAACATCGGCTGCTGGGAGCAGTACGCCAGCGGCCAGGCCCTGGTCAAGGAGGCCAGGGAGATCGCCGCCCGGCAGCCCGACCGCGCCGAGATCCTGCTCGGCCTGTCCGGCGGCCGGATCGAGGGCGAAGAGGTCACCGAGGCCGCGCGGCTGGGCGACAAGGCCTCGCTGGCCGCCTTCCGCAGCCTGGCCGACTGGCTCGGGCAGGGCATGGCCGACCTGGCCGCCGTCCTCGACCCCGGCTGCTTCATCGTCGGCGGCGGCGTCTCCCGGGCCGCCGACCTGTTCCTCGACGAGGCCCGCGAGGTGTTCGCCAGGCAGCTCACCGGCCACGGCCACCGGCCGCTCGCCGAGATCCGGCTGGCCGAGCTGGGCGCGTCCGCCGGGGTGGTCGGGGCCGCCGACCTGGCCAGGCGGCGCTAGCGCGTGCCGGCCGTGGCTCCCTCGTCCGGCACGCGAGGCAGGCGCGACGGCGTGCTGGTCAGGGTCGCCTCGTACAACGTGCGCAGCATGCGCGACGACGTGCCCGCGCTGCGCCGGGTGCTCGCCGCCATGCGGGCCGACCTGGTGTGCGTCCAGGAGGCACCGCGGTTCGCCCGGTGGCGGGCCAGGCGCCGGGCGCTGGCCGAGGCCGGCGGGCTGCGCGTGGCCACGCCCGGCCGCGCCGGCGGCGTGTGCGTGCTGGCCGGGCCGCGGGCCCGGGTGCTGGAGGCGCGGCTGCACCGGCTCAAGGCGTTCCCCGGCCTGGAACGCCGGGTGCTGGCCGTCGCCGTCGTCGAGATCGGCGGCGCGCGGCTGGCCGTCGGCTCGCTCCACCTCGACCTGCACCTCGCCGCCCGGCTGCGGCACGCCGGCGAGGCCGTGTCCCTGATGGAACGAACGGCCGCCGCGCACGACGCCGCCATCGTGGTCGGCGCCGACGTCAACGAGCGCGGGCACCAGCCGGCCTGGCGTTTCCTGGCCGCCCGGCTGTCCGACTGCCACGCCGTCGCGCCCGCGGGCGACGGGCTGACCTTCCCCGCCGCGCGGCCCGCCGAGCGCATCGACGCGGTGTTCGCCGCGCGCGAGGCACGCGTCCTGTCGTGCGGGGGAGTGGCGGCCGGGAACGCCGATCTGGCCGGGGCCAGCGACCATCTGCCGGTGCTCGCCGAGTTGCAGGTTGGACTCTGACGGGCGAGCCGCCCGGGGCAGCCCGTAGCATTTGTTCATGACCCGTCGCTCTCAGCGGCGTGCGCTCTCCGTCCTTCTGGCGACGTCCGTGGCCTTGCCGCAGGTCACGCCCGCCGCGCATGCCGAGCCCCGTCCCGCCGCCGAGGCGTGGCAGAAGTCGACGAGCGCGCGCCTCGACGCCGACGGCTCGCTCTCCGACGTGCTCGCCGTCTCGCCGGGCGACGTGTGGGCGGTCGGCCAGCAGGAGATCTGGGACGTCTGGAAGAACCGCGGCACGATCCGCCACTGGAACGGCGCCTCCTGGGCCGAGGTTGCCGTGCGCGACGCCACCGCCGCGGGCAACCTGCGCGGCCTGGCCGCCGCCGGGGCCTCCGACGTGTGGGCGGTCGGCGACGGCCACGACGGCCTGCCCTACCTGGCCCACGGCGACGCCACGGGCTTCGACCGGGTCCGGCCGCAGGGGCTGCACGCCGGCGACTGGCTGGGCGGCATCGACGCCAAGCCCGGCCGGGTGGTCGCGGTCGGCAGCCGGGAGAAGTACGGGCTCATCCTCACCGGCCAGGGCAACACCTGGACCGTCCAGGAGACCAAGGAGAAGGGCGCGCTCTACGCGGTCGCCTCGGGCTTCGCCGTCGGCGACACCGGCGGCGCGCCGCTGATCATGCACTACGCGTCGGGGGCCTGGAAGTCGATGTCCGTGCCCGCCGTCCCGGGCGGCTACCTGCGCGACATCCAGGTCGACAGCTCCAAGCGGGCGGTGGCCGTCGGCGGCGTCTACCACGGCCCCGGCGAGATCTCGCCGCTCGTGCTCACCTGGAACGGCAAGCGCTGGCAGCGCCTGGCGATCCCGGCCACCGGCGCCCGCCTCTACGGCGTCACCGGCGACGGCAAGGGCCGCTACTGGATGACCGGCTACGACCCGGAGCAGGCGGCCCAGCCGTTCGTGATGCGCTGCGAGAAGGACGCCTGCCAGATCATCCGCGGCGCCGCGGAGAAGGGCCGCAGCAGCGTGCGCCTCCAGGCGGTGGCCTACCTGGCCGGCAAGGGGGCGCTGTGGGCGGTCGGCCACGCCGTCGACGCGGCCGACCGCTACACCGACGTGGTGGAGTCCTTCGCCCCCCGCACCACCACGGCCAAGTCGTAGCCCGCCGGTCTACAGGACGGCGCCGTCGTCCCAGCCCGAGTCGTTGGGCGGGCCGTCGCCCATGCGCACGACCAGCGCCACGAACCCGCCGATGAACGCCGCCACCGCGGTGAACAGCGCCCACCCCTCCATCTGCCAGCTCGCCATCGCCGCCACCAGCAGGTAGGCGGGCCCGCCGAACAGCGCCACCCAGGCGAGCTTGGTCGGCAGGTCGAGCTTGGGCAGCGGCGGCGGGGGAGGCGGCTCGAAGTGCCCCTCGTCCTCGTCGTCGTCGCGGCCGGGCTCGTCGCGGTCGTCGTGATCGACGTGATCGGCACGGTAGGGCGCGTCCTGGCCGGGTTCGGGCTCCTCGGACGGTTTGACCACCCTGCGGGTGGGCTCGGCGGGCACGTTCTCGCTGTCCGGCCATGGCTGGTCGGCCGAGTCGCGCTCGGCTGTGTCGTTGAAGGACGCGACGATCTGCCGCCAGACCTCGTCCTCGTCACTCTGGGGCGTCACCTAGATGGGCCTCTCCGCAGCGATCGCGACTTCCCCCTGGGTGCGATCAGTCCCTCTGCAAGGGTACCGAGGCATGTGTCCGGATGAAGTCGAGGCTACCGGCAAAGATCCTGTCGGCATCGTTGTCAAGCGTCGCAACATGGTAGCTGTCCGTGAGCTCCTCGATCGTGGCCTGCGGGACCTTCTGGCGAATGATCGCCACACTCGTCGGTTTCACCACGTGGTCGTCGCGGCTGTGGAAGACCAGCAGCGGCTGGGTGACCTTCGCCAGGTCGGCCTGCACCAGCGACCACAGCCCCGGCAGCGACGCGGCCGCCTTGACGGGCGTACGGGAGTAGGCCAGCTCGGTGACGCCGGGCTTCTTGACGTCGTTGGCGACGCCGGGCACCGACGGCAGGAACCACTTCAGCAGCGGCGCCAGCCTCAGCAGCGGCACGTCGCCGGCGATGGACGGGTTCACCACCACCACGCCCCTGACCGCGTCCCCGTGCACCTCGGCCAGCCGCAGCGCCAGGCAGCCGCCCAGCGACAGGCCCGCCACGAACATCTCCGAGCAGCGGCCCTGGAGGTCGGCGAACGCCTTCTCCACCTCGGCGTACCAGTCTTCCCAGCGGGTGCGGTTCATCTCCTGCCACGTGGTGCCGTGTCCCGGCTGGCGGGGCAGCGAGACGCTGACCCCATGGCCGGCCAGGTACTCGGCCCAGGGCCGCAGCGACTGCGGCGTGCCGGTGAACCCATGGCACAGCAGCACTCCGACCTGACCCGCTCGGTGGTGGTAGGGCTCCGCGCCTGGCATGAGCGGCATAACAGCTCCTTGACGCAATTTCATCCCGGAACTGCCCGATCGTCGCACGTTCAGGGGTGATTGTGCGAGAGCTGGTGTAGTTGCATCTCGCCAGGGATGGGAAGATGACTCTGCTCGATGACGATGTCCTGGGGAAGAGGTGACCGGGTGTTCTACTGGGTGGTCAAGGCCATCTTGAAGCCGATCCTCATGCTCTTCCGCCCGTGGACGGAGGGCGGGGACAACGTACCCAAGCAGGGTCCCGCGATCCTGGCCGGCAACCACCTCTCCTTCGCCGACCACTTCTTCGGCCCGCTGCAGATCCGCCGCAAGGTGATCTCGCTCGGCAAGGCCGACTACTTCACCGGCACCGGCGTCAAGGGCTTCTTCACCCGGCTGTTCTTCAGCGGCGTCGGCACCGTGCCGATCGACCGCTCCGGCGGCAAGGCCAGCGAGGCCGCGCTCCGCACCGGCCTGCGCATCCTGCGCGAGGGCAACGTGCTGGGCATCTACCCCGAGGGCACCCGCTCGCCCGACGGCCGCCTCTACAAGGGCAAGACCGGCGTGGCCCGGCTGGCGCTGGAGTCGCGGGTGCCGGTCATCCCGTGGGCGATGGTCAACACCTACGAGATGATGCCGCCCGGCCGGCTGTTCCCCAAGCTCGGCATCCGTCCGGGCGTGCGGTTCGGCAAGCCGCTCGACTTCTCCCGCTACTACGGCATGGAGGACGACCGGCTGGTCCTGCGCGCGGTCACCGACGAGATCATGTACGCGCTGATGGAGCTGTCCGGCCAGGAGTACGTCGACAAGTACGCCGCCAGCGCCCGGGTCGAGATGGAACGTGCCCGCCGCGCCGCCGCCAAGACCGGCTCCTGAGGGCCTGGCCGCCCTTGCGGTCAGCTTCTGAGTGCCTGTTCGCTCTTCGTCATCGCGCTGGTCAGTGAGGTCAGCTCCGCGCGGGTGAGCCGGTCGATCAGGTAGTCCCGCACGACCTCGACGTGCCCGGGGGCGACGCGTTCCAGGCAGCGCTCGCCGGCCTCCGTGAGCACCGCCAGCACCCCGCGGTCGTCGGACGGGCACGTGGCGCGCTCCACCAGCCCCGCCTTCTCCAACTGGGTGATCTGGTACGTCAGCGCGCTCTTCGACACCACCACGCCCCGGGCCAGCTCGGTCATGCGCATCCGGCGCTCGGGGGCGGCCGACAGGCGTACCAGGATCTCGTACTGCGGGTGCGTCAGCCCGGCCGCGGCCTTGAGCTGCTCCTCGATGCGCCGTTCGAGCAGGTGGGAGGCCGACAGGAAGGCGCGCCACGCGGCCATCTCCGTCTCGTCGAGCCAGCGGGTGTCCGTCACGTCCTAAGTGTACTTGTTGTTCAGATTTGAACTACCGGTAGAGTGGTTGTTCAAATCTGAACGACTCCCTTGGAGGGTCCATGATCGACCGGGCGCGTCCCATCGCCCTGCTGCTGGCCAGGATCGCCATTGGCGTGATCTTCCTGGTGCACGGCTACCAGAAGTTCGCCGACATGGGCATCGCGGGCACCACGAAGTTCTTCGAGTCCGCGGGCATCCCGCTGGCCGGGGTGGCCGCTCCGGCCGTGGCGGTGCTGGAGGTGGCCGGCGGGATCGCGCTGATCCTCGGCGCCGCCCTGCCGATCGCGGGCACGCTGCTGGCCCTCGACATGATCGGGGCGATCGTGTTCGTCCACGGCTCCAGCGGCTTCGGCGCCGGTGAGGGGGGCTACGAGTTCGTCCTCGCGCTGGCGGCGGCGAGCCTGGCGGTGGGATTCACCGGCGGCGGCGCCCTGGCGCTCGACGCCCTCCTCGGCCGCCGCCGCACCACGGCCCCGGCGACCGCCTGACGGTCCGCCCGTTCCGGCCGCTCACGCCCCCCGTGCGCGCCCACGCCGAGGGGCGCGGCGCGCGCGGGGGTCCCGCGGCCGGCGCTTCGTCCGTACGGCGTGCGCGGGGGTTCTGCGGTTCGTGTGTACGGCGCGCGCGGGTTTTGCGGTTCGTGGGTACGGCGTGCGTGCGGCGGCCGGGTGGTGGGTGTGTCGGTGACGGCTCGCCGGGGGGCGGGCCGGGGGGTCAGGTCAGGTGGGCGCGGATCTGCCGGATGTGCTCGGGGGTCGTGCGGCAGCAGCCGCCGATCAGCGACGCCCCGGCGCGCTCCCACTCCTTGGCGGCCAGGCCGTACTCCACCGGGTCGGACAGGCCCAGCCACCGGCGCCGCTCGGCGTCCCACGTCTCGCCCGAGTTCGGGTAGACCACGACGGGCAGGCCGCCGGACAGGCGGGCGACCAGCCCGGGGATGTGCCGCGGCGCCGTGCAGTTGACGCCGACCGCCACCACCTGCGGGTTCCCGGAGAACAGCGCGGCGGCCCGGTCGATCGGGGTGCCGTCGTTGATGCGCTCGGCGTCGCGGCAGGAGAAGCTCACCCACGCCTTGACCCCCGGCGTGGAGGCCAGCAGCCCGGCCAGCGCCCGCGCCTCGGCGTAGGACGGGATGGTCTCGCAGGCCAGCAGGTCGGCGCCGGCGGCGGCCAGGATCTCCCAGCGCGGACGGTGCCAGGCCAGCAGGCCGTCTTCGTCGAGGTCGTAGTCGCCGGTGTACTCGGCGCCGTTGGCCAGATAGGCGCCGTAGGGGCCGACCGAGGCCGCCACCAGGCCGTGACCGGCCTCGTCGCGGGCCTGCCCGGCCAGCTCGACCGACAGCCTGATCAGCCGCTCGGCCTCGGACCGGTCGAGCCCGCGCCGCTGGAAGCCGGGGATGGTGGCCTGGTAGCTCGCCGTAGTCGCCACGTCGGCGCCCGCCGCGTAGTAGTCGGCGTGCACCCGCCTGATCAGCTCGGGCTGCTCCAGCAGCAGGCGCGCCGACCAGAGCTCGTCGCGCAGATCCGCGCCGAGCGACTCCAGATGGGTGGACAGGCCGCCGTCCAGGACGAGTGTGCTCACCCGTCCAGAATAGGAGGCCGCGGGGGATGCCGGCACATGGGAATGGCACGCCTTTTATCGGGGACGCCGGAATATCGCGGCGGAGATATCGCCGGGCGTGCAATTCATAATGGGTGTGCCGGGTCGTTCGCAGCGCCAGGCTCGGCGTAGGTTCCGCCGTCCCTGGACGCCCGCCATGGCCGATCACCTCGGGCGTCCAGAGTGTCGAGCTGATGAGGCAGTGAAATCAGCAAAGAATCCAGAATTTCCGCCTTCGGCGGTAAAAGACGGTTCTGGAAACCGCGCTACCGCCAAGTCCGGTACGGCACGGCGGGACCCGTTCGGCCATTCGCCACAACTGCCCGGGAACGCCGGCCCCGGCAGCGCTGCCGGGGCCGGGTCAGGTGAGCGTCAGCCTCGCTTCCAGAAGGGGCGGTGGCGCTTGCCGGGCTCGGGGTCGCCCGGGGCGAGCGGGCCGTCCGTGGGCAGCGGGTCGCCCGGCGCGATGGGATCGGCCGGCGGGGTGGGCGGAGCCGGGTCGGCCGGGGCGTGGTCGGCGGGGGCGCCGGTGAGGGCGGCCAGCGCCTCGACGGCGTGGTCGTGCAGGGCGCGCAGGTCCGTGCCGGGACGTTCGGCCGCCTCCAGGTCGCGGGCCAGCGCCGCCAGCGCCGCGTTCCCGCCCAGGTACGCCGCCAGCGCCGCCAGCCGCGAGCCCAGGTCGGCCAGGTACGGCGCGTCCGGTACGCGCATCGCCTTGAGCCGGTCCAGTTCGGCCTTGAGCTGCGGCCTGACCGACTCCAGCCGGAGCGCCGGGCGCGGCGACGACGGAGGCGCGAACTTGGGCGAGGCCCCGTGCCCCGGCCCGCCACCGGAACCGGGCGCGGACGGCGCAGGACCGGCCGGGCCGCCCATGAGGGGCGGGGCCACCGGGAAGGGGGCGTCGGCCGGGGAGGGACCGCCGACCGGAGGAGGCGCGCCGAAGCCCTGGTCGAAGGACGACGGAGCCGGCGGCATCATCCGGGGCGCGCTCGCGGGACGCGCCATCGTCATCGCCTGCGCCACGAACCCCCCGCCCATGGACGGGTTCGGCGGCAGCTCCCACCCGCTGGGCGGCTCGACCGGCTGGATGACCCGGTGCTCGGGCGCGCCTTCCGCGACCTGCCTCGTGTCGATCGCCACGTACGCCGTGAACCTGCACAGAACGCCGTTCTCCAGCGAGACCTCGACGATCCGCGACTCCAGGCCGTGCTCGCCCATGGCGTACCGGTCCTCCAGCTCGCGCAGGTGGGCGCGGGCCCAGACGGCGCGGAGGGCGGGACTGCCGGTGCTCACCCCCGTGACCCGTTCCTCCCACGGCCCTCCGGCCGACGTGCCGCGCACGGTGACGGCCTCGGCGCCCTCGCGGCACCGTCCGTACACGCGGAGCGGGACCCCGGGGAAGATCGAGCCGAGGTGGGTCACCGTTCCGGGCTCGGCCTCCAGGCCCTGCAGGGACAGGTCCGTCACCAGCGGCGCGCCGATCCTGCGGTGGATCTGCTCCATCGCCGCGTCGAGCCGGTCCTCGGACTCGACCAGCTCGCAGCGGCCGGCGCCCAGCCCGGCGAGCCGGCCGAGGAACCCGGCGTTCACCGCCCGGTCGATCCCGACCGTGTGCACCCGCATCGCCGACAGCGCGCCGCCGGCCTGCTCCAGGATCTGGTCCTCGTTGCCGACCTGGCCGTCGGTGACCAGCACCACCACCCGCTCCCTGTCGCCGGGCGCGCCGAGGAGCGCGACGGCGCGGCGCAGCGGTTCGAGCAGCTCGGTGCCGCCGCGCGCGTCGACCCGCGCCAGGTGCTCGACCGCGCGGAAGCGGTTGCGGTCGGACGCCTCCACCAGCCCCTCGAACGCCGCCTCGACCACCGAGTCGAAGGTCAGCACGTCGAAGCGGTCGTGCGCGGTCAGCGTGTCGACGATGCGCGCCGCCGCCCGCCGCGCCGCGACCATCTTCCAGCCGCCCATGCTGCCCGAACGGTCGAGCACCAGCACCACGTCCCGCGGCGCGCGGGCGGCCTGGAGGGCGGGCGGGACGACGGTGAGCGCGAACGTCCCCCGCCCGTCGAACTGCAGGGACGTGGACGCCTCGAACGACAGCCGCAGGATGAAGTCACGGTCGAGGCGCTCGCCCGGACGCAGGCGCACGGTGTGGCCGTCCTCCTCGACCACGTGCAGGCTGGAGGCCAGCTCCCGCAGGTCGAGCCCGGAGGCGTCGACGCGGGCGGTGAGCGAGAGCCGCACCGGGCTGGGGAAGCCGGGCAGCAGCACCGGCGGCGTGATCCTCGACGCGTCGGGGACGGCGTCGGTGTCCGGCGCCACCCCGGAGCCCGCCGGGTCGCCGTCGAGCGGGGTGCCCGGGACGTACCGAGGGGCCACGACGAGCGGGAACCGGAAGGTCGCCGCGCCGTCCTCGTAGGGGAGGGGCTGGCTCATGGTCAGCCTGATCGAGACGCGTTCGCCGGGCAGGATGTTGCCCACCCTGATGGTGAAGACGTCGGGCCGGTCCTCCTCGGCGATGGCCGCCCGCCTGCCCTCGCGCAGCGCCTGGTCGTAGTCGGCCCTGGCCTGGCCGCGCTCCTTCAGCACGCCCTCCACGACCCGGTCGTCGGCCTCCATCCTGAAGGCCGTCACCGCCGCCCGGTCGGGCAGCGGGAAGACGTAGGTCGCCTCCAGCGTGACGTCGAACGGGTTGCGGAACCCCTGCTCGACCTCGACCCCGGCGACGAGCCCGGCGATGTCGGCGTGCACGTCCACGCTGTCCAGCGGCAGGTTGCCGCGCTCGGTCAGCAGCGCGCCGAACCCGGCCTCCGGCACCGGCAGGCACCGTGCGGGCTCCAGCGAAGTGATCTTCACAGCAGTCTCCTCTCTACGAGCACCGCGAGCAGCGGCCCAGCCGCCGCCAGCACCGCCTGAACGTCGTCCTGCGACGGAGGCCGCCCCCCGTCCCACACCACCCGAACCCCGTCCGCGAGCACGACCCCCGCGGCCGTCCCGCCCCCGGCATGCCCGGCTTCCGGGTCGGCGCCGGCGGGGGGATCGCTCCCGGCCGGGGCGCGGCGGACCGGCCGCTCGGCCCAGAACCTGTCGCGGCCCGGCTCGCCGCCGCCTCCGGCCCGCCCGTCCGGTGCGGGACGAGAAGCCGCCCGCCCTTCACCCGCGGACGGCGCGTCGGTGAGCCCGGCGAGCCCGGTGGGCGCGTCGGCGAGCCCGGCGAGCCCGGCGAGCCCGGTGGGCGCGTCGGTGAGCCCGGCGGCCGCCGCCAGTGTGGCGTTCGTCGCACCGGCCAGCGCGGCCTGGATCTCGGCGATCGAGTGCCCCGCCGCCTGCATGCGCTTGACCGCCACCAGTTGCAGCAGGTGCCGCCGGCCGTAGCGGGCGATCCTGCCGCGCCGGGTCAGGGGCGGGTCCACGAGGCCGATGGTGGTGTACCACCTGATCAGGCGTTCCCCGGGCACGTCGCGGACCCGGCCGTTGACCGGCTGGGCGCCGGCGCGCAGCGCCCGCGCCGCGTGCTCGGCCAGCTCGCCGATGGTCCAGGTGTCGCTCATACCTCCACAGTGACACTGTCACTATTGCACTGTCAACAACCGAAAGATCGGAAGAATCCGGCCCCGGATGACGTTCCAAATAGGGAAAAGCAGTACTGAAGGGGAGGAAATACGACATGGCTACGATCTCCGGTCCGCTCTCGGGCGAAGCCAAGAACACTGTCGCCGAAGCCCTGCAGGGCGCCCTGGTCGATCTCATCGATCTGTCGCTGATCGCCAAGCAGGCGCACTGGAACCTGGTCGGCGCCCATTTCCGCCCGATTCACCTCCAGCTCGACGAGCTGACCGACCTGGCCCGTGCCCACATGGACACCATCGCGGAGCGGGCGGTCGCCCTCGGCGTGAACCCCGACGGGCGCTCGGCGACCGTCGCCAGGTCCACCCAGCTCCAGCAGCCCGAGCGCGGCTGGCTTGAGGACGGCAAGGTCGTGGCGACGATCACCGACATCCTCGACGGCATCAGCAAGCGCATGTACGAGCGCATCCGCGCCACCGACGAGGCCGACCCCGTCAGCCAGGACCTGCTCATCGCCGTGACGCAGGACATCGACAAGCAGCACTGGATGTTCCAGGCCCAGCGCTGACCGCGCGCGGCCGCCGGCCGCAGCACCCGAAAAGCCCGGGCACGACCACAGTGCCCGGGCTTTCGCGTGTCCGCCCCCTAAGTGGGCGATCTTCCGTCCAGTGGGTACGGACTGTCACGCATCGTCCAGGGCCTCCGGCGATCTCACGCCACGACAGGAGCGCGGGGTTTGCGCAGAGTTTGATGTCACGAGTCCTTGCCATTCATGTCGGTGCGGTCGACTAGCGTGGCACCTAGAGGGAGGCCCCACGATGTCCCACAAGACTCTCCTCCGCACGGGCCCGCTCTTGCAGGGCGGCATCAGCCCGTACGGGCCGCTCACGCCGGCGTCCGCCGACGGGCTCGCGCTGCCGCCGGGCTTCACCGGCCGGGTGGTGGCCCGGTCGGGCGAGAAGGTGGCCGGGCTCACCTGGCACGCCGCGCCCGACGGCGGCGCCTGTTTCCCCGACGGCGCCGGCTGGATCTACGTCTCCAACTCCGAGCTGCCCCTGCTCGGCGGCGCCTCCGCGCTGCGCTTCGGCGCCGACGGCACGGTCGCCGACGCCTACCGCATCCTGTCCGGCACCGACCTCAACTGCGCCGGCGGCGCCACGCCGTGGCACACCTGGCTGTCGTGCGAGCTCGGCGACCGCGGCCGCGTCTTCGAGTGCGACCCCTACGGCGCCCGCGCCGCCCGCCCCCGCCTGGCCATGGGCCGCTTCCGGCACGAGGCCGCCGCCTGCGACCCCGAGCGGCGCGTCGTCTACATGACCGAGGACGAGCACGACGGCTGCTTCTACCGCTTCCGTCCCGGCGACTGGGGCGACCTGACGGAGGGCACGCTGGAGGTGCTGTGCGCCTCGGGCGGATGGCGGCCGGTGCCGTCCCCGGCCGCGCTGCTCACCGCGGCCCGCCACCAGGTCGAGGACGCCCGCCACTTCGACGGCGGCGACGGCTGCCACTACGCGGGCGGCGTCTGCTACTTCACCACCAAGGGCGACACCGGCCTGTGGGCCTACGACGCGCACACCTCCACGCTCGACCGGCTGTGCGAGGGCGTGCGCGCGATCACCGCCGCCCCCTCCGGCGACCTCTACGTGGCCAGGGAGACGACGGAGATCGACGTCATCGCGCCCGACCGGGCCGTCACGCCGTTCCTGCGGCTGACCGGGCACGAGGGGGCCGAGCTCACGGGGCTGGCGTTCTCGCCGAGGGGCGACCGGCTCTACTTCTCGGCCAGGCGCGGCCGCACCGAGGGCCACACCTTCGAGGTCCGCGGCCCCTTCCGCCCCTGACCCCGCCCTCGCGGCCTCAGGCCAGGTACCGCACCAGCATGAGCTTGAGCTCGGCCACGAGCTCCGCGCCGCGCTCCGGCGTGGCCGGCCCCAGCATGGGCAGCACCGCCTTCACCATGGCCAGCGCCATCGTCGCGTTGAGCAGCGCCCGCTCCTGCGGCAACCCGGGCGAACGCCGCCGCAGCAGCGCCGCGATCCGCTCCGCCAGCGAGGCGTGCAGGCGTTGCGCGGCCGTCGCGAGCCGGTCGCCGGTGGCCGACCCGTACAGCAGCGACCAGTACGCCGGCGACTCGGCCTTGAACGCCACGCTCTCGTCCACGAGCTGCGCCACCAGCGCCTCCAGCGGGACGTCCGGGGTGACCGCGGCCAGCCGGGCGGCCCAGAACTCGTCCCGGTCGTCGGTGTAGCGGGACACCAGGCCGTCCAGGATCTCCTCCTTGTTCCGGAAGAACTGGTACAGCGACCCGGGGGAGAGCCCGGCCCGCGCGGCGACCTGGTTCGTCGTCATGTCCGGATAGCCGATCTCGGCGATCACCGACTCTGCGGCGTCGAGGATCTCGGCCATCCGCTTCAGGCCGCGCGCCTGCCTGCGGACCGCGCGTTCAGGCATGGGTCACCCCGTTGACAAATGCGAGCATTTACTTGTATTTCTGAGATCGACAGCGAAACACGAGTAGTTTACCGAGTTTCCATCGGGAGATCCCATGCGAACCTGCCCATCGGGCCCGGCGCGGGCGGTGCCCGCGTGGCCGTGAACCTCGCCGCCCGCGGCCCACGGGCCGCCGCCGCCGGGCCGCCGCTGCGCAGGCTGGGCCACCTCCTCGTCCGCCGCCGCCGGCTCGTGCTGGCGCTGGCCGCGCTCGTGCTCGTCGTCGCGGGCGTCCTGGCCGCCGGTACGGTGTCCCGCCTGTCCCTGGCCCGCTTCGAGGCGCCGGGCTCGGAGTCCGACAGGGCCCAGGCCGAGCTCGTCCGCCGGTTCGGCACCGGCAGCCCCGACCTGGTCTTCCTGGTCACCCCCAGGTCCGGCACCGTCGACGACCCCGCGGCCGCGGCGGCGGGCCGCTCGCTCACCGACCGCATCGGCCGCTCGGCCGGCGTCGCGGAGTCCTCCTCGTACTGGACCAGGGGCAGGCCCGCCACCCTGCGCAGCCGGGACGGCCGGCACGCGCTGATCGTGGTGCGCGTCCCCGGCGACGCCGACCACGTGCGCACGCGGGTGCTGCCGGAGCTGGTGCCGCGGATCGTCGGCGAGCAGGGCCCGCTGCGGGTGCGGGCCGGCGGCGGGGAGGAGGTGTTCCGCGAGACCGTGCCGCTGGCCAGGCAGGACTTCGTCCGGGCCGAGCTGGTGATCTTCCCGCTGGCGTTCGCGCTGCTCTGGCTCTACCAGCGGCGCGTGATGGCCGCCCTGGCGCCGATCCTGGCCGGGGTGGCGGCCATGGTGGTCGGCCTGGGGCTGCTGCGCGGCGTCCTGGCGTTCGCGGAGATCTCCACCTTCGCCCTGAACCTCACCCTCGCCATGGGCCTCGGGCTCGGCATCGACTACTGCCTGTTCGTCGTCCAGCGCTTCCGCGAGGAGGTCGCCGCCGGACGCGACCGCGCGGCGGCCGTCGCCGGAGCCGTCGAGCACGCCGGGCGGACCGTGCTGTTCAGCGGGCTCACGGTGGCCGCCGCCCTGGCCGTGCTGTTCGCGCTGCCCTTCGACTTCCTGCGCTCGTTCGCCTACGCGGGCATCGCGGTCGTGGCCGGCGGCCTGTTCGCGGCGGTGGTCGTGCTGCCCGCCGTGCTGGCCTCGGCCGGTGGCACGATGCTGCCCAAGCCGCGGCCCGGACGCGGCACGGGCCTGCGGCGGGCAGGGCGGCCCCGGGGCGCCGGGTTCTGGCACGGCCTGGCCGTCCAGGTCATGCGGCGGCCGGTGGTGTCCGGCGGCCTGGCGGCGGCGTTGCTGCTGGTGCTCGCCTCGCCCTTCCTCGGCCTGCGCTTCGGCACGGCCGACGACCGCGTCCTGCCGCCGGAGGCGTCCTCGCGGCAGACCCAGGAGGTCATCCGGCGGACCTTCCCGGCGGAGGAGACCGACGCCATCCAGATCGTCTCGGCGGGGGCGGTGCGGGCCGCCGACGTCCCGGCGTACGCGGCGCGGCTCTCGCGGGTTCCCGGGGTCGCCCAGGTCGACTCCGCCGCCGGCGCCCACGCGGCCGGGCGCAGGGTCGGCGACGGCGACCCGGCCCGCTTCCGCGGGCAGGGCGCCTGGCTGTCGGTGGTGCCCTCCGCAGAGGCGCTGGCCGGCGACCCGGTCAGGCTGGTGGCGGCCGTACGGGCCGTCCCGGCGCCCTTCGCGGTCCTGGTCGGCGGCTATCCCGCCGAGCTGGCCGACTACCGCGCCTCGGTCGTGGACCGCCTGCCGCTGGTGCTGGCGCTCATGCTGGGCGTCACGTTCGCCGTGCTGTTCCTGATGACCGGCAGCCTGGTGCTCCCGCTCAAGGCGACCCTGCTGAACGTCCTCAGCCTCGGCGTCATGTTCGGCGCCCTCGTCTGGGTCTTCCAGGAGGGCCACCTGGCGGGCCTGCTCGGCTTCACCCCGACCGGCACGCTCGACCCGAGCATCCCGATCCTCATGCTCTGCGTCGCCTACGGCCTGTCGATGGACTACGAGGTCCTCCTGCTGTCCAGGATCAAGGAGGAGCACGACAGGACGGGCGACACCGAGCAGGCCGTCGCCGCCGGCATGCGGCGCGGCGCGCCCCTGATCACCGCGGCGGGCGGCATCCTGGCGCTCACCTTCGCCGCCTACGCCACCGCGCGCGTGGCGTTCGTGCAGATGCTGGGGGTCGGCATGGCCGTCGCGGTGCTGGCGGACGCCACCGTGATCAGGGCGGTGCTGGTGCCCAGCCTGATGCGCCTGGCCGGGCCGCTCAACTGGTGGCCGCGAGGTCGAGCGACCACATCTCCTCGGTGACCTCGGCGCCGTTCTCCGCGCCCTTCTCCGCCGACTCCAGCTCGAACCCGGCCGCCTGGTAGATGCGCCGCGCGCTCACCAGGCAATCGCGCGTCCACAGCGTGATCCTGCGGTAGCCCCGGTCCCTGGCGTGGCGCACGCACTCGGCCACCAGGCGCCGCCCGATCCCGAGACCCCGCGCCGACGGCTCGACCAGCAGCATGCGCAGCTTGGCCGTCGTGTCGTCCTGGTGCACGCAGAACACGCACCCGGCGCGCTCGCCGTCGACCTCGGCGATCCAGCCGGCGTCGCGGGCGGGGTCGTAGGCCCCCACGATCCTGGCCACGAGCTGCTCGAACTCGGTGCCCCAGCCGTACTCCTCGCTGTAGAGGGCGCCGTGCCGGTAGGCGACCCAGCCCAGGTCGCCGGTGCGCGGGGGCCTGATCACGTACGAGCGGGCGGCCGGCTCGCCGAGCAGCCGCCTGATCGTCGCCATGCTGCCGACCAGCAGCGCCCGGTCGGCCTCGGGCAGGCCGCCGAGCAGCCGTTCGATCTCCTCGGCCGAGCGGCGGTCGAGCCCGGCGAACGTGGCCGCGCCCGCCTCGGTCAGCCGGACGAGCTGCTTGCGGGCGTCGGCGGCCGACCGCTCGCGGGCGACCAGCCCGTCGCCCTCGAACCGGGCCAGGATCCGGCTCAGGTAGCCCGCGTCGAGGTCGAGCAGCCCGCGCAGCTCGCCGGTCTCCATGCTGTCGGCGTGCGCGAGCTCGAACAGCACCCTGACTTCCGTCAGCGAGTAGGGCGAGTCGAGCATGCCTGCCTGGAGGACGCCGATCACTTTCGTATAGAACCGGTTGAAGGCTCTGATCTCAGAAACCCTTGCCTCCGTCAACGAACTCATTGCCACAGTCAACCATAAGAAGGATCCCGTTGTGAACCTCTACATAGGCGGCTACGGCCCCGGCATCGTCACGGTGGGCGGCGAGCTGACCCGCGTGGCCTCGCCGTCGTTCCTGGCCGCCCATCCCACCCTGCCCGTGCTGTACGCGGCCGGCGAGCTCCAGCGCGGCTGGCTCACCGCCTTCACCACCGAGGGCGGCCTGTCCCCGCTGGACGAACGGTCCAGCGACGGCGACAGCCCCTGCCACGTCGCCGTGCACCCCTCGGGCAGCCTGCTGGCCGTGGCCAACTACGGCGACGGCACCGCCGGCCTGCACCACCTGGACGAGCGCGGCGCCTTCACCGGCGACCCGATCGTCCTGCGGCACGAGGGCTCGGGCCCCGACCCCGACCGCCAGGCCGGCTCGCACGCCCACATGTGCGTCTTCCACGACGATGTCCTGCACGTCTCCGACCTGGGCACCGACGAGATCCGCCGCTACCGCCTGGACGGCTCCCCGCTCGACCCGATCACCCTGGCCCCCGGCACCGGCCCCCGCCACTTCGCCTTCGCCGGCGACCGCCTGTACGTGGCCGGCGAGCTGGACGGCACCGTGACCCTCGTCGAGGGCGAGCGCCGCACCGTCGTGCCCGCCTCGCGCGCCGAGGGCGACAACGCGCCCAGCCACCTGCAGCTCGACGGCGACCTGGTCTACGTCGCCAACCGCGGGCCCAACACGGTCTCGGTGCTGCGCGCCGCCGACCTGTCGCCGGTGGCCGAGGTGCCCTCCGGCGGCGTCTGGCCCCGGCACTTCGCCATCGCCGGCGACCGCCTGTACGTCGCCAACCAGAACTCCGGCGAGGTGACGGCGTTCACGCTCAAGGACGGGGTGCCCGAGCCGGCCGGTGAGTCGTACCAGGTGCCCAGCCCGTCCTGCGTGCTGCCCGCGTAGGACCGCGGCGAGGAGAGCGGCCGGTGTAAGGATCTGGCCAAGTCGTGGCCCGTCCCGGTGGCGGGCCGCGACGATGGCCGGGTGCGCAAGCTCCTGCTGCTCCTCGCCCTGCTGATCGCCGTCCTGCCGGCCGCCGGATGCGGCGGCGGTCCCGTGCGGCCGGCGCCGTCCGCGCCGTCCGCGTCGCCCGCGCCGCCCGTCCCGCAGCCGTCGGAGCCGGACCTGCCGTCGCCGCCGCCGGTGGAGGCGGGGGAGTCGTGGCGGATCACCACCCGCGGGACCGACCACGAGATCGAGGGCTACGCCGACCACGTGAGCGTCCTGCCCGGGGAGTCCTTCGCGCTGCACGTCTCCACCACCGCACCGCGCTTCACCGCCGGCGCGTTCAGGATGGGGGCGCGCCCGGCCAAGGTGTGGGAGTCGCCGCAGGTGCAGGGCGTGCGCCAGCCTCCGGCCAGGACCGTGCACGGCATGGTGACCGCCGCCCACTGGAAGCCCTCGCTCACCGTGGACACCCGCGGCTGGACGGAGGGCGCGTACCTGATCAGGCTCGACGCCTCGACCGGCGCCCAGCGGTACGTGCCGATCACCGTCCGCTCGGCCTCCACCCGGGGCCGCGTGGTGATGGTGAACGCGGTCACCACCTGGCAGGCGTACAACCTGTGGGGCGGCCGCAGCCTGTACCTGGGCCCCGGCGGGTTCGCCGGCCGCTCGCGCGAGGTCACCTTCGACCGCCCGTACGACGGCGGCGGCGCCCGCCTGTTCCTCGACTTCGAGCAGTCGGCCCTGGCCGTGGCCGAGCGCAGCGGCGTGCCCCTGGCCTACCTCACCAGCCTCGACCTGGGCCCCGGCGTGCTGGACGGCGCCCGGGCCGTGGTCTCGCTCGGCCACGACGAGTACTGGTCGCCCGCCATGCGCACGGCCGTCACCAAGGCCAGGGACAGCGGGACGAACCTCGCCTTCCTCGGCGCGAACGCCGTCTACTGGCGCATCGCGATCAAGGGCAGGACGGTCGCCTGCGACAAGGAACGGCTCTGTCCCCTGTGGCGGGACTCCCGCCCGGAGAGCGCCCTGGTGGGCCAGATGTACGACTGCTTCCCCGCCCAGGGCGCCTACACGGTCCGCAGGCCCGGCCACTGGATCTTCGCGGGCACCCGGGGACGGCGTTTCCCCGGCATGGTCGGCCCGGAGACCGACAAGGTCTCGCGCGGCTCGCCGAAGGGCGTGCAGGCGCTGGCCGACTCGCCGTTCTCGTGCGGAGGACGCGGGACGACGTCGCAGAGCACGTACTACACCGCGCCGAGCGGGGCCGGGGTGTTCGCCTCGGGCACGATGCGCTGGGTGTGCGCGATGCGCGGCAAGCGCTGCGGCCACGGCGTCCCGGAGTCCGCGGCCGCCTTCACCCGCCGCGCCACGGCGAACGTGCTGACCCGGTTCGCCGCCGGCCCGGCCGGGCTCGCCGATCACCCCGCCCACCCTCCTCAGGACCGCCCGGGACCGCCGGCGAACGCCGCCCCCGGGAGCGGCCCCAGGGCCGCCGGGGGCGGCCCGAGCGCGGCCCGGGGGCGGCCCGAGCGCGGCCCGGGGGCGGCTATGAGCTTCGCTCGCGCAGGATCGCCGCCAGCCGCTCCCTGATCTCCCGCTCGGCCGCCTCCTTGCGCACGCCGAGGTCGGTGAGGGCCCGCACCACCGGGCCCTCCTCCAGGGAGAGCACGCCGAGCAGCAGGTGCTCGGTGCCGACGTAGTTGTGCCCGAGCCGCAGGGCCTCGCGCAGCGTCAGCTCCAGCGCCTTGGCGCTCTGCGCGGAGAACGGCAGGGTGACGGGCGACTGCCCGCCGCCGGGCCCCATGGCCGCCGTGACGGCCTCCCTGACCGCCTCGGGGGAGGCCCCGAGCGCGGCCATGGTCGAGGCGGCCAGCGCCTCGGGAATGTGCAGCAGCCCGAGCACCAGGTGCCCGACCTCGATGTGGTCGTGCCCCGACAGGCGCGCCTCCTCCTGGGACTTGACCACCGCGACCCGCGCCTTGTCGGTGTAGCGGGCGTAGTTGCGCAGGTCGTCGGCGAGCGAGCCGCTCTCCTTGACCACGAACCGCTTCTGCGCGGCCTGCTTGGTCACGCCCATGCTGCGGCCGATGTCGGTCCAGGAGGCGCCGGAGTGGCGGGCGTGGTCCACGAAGTGGCCGATCAGGTGGTCGGCCACCTCGCCGAGGTGCTCGCCCAGCGTGACGGCGTCGGAGAGCTGGCCGAGCGGGTCGCCGTCCGGATGACGGCTCTTGATGGCGGCGATGAGGTCGTCGAGACGTACGGTTTCGTCCATGCGTCAACCATAGGTTGACGATGAAGCATCGTCAACCCTGGGTTGACGATCGCTCCTTCCAGGAAATGATCGAGGGCCGCGCGTTTGGTCTAGACCACTGAGCGTCGCGGCAGGCACAATGCGAGCTGTCACCGAGCAATGGTTCGTGAACCCCATCGGGAGGAACCCGCCATGCGTATTGGAGTGCTCACCGGAGGCGGAGACTGTCCGGGTCTCAACGCCGTCATCAGGGCCGTGGTGCGTAAGGGGGTGAGCACGTACGGCCATGAGTTCGTGGGGTTCCGCGACGGCTGGCGCGGGCCCCTGGAAGGCGACACGATGCCGCTCGACATCCAGGCCGTACGAGGCATCCTGCCGCGGGGCGGCACCATTCTCGGATCCTCCCGCACCAACCCGATCAAGATCCAGGGCGGCGTCGACCGCATCAAGGAGAACCTCGCCGCCACCGGCGTCGACGCCCTGATCGCCATCGGCGGCGAGGACACGCTCGGCGTGGCCAAGCAGCTCTACGACCGCGACGTCAAGGTCGTGGGCGTGCCCAAGACCATCGACAACGACCTGTCCGGCACCGACTACACCTTCGGCTTCGACACCGCGGTCAACATCGCGATGGAGGCCATCGACCGGCTGCACACCACCGCCGAGTCCCACCACCGCGCGCTGATCTGCGAGGTCATGGGCCGCCACGCGGGCTGGATCGCGCTGCACGCGGGCATGGCCGGCGGCGCGAACGTGATCCTCATCCCCGAGAAGCCCTTCGACATCGACCGGGTCTGCGAGTACGTCGAGTCCCGCTTCCGCACCCGCTACTCGCCGATCATCGTCGTGGCCGAGGGCGCCCACCCGATCGAGGGCCAGATGGAGCTGCAGACCGGCACCCTCGACGCGTTCGGGCACGTCCGGCTCGGCGGCATCGGCGAGGTGCTGGCCAAGGAGATCGAGAAGCGCACCGGCAAGGAGGCCCGCACCACCGTGCTCGGCCACATCCAGCGCGGCGGCACCCCGACGGCCTACGACCGGGTGCTGGCCACCAGGTTCGGGCTGCAGGCGATCGACGCCGCGCACGAGGGCGACTACGGCACGATGGTCGCGCTGCGCGGCACCGACATCGTCCGGGTCGGGCTCGACGAGGCGACGGCCGAGCTGAAGACCGTGCCGGCCTCCCGGTACTCCGAGGCCGAGGTGTTCTTCGGCTGAGGTCGCCGCGGCCGGGTGAGGCTTTCTACGGCGGCCGGCCGGGTGAGGCTTTCTACGGCTGGCTGAAAGCGGCTTGCAAGCGCCGGGCCGTACCTTCTGGGCAGCGGGGTTACCGCTTACAACCCCCCTCGGGGTACGGCTTGGGGCGCAGCGAGTCGGCGGCCCACTTTGCGCCGCAAGCCGTACCCAGGAGATAGCTCGACCGCAGGGCGTGCCGAGGTGATCCACCTCCGGCGCGCCCTCGTCGCGTCCGGCCCCGTCCGGACGCTCGTCGCCGGGGGCTACCTGCGGGGCGCGCGCATCATCGGCTGCTGTTGCGGGCGGGGGGCGGCCGGCGGCGCGGGGTAGGCCAGGCGCTGCTGCTGGGCGGTGCGCCGGCGCAGCTCCAGACGGGCGACCATCTCGGCGTCCTCGTGCAGCTCCTCCTCCGAGGGCGCGAGGATCACCATGAGCAGCATGGTCAGCGTGATCAGGCTGATCACGGTCATCAGGGGGACGAGGAAGTCGAGGGCGTCGGCGCCGGTGACCATGCCGGGCTCGGCGTCGACGGAGACCCGCATGGCGTACATGCCGGTGTAGTGCATGCCCGAGACGGCCACGCCCATGACCAGCGCCGCGCCGGTGATCCAGACCGGCTTCTTGACCCGCAGCGTGAACCAGAGCGCGGCGGTCGCGGCCACGACGGCGATCACCACGGACCCGGCCACGATCGTGCGGTCGTAGGAGACGTGGGCGCTCATGTTCATGGCGTACATGCCGAGGTAGTGCATGCTGGCCACGCCGAGCCCGGTGAGCAGGCCGCCGCCGAGCAGCGCCAGGGCCCGGCCGCGGCCGTAGGAGACCAGGAACAGCCCGGTGCCGACCACCACGACGGCCACGGCGGCCGAGGCGACGGTGAGCGGCACGTCGTACTTGATCTGCGTGCCCTCCACCGCGAAGCCCATCATCGCGACGAAGTGCATGACCCAGATCCCGGTGCCGCCGATGGAGATGGCCGCGCCGATCAGCCAGCGCACCCGCGACGCGCCGCGGCTGGCGTGCGCCTGTGCGGTGAGCCGCAGTCCGAGCATCGAACCCAGGCACGACATCAGGTACGCCAGCAGCGGTGTGAGCGGTCCGTGGGTGAAATGATTAACAGCGGTCATATATCGACATTCCTTGTGATTAGGGGTTGACGGATTGTGTCATCCGGTCTGTCCCTTCCGCATGGATAACGCAACTATCTGTCAACCGGCGTGTCGGAAACGTGAGAGAGTCTCATGAGCATCGAGCGGCCCTTCTGGCGCGCGATCGCGGTCTTCCGCGCCGCGTCGTTGCTGTACGCCGCCGTGCTGATGGCCCAGCACCGCGGGTACGAGCAGCCGGTCACAGGCTGGCTGGTGATCGCCCTGATGGCGTTGTGGACGGCCGCGGCCACCTATGCGTACGCGTCAGAAAGGCTGCGCGGGTGGCCCTTGCTGGCCGTGGACCTGCTGGTGGCGCTGGCCTGCCTGCTGGCGTCCCCGTACGTGGAGGGCGCCCGTCAGGGCGTGGCGGGCACCATGCCCGTGCCCGCCACCTGGGTCGCCGGGCCCGTCCTGGCCTGGGCCGTGTACGGCGGCAGGCGCGCGGGCGCGGTGGCGGCGGCCCTGGTCGCCGCCGCGGACCTGTGGCTGCGCGTGCGCGCCCCGGAGGCGCCGGTGATGATCAACGGCGCGGTCCTGCTGTTCCTGTCAGGAGTGGTTGTCGGGCACGTGGCCCGGCTGGCCAAGGAGGCCGAGGAGCGCCTGCAGCGCGCGGCCGAGATGGAGGCCGCCCAGCGCGAATGCGACCGGCTGGCCCGCGACCTGCACGACTCCGTCCTGCAGGTGCTGGCCCTGGTCCAGCGGCGCGGCCGGCAGATCGGCGGCGAGGCGGCCGAGCTGGGCCGCCTGGCCGGCGAGCAGGAGGCCGCGCTGCGCGAGCTCATCGCCGCCCGTCCCGCCCCGACCGGCGCCACGGACCTGCGCTCCCTGCTCATGCGGCACGGCTCGCCGCTGGTGACGGTCTCCACCCCGGCCACGCCGCTCGTCCTGCCCACCCCGGCGGCCGCGGGCGTGGCGGCCGCGGTCGGGGCGGCGCTGGACAACGTGCGCGAGCACTGCGGCGCGGACGCGCGGGCCTGGGTGTTCGCCGAGTCCTGCGACGACGTGGTCATGGTGACCGTCCGCGACGAGGGCCCCGGCATCCCGGCGGGACGCCTGGAGCGGGCCGCCGCCGAGGGCCGTCTGGGCGTCGCGCAGTCCATCCGCGGGCGCGTGGCCGACCTGGGCGGGACGGTCGCCGTCGCCTCCACGCCGGCCGGGACCGAGATCGAGATCAGCCTTCCCTGCGGGCGGGCGCGGAAGGGCGGGGGCCGGCCCGGTTAGAGTGGCGTCATGGTGCGGGTCATGGTGGTGGACGACCATCCCATGTGGCGCGACGGCGTGGCCAGGGATCTGTCCGAGGCGGGCTACGAGGTCGTGGCCGTGGTGGGGGAGGGGCGGCAGGCGATCAGGGCGGCCGCGGCCGTACGCCCCCAGGTCGTCGTGCTGGATCTGCGCCTGCCCGACATGTCCGGCGCGGAGGTGGCCGCCGGGCTGGCCGGGGCCGAGCCGGCGCCCAAGGTCCTGGTGTTGTCGGCCAGCGCCGAGCAGGACGACGTGCTGGCGGCCGTCAAGGCGGGCGCGTCCGGATATCTGGTGAAGTCGGCCGGCCGGGAGGAGTTCCTCGACGCCGTCCGCCGCACCGCCGAGGGCGACGCCGTCTTCACCCCGGGCCTGGCCGGGCTGGTGCTCGGGGAGTACCGGCGGCTGGCCGCGAGCCCCGCCGCCGGACGCGCGGACGATGACGGCCCGAGGCTGACCGAGCGCGAGACCGAGGTGCTCAGGCTGGTCGCCAAGGGCCTGACCTACCGGCAGGTCGCCGACCGCCTGGTGCTCTCCCACCGCACGGTCCAGAACCACGTCCAGAACACGCTGAGCAAGCTCCAGCTGCACAACCGGGTGGAACTGGTCCGATATGCGATCGAGCAGGGCCTCGACGCGGACTAAACTCGACAGGTCGCGGCGTTGCCTTCCTAGCGGCCGCGCTTTCCCCGTCTTCCCCGGAGGTTCCACCATGACGATGTCCGCCCTGGGCGAGCCATGCGTTCTGCTCAAGCTGGGCGAGATCGTTCTCAAGGGCAAGAACCGTGAGCTGTTCGAGCGCCGCCTGATCGACAACATCCGCTTCGCGCTGCAGGACCTCGGCCTGAAGACGGACGTGCGCCGCCGCCACGGCGTCGTGGCGATCTTCCTGCCCGAGGGCTCGGACGTCGAGCAGGCCGACGCGGTGGCCCGGCGGGTCGCCGACGTGCCCGGCCTGGTCTGGATCCACCGCGCCTGGCGGGTGGCCAAGGACCCCGACACCGTGCTCAAGGCCGGCCTGGAGCTGATCCGCGACCGCGAGGAGGTGGCGCGCAAGGCCAGTTTCGCGGTGCGCTCCCGCCGCCGCGACAAGCGCTTCCCGCTGCGCTCCAACGAGCTTGACCGGCTCGTCGGCGGCGCGATCAACGACGAGTACGACCTGCCCGTCAGCCTGAAGAACCCCGAGCTGACCGTCTTCATCGAGGTCGACCGGGACGAGGTGTTCGTCTTCACCGACGGCATCCCCGGCCAGGGCGGCCTGCCGGTCGGCAGCAGCGGCCGGGCGCTGGTGCTCATGTCGGGCGGCATCGACTCGCCGGTGGCGGCCTACCGGATGATGAAGCGCGGCCTGCACGTCGACTTCCTGCACTTCTCCGGCATCCCGTTCACCACCTCCGAGTCGATCTACAAGGCGTACGCGCTGGTCAGGAAGCTCGACAGGTTCCAGGGCAGGTCGCGGCTGTGGGTGGTGCCGTTCGGCAAGGCGCAGCAGTCGATCCGCAACTCGGGCCAGGACCGCCTGGCCGTGATCGCCCAGCGGCGGCTCATGCTGAAGACGGCCGAGGAGGTCGCCCACCGCATCCGCGCCGGCGCGCTGATCACCGGCGACGCGCTCGGCCAGGTCTCCTCCCAGACGCTGGCCAACATCACCGCCCAGGACAACGCGGTCGACCTGCCGATCCTGCGCCCGCTCGTGGGCTGGGACAAGACCGAGATCATGGCCGAGGCCCGGCGCATCGGCACGCTGGAGATCTCGGAGCTGCCCGACGAGGACTGCTGCTCCCTGCTGGCTCCCAAGCGCGCCGAGACGCGGGCCAAGATCGACGACCTCAAGCAGATCGAGAAGCGGCTCGACGCCGAGGAGCTGTGCGTGCAGCTCGCCGACTCGATCCAGGAGTACACGCTGTAGCTCAGGCCGCGTCGACCTTGAACGGATCGTGCTCGGCCAGCAGCTTGTCCAGCCTGGCCTGGTCCACGCGGTTGGTCACCTCCGCGAGCTCCTGCCGGTCGCGGACGACCTTGCACAGGTTGACCGTGGAGGTGACCACGTACAGCAGGCCGAGCGCGAGGAACGCCCTGATCCAGCCGGAGGCCGGCAGGTAGATCAGCGCGATCACCACGGACGACACGGACACGGCGAACGACAGGACCGCCTGGACGTAGAACGCGGCGGTCTGCGTGGGACGGATGGGCTTGGTCATGAGTTCATGGTGATCTCGCAGGCCAGGCCGTCGCATGAGCTTCCGTACTCAAGTTACTCCTGAGTACGGAAGGCCCGGCCGCAGCCCCGGACGCGGGGGGCGGGCGGGCCGATGGCAGGATGGCCCAAGACGCGAGATCGGTGAGGGGAGTGATCGTGGAGGAGTCGCGCCTGCCTCCAGGCCAGTACGTCCCGCGCGGCCGCCCCGTGATCCACTACGGCAGGGTGCCCGCGTTCAAGCCGGACAGCTGGGACTTCCGCGTCTTCGGCGCCACGGCCTCCGGCGAGGAGCACTGCCTGACGTGGGCGGACTTCGAGCTGCTGCCCCGGGCCACGCGCATCGCCGACTTCCACTGCGTCACCAAGTTCTCCCTCATGGCCAACGAATGGCGGGGCGTCACCCCGGCCACGATCATGGAGCTGGCGCCGCCCGACCCCGGCGTGCGCCACGTCATGATCTGGGCCGAGTACGGCTACAGCGCCAACCTCCGCATGTCCGACTTCGCCGCCCCCGACACCCTGTTCGCCACCGAGCTGGACGAGAAGCCGCTCAGCCCCGACCGCGGATTCCCCGTGCGCATCGTGGTCCCCCACCTGTACGCGTGGAAGAGCGTCAAGTGGGTGCGCGCCGTCGAATACCTCCTGGAGGACCGGCGCGGCTTCTGGGAGGAACGCGGATACCACAACCTGGCCGATCCCTGGCAGGAACAGCGCTACTCCTACCAGGAGGAACCCGGCGAGGGCCCCCCGTAGACTTCACTGTGGGTTTCCACCCGAACGCGACCGGTTATTGGCTACGGTTTGGCGCATGCAGACCACCGCATGCGTGGCGCTCTCCCTCCTGCTCTTCCTCCTCGGCTACGCCTGCGCCAGGACGCGCCGCCCCGCGCTGGCCGAAGGCGGCAAGCACGAGGCCACCTTCACCGCGTTGCACGTCGCGGGGCTGGCCGCGCCCGCCCTGCGCGGCGGGCTCGACCGCGACTCGGCGCGCAAGGCCGTCCGTCACCTGCACGCGCTGCTCGGCACCCGCGCCGTCGCGATCACCTCCACCGACGCCGCGCTGGCCTGGAACGGCCCGTGCACCGACGACGTGCTCACCTACGCCCGCACCACCCTGGCCGCCGGGCGGGCGCAGGTGTTCGCCGGGCGGCCGTACGGGGCCGTGGTCGTGCCGCTGACCGTGGACGACACGGTCGTGGGCACGCTGGCGGCCTTCGACGAGGAGGTCAGCGCGGCGCTCGTGCGCGCCGTGACCGAGCTGGGCCGCTGGGTGTCGGGGCAGTTGGAGCTGGCCGACCTCGACGCCTCCCGCAGGCGGGCCCTGGAGGCCGAGATGCGCGCCCTTCGCGCCCAGATCTCGCCGCACTTCGTCTACAACGCGCTCACCACGATCGCCTCGTTCGTCCGGACGAACCCCAAGCGCGCCCGCGAGCTCCTGCTCGACTTCGCCGACTTCTCCCGCTACGCCCTGCGCCGGGCCCACGACTTCACCACCCTGGCCGACGAGCTGACCTGCGTCGACCGGTACCTGCTGCTGGAGCGCGCCCGCTTCGGCGACAAGCTGCGCTTCAGCCTCCAGGTCGCGCCCGAGGTGCTGCCGGTGCCGGTGCCGTTCCTGTGCCTGCAGCCGCTGGTGGAGAACGCCATCAAGCACGGCATGCGCGGCCGGCGCGGCGGCGGCGAGGTGCGGGTCGTGGTCCGCGACGCCGGCCCCGAGGCCCACATCACCGTCGAGGACGACGGCACCGGCATGGACCCCGAGTGCGCCAGGCGCATGCTCGACGGCGAGCCGGCCCGCGAGGGCGGCGGCATCGGCCTGGCCAACGTGGACCTGCGCATGCGCCAGATCTACGGCGACGGCTACGGCCTCGTCGTGGAGACCGCCCTCGGCGCCGGCACCCGGGTACGGCTGCGCGTCCCGAAGACGCAACTTACCTCCTTGTAGCCAATTCCTTACGCTGAGCTGGCGTGTCGCTTGTGACCTTTGCTTTCATACGGCAGCGTGGAGCCCATGCTGAGGGTCCTGGCGGTCGACGACGAGGTGCCCGCTCTCGAGGAGCTCGCCTACCTGCTGCGCCAGGACACGAGAATCGAACACGTCGCCACCGCGTCCGACGGCGTCACCGCGCTGCAGGACATGGTGCAGATGATCGGCGGCGGCGAGCGGCTCGACGCGATCTTCCTCGACATCCGGATGCCGGGCCTCGACGGGCTCGACCTCGCCCGGCTGGTCGGCGGCTTCCCCAGCCCGCCCAAGCTGGTGTTCGTCACGGCGCACGAGGAGTGCGCGGTGCAGGCGTTCGAGCTGGAGGCCGTCGACTACCTGCTCAAACCGGTCCGGGCCGAGCGCCTGGCGGAGGCGGTCAGGCGGCTGGAGGCGGCCTCCGCGCCGCTCGCCGAGCCCAGCCAGGACGACGTGATCCCGGTCGAGCTGGGCGGCCGCACCAGGTTCGTGCCGCAGCAGGCCATCTGGTTCGCCGAGGCCAAGGGCGACTACGTGCGGCTGCACACCGGCGACGGCAGCTACCTCGTCCGCATGTCGCTGGCCGCGCTCGAACGCCGCTGGTCGGAGGCGGGGTTCATCCGCGTCCACCGCAGCACGCTGGTCTCGGCCCGGCACGTCAGCGAGCTGCGCTTCGAGGGCGGCCGGGTCACGCTCACCGTCGGCACCGAGACGTTGCAGGTCAGCCGGCGGCACAGCCGTCAGGTGCGCGAGCAGCTCGTCCGCCAGCATCGCGGCGCCTTCTCCTGACCGCCGGCCCGCCCGCGTCCGCGCGGGCCGGCACCGACGGGTGGGCGTGAAGCTGGGCGTGTCCGGCGGGCGCCGGGCCCCGGCCGGCGGGCGGTCCGCCGCCGCGATGGTAAAAGATTCCCCAGGTCACGTCGGGTTCGGGCCCTCGGCGCCGGTTCCCGTGGCGCCCTCCAGGGGGCTGCCGGGCGCTGGGAGGACCCATGAACGAGCCGTTCGTCGCTCCCCGGTGACCGCTCGTCGTCCGGACACCCTCCGTATGTCGATGACTACAGACCGTTCAGCGAGCTGACCGTAAACAGGGTTTCGCCCACAAGATCGCGACCGTAGTGTTTCGGCATCGGAAGCCACCCGGCGCATCGGGGGGGACGGGCCGCAAGGCCCAAGCAAGGGCCTGATGCGTCGGCTTCACCGGTGACCAACCAGGTCACCACGGCTGTCGGGCCTTTGACCGGGGGGTAGGGCCCGCCTGCCGATCAGGTGAGGGGGCGCCTGCGGAGGCCACGGACCCCGGCCCCGCGATCCGGCCTTCGGGGGCGGCCGGATCGTGCGAGCAGGCGCCCCTATCACGATTGATGACCAGGACGGGCTTTCATCCCCGTTGCCGGGGATCGCGCCGGATCACTCCTCGTCGCGCAGCTTCTTCAGCAGCTCGATGTCCTCGCGGTGCTTGTCGGCCTTGCCGGGCGTCTCGATGCAGATCGGCACGCCCGCCACCGCCGGATGCCGCATGATCTCGGCGAACGGCTGCGCGCCGATGTGGCCCGCGCCGATGTTCTCGTGCCGGTCCTTCTTGGCGCCGCACACGTCTTTGCTGTCGTTGGCGTGGATGAGCTTGAGCCGGCCGGGCGCGATGGCGTGCAGGGCGTCGAAGGTCTCCCGCACCCCGCCCTCGGCGGCCAGGTCGTGGCCGGCCGCGAAGGCGTGGCAGGTGTCGAGGCAGACGCAGGCCCGCGGGTGCCAGTCGAGCGCGGCGAGATAGGGCTCCAGGTCCTGGACGGTCGCGCAGAGCATCGCGCCCTGGCCCGCCATGGGCTCAAGCAGCAGGTCGGGGCCGCCCTCGGGGATCTCGTCGAGCAGCGGCAGCAGGGTCTCGCGGATCTGCCGCAGCGCGTCGTCGCGGGACTGGGTGACGGCCGAGCCGGTGTGGACGACGACGCCCTTGGCGCCGGTCTCGACCCCGCGCCGCAGCCCGTGGCGGACGACGGCGACGGAGTTGGCCAGCGTCTCGGGGTTGGGCGAGCCGAAGTTCACCAGATACGGCACGTGGATGAACGCGGTGACGCCCGACTCGGCCAGCTTGGCGTCCTCGGCGGGCTTGCCGTCGTTGAGCGCCCAGCCGCGCGGGTTGGTGACGAACACCTGGATCATCTCGGCGCCGATCTCGGCCATGTACTTCAGGCCGCCGGTCGCCAGGCCGCCGGTGACGGACACGTGCCCGCCGATCAGGGATGTCAAGGTCATGATGGCTCCCAGTGTAGGCGCAGCTCAGGGGCGTCCCGGCCGGGGCCGGGTTGGAGCATGACACGAAAAGTCCTGGCCATCCCGTTGCGTACTTGGGAGTTCTCACGGATGGACCGGGAACCGGGCCCGTGTGTGTACTGCTGACATGTCCAACTCCCTGGCCGGGTTCAACCGGCGGCCGCGCGCGGAGGCGGAGGCCGAGCTGCTGGCCTGCTGCGCCTCCCGCGCGTTCGCCGCGGCGGTGGCCGCCGGCAGGCCCTACGCCGCCCGCGAACGGCTCGCCGAGGCCGCCGAGACGGCGGTGCGCGAGCTGACGTGGCCCGACGTGCTGGAGGCGCTGGCGGCCCACCCGCGCATCGGGGAACGCCCGTCCGGGGACGGCCCGGAGGCGCGCTGGTCGAGCGAGGAGCAGGCGGGCGCCCAAGGAGACGCCCGAGGGGACGCGGAGCTGCGGGCCGCACTGGTGGCGGGCAACCGCGCGTACGAGGAGCGGTTCGGGTACGTCTACCTGGTCTGCGCCACCGGCCTGAGCGGGGCCGAGCTGCTGGCCCGGCTGCGCGCCCGGCTGGACAACGACGAGGAGACCGAGCGCGGGGTCGTCCGCGACGAACTGGTGAAGATCACCCGGCTGCGGCTGGGAAGGCTCATGGAAGGGGAGGGGAGTTGAGCTTCTCGACGCACGTCCTGGACGCGGTCTCGGGCCGCCCGGCCGCCGGGGTGCGCGTCCGGCTGGAGCACGAGGGCCAGGTGCTGGCCCGGGGCAGCACCGACGACGACGGCCGGATCAAGGGCTGGGACACCGGGGAGGGCGTGCACCGCGTCGTCTTCGACACCGGCGCCTACCTGGCCGACACCTTCTACCCCGAGGTCGTCATCGCCTTCACCGTCACCGACCCGGGGGCGCACCACCACGTGCCGCTGCTGCTCAGCCCGTACGCCTACTCCACCTACCGAGGGAGCTAGATGACCGTCAAGCTCGGGCCCAACCGTTACGGCAAGGCGGAGACCAGGCTGGTCCGCGTGGTCAGGGACGGGGCCGTCCACCACCTCAAGGACATCAACGTCAGCACCGCGCTGTCGGGCGACATGGAGGAGGCGCACAGGAACGGCGGGAACGCCGCCGTCCTGCCCACCGACACGCAGAAGAACACCGCCTACGCCTTTGCCAGGAAGCACGGCGTCGGCGAGATCGAGGACTTCGCCCTCTTACTGGCCCGCCACTACGTCTCCGCGCACCCGTCCATCCACCACGCGCGGGTGGAGATCGAGGAGTACGCCTGGAACCGCATCCCCGGGGAGTCGCGGCACTCCTTCGTGCGCGACGGCGGCGAGGTGCGCACCTGCGTCGTCCACCACGACAGGGACGGCCGCAGCACCGTCGTGTCCGGCCTGACGGACCTGGTCGTGCTGAACTCGACCGGCTCGGAGTTCCACGGCTTCATCGTGGACGAGTACACCACCCTCCAGCCGACGACCGACCGCGTCCTGGCCACCGCGGTCACCGCCCGCTGGCGGCACGCCGGGACGGGCGAGCGGCCGCCGTACGCGGAGGTGCGCGCCTGCCTGCTGGACGCCTTCGCGCAGACCCACAGCCTGTCGTTGCAGCAGACGCTCTACGCGATGGGCGAGCGGGTGCTGACGACCTGCCCGCAGGTCTGCGAGGTGCGGCTCACGCTGCCGAACAGGCACCACTTCCTGGTCGACCTGTCGCCGTTCGGCCTGGACAACGAGAACGAGGTCTTCTACGCCGCCGACCGTCCCTACGGGCTGATCGAGGGCAGTGTGCTGCGTGAGGACGCACCCGACGCGGGATTCGCCTGGGAGTGAGGACGATGGACTTCTTGCGGCCCACCACGTGGGCGCAGGCGCTGGCCGCCAAGGCGGACCGGCCCGGAGCGCTGCCCGTCCAGGGCGGCACCGACGTGATGGTCGAGATCAACTTCGACGTGCGCAGGCCGGAGGCGCTGCTCGACCTCAACCAGGTGGCCGAGCTGCGCGAATGGCACATGACCGACGGGGTCTGCCGGATCGGGGCAGGGGTCACGTACGCCACGGTCGTCGACGAGCTGGGCGGCGTGCTGCCGGGGCTCGCGCAGGCCGCGCGCACGGTCGGCTCGCCGCAGATCCGCAACCGCGGCACGGTGGCCGGCAACCTCGGCGCGGCCTCGCCCGCGGGCGACAGCCATCCGCCGCTGCTGGCGGCGGGCGCGGTCGTCGAGGTCGAGTCGCGCGAGCGCGGCACCCGGCTGATCCCCGCGGCCGAGTTCTACCTCGGGGTCAAGCGCAACGCCCTGGAGCCGGACGAGCTGATCAGGGCCGTGCGCGTCGAACCGGCCCGGGGGCCGCAGTACTTCTCCAAGGTCGGCACGCGCAACGCCATGGTGATCGCGGTGTGCTCGTTCGCGGTCGCGCTGCACCCCGGCGAGCGGCGGGTCGGCACCGGGATCGGCTCGGCCGCGCCCACGCCGCGCCGCGCCTTGGAGGCGGAGGACCTGCTGGCCCGGGAGCTGGACTGGCACGCCCCGCTCGACCCCGCCCTGCTGGCCCGCTTCGGCGAGCTGTGCGCGCGGGCCGCCGCGCCGATCGACGACGTGCGCGGCACCGCCGCCTACCGGGTGCACGCGGTCGGCGTGATGGCCCGGCGCACGCTCACCTGGGCCTGGAACGACCACCTCGCGAGAAGGGCCGCCTGATGCGCCTGAACGTCACCGTCAACGGCCGCGCCCACAGCGTGGACGACGTCTGGGAGGGGGAGAGCCTGCTGTACGTGCTGCGCGAGCGGATCGGGCTGCCCGGCTCCAAGAACGCCTGCGAGCAGGGCGAATGCGGCTCGTGCACGGTCTATCTCGACGGGCTGCCGGTCTGCTCGTGCCTGGTCGCCGCCGGGCAGGCCGAGGGACGGCGGGTGCGCACGGTCGAGGGGCTGGCCGCGGGCGGCCGGCTGGACCCGGTGCAGGAGGCGTTCGTCGAGTGCGGGGCCGTGCAGTGCGGGTTCTGCACCCCGGGGCTCGTCGTCCAGGCCCATGACCTGCTCGAACGCGTGCCGAGGCCGTCCGACGCGGAGATCCGCGAGGCGCTGGCGGGCAACCTGTGCCGCTGCACCGGCTACGAGAAGATCCTCGACGCGGTCCGGCTGGCCGCCGCGCGGAAGGCGGCCCGATGACCCTGCTGATCGAGAACGTGCACATCGCGCCCGTCGCCGGCCCCGAGATCCCGTCCGGCCACCTCGTCGTCGAGGGCGACAGGATCGCCGCGCTCGGCCCCGGCCCCGCGCCCGCCACCCCCGGCGCCCGCCGCGTGGACGGCTCCGGCTGCCTGGCCACCCCCGGCCTGGTCAACACCCACCACCACCTCTACCAGTGGGCTTCCCAGGGGCTGGCCCAGGACGCCACCCTGTTCGAGTGGCTGGTGGCGCTCTACGACGTGTGGGCCGCCATGGACGCCGAGGTCGTCAAAGGCGCGGCCACGGCCGGGCTCGGCTGGCTGGCGCTGGCCGGCTGCACCACCTCCAGCGACCACCACTACGTCTTCCCCAAGGGCCGGGGCGACCTGCTCGCGGCCGAGGTCGAGGCGGCGCGGGAGATCGGCCTGCGCTTCCACCCGGCGCGCGGCTCGATGGATCTCGGCCGCTCGCAGGGCGGGCTGCCGCCGGACGAGGTGGTCGAGGAGCTCGACGACGTGCTGGCCGCGACGGCGCAGGCGGTGGACGCCCACCACGACCCGTCGCCGTCCTCGATGGTGCGGGTCGCGGTGGCGCCCTGCTCGCCGTTCTCGGCCAGCGCCGAGCTGATGACCGAGTCGGCGGCCCTGGCCAGGGCCAAGGGCGTCCGCCTGCACACCCATCTGGCCGAGACGCTCGACGAGGACGAGCACTGCGTCGAGCGGTTCGGGCTGCGTCCGGTCGACTACATGGACAAGCTCGGCTGGCTGGGGCCCGACGTGTGGCTCGCGCACGCCGTGCACCTCAGCGACGCCGACATCGCCAAGCTCGCCCGCACCGGCACGGGCGCGGCCCACTGCCCCTCCTCCAACGGCCGCCTCGGCTCCGGGATCGCCCGCGTGTCGGAGATGCTGCGCCAGGGCGTGAACGTCGGCCTCGGCGTGGACGGCAGCGCCTCCGCCGAGCTGACCTCACTGGCCGGGGAGATGCGGCAGGCCCTGCTGTTCCAGCGGGCCAGGTACGGCCCCCGCGCGCTGTCGGCCCGTCAGGCGCTGGAGCTGGCCACCCTGGGCGGGGCGCGCAACCTGGGCCGCGAGGCCGAGCTCGGCTCGCTGGAGCCGGGCAAGCTGGCCGACGTCGTCCTGTGGCGCACCGGCGGGCCCTTCGCCGCCGCCGTGGCCGACCCGGTGTGCGCGCTGGTGTTCGGGCCCCCGCCGCCGGTGGCCCGCGTCCTGGTCGGCGGCCGGACCGTGGTCGAGGACGGCGAGCTGCGCACGACGTCCCACGACGCGGCCGGACGGGCGGGCGCGCAGGCCCACCGCAGGCTGATGCGGCTGGCGGCCGAGCGCGGGCACTCGGCGGGCAGGGAGATCCAGCACTAGGGTGGTGAATGTCCGGAACGTGGCATTCAGTACCGAAAGGCGGTCCCGTGTCGGCAGAACTCCCCGGTGAGCGGCTGGCGCAGCTCAAGAGCACCTTCGCCGAGATCGACACCGACGGCGACGGCTTCGTCAGCGAGGCCGAGCTGAAGCGGCACTTCCCCGACCTGCCCGCCGAGGCCCTCGGGGCGCTCAGCCAGGAGGCCGACTCCGACCAGGACGGGCGCTACTCCCTGGAGGAGTTCATCCGCGTGGTCTCCTGACGGCCCGCGGGCGGCTCCCGGGCGGCCTGCGGGCGGCCCCTGCGCTGCCTCCGTGCTGGCTTCGCGCGCCCTACTCCGCCAGGGCGCGCTCCAGGGGTGTGCGGAAGCGGGGTGTGATCCGCACGCCGCCGAGCCAGGAGGCCAGACCGGCGATCTCGGCCTCCACGGCCGCCACGGCGTCGGAGCCCAGGTCGGTGAGCGCCCGCCACACGATCTCGCCGCCGGGCCGCTGCCCCCAGCCGCCGACGACCTGCCCGTCCCACCACACGGTCGGGCCGACGTTGCCGCTGCGGTCGAACAGCTCGGCCCGGTGCTCCTTCGGCAGGTACCAGTCGCGGCCCTGCCAGCCCATCGGCGTGGGGTCCAGGGCGGGCAGCAGCGCAGCCCACGGCGCGGGCTCGGGCGTCTCGTCCAGATCGCCGGGCAGGACGTATCCCGCGCCCTCGTCCAGTTCGACCTCGACCGCGCCGACGGCGGCCAGCGCGGCGCGCACCTCGCGCAGCGTCCAGCCGGTCCACCACTTGACGTCGGCCTCCGTGCCGGGGCCGAACGCGGCCAGCCAGCGGCGCACCAGCTCCGCCTGGGCCTGCGGGACCGTGGTCTCGTCCATGGGCGGGGCGACGGCCCACAGGTGCTGCGTGCTCGTCCAGGAGCCGGACGGGCGGCCCTGGCGGACCAGCCGGCCCTCCATGCCCATCAGCGTGATCAGCCGCTGCCCGACGCTGTGCATGGCCTCGTACGGCTTGCCCGCGGCCACCCGGAACTGCTCGCGCAGCCGCGGCTCCAGCACCCCCAGCCGGGCCGCGGTCGCCGTGCCCTCCGCCGCCAGGGCGCGCAGCACCGACGCCTCCACCTCCGCCAGCCACGCCTCGTCCCAGCCGCCGGCCGCGGCGAGCTCCTTGACCAGCGCCTTGCGCACCCGCGTGGCGACCGCGAGCGTGGAGGAGTGGTGCACGACGGGCACCAGCGCGGCCGGGACCACGAACACCGTGCGGCGCATCCCGTGCATGCGCACCAGCGTGCGGTCCTCGTACAGGGCCCGCTCGACCGGCTCGGTCCCGGGCGCGGTGAGCCGGGCGCCCGCCGACAGGAACACCGTCGCCGGGTCGGTGGCGTGCAGCGCCACCACGGACGCCGTCGCCTCCTCAGGGGTCGCCGCCTTGGCCGCCAGGCTGTGGCGCACGCCCAGCCGGCGCCGCCTCTCCCGCTCAGATATGCGCATCAAACGCCTCCTTACGGGATGTGAGCCTAATTGGAGGATCACACACCTCAGAACCCGTCAGAACGGCTCAGGTTCGTGCGCGCGGCCCATGGGCGGCGGGCGCGAACGCCTGTTTCACTGAGGGCACCCTCCTTGAGGGCACTTTCACCGAGGGCGCCCACCCTCGGCCGCCGCCGGCCGGGGGGCTGATGTGATGATGAGTCACGCCTTCCTGCCCGCTCGCACCGGGCAGGAAGGCGTGTCCGGCCATTGTTCAGCATCTTGTGGGAGTTCGTAGTGGTAAAGCAGGTTCTGGTGGCACCCGACAAGTTCAAGGGCTCCCTCACGGCCGCCGAGGTCGCGGCCCGGGTGTCGGCCGGGCTCGGGGTGCCCACGGTCGAGCTGCCGGTCGCCGACGGCGGCGACGGCACCGTCGAGGCGGCCGTGGCCTGCGGGTTCGACCGCGTCACCGTGGAGGTCACCGGGCCCACCGGCGAACGCGTGCCCGCGGCCTACGCCTGGCGGGCGGCCGGAGGCCCGCCGACGGCCGTGGTCGAGCTGGCCGAGGCGTCCGGGCTGCGGCGGCTGTCCGCCGGACCGGCCCCCTTGACCGCCACCTCCTACGGCACCGGAGAGCTGATCGCCGACGCCCTGCGCAGAGGCGCCCGGCGGATCGTCCTCGGGCTCGGCGGCAGCGCCTCCACCGACGGGGGAGCGGGCATGGTCCGCGCGCTCGGCGCCCGCCTGCTCGACGGCGACGGCGCCGAGCTGCCCGAAGGCGGCGCCGCGCTGCGCGGGCTGGCCCGCATCGACCTGTCCGGGTTCGCCGACGTCTCCGGGGTGGAGTTCGTGGTCGCGGGCGACGTGGACAACCCGCTGCTCGGCCCGCACGGGGCCGCCGCCGTCTACGGGCCGCAGAAGGGCGCCACGCCCGAGGACGTCAAGGTGCTGGAGGCGGGCCTGTCCCGGCTGGCCGCCGTCGCCACCCAGACCCACGGCCTGCTCGGCGCCGTCGAGCACGACGACACCCCGCGCGCCATGGGCGTGGCCGGAGCCCCCGGGGCGGGCGCGGCGGGCGGCGTCGGGTTCGCGGCGCTGGCCTTCCTCCACGCCGAGCTGCGGCCCGGCATCGAGTACCTGCTCGACCTGCTCGGCTTCGGCGCGCTCGTCCAGGGCGCGCGGCTGGTGATCACCGGCGAGGGGTCGCTCGACGAGCAGTCCCTGCGCGGCAAGGCGCCGATCGGCGTGGCCCAGGCCGCGGCCAGGGCGGGCGTGCCGGTGGTCGCGGTCTGCGGCCGGCGCACCCTCGGCGACACCGAGCTCAAGGACGCCGGCATCGAGGCCGCCTACGCCCTGACCGACCTGGAGCCCGACCCGGCCCGGTGCATGGCCGAGGCCGGGCCGCTGCTGGAACGCCTGGCCGCCCGGGTGGCCGCCGAGCATCTGGAGGCCGGATGACCGTCCACGACCTCGTCGTCCGCTCGCGCAGGGTGGTCACGCCCGAGGGGGAGCGGGCCGCGGCCGTCGCCGTGCGGGGCGAACGCGTCCAGGCCCTGTACGACTACGCCGAGCCCCTCGACGCCGCCGCGGACATCGACCTGCGCGACCTGCCCCTGCTCCCCGGCCTGGTGGACGCGCACGTCCACGTCAACGAGCCGGGCCGCACCCACTGGGAGGGCTTCGCCTCGGCCACCAGGGCGGCCGCCGCCGGCGGGGTGACCACGATCGTGGACATGCCGCTCAACTCCGTGCCGCCGACCGTCAGCGTGGAGGCGCTGGAGGCCAAGCTGCGGGCCGCCCGCGGGCAGTGCCACGTGGACGTCGCGTTCTGGGGCGGCGCGGTGCCCGGCAACCTCAAGGAGCTCCGGCCGCTGCACGAGCGCGGCGTCCGGGGCTTCAAGTGCTTCATGTCCCCCTCGGGCGTCGAGGAGTTCCCGCCGCTCGCCACGGCCGAGCTGCGGGCGGTGCTGACCGAGGTGGCCGGGTTCGGCGGGCTCGTCGTGGTGCACGCCGAGGACCCCGAGCTGCTGGCCGAGCCGGGCGGGCCGACGTACCGGGAGTTCCTGGAGTCGCGGCCGGGAGCCGCCGAGCGCAGCGCGGTCGCCACGGTCGTCGGGCTGGCCGCCGAGACCGGCGCGCGCGTGCACGTCCTGCACGTCTCCAGCGCCGAATGCCTCGACGTGCTGGCGCGGGCCCAGGCCGACGGGGTGGCGGTCACGGCCGAGACCTGCCCCCACTACCTGACGCTGGAGGCCGAGCAGGTGCCCGAGGGGCGCACGGCGTACAAGTGCTGCCCGCCCATCCGCTCGCGGGCCAACCGCGAGCTGCTGTGGGACGGCCTGGCCCGCGGCGTGCTGAGCAGCGTCGTCTCCGACCACTCGCCCTCGCCCGCCGACCTGAAGGTGCCCGACTTCGCCGCCGCCTGGGGCGGAGTCGCCTCCCTCCAGCTCGGCCTGTCCGCGGTCTGGACGGAGGCCGCCCGGCGCGGCCACACCCTCGCCGACGTCGTCCGCTGGATGTCGGCCGCGCCCGCCGAGACGGCCGGACTCCCCGGCAAGGGCGCGATCCGCCCCGGCGGCGACGCCGACCTGGTCGCCTTCGACCCCGACGCCGACAACCCGGTGGACGCCGCCCGCCTGCACCACCGCAACCCCGTCACCCCCTACCACGGCCGCGTGCTCAAAGGCGCGGTGCTGACCACCTGGCTGCGCGGCCGTCCCGTGGACGGCGAGCCGCACGGCCGCCTCATCCTCGGGGAGCAGTAGATGCCCGGCTTCACCACCCTGCCCGACCTGGCCCTGCGCACCCTCGGCGGCGCGGTCGTGGCGGCCAGCGACGAGTCCTTCGCCGAGAAGGAGAGCCTGATCAGGCCGGGCCGTCCCGGCTTCCGCGCCGAGACCTTCGGCAACAAGGGGCAGGTGTACGACGGCTGGGAGACCCGCCGCCGCCGCACCCCCGGCCACGACTGGGCGCTGGTGCGGCTGGGCCTGCCGGGCGCGATCCGCGGCGTGGTGATCGACACGGCCTGGTTCAAGGGCAACTACCCGCCGTACGCCTCGGTCGAGGCCGCCGCCGTGCCCGGCCATCCCTCGCCCGCCGAGCTGGCCGCCGCCGACTGGACGGAGATCGTCCCGAGGACCACACTCAAGGGCGACGCCGAGCACCACGTCGAGGTCACCGGCGACGACACCCGCTACACCCACGTACGCCTGAACATGTACCCCGACGGCGGCATCGCCCGCCTGCGCGTGCACGGCGAGGTACGCCCCGACCTGTCCGTCTACGAAGGGCTGAGCCTCGACCTGGCCGCCCTCCAGAACGGCGGCCTGGTCACCGCCTGCTCCGACGAGTTCTACTCCGCGCCCAACAACGTCATCGCCCCCGGCCTGGCCCGCCACCAGGCGGAGGGCTGGGAGACCGCGCGCCGCCGCGAGCCCGGCAACGACTGGCTGCTCATCCGCCTGGCCGGGCCGGGCCTGGTGCGCCTGGCCGAGATCGACACCACGAACCTCATCTTCAACGCCCCCGGCCACGTCGCGCTCACCGGGCTGTCCGGCGGGCGCGAGGTCACGCTGCTGCCCAGGACCCGGTTGCAGCCCGACACGCCCCACCGCTTCCGGCTCGGCCACCCCGAACCGGTCACCCACGTACGGGTCGACATCTACCCCGACGGCGGGCTGGCCAGGGTGCGCCTGCACGGGCACCTGGCCTGACCCGGCGCGCTACTGCCAGAGGAAGACCGTCGCGCCGGGCGGCCGCTCGCTGTTCGGTAACGGCCGCTGGTACTGCACGACGCCGCCGTTGGCCAGCCGCTGGACCCGCACGTGGAAGCCCAGCGACTCCAGCTCCGCCTTGGCGTCCTTGACGTTCTTGCCGATGACCGCGGGCACCAGGCGGAAGTCCTGGTCGTCGCGGGCCTCGTTGTCGCCCTTGAACCAGTCCCAGAAGTCGGTCTGGCAGCGCGCCACCGTGATCATCGTGGGCGTGCCCTTGTCGACTTCGGACTTGGCCTTCGGCGCCTGGGCGATGACCGTGCACGGCTCGGCGTCGTCGTCGACCTCGTTGACCTGCACCTGGAAGCCCTGGCCGCCGAGGTAGGCGGCGGCCTCGTCCTTCGGCATGCCGGTGACGTCGGGCATCACCATGCCGGCGCTCACGAAGATGCCGACCTTCGCGCCCTCCTTGACCTTCTCGCCGGCCTCGGGGGAGCTGCGGATCACCTTGTTCCGCTCGACCTCGCCGTTGGGCAGGCGCTTGACGCTGCCCACGGTGAGCCCGGCCTCGGCGATCTTGATGCGGGCCTCGTCGCTGGTCAGGCCCCTGACGCTGGGGACGATCACCCGCTTGGGGCCGAGCGAGGGCACCAGCGTGATCGTGCTGCCGCTCTCGACCTCGGTCTTGCCCTCGGGGTCGGTACGCAGCACCAGCCCCTCGGCGGTGTCCTCGTCGTACTCGCCGGCGATCTTCTTGACCTTGAAGCCCTTGCTCGTGGCGGCGCGCTCGGCGACCACCATGTTCTGGCCGATCAGGTCGGGCACCTGCACGTACTGGGTCTGCGAGAAGTACCAGCCGGTGAATGCCACCGCGACGACCATGACCGCGGCGAGCAGGACCAGGAACCAGTTGGGCCGGAACGACCGCTTGGACGGCGGCGGCGACACCGGCGGCGCCACCTCGGCGCGCGGCTGGATCAGCGTGTGGGCCGGCGCGGCCAGCGGCATCGACGGGGCGCCCGCGCCGCTCGGCCGCGGCGGCATCGACTGGTTGAACACCGCCGTCATGGCCGGCGGGGTGCTCAGCCGGGGCAGCATCCGGTGGGCGTCGACCGCCTCCACCAGCATCGCCGTGGCGTCGGCCGGACGGTCGTGGGGCTCGCGGGCCGTGGCGTGCGCGACCAGCGTGTCGATCAGCGGCGGCACCTCGGGCACCAGCGACGACGGCGGCGGCACGGTGTCGTGCACGTGCCGGTAGGCCACCGACATCGGCGTCTCGCCGTCGTAGGGCTGCTGCCCGGTCACCAGCTCGAACAGCATGATGCCCGCGGCGTAGACGTCGCTGCGCACGTCGGCGCCGCCGGTGGTGACCTGCTCGGGCGACATGTAGCCGATCGTGCCGATCATCACGCCGGTACGGGTCTGGTTGGTCGCCTCGATCGCCCTGGCCAGCCCGAAGTCGACGACCTTGACCCGGCCGTCGTCGGTCATCAGCACGTTCTCGGGCTTCACGTCGCGGTGGACCATCCCGGCCTGGTGGGCCGCGCCCAGGGCGGCCAGCACCGGGATCATGATCTCCAGCGCCTCGCGGGCGGGCAGCCTGCCGCGCTCGCGCAGGATGTCGCGCAGCGTGCGGCCCGGCACGTACTCCATCGACAGGTAGACGACGTCGGTGTCGGTGCCCTGGTCGAAGACGTGCACCACGTTGGGGTGGGACAGGCTGGCCACCGACTTGGCCTCGCCGATGAACCTGCGGACGAACGCCGGGTCCTCGGCGAGCGAGCGGTGCATGACCTTCAACGCGACAGTGCGATCCAGCCGGACGTCGAGCGCCAGGTAGACGGTCGCCATACCGCCCCGGGCGATCCGGCTCTCGATGCGGTAGCGCCCATCGAGGAGCCGCCCGACCAGGGGGTCCGCAGTCGTCTTATCCACCACCCCCCTGAGTTTACGGGCGTTTTGCCACCGGCAGGGCCCGCGCGCCCGAAACCGATGCGGAGACGTTCCCGCCGGAACGGCCCCGACCGGCGGGAGGGCCGGCGCGAGCCGGTCCCTCCGTGGACCTCATCCGTGGACCTCAGGGGGATCACCAAGGGATCTCTAGGGGGTCGTCGGCGAGGACGCCTCGGCGTAGCGGCGACGCGGGATGCGGCCCGCCTGCCGCGCCTGGCGCCCGGCCGCCACGGCCGCCCTCATCGCCGAGGCCATGAGCTCGGGCCGCTGCGCCCGGGTGACCGCCGTGGCCAGCAGCACCGCGTCGCAGCCCAGCTCCATGGCCAGGGCGGCGTCGCTGGCCGTGCCGATGCCGGCGTCGAGGATCACCGGCACCCCGGCGGCCTCCACGATCAGCTCGATGTTGTGCGGGTTCCTGATCCCGAGCCCCGAGCCGATCGGCGCGCCCAGCGGCATCACCGCCGCGCAGCCGGCCTGCTCCAGCCGCCGCGCCAGCGCCGGGTCGTCGCCGATGTACGGCAGCACCACGAATCCGTCGGCCACCAGCCGCTCGGCCGCGTCGAAGGTCTCGATCGGGTCGGGCAGCAGCGTGCGCTCGTCGGAGATGACCTCAAGCTTGACCCAGTTCGTCCCCAGGGCCTCGCGGGCCAGCCGGGCCGTGAGCACGGCCTCGCCCGCGGTGAAGCAGCCCGCGGTGTTCGGCAGCACCTTGATGTCGCGGCGGCGCAGCACGTCGAGGACCGAGCCGCGGGCGCCGGGGTCGAGCCGCCGCATGGCCACCGTGGTCAGCTCGGTCCCCGAGGCGACCAGGGCCTGGTCGAGCACGTCGAGGGAGGGCGCGCCGCCGGTGCCCATGATGAGCCGGGAGGCGAACTTCTCCCCGGCGATGATCAGCTCATCCACCCTGCACCGCCGTCAGCACCTCGACGCGGTCGCGGTCGCCGAGCGCCGTCGTCTCCCACGAGCTGCGCGTGACCACCTCGTCGTTCACGGCCACGGCCACTCCGGTGGTGGCCGTGGTCAGCGTCCGTACGGCCTGGGCCACGGTGGTGCCGTCGGCCACCTCGTGCGCGGCGCCGTTGATCGTCACAATCATGAAATATCCCGAAATCTCGCGGGCGAGCACAGCGCGGCCAGCTCGCCCTCCTCACCCGTCAGAATCCCCGCGCCCGCCGAAGTACCCGCCGCCTGGTCCGCCGTGTGGGCCGCTGCCTGGTCCGCCGTGTGGGCCGCCGTCTGTGTGGCCGTCTGTGTGGCTGTCTGTGTGGCTTTCTGGGCCGTTGTCGAGGTGGCCGTCGGGGTCGTCGTGGCCGGGGGTGTCGCGGCCGGTGTCAGCACCGTCGCTGTGACCAGGGCGGCCGTCAGGGGGGCCAGCAGCACGCCGCCCCGATGGTGGCCGGTCGCCAGCACCAGCCCGGGGACCCCGCCCGCCCCGATGATCGGCAGGTTGTCGGGGGTGCCCGGACGCAGCCCGGCGACCACGTCCGCGACCTCCAGCTCGGTGACGCCCGGCACCAGTTCCCTGGCGTCGCGCAGCAGCTCGTAGAGCCCGCCAGCGGTGACCCGGGTGTCGAACCCCAGCTCCTCCTGGGTCGCCCCGAGCACCAGCTCGCCGTCGCCCCTGGGGACGAGGTAGACGGGCGCGCCGTGCACCGTCCCGCGTACGCACCGGCCGAGCAGCGGCTGCGGCGACCGCAACCGCATGATCTGCCCCTTGACCGGCCGGACGGGCACGTCGGCCAGCTCCCCGCTCCAAGCCCCGGCGGCCAGCACCACCCGCTCGGCCTCGATCACCCGCGCCGCCGGCTCAGGCTGACCGGGCACAGGCTCAAGCCGCACCCCGATCACAGCTCCCGTCGCGGCACCTGCCCCAGCCCCCGTCACAGGCCCTGCCACACCGCCTGTCCCAGCACCGAGCCCAGCACCGGACCCAGGGCCAATCCCAGAGCCGGTTCCAAAGCCGGTCCCAGCGCCTGTCGCGGCGTCTGGAGCGGTGTCGCCGTCGCGCAGCAGTCCGGTCACCCGCGCGCGCACCACGGGCACGCCCAGCCGGTCGAGCGCGGCCAGCAGCGCCGCCGTGACCCGGCGCGGATCGACCCAGGCGTCACCGGGGGCCAGCAGCCCGCCGCGCACCGAAGGGGCCAGCATGGGCTCCAGACGGCGGCACTCGCGCCCGGTCAGCCGCTCGACCCGCAGCCCCAGCTTGTCCATGAACGCCGCCAGGTCGTCGAGCGCCGCGAGGTCGTCGGCCCCGAAGGCGACGTCGAGCGTGCCGTCGGCGCGCAGGTCGAGCGCACGGCCGGCGGCCCCCTCCGGCCCGATCACCCCGAACGAGCCCCCGAACGCCTCCCAGCCCCCGCGCCCGGCCCCGCCACCGGTACCACCGGGACGACCACCGGAACCGCCGCTCAGGCCCGCGCCGCCACCCGGCCCGAGCCCCGAACCGGGGCCCGTACCAAGCCCTGCACCAAGCCCCGAAGCGAGACCGGCGTCGGCGGCCAGTTCGGCGGCGAAGGACGGCCACCGGCTCAGCGAGGCGGCCCCCAGCCGCAGCAGCGGCTCCTCGGTGTAGGCGACCTCGCTGACGGGCGCCAGCATCCCGGCCGCCGCGTAGGACGCCCCACGGCCCGGGGCCGGATCGACCACCGTGACGGGCAACCCCTCGCGGGCCAGCCGCCAGGCGATCGACAACCCGACGACCCCGCCGCCCACGATCACATTCATCCGCGCTCCCTTCGCCGGCATGATCCGGATCAGGTGTCTTGCGGTCGAAGGCCCGCTCAAGCCTTCCTCTCAGCCCGGTGACGGCCGGACTCCCGCGCGTCTTGCGCCTCCAGCCTACGGCCTCGGCGCGACGCACCGGCACCGCCCCCGTTATGGTCATGAACGTGAACCATGTCGTAGTGGTGGGAGCGGGCCTGGCCGGGCTGCGCAGCGCGGAGGCGCTGCGCGGGCGCGGCTTCACCGGACGGATCACGCTGATCGGCCAGGAGCGCCATCGGCCCTACGACCGTCCGCCGTTGTCCAAGGCCGTCCTGTCCGGCGCGGCCGACTCCAGCTTCCTGGAGGCCGACCTCGACGCGCTGGAGGTCGACTTCTGGCCCGGCGTCACCGCCAAGGCCCTGCGCGAGGGCGTCGTGGAGACGACCGAGGGCCAGCTCGGCTACGACGGCCTCGTGATCGCCACCGGCACCGAGCCGATCACCGTGCCCGGCGACGGCCCCCAGCACGTCCTGCGCACCCTCGACGACGCCCACGAGCTGCGCGCCGGGCTCGTGGCCGGAGCGCACGTGGCGATCATCGGCGCCGGCTGGATCGGCGCCGAGGTGGCCACCGCCGCCCGCAAGGCCGGCTGCTCGGTGACCGTGATCGAGGCGGGCCCCGCCCCGCTGGCCAACGCCGTCGGCCCGGAGATCGGCGCCCGCACCCGGCACTGGTACGACGGCATCGACCTGCGCCTGAACACCATGGTCGACGAGGTGGACGAGGGCGGCGTGCGGCTGGTGGGCGGCGAGTTCGTCCAGGCGCACGTGGTCGTCACGGGCATCGGCGTGCGGCCGGCCGTCGAGTGGCTGGCCGGCTCCGACATCGACCTGCACAACGGCGTCGTCACCGACGAGCACCTGCGCACGTCCATGCCGAACGTGGTCGCCGCCGGCGACTGCGCGGCCTGGTGGTCGCGCCGCTACGGCGTCCGGCTGCGCGTCGAGCACTGGGACACCGCGCTCGGCTCGCCCGAGGTCGCCGCCGCGACCCTGCTGGGGGAGGAGGCCGTCTACGACCCGGCGCCCTACTTCTGGTCCGAGCAGTTCGGTCACATGGTCCAGTACATCGGCCACCACCCCTCCGGCGACCGCCTGCTCTACCGGGGCGAGCCCGAGGGCAAGTGGTCGGCCGTCTGGCTGACGTCCGGCGACACCCTCGCCGCCGTGCTCGCCGTCGACCGGCCCCGGGACTACGTGCAGGGCCGTAGGATCATCGAAGGCGGGCATCGCCTCGACACAGAACGCCTGGTAGATCCAGAGGTCCCCCTACGGGATTGTGTTGTTTGAGCAAGGACGGCATGTGGTAGTTGTGGTTTCGTGACGCTTTCTGTTGCACAGATCGACCGGGAGACCGACCAGCTCGTCGACGAGTGGCTCACTCTCCCCGAAGTGGCCTCACGCCTCGACCTCTCGATCGGGCGGGCCAAGCAACTCCTCAAGGACCACAAGCTGCTCGGCGTGCGCCGCGGCGGCGGCGGGCCACAGGTTCCCGCGGTGTTCCTCGACGGGAAGGACGTGATGAAGGGCCTGCCCGGCACACTGACCGTGTTGCAGGACGCCGGCTACGACGACGTCGAGTCGCTGCGCTGGCTCTTCACCCCAGACGAGTCCCTGCCGGGGTCGCCCATCGAGGCGATCAAGGCCGGCCGTCACACGGAGGTCAAGCGGCGTGCCCAGGCCCTCGCTTTCTGAGGCCCGCCTCTATCTCTGCACCGACGGCCGCCGCGACCGCGGCGACCTGGCAGAGTTCCTCGACTCGGTGCTGGCCGGCGGCGTGGACATCATCCAGCTGCGGGAGAAGGGCCTGGAGGCACGCGAAGAACTCGCGCTCCTGGAGGTCTTCCGCGACGCCTGCGACCGGCACGGCAAGCTGCTGGCCGTCAACGACCGGGCGGACATCGCCTTCGCCGCCCGGCCCGACGTGCTCCACCTGGGGCAGGACGACCTTCCCGTGACGGTCGCGCGAGAGATACTCGGCGACGACATCGTCATCGGCCGGTCCACCCACTCCGTCGCCGAGGCGTCCGCCGCGGCCGTGGAGGAGGGCGTCGACTACTTCTGCTGCGGCCCGATCTGGCCCACGCCGACCAAGCCGGGCCGCCACGCGCCCGGCCCGGCGCTGCTGCGGCACGCGGCCTCGCTGGGCCCGGCCCCGGGTTCCGGATCGCCGCGGCCGTGGTTCGGGATCGGCGGCATCGACCTCGCCAACCTCGACGAGGTCATGTCGTACGGCGTGAGCCGCGTGGTGGTCGTCCGCGCGATCACCGACGCGGACGACCCGGGAGCGGCGGCGGCCGAGTTCGCCAAACGCCTGACCCCCTGACCCGACCGGGCGCCCGTTTACGACGGGCGCCCGCCTTTTTGTCGAGGCCAGATGCCGGGGTTTTCCCTGAGGCCAGGCGGCGCGGTCAGGTCCTGCGGGACGTCGCGGCGATGGCCAGCTCGGTCAGCGCCGCGCGCGACCCGGCGGTGACCGGCGCCTCGTCGAGCGCGGCCAGCGCGTCGGCCAGATAACCGGCGATCAGGTCTTCGCACTCCCGCAGCGCGCCGCTGTCGGCGATGATCTGGCGCAGGGCGCTCACGCCGTCCTCGTCGAGCGCGGGGTCGCCGAGCAGCCTGCGCACCGTCGCGGCCGCCTCCGGGGGCGCCGCGGCCAGGGTGCGGGCCACCAGCATCGTGCGCTTGCCCTCCCGCAGGTCGTCGCCGGCCGGCTTGCCGGTCTGGGCCGGGTCGCCGAACACGCCGAGGATGTCGTCCCTGAGCTGGAAGGCGATGCCGACGCGGCGGCCGTAGCCGGTGCACAGCTCGTCCATCCACGGCTCCAGCGCGCCGGCCGCGAGCACCAGCCCGAGCCGCAGCGGCTGCTCCACCGAGTACTTGCCGCTCTTGAACAGCGCCACCCGCAGCGCCGACTCGAAGGTGTTCTCGCCGTGGGCCTGCTCCAGCAGGTCGAGGTACTGGCCGCACATCAGCTCGGTGCGCATGTGGTCGTGGACGGGCTGGGCGGCGGCCAGCGACGCCGGCGGCAGGCCGCTGGTGCGCCACATCTCGCCCGACCACACCAGCAGCAGGTTGCCCAGCAGGATGGCGGCCCCCTCGCCGAACTGCTCGGCCGAGCCGTGCCAGCCCTCCTTCTCGTGCAGGGACTGGAAGCGGCGGTGGGCGGCCGGCATGCCCCTGCGCAGGTCGCTCTTGTCCATCACGTCGTCGTGCACGAGCGCGCTGGCCTGCAACAGCTCCAGCGACGCGGCGGCGGTGAAGATCTCGGGCACGTCGGTGCCGCCCGCGCCGCGCCAGCCCCAGTAGCAGAACGCGGGACGCAGGCGCTTGCCGCCGGCCAGCAGGTCGCCCGCGGCGGCGCGCAGCGGTTCGAGCTCGGCGTCGCCCGAGGCGGGCAGCTGCCGTTCGACGAACTCCCCGAGGGCGCGCTCCACCTGGGTGCGCAGGGCGTCCATGCTCGCGGCGTCAGTGGTCATGCCTTGAGACTAGTGGGCGCGGACTCGGGGTCGGGTCCCCGGTCTAGGGGCGGCCGATCCGGACACCGGCCTGTACGCTTGGGACATGGCGCTTGGTCGACCCTCCATCCTGCCCGATCGTGTCCCCACCGTCCGCGAGCTGCTCGCCACCGGTGGCCGGTCGTTCTCCTTCGAGTTCTTCCCGCCGAAGACCGACGAGGGCGAGCGGCAGCTGTGGAAGGCGATCAGGGAGCTGGAGTCCCTGCGCCCCACGTTCGTCTCGGTGACCTACGGGGCCGGCGGCTCGACCCGCGACCGCACGGTCGACATCGTCGAGCGCCTGGCCCACGACACCACGCTCACCCCTGTGGCGCACTTCACGGCGGTCAACCACTCGCTGCGCGAGCTGCGCCACCTGGTCGGCCGCTTCGCCGACGCGGGGGTGCGCAACATCCTGGCCGTGCGCGGCGACCCGCCCGGCGACCCGACCGCCGAGTGGGTGCGGCATCCCGAGGGCGTGCTCTACGCCGAGGAGCTGGTGCGGCTCATCCGGCAGGCGGGCGAGTTCTGCGTGGGGGTGGCGGCGTTCCCGTACAAGCATCCGCGCTCGCCGTCGATCGAGTCCGACACCGAATACTTCGTGCGCAAGTGCCGCGCCGGGGCCGACTACGCGATCACCCAGATGTTCTTCCAGGCCGACGACTACCTGCGGCTGCGCGACCGGGTGGCGGCCCAGGGCTGTGACACGCCGATTATCCCGTGCATCATGCCGGTCACGCAGATGAGCACGATCGCGCGGTCGGAGCAGCTGTCGGGGGCGCCGTTCCCGGCCGAGGTGGCGGCCCGCTTCGAGGCGGTCGCCGACGACCCGGCCGCGGTGCGGGCGCTCGGCATCGAGCACGGCGCGGAGCTGTGCCAGCGGCTGCTCGACGAGGGCGCGCCCGGCATCCACTTCATCACGTTCAACCGGTCCAGCGCCTCGCGCGAGGTGTTCCAGCGCCTGACGCCGGTCGCCGCCACCGCCTGACCCGCCGCCCCACCCCGTACAAGCGAATGCCCGTCACCCGCCCGCAGGGGGACCGGGCGGGTGACGGGCAAGGGGGTGGTATCCACTCGGTAACGTGTCCGTCACTTTCTGTCATGAAGATGCCCTCGGGCATGCTCCGGCAAACCCGGCAAGTACCGGCTTTACCTGCGGTGATGTGCGGCGCCCTCAGCCGAGGGGGAGTGGCCGGCCGACGATCGCGTACTCCTCGTGGCCGCCGGGGAAGACGAAGCGGGTCAGCAGGTCGGTGAAGCCCATGCTGGCGTAGAGGTGGCGGGCGGCCGTGGGGCGGTCGTGCGTGGACAACACGGCCGAGCGCTCGGTGCGGCCGGCGCACAGCGTGCGGATCATCGCCCGGCCGACGCCCTTGCCCTGGTGGTCGGGGTGCACGTGGATCTCGGCCAGCTCGAACGCGTGGCCCATCCAGGCGTGCGCGGCCTCCTCGCCCGCCTCCTCGGCCAGCGCCCTGCTCACCACGTCGTGCCACCACTGGCCGGTCGCGCCGCGGAAGCCGTACGCGAAGCCGACGATCCGGGGGCGCGCCACCCCGGCCGGGTCGCGCAGTTCTGCGAGATAGCACTGGAAATGGGGGTATGTGCCGTGATTTCGCATGATGGTCTTGCGGCCGGAGATCTGCTCGGGGGGCGGGTTCATCGCCGCCGTGTAGATGTCGATCACCGTGTCCAGGCGTTCGGTGAACTCGGCCGGGCCCGCCCCGCGAAACTCGATCACCCGTCGCACATTACTCGACGTCGGCCGGAGTGCCTCCGGTGATCGCCACCAACTCCTCGAACGTCGTCGGGAACACCGTCAGCGGGTGGCCGCCGGCCGCCCACACCACCTCGTGCTTGCTCAGCCAGTTGTCCACCAGGGTGCGGACCGGCGCCGGATGGCCGACCGGGGCCACCCCGCCGATCGGCTGACCGGTCGCGGCCCTGACGAACTCCGGCGTGGCCCGCCGCACCTCGGCGACGCCAGCCGTACGGGCGATGAGCTCGACGTCCACCCGGTGGGCGCCGCTGGTCAGGACCAGCAGCGGCGCGCCGTCGGCGTCGAAGATCAGGCTGTTGGCGATCGCCCCCACCTCGCAGCCGAGCTGGGCGGCCGCAGTCGCCGCGGTAGGAGCCTTCTCGGGCAGGACGACGATCTCTCCGGTGGCGCCCGCCGCGCGCAGGGCGGCCTCCACGACGACGGCGTTCGCCGGCAACTTCTCGGACATGAGGACACTCTAAACAGGTTGACCGGCTTATTACCTGTTCATGGTGGGTGGTGTAGGGTCCATCGATCCGGATAGTTCGTGATAAGAGAGGTGGTACCGGTGGGGGCTCGACGGCTGCCCGGAGTGGCTGCTCTGCTGACGGCTGGGGCCGTCGTACTCACGGGCTGCGGCGCGCAGGCGGACCCGTCAGCCGCGATGACCCGCATCGCCGGCGCGCCGGGCACGGCCGCCGCGCCAAGCGCGGCGGGGGCCAAGGCTGGCCCGGCGACGACGCCCCTCGCAGCGCCCGTCACGGCGCCCGTCACGGCGCCGCGCAAGACCTTGAAGCTGGGCGCGAAGGGCACGTCCGTCACCTGGTTGCAGCGGCGACTGGCGGCTCTGGGCTACCTGCCCGGCAAGGCCGACGGCAGTTACGGCGGCACCACGCTCGCCGCCGTCTGGGCCTTCCAGAAGGTCAACGGCATCGCGCCGACCAGCACGATCGCCCGCAGGACGTGGGAGGCGCTGGAGCAGCCGAGGACCCCGAAGGTGCTGGTGGCCAACGGCAAGCCGACCCGCGCCGAGGTCGACCTGACCAGGCAGATCATGGTCCTGTACGTCGGCGGCCAGGTGCGGCTGATCACCCACGTCTCCTCCGGCAGCGGCATCCCGTACTGCGAGACGACCACCTGGCAGGGCAAGGAGCAGCGGTTCTGCGGCTCGGCCCGCACGCCGACCGGCGACTTCCGCACGACGTGGCGGGCCAGCGGTTGGCACAAGTCCTACCTGGGGCAGCTCTACAACCCGATCTTCTTCAACGGCGGCATCGCCTTCCATGGCGCGCTGTCGGTGCCGCTCTCCCCGGCCTCGCACGGCTGCGTGCGCATGCCGATGAACGTCGCCGAGGTGCTGCCCGGCCTGCTCGGCAAGGGCGTTCCGGTGCACGTGAGAGGTGCGTTCAGGCGCGCATAACGTCCGCATAACCGGATCCGGTGACGGCCGGGTTATCCGCCTCTTGCTGGACTTCCCCCGACTTGAGGGGGAATTCCATGACGACGACGTTCGTCGAGCGTGTTCCGGCTCCTGCCCCGCGCATGCGGCGCAGGGGCCGGTCGCGTTCGTGGTGGTTGCCGGCGATCGGGTGGGTGGCGCAGGTCGCGCTGCGGCTGTGGTTGTTCCGGCAGCACGCCGGGCCCGTGGCCAACCCGGACGAGACCGGATACCTGATCGCCGCCCGCTGGCTGGCCGGCGGGCCCGGGGCGGATCTGACCGGTTTCACCTTCTACCAGGGCGGATACGCGCTGCTGCTGGCGCCGGTGTTCTGGTTCACGTCGGACCCGGCGGTGGCCTACCGGCTGGTCGTCGCGGTGGGGTCGATGGTGGCGGCGGGGGCGTTCCCGCTGGCGTACCTGCTGCTGCGGCGGCTGGGGACGGGGCCGCGGGCGGCGATGGCGGCGGCGTTCGCGGGCGGGTTGTCGCCGTCGCTGCTGCTGTTCTCGGGGCTGGCGCTGGCCGACGCGGTCCTGCCCACCCTGATCCTGGCCTGGCTGGTCGCGCTGCACGACCTCGTGGCCAGGGGGTCGGTCAGGGCGGGGGCGCTGGCGGGCGGCCTGGCGGGGTACGCCATGGCGGTGCACCTGCGCGGCACCGTCGTCCTGGCGGTGACCCTGCTGGCGATGGCGGGGATGCTCATCGCCCGCCGCAGGGGCGCGGCGGGGACGTTCTTCGCGTGCCGCAGGGGTGCGGCGGCCGGGCTGGTGGCGGCCTTGGCGGCGGCGGGGGCGGCGACGGTGCTCAACCGGGCGTTGTCCGCGGCGCTGTACCCGGGCGGGCCGCGTGACCTGTCCGGCCTGCTGGCCGAGCGGGTGAGCGGCCTCGACGGGCAGGCGTGGGCGCTGGCGGGGGCGGCCGGGCAGCTCTGGTACCTGATCGCCGCGACCTGGGGGCTGGCCGGGGTCGGGCTCGCGGGCGCCGTCGCCGTCGTGGCCAGGCGGTCGACGCCGGGGCCGCGGCGCGTGCTCGCGGCCGTCCTGCTGGCCACGACCCTGGGCATCGCCTACGCCTCCTCGGCCGCGCTCCCCGACGAGCACCGGATCGGCAACTACGCCTACGGCCGCTACCTGGCCTGCGTGGCGCTCGCCTGGACCCTGGCCGGGCTGCTCGTGCTGGCCAGGGCCGGCCGCGGGGCCGTCGTCCGGCACGCGCTCGCGGCGGCCGGGCTGCTCGCGGCGACCGGCGGCGTGGTGGTCTGGTACGCGGGGGACCGGCTCCAGCGGTACGCGTTCATCGCCTTCGACTTCCCCGAGGTGATCTTCCTCAGCCGGGTGCGTGACTCCTTCGACCTGGTCGCCGCCTCCCTCGCGGCGCTCGCCCTGCTGGCGGGCCTGGCGGGCGCGGCCCTGCTGACCGCCCGCGGGGGGTGGCCGGGGGTCCTGGCCGTGCTGGCGGCGGTCAACCTGGTCTTCGCCGCCGACCTGGCGCCGAAGTCGGCGCCGGCCGCGCCCGCCGCCGGGTCCGACTGGCTGCCCGTCCTCACGGGCCCGGGACGGGTGGGAGTGGACCGGCGGGTGCCGTGGAACGTCCGGGCCGTCCTGGCCTACCGCGTCTCCTGGACCGAGGCCGAGCTCTACGACGGCACGCCGCCGGCCGGCGTCTGCACCGCCGTCGTCCCGCCCGGCTCTGGGCCGGCGCCCGCGGGGTGGGCCGCGACCGGCGCGGGCGGCGCCCGCCAGGGCTGGACCACCTGGGTCAGCGACCGCTGCCCCGGCGGGTCAGCGCGGGGGCGGTGACACCCTCCGGGCCGCGGTGTGCGCGCGGACCATGCCCACGGCCTGGGCCAGGGCCGCCACCAGCAGAAGCAGGGCCGACACATACTGGTACGGCGGGAGCGCGTCGGCGAAGGCCGGATGGTCGTAGAACCCGGCCAGCCGCGGCACGGGGTTGTAGACGGCCGCCGCCAGCCCGAGCGCGTACGGCAGGATGAGCACGCCCGACGACACCAGCAGCACGCCGCGCCCCCGGGCCGCCCGGCGCAGCAGCAGGCCCACCACGGCGATCCCCGCGGTCGCGACGCCCGCCACCAGCGCGACGCCCCTGACGATCCACCACAGGTCCGAGCCCAGCGACGTCAGGCCGCCGGAGACGATCCGGTCGGCCGGGCCGGCGCCCTGCGCCCCCGACGCCGTGCGCAGGGCCGCGTAGTTGAGGGCCGCGTACGCCGCCGTCAGAACCGGCCCCGACAGCAGCAGGACGACAGTGCCCGTCCGTTCTCGCACCGATCCCCCTCACGCGGCCGTTCCCGTACGGCCGGTCCGTCGTCCGCCGCCCGCGCCGACAGCCTGTCAGACGCGCGCCGTCACCCGCCACCCGCGGCCGTGCCGGGGGATCGGCGGGGGCGGGTCAGCGGGGGAGGCCGTGGAGGGCGATGTCGGCGGCCCGGCGGGCGGCGTCGCGGGCCTGCTCCATCGGGAGGCCGTCGTTGAGCGTGGTCATCACGGCCAGCTTCACCGCGCCGATCAGCGACCCCACGGCCGCCGCCGCCTCCACCCGGTCGAGCCGGCCGGGATAGGCCGCCGACAGGGCCTCGGCCAGCCGGAGCTGGCTGTCGAACAGCAGGTGCAGCGCCCGCGCCTGGAGGGGCGGCTCGCGCATGATGAGGTCGAGGCGCAGCGCCGTGAGCTCCGACCAGGTGTCGCGGCCGTCGTCCGTCGTCGAGAGCGTGTCCTCGATGAAGGCGCGCAGCAGGTCGGCGGGCGGCTGTCCGGGGGCGGGCGCGGACAGGAACGCCAGCGCGCGCTCGATCTGGTGCTCGGAGTCGTAGAACAGCACGTCCTCCTTGCTGGCGAAGTAGCTGAAGAAGGTGCGCGTGGAGACCTCGGCGGCGGCGGCGATCTCCGCCAGCGTGGTCTCCTCGTAGCCCTTCTCGCCGAACAGCCGGAGCGCGCCCTCGATCAGCGCCCGGCGCGTGCGCTGCTTCTTGCGCTCCCGCAGTCCTACCATGACGGAACTCTACACCGATATACGAATTTCATGCATTGAAGTTTTGCATCGGTTGAGGTTTTCTGGGAGGTGAGCTCGGAAGGGAGCCAGCATGTCCGACCTGACCTTTCCCATCGCCCGCCGGCGGCCGTTCGATCCGCCGGAGGAAGCCGCGGCCCTGCGACAACAGGGCACCATGCACCGCCTGACCTTCGCCGACGGCCACCTCGGCTGGCTGGTCACCGGCTACTCGGCCGCCCGCGCGATCCTGGCCGACCCGCGCTTCAGCAACCGTCCTGAGCGGCTGCACCCCGTCGTGCCCGCTCGAGTGCAGCTCCAGCGGGAACTGCCGCCCGGGTTCTTCCTGCGCATGGACGCACCCGAGCACACGCGCTACCGCAAGCTGCTCATGGGACAGTTCACCGTCCGGCGGATGAAGGCGCTCGAACCCAGGATCGAGGAGATCACCCACTCCTGCCTCGACGCCATGCAGGCCGCCGGGCCGCCCGCGGACCTGGTGCAGTCCTTCGCGCTGCCGATCCCGTCTCTGGTGATCTGCGAGCTGCTCGGGGTGCCGTACGAGGACCGCGCGGTGTTCCAGGAGGAGACCAGGATCCTGGTCAACCTGGAGACCAAGGCCGACGACGCCCTGGCCGCGTTCACCAGGATCGGGGCGTACCTGTCGGAGCTGATCGGGCGCAAGCGGGCCGAGCCGGCCGACGACCTGCTCAGCGGGCTCGTCGGGGAGCTGAACCACGAGGAGCTGACCGGGGTCGCGTTCCTGCTCCTGCTGGCCGGGCACGAGACGACCGCCAACATGCTGGGGCTGGGCACGTACGCGCTGCTCACCAACCCCGACCAGCTCGCCGCCATGCGCGACGACCCCTCGGTGGTGGACAACGGTGTGGAGGAGCTGCTGCGCTACCTCACCATCATCCACATCGGCCCGGTGCGCAGCGCCCTGGAGGACGTCGAGATCGAGGGCCACCTGGTCAGGGCGGGCGAGTCGATCGCCCTCCACCTGCCCACCGTGAACCGCGACCCCTCCCGCTTCCAGGACGCCGACCGCCTCGACGTCCACCGGCCGGTCGGCGGGCACCTGACGTTCGGCCACGGCATCCACCAGTGCCTCGGGCAGCAGCTCGCCCGGGCCGAGATGCGCATCGCGTACCCGGCGCTGCTGCGCCGCCTGCCTGGCCTACGCTTGGCCGTAACGCCTGAGGAGGTGCCGATGCGTTCGGACATGAGCGTCTACGGAGTGCACCGCCTCCCTGTCACTTGGTAGGTCACGATGAAGATCACAGCGGATACGACGGTGTGCATCGGGGCGGGCATGTGCGCCCTGACGGTGCCGGAGGTGTTCGACCAGAGTGAGGACGAGGGCACGGTGGTGCTGCTGCGCGAGGTGCCCGAGGAAGGGCAGGAGGAGGCGGTGCGGCGCGCGGTGTCCCTGTGCCCGTCGGGGGCCATCTCCGTCTCCTGAGCCGCCGTCTCGTCCGGTCCGGCCGTCCCGCCGCCGCCACCTTCCCCGGTGGCGGCGGCTTTGCGCGTTCCGGGCGGCGATCATGTCCGAACGGAGGGACGTCACGGGACGGATCGATCGTTTCGCTCCATGGTCATCGAACCTGTGTTCGTGGAACAGGTTGACACCGAGCGTGATCGAAATTATGTTCGACCTAGTGGCGGTGAGGCTCGCGGCTCAACGTCACCCAAGGGCCTGGCCGCGGCCGTTCGCTTCCCCAAGCGATTCCCGCGGCCAGGCTCCACGGGCGAAGGGCGCGTCCTCGTCGTCGGCGGAGACGAGTGGGCGTGTCCTGGCCGGACGGGGAGAGGGGAAGCTCCTCGTCCGGCCGGCCCGGCGGAAATGTCGGTGGCGTCTGAGAGTGTTGGCCTCACCGGCGGAGACGCCGGCCGCCGCCCACGACTCCAAGGAGGCGCGCAAGATGGCACCACGGCCTAGAGAAACGCCCGGGCCCCGGCTGTCGCCTGCGGTTCGGGCACACTTGACCGATTCACGTTCCTGCCTGGCGGAGGCGACCGCCGCTCGCACCCCGGCATCCCGATATGTGGCCGCCCATCTGGCGGCTCTTCGTGCGGCTGCGGCGATCCTGGCCGCCCGTCCCCGTCCCATGGAGGGCCGCAGGCGCCGTCTGCGCAGCGCGTGGGAGCTGCTGCCCGAGGCCGAGCCGCACCTCGCCGAGTGGGCCGCCTACTTCTCCGTGAGCGCCGCCAAGCGCGCGGCCGCGGAGGCGGGCGTCGTCCGCGGCATCAGCGCGGCCGACGCCAGTGAGATCCTGGCCGAGGCCGAGACGTTCGTCTCGACCGTGGAAGACCTGCTCGGCGTCCCCGCCCAGCCCCAGCTTCCGGTGGACGTGCCGCTGGCGGGCTGACCCCGCCGCCCGGCTCTCCAGGCGACGCCGCCGCGCGGAAGAGCGCGGGTGGCGGGGTCTAACAAAGCCGATGAACGTAAGCAAGGCGGCTGTCACTGACACGCGTGCCCAAAAGGGGGCAGGGGACCGTCCGCAACGCCTGCGGGGCGGTATGCGGCTCCCGTGCTGCCTCGAGGGCGTCTTTGCCGGCTCTCTGTCGGGCCGGTGGGGCTCCGGTTCGTCGGCCCCATTGGCCTGTCGGGGTGCGTGAGGGCCGGGGAATCGGTTTTGGGGATTCGGTGGGGGTAAATGTCGCGTTCGCCGAGGTAATTGAAAGTTCATTTTGGGGCGGTACGACGGAGGGCCCGCCAGGGGAATTGGCGGGCCCTTCGGGGGTGAAGCGGTGGGTTCTAGAACGACTCGACGGCCCGGCGCGCCTCGGCGTCGAGCACACCCCAGCTGATGAGCTCCTCGGTCAACTCGCTGGGCGACTTGTCATAGATCACAGCCAACGAACGCAGGTCCTCCTGGCGGATCGACAGGACCTTGCCGTTGTAGTCGCCACGCTGGCTCTGAATGGTGGCGGCGTAACGGGCAAGCGCTCCGGCCTTCTCCTTCGGCAGTGTCGCCAGGCGCTCCAGGTCGATCACAAGCTTGGGAGTGGGCCCGAGCGGGCTCGGCGCGGCGCCTCCGGGCAGCAGCTCGGAGACGGGCACCCCGTAGAAGTCGGCAAGCTCGGCAAGTTTCTGCACGGTGACAGCTCGGTCGCCACGCTCGTAAGAGCCCACGACCACGGCTTTCCACCTGCCGCGCGACTTCTCTTCGACTCCATGCAGGGACAGGCCCTGCTGGGTGCGGATGGCGCGGAGTCGTGCACCCAGCGACTTTGCGTACTCAGACGGCATCGTGTGGCCCCCCGGCTCTCGTATGTATCGCTCTTAGTAGATTGTGCTCCCTTGCGGCATATGCCCCAGCCACCGGGGGGTACGGTGCCAGGCTCGGCACCATCGGTAGCCGTGGCCCTGGGTTTACCCCAGAACGCCGCGCGGTGTGGTTACGCACAGTGACGGTAAAGGGGTGGGAGCCTAAGGTCAAGCTGATTGGAAAAAAGATGCCGAATCCGGTCCGGGAGGGAACGCAACAAACGCCCCTCTTGTACCGATGGCAACACTACTTCGTCATAGTTTGACGAGTGAAATCGAGCGTCAGGTCTCGCGGGTCAGAATCATGACCGGGCAGGTCGCGGCCTGGACGATCTTGATGGACGTGTCGCCCAGGAAGACCCGGCGCAGCGGCCCGGCGTCGCTGGAGGCGCACACCAGCAGCTCTCCCGGCAGCCACGTGGTCGTGCCGAGCGCCTGTGCCACGTTCCGGCCCTCCAGGAGCTCCACCTCGACCTGGAGCCTGCGCCGCTGCCCCCGCGCCGCCGCCCGCAGGTCCGCGGCGGCCTGGTCGCGCAGCCGTACGAGCATGTCCTCCTCGACCTGGACGCGGCGGCCGGTCCTGACCACCAGGGTGACCAGCCGCAGCGGGATGTCCAGGGTGACCGCGGCCTTGGCCGCGCCCCGGACGGCGGCGTCGGCGCCGGGCCCGCGGCGGTAGGCGACGGTGATGCGCTCGAACGCGGCCGGCGGGTCGTCGCCGTAGCCGCGCGGGGCGAGCAGCACGGGCACCGGCGAGGAGTGCAGGAGCTGGTCGGCGGTGCTGCCGACGGTGATGCGCGACCGGGTGCCGCCGGGCGCGGAGCCGATGACCACGACGTCGGCGCCGCGCCTGCGGGCCACCTCCACCAGGCCGCGCCCGCTGCCCTTGTTGGTGTGGCGGACGTATTCCGCCTGGTCGCCGGCCAGCTCGCGGGCCTGCGCCAGCGCGGCCTCGGCCTGCTCGCGCAGATAGGAGCGCCAGGCGCCCTCATCGGCGCGGGCGGGGCCCGGCGTGGTCGTCACGGGCGGCTGGACGGTCGCGACCGTCAGGCTGCCCCCGGTCTGCCGGGTCAGCACGACGGCCAGCGCGAGCCCGTCCCCGCCGCGCGGCTCGGCGATGTACCCGGCCAGCACCTTGTCGAACTTCATGTCACCGCACCTCGGCATTCAGCCGTGAATGCCTGTAGCCGTACAGGAAATAGCAGATCAGGCCGACCAGCATCCACAGGCCGAAGGCGGCCCACGTGACGCCGGCCAGCCCGGCCATCACGATGACGCAGAAGACCGCGCCGAGCGCCGGGGTGAGGGGGAAGAGCGGCGTGCGGAAGCTGCGCGGCAGCTCCGGGCTGCGGTAGCGCAGGACCAGCACGCCGACGTTGACGATGAGGAAGGCGAACAGCGTGCCGATGCTGGTGGCCTCGGCGAGCTGGCCGAGCGGCACCAGCCCGGCCAGGACCGAGATGAACAGGGCCACGATCAGCGTGTTGGCGACCGGCACCTGGTGGCGCGGGTTCACCCGCTGGAAGATCCGGGGGATGAGCCCGTCGCGGGACATCGCGAACAGGATGCGGGTCTGGCCGTAGATGACGGTGAGCACGACGCTGGCGATGGCGATCACCGCGCCGAAGGAGACGATCATGCCCGGCCAGGCGGCGCCGGTGGCCTGGTCGACGATCTGCGACAGGCTCGCCTCGGTGCTCTCCGGGTCGAACTCGGTCCACGGCTTGGCCCCGACGGCGGCCACGGCGACCAGGACGTACACGGCGGTGACGATGAGCAGGGACAGCAGGATGGCCAGGGGCAGGTCGCGCTTGGGGTTCCTGGCCTCCTCGCCGGCGGTGGAGGCGGCGTCGAAGCCGATGTAGGAGAAGAACACCTGCGAGGCGGCCGCGGTGATGCCGGCCACCCCGAGCGGCGCGAACGGGGTGAAGTTCCCGGCCTGGAACGCCGTGAACGCCACCACGCAGAAGAACACCAGCACCGCGATCTTGATCAGCACGAACACCGCGTTGGCGGTGGCCGACTCCGAGGCCCCGTAGAGCAGCAGCCAGGTGGCCAGGAGCACGATGAGGATCGCGGTGACGTTGACCACGCCGCCGTCCTGGCCGGGGGAGCGGGTGACGGCCTCGGGCAGCGTCCAGCCGAACAGGCTGCGCAGGAACGCGTTGAGGTACTCGCCCCAGCCCACGGCCACGGCCGCGACGGACACGGCGTACTCCAGCATGAGGCACCAGCCGCACACCCAGGCCACCAGCTCGCCCAGCGTCGCGTACGCGTAGGAGTAGGACGACCCGGACACCGGGATCGTCCCGGCCAGTTCGGCGTACGACAGGGCCGAGAACAGCGCCGTGACGGCCGCCAGCACGAACGCCAGCACCACCGCCGGGCCCGCCTTGGGCACCGCCTGGCCGAGGATGACGAAGATGCCGGTGCCCAGCGTGGCGCCCACGCTGAACAGCGTGAGCTGCCACAACGTCATCGTGCGCCGCAGCTCGCCGCCCTCGCCCTGCCCGCCCTCGGCCACGATGCGCTCGGTCGGCTTGGTGCGCAGCAGCCGTGCGGCCAGTGTCACGTCGGTCTCCTAGAGGGTGCTCGTCAACGGCCACATCCCGTTGGGCGTGACAATCGTGCCCGCGGAACCGGCGAGTATGTCCTTGGCCTCGTCCAGCCTGCCGATGGCGGCCATGTCGCCGGTCGTCTCGACGAACCGGCACACCGCCTCCACCTTCGGCCCCATCGACCCGGCCGGGAAGCGCAGGCCGCGCAGCTCGTGCGGGGTGGTGCAGGCGATCTCGCGCTGGTCCGGGGCGCCGAAGTCGCGGTACACCCGCGGGACGTCGGTCAGGATGAGGAAGGCGTCGCACTCCAGCGCCTCGGCCAGCATCGAGGCGGTCAGGTCCTTGTCGATGACGGCCTCGACGCCGGCGAGCCGGCCGCGGGCGTCCCGCACGACCGGGATGCCGCCGCCGCCCGCGCAGACCACCACGACGCCCTCGCGGATCATCTTGCGGATCAGCCGGGTCTCCACGATGCGCTGCGGCGCGGGGGAGGGGACGACGCGGCGCCAGTGGTCGCCGTCGGGCTTGACGGTCCAGCCGTACTCGGCGGCCAGCTTGCGGGCCTCGTCCTCCTCGTAGATCTGGCCGACGAACTTGGTGGGGTCGTCGAAGGCCGGGTCGACGGCGCTGACCAGGGTCTGGGTGACCATGGCGAGCACCTGCCGGCCGGGCAGGGCGTTCTGCAGCGCCTGCTGCATCCAGTAGCCGAGCATGCCCTGCGTCTGCGCGCCGAGCGTGTCGAAGGGGTAGGGCCGGCTCAGGTTGGGGTCCGCGGCGCTCTCCAGCGCCAGCATGCCGACCTGGGGGCCGTTCCCGTGGGTGATGACCAGCTCGTGCTCGCCGGCCAGCTGTGCCAGCGTCCTGACGGCGGTGGCGATGTTGTCCCTCTGCACGTCGGCGTCCGGCTTCTGGCCGCGCTTGAGCACCGCGTTGCCGCCGAGTGCGACGATGACCCGCATTCAGTCCCCCAGGGTTGCGACCATGACCGCTTTGATGGTGTGCAGCCGGTTCTCGGCCTCGTCGAAGACGATGGAGCGCGGCGACTCGAAGACCTCGTCGGTCACCTCCAGCGCCTCCAGGCCGGTCCTGGCGTGGATGTCGGCGCCGACGCCGGTCTCCCGGTTGTGGAAGGCGGGCAGGCAGTGCATGAACTTCACGTCCGGATTGCCGGTGGCCCGGACGACGTCGTCGTTCACCTGGTACGGCAGCAGCAGCTCGATCCGCTCGTCCCACACCTCCTTCGGCTCGCCCATCGAGACCCACACGTCGGTGTAGAGGAAGTCGGCGCCCCTGACGCCCTCGGCCACGTCCTCGGTGATGGTGATCCGGGCGCCGGTGGACCGGGCCAGCTCCTCGGCGGGCCGCACCGCGAGGTCCCGGTCGGGCCGCAGCGCCGCCGGGGTGACCAGCCGGATGTCCAGGCCGAGCAGCGCGCCGGTGACCAGCAGCGAATGGCCGGTGTTGTTGCGGGCGTCCCCCAGGTAGGCCAGGGACACCTCGCGCAGCGGCTTGTCGCTGTGCTCCTGGACGGTGAGCATGTCGGCCAGCATCTGCGTGGGGTGCCACTCGTCGGTCAGGCCGTTCCACACCGGCACGCCGGACAAGGCCGCCAGGTCCTCGACGTAGGACTGCTTGCTGCCCCGGTACTCGATGCCGTCGAACATCCGGCCCAGCACCCGCGCGGTGTCCCTGACCGACTCCTTGTGCCCGATGTGCGAGCCGGCCGGGTCGAGGTAGGTGACGTGCGCCCCCTGGTCGTGGGCGGCCACCTCGAACGCGCAGCGGGTGCGGGTGGAGGTCTTCTCGAAGATGAGCGCGATGTTCTTGCCCTTGAGCCGCTGCCGTTCGATCCCGGCGTACTTGGCGGCCTTCAGCTCCGCCGACAGGTGCAGCAGGAAGCCGAACTCCTCCGGCGTGAAGTCAAGTTCCTTGAGGAAACTGCGGTTGCGCAGGTTGAACGCCATGTCGCCCCTTCCTGTGGCCGCCCGGGTGCCGGCCGGACGTCCGCTAGATGCCGTCGCGCTCCAGCGGGCAGCTCATGCACCGCGGGCCGCCGCGCCCTCTGCCGAGCTCGCTGCCCCGGATGGTGATGACCTCGATGCCGTTGTCGCGCAGGTGGTTGTTCGTGGTGGTGTTGCGCTCGTAGGCGATGACGACGCCCGGCTCGACGGCCAGGCCGTTGCAGCCGTCGTCCCACTGCTCGCGTTCGGCGGCGTACACGTCCTGGTGGGGGGTCAGGACGGTGATGTCGTCCATGTCGAGGGCGTGGGCGATGGCCTTGTGCATGTCCTGGGGCGGGTGGTCGGTGACCCTCAGCTCCTTGGAGGTCTCGCCCGGCTCGATGGTGTACGCCGGCAACATCCCGAGCCCGGCGTACTTGGTGAACACCCCGACGTCGAGCATGGTCATGACCGTGTCGAGATGCATGAACGCGCGCGCCTTCGGCATGTCCAGCGCCACGATCCGGTTCGCCGACCCGGCGGCGAACAGCCGCTGGGCCAGCATCTCGACCGCCTGCGGCTGGGTGCGCTCGCTCATCCCGACCAGCACCGCGCCGCGCCCGATGACCAGCACGTCGCCGCCCTCCAGGGTCGCCGGCGCCATCGCGTGGCCGGGCAGCCAGCAGTGGAAGCCGCCCTCGTAGGGCCGGTCGAAGCCGGCGGCGAACATGGGGTGGAACCGGTAGACGGCCTCCAGGTTGACCGTCTCGCGCATGCGGGCCTTCTTGCGCATCGCGTTGATCGACACGCCGTCGTAGATCCAGCAGGAGGTGTCGCGGGTGAACAGGTGGTTGGGCAGCGGCGGCAGGACGAAGTCGTCGTCGGCGGTGGTGTGGAAGGCCACCGACTTGGGGTCGCAGCCCATCGCGACGAGCTCGCGCTTGGTGATGCCGCCGGTCAGGTGCATCTGGAGGGTGCCGGCGTCCATGCCGTCGAGGGTGTTGCGGATGTCGTCGATGGCGGTCGGGCCGAGCCAGCGTTCGTCGATGACCGCGTCCAGGATGTGCTTGCGGGCCTCGGGGATGTCGACCACGTCGCGCAGGAGGTCGGCCAGCATGTGGACGACGATGCCGCGGCCGCGCAGCACCCGCTCGAACTCCTCGTGCTCCTCCACCGCGCGCTGCACCCAGAGCACGTCGTCGAACAGGAAGGCGTCCTTGTTGCTGGGGGTCAGCCGCTTGAGGGCCAGCTCCGGCTTGTGCAGCAGGACCTGGCGCAGTCGGCCGACCTCTGAATCGACATGAAAGGTCATTTTTCAGATATCCCCTCAGCGCGGCGGACATCACGCGGGCCGTAGTCGCCGTGCCTGGCCTTCAGCCAGATGTAGACGGGCACGCCGACCAACAGCATCAGCGTCCCGCCGAGCACGGCGGGGGGCCCAGAGCCGTACGCCATCCAGAACGAGAACAGCAGCGCGAGCAGCGCGACGGCCAGGTCGCGGGCCAGCCGCCCGCGGTCGATCCGCCGCTCCCGGGTGACCAGCCAGAACAGCTGCGCGGCGGCCGAGAAGAAGTAGGGGATGACCGTGGTGAAGGAGGCCAGCAGCACGATCGTGTCGAAGGCGTTGGCGGAGGCGTAGCCCACCAGCAGCATGAGCGAGGTCAGGACGGTCCCGGCCAGGATGCCCGTCAGGGGCGCGCCGCGGCGGGAGACCGCGGAGAAGGCGGGCGGGAACATGCCGTCCTTGGCGGCGGCCAGCGGCATCTCGGCGACCAGCAGCGTCCACCCGTTGAGCGCGCCGATGCCGGAGACGACGGCGCACGCCGCCATGAGCAGCCCGCCGCCGGTGCCGCCGAACATGTGGTCCAGCGCCGCGGCGAAGGGCGCGGTGGACCCGACCAGCTCCTCCTGCGGCACGGTGCCCATGACGGCGACCGTGCTGAGGATGTACATGACGGCGCAGGCCAGCACGCCGATGACGCTGGCCCGGCCGATGGTGCGGACCGGGTCCTTGACCCGGTCGGCCGCGATGGCGGCGCTCTCCACGCCCGAGTAGATGAACAGCGTGACCGCCCCCGCCAGGGAGACGGCCGACACCCAGCCGCCTCCGCTGGCGTTGAACGGCGGGTAGTTGTCCTTGTGCACGAAGAACAGGCCCACGATCGCCACGAACAGCAGCGGCGTGAACTTCAGGACCGTGGTGACCACCTGGAAGGCCGCCGCGTTGCGCACGCCGGCCAGGTTGACCACGGCCGGGATCCACAGCCCGGTCAGGCCGATGAGGATCGCGCCGAGCGTGCTGCCCCAGTCGACCCCGAGCAGCCCGTGGGCCAGGTACTGGACGTAGCCCACCCAGGCCACGGCGATGGCCGCGTTGCCGATCCACGCGGTCAGCCAGAACGACCAGGCGATCCAGAACCCGGCGAACTCCCCGAACGCCTCGCGGGCGTAGGCGTAGGGGCCGCCCGCCGCCGGGACGCGCCCGCCCAGGCGGCCGAAGACGATCGCCATCGCGATGGCGCCCGCGGTGACCAGGACCATGGAGACCAGGCTCACCGTGCCGAACGCGGCCAGCGAGGCGGGCAGCAGGAAGATGCCGGTGCCCACGACGTTCCCCATGACCAGCGCGACAGCCGCGCCGAGGCCGAGGCCGCCCGCCACCGCCGGGCGCCTCCCGCGCGCCGCCGTGGTCACGCCTTCCGAGGGCGGACGTGGTTCCCCCATGCGTGCCCCCCGCGCGAGTCCCCAGGAAGAGCCGCCGCCGAGCGCGTACGGCCCTCGGGGACGTGCCCTACGGGAAGGACGCCGACACGCGGGGTCGCGGGGGTTTTACCTGATCACGGCGTGCGGCAGGGGGCCGGGTGAACCGGTCAGCAGCAGCACGACGGCGAACACCGCCAGGCACAGCGCCATCAGCGCCAGCGGCCAGGCCAGCGACGCGGGGGCGCCGTGCCGGGACATGGCCGCGTACAGCTCGGGGTCCTCGTCCCTGACCTGCCGGGCGATGGCCTTGAGCACCGACCGCTCGCGTGCCGACAGCGCCATGTGAAACCTCCCCCGAGAAGACTTAGAGCAGGTTTTATACCTGTATGTCGGTAATTGCCAAATTCGCCGGGCCGGCCTGCCCGAACGGCCGGCCGGGACGTCCGCCACACCCGGACGGCAGGGCGGGGCGCTCACGTTGTACCAGGTAGCCCCTGGTACTGTGTGTCCCGACCAACACCCTTTTAAGACCCGTCCCGTGAGGCGGGAAAGGTGGTGAGATCCCTCCATGTCCGATTCCAGGGCCGTGCTCGAAGGCCCGGACATCCACCGGGCGCTGACCCGGATCGCGCACGAGATCCTCGAACGCACCAAGGGCGCCGGTGACGTAGTCCTCCTCGGCATCCCCACCCGCGGCGCCACGCTCGCCCGCCGGCTCGGCGACCGCGTCGAGCAGTTCGAAGGGCTCAAGATCCCCGTCGGCTCGATCGACATCACCATGTACCGCGACGACCTGCGCCGCGGCCCCGTCCGCCCGCTCGGGCGCACCGAGCTGCCGCCCGACGGCATCGACGGCAAGGTGGTCGTCCTCGTCGACGACGTGCTCTACTCCGGCCGCACCGTCCGCGCCGCGCTCGACGCGCTCAACGACCTCGGCCGCCCGACCGCCGTGCAGCTCGCCACGCTGGTCGACCGCGGCCATCGCGAGCTGCCCATCCGCGCCGACTACGTGGGCAAGAACCTGCCCACCGCCAAGAGCGAGAAGGTCAAGGTCTACCTCTCCGAGATCGACGACCGCGACGCCGTCCTGCTCATGAAGGAGGACGACCGATGAACCGGCACCTCATCTCGGCGGGCGACCTGACCAAGGACGACGCGCTGCTCATCCTCGACACCGCCGAGGAGCTGGCCAGGGTCTCGGAACGATCCATCAAGAAGCTGCCCACGCTGCGCGGCCGCACGGTGGTCAACCTGTTCTTCGAGGACTCCACCCGCACCAGGATCTCCTTCGAGGCGGCGGCCAAGCGCCTGTCGGCCGACGTCATCAACTTCTCGGCCAAGGGGTCGAGCGTGTCCAAGGGCGAGTCGCTCAAGGACACCGCGCTCACCCTGGAGGCCATGGGCGCCGACGCCGTCGTCATCCGCCACGGCTCCTCCGGCGCGCCGCACCGGCTGGCCGGCTGGGTGCGCGGCAGCGTCGTCAACGCCGGCGACGGCACCCACGAGCACCCCACGCAGGCGCTGCTCGACGCCTTCTCGATGCGCCGCCGCCTCGGCGGGCTCGACGGCCGCCGGGTCACCATCGTCGGCGACGTGCTGCACAGCCGGGTCGCCCGCTCCAACGTGCTGCTGCTCAACACGCTCGGCGCCGAGGTCACCCTCGTCGCGCCGCCCACGCTGCTGCCCGTCTCGGTCGGCACCTGGCCGTGCGAGGTGTCCTACGACTTCGACGCCGTGCTGCCCAAGTCCGACGCGGTCATGATGCTCCGGGTGCAGAAGGAGCGGATGAACGCCGCCTACTTCCCCAGCGAGCGCGAGTACTCCCGCCGCTACGGCCTCGACCGCGACCGCTTCGCCAAGATGCCGGACGAGGCCATCGTCATGCACCCCGGGCCGATGAACCGGGGCATGGAGATCGCCGCCGAGGTGGCCGACTCGCCGCGCTCCACCATCGTGGAGCAGGTCGCCAACGGCGTGACCATCCGCATGGCCGTCCTGTACCTGCTGCTCGGGGGAGAGATCCAGTGATCATCAAGAACGTGCGGATCCTCGGCGGGGAGCCGGTGGACCTCCGGATCGCCGACGGGCGCGTCGCCGAGATCGGCGCCGGCCTCGACGCCGGCCCCGGCGGCGAGAGCGTCGACGGCGGCGGCGCGATCGCGCTGCCCGGCCTGGTCGACCTGCACACCCACCTGCGCGAGCCCGGCCGCGAGGACGCCGAGACCGTCCAGACCGGCACCCAGTCCGCGGCCCGCGGCGGCTACACCGCCGTGCACGCCATGGCCAACACCTCGCCCGTCGCCGACACCGCCGGCGTGGTCGAGCAGGTGTGGCGGCTCGGCCGCGAGTTCGGCCACTGCGACGTGCAGCCGGTCGGCGCGGTGACCGTCGGCCTGGAGGGCAGGCAGCTCGCCGAGCTCGGCGCGATGGCCGACTCGGCCGCCCGGGTCCGGGTCTTCTCCGACGACGGCAAGTGCGTCAGCGACGCCGTGCTGATGCGCCGCGCCCTGGAGTACGTCAAGGCGTTCGACGGCGTCGTCGCCCAGCACGCCCAGGAGCCCAGGCTCACCGAGGGCGCCCAGATGAACGAGGGCGTCGTCTCCGGCAGGCTCGGCCTGACCGGCTGGCCGGCCGTGGCCGAGGAGGCGATCATCGCCCGCGACTGCCTGCTGGCCGCGCACGTCGGCTCCCGCCTGCACGTCTGCCACGTCTCCACCGCCGGCTCGGTCGAGATCATCCGCTGGGCCAAGTCCAAGGGCTGGAACGTCACCGCCGAGGTCACCCCTCACCACCTGCTCCTCACCGATGACCTCGTCGAGGAGTCCCCGGTCGGCGCCTACAACCCGATCTACAAGGTCAACCCGCCGCTGCGCACGCACGCCGACGTCCAGGCGCTGCGCGCCGCGCTGGCCGACGGCACGATCGACGTCGTCGCCACCGACCACGCCCCGCACCCGGTCGAGGACAAGGAGACCGAGTGGCCGGCCGCGGCCATGGGCATGATCGGCCTGGAGACCGCGCTGAGCGTCGTCCAGGAGGCCATGGTCGAGACCGGGCTGCTCGACTGGGCCGGGGTCGCCGAGCGCATGTCGATCACCCCCGCCCGCATCGGCCGCCTGTCCGGCCACGGCCGTCCGCTGGAGCCGGGCGCGCCGGCCAACATCACGCTGTACGACCCGTCGGCCCGCACCGAGGTGGACCCCTCCGCCTACGCCTCCAAGAGCAGGAACACCCCGTACGAGGGGATGACGTTGCCCGGCCGGGTGGTCGCCACGTTCCTGCGCGGCACGCCGACCGTTCTCGAAGGGAAGCTGGTTTGAACACCGCGGTGCTCGTCCTGGAAGACGGCCGCGTCTTCCACGGAACTCCTTACGGCGCCGAAGGCGAGACGTTCGGCGAGATGGTCTTCAACACCGGCATGACCGGCTACCAGGAGACCCTCACCGACCCCTCCTACCACCGGCAGATCGTCGCCATGACGGCCCCGCACATCGGCAACACCGGCGTCAACGACGAAGACCCCGAGTCGGGCCGCGTCTGGGTCGCCGGGTACGTCGTGCGCGAGCCGTCCAGGGTCGTCTCCAACTGGCGGGCCGACCGCTCGCTCGACGACTACCTCAAGCAGCAGGGCGTGGTCGGCATCGCCATCACCGGCACCCGCGCCCTGACCCGCCACCTGCGCGAGCGCGGCGCGATGCGGGCCGGCATCTTCTCGGCCCCCTCCGCGACGGTCGAGGAGCTCGTCGAGCGGGTGCGGCGCGCGCCCGCCATGGAGGGCGCCGACCTGGCCGCCGAGGTGGCCACCGCCGAGCCGTACGTCGTGCCGGCGGTCGGCGACAAGCGCTTCACCGTCGCCGCCGTGGACCTCGGCATCAAGGGCATGACCCCGCACCGGATGGCCGAGCGCGGCTGCGAGGTGCACGTGCTGCCCGCCACGGCCACGTACGAGCAGATCATGGCGGTCGGGCCCGACGGCGTGTTCTTCTCCAACGGCCCCGGCGACCCCGCCACCGCCGACGTGTCGGCGCTGCGGAGGGTGCTGGAGGCCGGCGTGCCGTTCTTCGGCATCTGCTTCGGCAACCAGCTCTTCGGCCGGGCGCTCGGGCTGTCCACGTACAAGCTGCGCTACGGCCACCGCGGCGTCAACCAGCCGGTCCAGGACGTGCGCACGGGCAAGGTCGAGATCTCGGCCCACAACCACGGGTTCGCCGTCGAGGCGCCGATCGGCGAGCCGTTCGAGACCCCCTACGGCCCGGCCGAGGTCAGCCACGTCAACCTCAACGACCGGTGCGTGGAGGGCCTGCGCCTGCTCGACGGGCGCGCCTTCAGCGTCCAGTACCACCCCGAGGCCGCCGCGGGGCCGCACGACGCCGCTTATCTCTTCGACGAGTTCTGTGAGGTCATGAGCCGTGCCCAAGCGTGAGGACATCCGGTCGGTCCTGGTGATCGGCTCCGGCCCGATCGTGATCGGCCAGGCGTGCGAGTTCGACTACTCGGGCACGCAGGCCTGCCGCGTGCTGCGGGCCGAGGGCTTCCGCGTCATCCTGGTCAACAGCAACCCGGCCACGATCATGACGGACCCCGAGTTCGCCGACGCCACGTACGTCGAGCCGATCACCCCCGAGTACGTCGAGAAGATCATCGCCAAGGAGCGCCCCGACGCGCTGCTGCCCACGCTGGGCGGCCAGACCGCGCTGAACACCGCGGTCGCGCTGCACGAGTCGGGCGTGCTGGAGAAGTACGAGGTCGAGCTGATCGGCGCCGACTTCGACGCGATCCAGGCGGGCGAGAACCGGGAGAAGTTCAAGGAGATCGTCGCCAAGGTCGCCCGCGAGCACGGGCTCAACGCCGAGTCGGCCAGATCGGTCATCTGCCACACGATGGAGGACTGCCTGGCCGCCGCCGGCGAGCTGGGCTACCCGCTGGTCGTCCGGCCCAGCTTCACCATGGGCGGCGTCGGCTCCGGCTTCGCCTACGGCGAGGACGACCTGCGCCGCATCGCCGGCGCCGGCCTCGACGCCTCGCCGACCACCGAGGTGCTCCTGGAGGAGTCCATCCTCGGCTGGAAGGAGTACGAGCTGGAGGTCATGCGCGACAAGGCGGACAACGTCGTCATCGTGTGCTCCATCGAGAACATCGACCCGATGGGCGTGCACACCGGCGACAGCGTCACCGTCGCGCCCGCGCTGACCCTGACCGACCGCGAGTACCAGAACATGCGCGACGTGGCCATCGCGGTCATCCGCGAGGTCGGCGTGGACACCGGCGGCTGCAACATCCAGTTCGCCGTCGACCCGCGCACCGGGCGCATGATCGTCATCGAGATGAACCCGCGCGTCTCCCGCTCCAGCGCGCTGGCCTCCAAGGCCACCGGCTTCCCGATCGCCAAGATCGCCGCCAAGCTGGCCATCGGCTACACCCTCGACGAGATCCCCAACGACATCACCAAGGAGACCCCGGCCTCCTTCGAGCCGACCCTCGACTACATCGTGGTCAAGGTGCCGCGCTTCGCCTTCGAGAAGTTCCGCGGGGCCGACCGCACGCTGACCACGCACATGAAGTCCGTCGGCGAGGCCATGGCCATCGGCCGCTCCTTCACCGAGGCGCTGCAGAAGGCGCTGCGCTCGCTGGAGAAGAAGGACTCCGCCTTCACCTGGGCCGGGCCCGTCCAGGACAAGGACGAGCTGCTGGCGGCCTGCCGCACCCCGCACGACGGGCGGCTGCGCACGATGCAGCAGGCCGTGCGCGCGGGCGCGACCGCGGCCGAGCTGTTCGAGGCCACCAGCGTCGACCCCTGGTTCCTCGACCAGCTCCTGCTGCTGGAGGAGGAGGCCCAGGAGATCGCCGCCGCGCCCGAGCTCACCGCCGACGTGCTGACCCGCGCCAAGCACCACGGCTTCTCCGACGTGCAGATCGCCGAGCTCCGCGGCGTCGAGGAGGCCCACGTGCGCGGCCTGCGGCACGCGCTCGGCGTGCGGCCGGTCTACAACACCGTCGACACCTGCGCCGCCGAGTTCGCCGCCAGGACGCCGTACCTGTACTCCACCTACGACGAGGAGACCGAGGTCCCCTCCGGCGAGCGGGAGAAGGTCATCATCCTCGGCTCCGGGCCCAACCGCATCGGGCAGGGCATCGAGTTCGACTACGCGTGCGTGCACGCCTCCTTCGAGCTGTCGCGGGCCGGGTTCGAGACCGTCATGGTCAACTGCAACCCCGAGACCGTCTCGACCGACTACGACACCTCCGACCGGCTCTACTTCGAGCCGCTCACGCTGGAGGACGTCCTGGAGGTCGTGCACGCCGAGCAGCAGACCGGCCCGGTCGTGGGCGTGATCGTGCAGCTCGGCGGCCAGACGCCGCTCGGCCTGGCGCAGGCGCTGAAGGACGCGGGCGTGCCCGTGGTCGGCACCTCGCCCGAGTCGATCCACCTGGCCGAGGAGCGCGGCGCGTTCGGGCGGGTGCTGGCCGAGGCCGGGCTGCCCGCGCCCAAGCACGGCACCGCGCTGACGGTGCCCGAGGCGCTGGAGATCGCCGGGGAGATCGGCTACCCGGTGCTGGTGCGGCCCTCGTACGTGCTCGGCGGGGCCGGCATGGCCATCGTCTACGACGACGAGACGCTGACGACGTACATGGCGGCCCAGGAGGGCGGCCACCCGGTCCTGGTGGACAAGTTCCTCGACGAGGCCATCGAGATCGACGTCGACGCGCTCTACGACGGCCAGGAGCTGTTCCTCGGCGGCGTCATGGAGCACATCGAGGAGGCCGGCATCCACTCCGGCGACTCGGCCTGCGCGCTGCCGCCGCTCACGCTCGGCAGCCACGACGTCAAGCGCATCCGCGCCGCCACCGAGGCCATCGCCGCCGGGGTGGGCGTGCGCGGGCTGCTGAACGTCCAGTACGCCATGTCGGCCGGCGTCCTGTACGTCCTGGAGGCCAACCCGCGGGCCAGCCGTACCGTGCCGTTCGTGTCCAAGGCGACGGCCACGCCGCTGGCCAAGGCGGCGGCCCGGGTGATGCTCGGCTCCTCGATCGCCTCGCTGCGCGCCGAGGGCATGCTGCCGGCCACCGGCGACGGCGGCACGCTGCCGCTGGAGGCGTCCATCGCGGTCAAGGAGGCCGTGCTGCCCTTCAACCGCTTCCGGGGCGTCGACACCGTGCTCGGGCCCGAGATGCGCTCCACGGGCGAGGTCATGGGCATCGACGCGTTCTTCGGCGTGGCGTTCGCCAAGTCCCAGGCCGGGGCCTACGGCGAACTTCCGACCAAGGGACGCGCGTTCGTGTCCGTGGCCAACAGGGACAAGCGTGCGATGATCTTCCCTGTGAAGGCACTGGCCGACCTCGGCTTCGAGATCCTCGCCACCGAGGGCACGGCCGAGGTGCTGCGCCGCAACGGTGTCCATGCCAAGATCGTGCGAAAGCACAGCGAGGGGACCGGGCCCGGAGGTGAGCCTACGAGCGTGCAGGCGATTCTCGACGGCGAGGTGGACCTGATCGTCAACACGCCGTTCGGCAGCCCCGGCCAGTCCGGGCCGCGCCTGGACGGCTACGAGATCCGCACCGCGGCGGTGCTGCGCGGCATCCCGTGCATCACCACCGTCGCGGGGCTGGCCGCGGCGGCGGCCGGGATCCAGGCGATCGTCCGCGGCGACGTCGGCGTGCGGTCACTCCAGGAGCACGCACAGGCACTACGCGGCTGACCCGCGCGGGAGGTGAAGACGACTGGCCGGCACACCTGTGCAGGTGACGGGCACGGTGCTGACGACGCGCCGGGTCGACGCCTACCATGCGCTGACGGTGGTGGCGCCCGGCATCGCCGAGCGTTACCGCCCCGGCCACTTCGTCTCCGTGGCGGTCGGCGGGGCCCACACGTCGATGGTGACGCGCCGCGCGCTGTCCATCCATGACGTCAAGTCCGACTACGGCGGCACGGTCGAGCTCGTCTTCACCGCCGCCGGGCCGGGCACGTCCTGGCTGGCCGAGCGGCGCGCCCGCGACACGCTCGACCTGGTCGGGCCGCTCGGCCGGCCCTTCCCGCTGCCGCGCGACCCGGTCAACTGCGTGCTGGTCGGCGCCGAGTACGGCTCGGCCGTGCTGTTCCCGCTGGCCGACGCGCTGCTGGCGCGCGGCTGCCGGGTCGACTTCGTGCTCGGCGGCGCCGGGGCCGACCGCGTCTTCGGCGCCATGCGGGCCCGCCGCATCGCCGAGACGACGACCCTGACCACCGAGGACGGCTCGCTCGGCCTGCGCGGCAAGGTCACCGACGCGCTGCCCTCGGTGATCGCCGACACCCGGGCCGACGCCGTCTACGCCTGCGCGCCCATGCCGGCGCTGCGGGCGGTGACGGCGGTGGCGATGGAGTTCGACATCCCCGTGCAGGTGGCCGTCGAGGAGCAGATGGCCTGCGGCATCGGGGTGTGCATGACGTGCGTCATCCCCGTCATCGGTGACGACGGCGCGACCAGGATGGTCCGTGCGTGCGCGGAGGGGCCGGTGTTCCGGGGGGAGCGGGTGCGCTTCGAGGACGTGGGAACGATCCCGTTCGACGCGCTCGGCGCCCCCGGAGGCGGTGCACGACATGTCAGTTGATATGCGTACGTTTCTGGCGCACGTCGAGCTGGCGAACCCCGTCACCACGGCCGCCGGCTGCGCGGGCTCCGGACGGGAGCTCGCCCAGTTCTTCGACCTCCACCGGCTCGGCGCGCTGACCACCCGGTCCATCACCATGGCTCCCCGGGCGGGCCGGCCGACCCCGCGCATGGCCGAGACGCCCTCCGGCATGCTCAACGCCGTCGGGCTCCAGGGGCCGGGCATCGAGGCGTTCCTGGAGCGCGAGCTGCCCTGGCTGGCCCAGCGCGGCATCAAGACCATCGTCTCGATCGGCGGCGGCACCGTCGCCGAGTACTCCGAGCTGGCCCGCAGGCTCGCCGACGCGCCCGGGGTGACCGCGCTGGAGGTCAACCTTTCTTGCCCGAACATGGAGGACAGAGGGCGTGTCTTCGCGCGCGAGGGCAGCGCCGCGGCCGAGGTGATCGCCTCGGTGCGCTCCATCATGCGCTACGACGTCCCCGTGGTGGCCAAGCTCGCGCCCGACGTGGCCGACATCGTCTCGGTCGCCCGCGCCTGCGTGGACGCCGGGGCGGACGCCCTGTCCATGATCAACAACCCGCTCGGCATGGCCATCGACACCGAGGCGCTGCGCCCGTCGCTGGCCGCCGTCACCGGAGGGCTGTCGGGGCCCGCCATCCTGCCCCTGGCCGTCCGGTGCGTGTGGCAGGTGCACGCGGCCCTGCCCGGGGTGCCGCTGATCGGCATGGGCGGCGTGATGACCGGCCGGGACGCCTTCCAGCTCATCCTGGCGGGCGCCTGCCTGGTCGGGGTGGGCACCGCGCTGTTCCACGACCCCTACGCGTGCCTGCGCATCGAGCGCGAGCTTGAGGACCTGCTGCGGGCACGCGGCTTCCAACGCCTCGCCGACGCCGTCGGCCTGGCACACCGGCCGCCGGGGAGCGCTCCCCGGCACCTTCTAGTCGACTCCGAGGAGAGCTCCCCTTGACGCCCGCACCCATCGCCGTCGCCCTCGACGCCCCCGACCTGGAGACCGCCGCCAGGTGGGCGAGCCTGGTGACGCCGCACGTCAGCACCATCAAGGTGGGCCTGGAGCTGTACCTGCGCTACGGCCCCGACGTGATCGCCTCCGTGCGCGGCGCCAGCGGCGTCCAGATCTTCCTCGACCTCAAGCTGCACGACATCCCCAACACCGTCGCGGGCGCCGCCAAGGCCGTCTCCCGCCTGCGTCCGGCCATCCTGACCGTGCACGCGGCCGGCGGCGCGGCGATGATCCGGGCCGCGGTCGAGTCCGCCCCGCAGACCAAGATCGCCGCTGTGACGATCCTCACCTCGCTGGACGAGTCCGACCTCGACCGCATGGGCCTGGCCGGACCGGCCGACGAGGCCGTGCGCCGCCTGGCGGCCCTGTCGGTCGAGGCCGGGGCCACGGCGCTGGTGTGCTCGCCCAACGAGGTCGCGGCGGTGCGGGCCGAGGTGGGGCCCGGCATCACCCTCATCACGCCGGGCGTGCGGCCTCAGGGGGCCGACGTCCAGGACCAGGTGCGCGTGGCGACGCCCGAGCAGGCGCTGGCCGACGGGGCCGACCTGCTGGTGATCGGGCGTCCGATCACGGGCGCGGCGGACCCGGGCGCGGCCGCCGCCGCCATCGCCGCCTCACTCCGCCGCACGACCACCTCCTGACCCCGGCGCCCGGGCCACCACCCCGGGCACCCACCCGCGTCCCGCCGGCTCCTGTCCCGGGCGTCCGCCTTCCGTCCGCCGCGCCGGCCCTGGGCTCGGGCATCCGCCTCCAGCTTGCTGCGCCGGTTCTGGGCTCGGGCGTCCGCCTCCGGGCCGCCGTGCCGGCTCCCGGCGCGCGCGTTCTGGCGCGAGGCAGGGGAGGGGTCTCCGCGGCGTGGAGACCCGCCCTCCTCGCAGGCGGAGGCGCGCTTCCGGCGTGCGCTCGGCTGAGCCTCTCCGTGCGGGCGGAGGCGCGCTTCTGGCGTGCGGCGGAGAGGTGCTTGTCCGCGGGGGGCGGGGGCACGAGCTTCGCGTGCGCGGAGGGTGGTTCTCCGTGCGGGCGGGGGCATGGCGGCAGGTGTCGCCGGACCGTTCGCGCAGCCCTCGCTTCACAAGATCGTAATGCATCCGCCGGGCGTTCGCGCACCCTTCCCGATTCTGGTTTCGGTCCTGGTCCGGCCCTGGTTTCGGACATCGGCCGGCATCGCGCCAGCGATCTTCGCCCTGTTCCGGGACGCCGTCCCGAGCGGACGCGCGAAGCGGGAAGTGAGGGCGATTTGATCAGCAGTGTGTAATTTTACGCTCACGGACAGTGATGAAGTGGATTTTGTGAGGAGAGAAACCGCTCTTGACGTTGCTTAGGGGGCGATGACCAGCTAGTTTCCCTTCCCGTCCGAGTACATCGACAGAAATTCGAGGTGACCCGGCGTGGCTCTTCCTCCCCTGACCCCTGAGCAGCGCGCCGCAGCCCTTGAGAAGGCTGCCAAGGCCCGTAAAGAGCGTGCCGAGGTCAAGAACCGGCTCAAGCATGGCGCGGTTTCTCTGGCTGAGGTGCTCAAGGATGGGCAGACCGACGACGTCATCGGCAAGATGAAGGTGTCGGCACTGTTGGAATCGCTCCCCGGCGTGGGCAAGGTCCGCGCCAAGCAGCTCATGGAGCGGCTTGCCATCGCCGAGTCCCGCCGCGTGCGGGGTCTCGGCGCGAACCAGAGGGCTTCCCTCGAGCGCGAGTTCGGTGGCAACGAGAGCTAATCTCTGTTCCACAAGAAAGCGCAGGTTCAACGGGGGGTAGGAAGTGACCGACAGGTCCTGGTCCGGCGAAGCAAGGGCCCACGAGGCAGTCGGATCGGGAGCGAAGGTCGGCTTCCTCCCCCTGAGCAGGAGGCGTCTGACGGTCCTGTCAGGGCCGTCGGGCGTCGGCAAGTCCACGGTCGTCGCCGAGCTCCGGCGGGCACACCCCGAGGTGTGGCTGTCGGTCTCGGTGACCACCAGGAGGCCCCGTCCCGGCGAGGTCAACGGGGTCCACTACTTCTTCGTCGACGGCGCGGAGTTCGACCGCCTGGTCGAGGCCGGCGAGCTGCTGGAGTGGGCCGAGTTCGCGGGCAACCGCTACGGCACCCCGCGCGAGCCGGTGCTGGACAAGCTCGCCCAGGGCGTGCCGACCGTCCTGGAGATCGACCTGGAAGGCGCCAGGCAGGTGCGCACCACCATGCCCGACGCCCTGCTGGTCTTCCTGGCCCCCCCGACGTGGGAGGAGCTGGAGAAGCGGCTGCGCGGCCGCGGCACCGAGCCGGAGGACGTCATCGAGCGCCGGCTCAAGGCCGGACGGGTCGAGATGGCGGCCGAGTCGGAGTTCGACCTCACGCTCGTGAACACGAGTGTCCAAGAAGTGTGCCACCGGCTGATAGCCTTGATGACTGACCCTCAGGGGGTCACCACCACCATCAACCGAGAGGTCTGACAATCGTGGCAGGCACCACCCCGGCCGCGGAGGGCATCACCAACCCGCCGATCGACGCGCTGCTCGACATCGTCGACAGCAAGTACTCCCTGGTGATCATGGGCGCCAAGCGCGCCCGCCAGATCAACGCCTACTACTCCCAGCTCGGCGAGGGCCTGCTGGAATACGTCGGGCCGCTGGTCGAGACGCATGCTCAGGAGAAGCCGCTGTCCATCGCGCTGCGCGAGGTCTCCGAGGGCCTGCTCAACGCCGAGCCCATCGAAGGCGCGGTCTGACCCCTTCGATGAAGGTCGTCCTCGGCGTCAGCGGCGGCATCGCCGCGTACAAGGCATGTGAGCTGCTGCGGCTGTTCACCGAGTCAGGTCACGAGGTGCGGGTCGTGCCGACCCGCGAGGTCCTGCGTTTCGTGGGCGAGCCCACGTGGGCCGCCCTGTCGGGCAACCCCGTGACCGCCGACGTCTGGGACGACGTTCACGAGGTGCCCCACGTCCGCATCGGCCAGCGCGCCGATCTCGTCGTGGTGGCGCCGGCGACCGCCAACACCCTGGCCAAGGCGGCCCACGGGCTCGCCGACGACCTGCTGACCAACACGCTGCTGACGGCGCGCTGCCCGGTCGTGTTCGCCCCGGCCATGCACACCGAGATGTGGCAGCATCCGGCCACCCGCGCCAACGTCGCGACCCTGCGCGAGCGCGGGGCCGTCGTCATCGACCCGGCCGTGGGGCGCCTCACCGGCGCCGACACCGGCCCCGGCCGCCTGCCCGACCCCGCCGAGATCTTCCAGGTCTGCCTGCGCGTGCTGCGCGGCAGGCCGCGCGACCTGGCCGGGCGCAAGGTGGTGATCTCCGCAGGAGGCACCCGCGAGGCGATCGACCCGGTCCGCTACATCGGCAACCGCTCCTCCGGCCTGCAGGGGTACGCCCTGGCCCGCACGGCGGTCGCGCGCGGCGCCGAGGTGACCCTGGTGGCGGCCAACGTCGCGCTCCCCGATCCCGCGGGGGCCGCCGTGGTGCGGGTGGGGTCCACGGCCGAGCTGCGCGAGGCGGTGCTGTCCGCCACCGAGAAGGCCGACGCCGTCGTCATGGCGGCCGCGGTGGCCGACTTCCGCCCGGCGTCCCGGCACGAGACGAAGATCAAGAAGACCGACGGCGAGCCCGACCCCATCCGCCTGACGAAGAACCCCGACATCCTGGCCGAGCTGGGCCGGCTGCGGCGCGAGGGCGGCGCAGCTCCCCGGGTGATCGTCGGGTTCGCGGCCGAGACCGACGACGTGCTCGCCAACGGGCAGGCCAAGCTGGCCAGGAAGGGCTGCGACCTGCTGGTCGTCAACCAGGTGGGGGAGGGGCTGGCGTTCGGCACGCCCGACAACGCCGCCACCGTCCTGGTCGCCGGCGGCGAGCCGGTCGAGGTGCCGCGCGGCCCCAAGGACGACGTCGCCGACGCCGTCTGGGACCTGGTCGCGCCCCGTCTGTCCTGACGCGCGCCTTCGTGCAAGAACGATTACCTGATCGCCAGTTGCGGCACCCCGGACGCCTACCGATACTTGGGGGCAAAGGGGGACGGAATGCCGGTGGGTTCCGCTGTCAGGGATCGTTGCAGGAGATTGCTGGAAGACCAGGGAGGGATCCGTTACGTCTTCCCCGCGTTGTCCGTGGGGCCGACGGGAACGGGCCACTTCCTCATCGTCGTCACCGATTCGTCCGTCTCGGTGCTCACCACGCGGACCCTCAGGAGCGACCGCCCGGTCGCGGTGTTCGCCACGTACCCGCGGCACACCAGGCTCGGCCCGATCCTGCCCGGCCCGTTCATCGAGCTCGGCAACACGGTGTTCGAGTTCGACGAGGAGTACGCGGCGGTGGTCTCCGCCGCCGACGCCGAGGTCTTCGCGCCCGAGACGCTGCCGCCGGATCCCCTCCCCGACCTGTGAGCGGGCATACGGCCTGACACGTGACCGGACACGTGACCGGACACGTGACCGGACACGGACACGGGACGGTTTCGCGACCGGACGCCGGGTGGGGCTAGACTTCGGCGAGGCCCTGGCGTGTTCTTCCGTCCCGGGCCCCACATCCGTCAGCAGCCGCTGCATGAGGAGCCACTGAGTTGTCACGTCGCCTGTTCACCTCCGAGTCGGTCACCGAAGGCCACCCGGACAAGATCGCCGACCAGATCAGTGACGCGATTCTCGACGCCATGCTCAAGGACGACCCCAAGAGCCGGGTCGCCGTCGAGACGCTGATCACTACCGGCCAGGTCCATGTCGCAGGCGAGGTCACGACCGAGACCTACGTCGACATCCCCGGCGTCATCCGGGAGAAGATCCTGGAGATCGGCTACGACGCTTCCCACAAGGGCTTCGACGGCGCCTCCTGCGGCGTGTCGGTGTCCATCGGCGCGCAGTCGCCCGACATCGCCCAGGGTGTCGACGACGCCTACGAGCACCGCGTGGGCGGCGACGCCGACGAGCTCGACCGCCAGGGCGCCGGCGACCAGGGCCTGATGTTCGGCTACGCCTGCCGCGAGACGCCGGAGCTGATGCCGCTGCCGATCACGCTCGCGCACCGGCTCGCCCAGCGCCTGTCCGAGGTCCGCAAGACCGGCAAGGTTCCCTACCTGCGCCCCGACGGCAAGACCCAGGTCACCATCGAGTACGACGGCGACAAGCCCGTCCGCCTCGACACCGTGGTCGTCTCCACCCAGCACGCGGCCGAGATCGACCTCAAGGAGATGCTCGCCCCCGACATCAAGGAGCACGTGGTCGACCCCGTGCTCGACGGGCTGGAGATCGAGACCGAGGGCTACCGGCTGCTGGTCAACCCGACCGGTCGCTTCGAGATCGGCGGCCCGATGGGCGACGCCGGCCTGACCGGCCGCAAGATCATCATCGACACCTACGGCGGCATGGCCCGCCACGGCGGTGGCGCGTTCTCGGGCAAGGACCCGTCCAAGGTCGACCGCTCGGCGGCCTACGCGATGCGCTGGGTGGCCAAGAACGTCGTCGCGGCCGGGCTGGCCGACCGGTGCGAGGTGCAGGTCGCGTACGCGATCGGCAAGGCGCAGCCGGTGGGTCTGTTCGTGGAGTGCTTCGGCACCGAGAAGCTGCCGGTGGAGCAGATCCAGGCGGCCGTGCTGCGCGTCTTCGACCTGCGTCCGGCCGCGATCATCCGCGACCTCGACCTGCTGCGCCCGATCTACTCCGAGACCGCCGCGTACGGGCACTTCGGCCGTGAGGGCTTCTCCTGGGAGTCCACCGACCGCGCCGAGGCCCTTCGGACGGCTGCCGGTCTCTGACCCACTGGGTTTCTGGTTTTCGTGCAGGTGCCGCATTCGGCCCTTTTGAGGGTTGGGTGCGGCACTTGTCGTGGGCCGGGGTGGTTGAATGCGGGCGTTCGCCTGACCTCTTGGGCCGAGGGCTCTCGGGTTCCTGCTGGGCTGACTTTCTCTTCTGGCGTGCCTGCGGCCCTGTGACGATCTCGGGCTGGTTTGTCGGGGCGGTCGGCGGGCGTCGGGCGTCGGGACCGGGAACGGCCTCGGAAGGCCGAACGGTCGCGTCTGCGCGCCTTTGCGCTGTCGTCCTGTGGGGGTGCGGGAGCGCTGTTCGGGCTGGTGGGGGAGCGGGTGGACGGTGGGGCCCGTCGCGGTGCCCTACGACGGCGGTGTGGGGATGGCGGGGCGCGGGGTCTGGTAGACGTTAGTGCGTGACCCACTCCGACGACGCCCTCCTGCCGCTCGACGCCGTGCGGCCTCCTGCGTCGTCCAAGGACACCAAGGGGGCGGTGGTCGCGGCGCCCGAGCGGCCCGTGGCGCGGGTGGTCGTGGACAGTCCCCTGCCGCACCTCGACCGGCCCTTCGACTACCTGGTGCCCGCCGCCATGCACGAGGCGGCCCGGCCGGGGGTGCGGGTGCGGGTGCGGTTCGCGGGCAAGCTGATCGACGCGTTCCTGCTGGAGCGCGTGGACGAGAGCGACCATGAGGGCAAGCTGACGCCGCTCGAACGGGTGGTCTCTCCCGAGCAGGTGCTCACGCCGGAGATCGCCGGTCTGGCCCGCGCGGTGGCCGACCGTTACGCGGGCACCCTCACCGACGTGCTGCGCCTGGCCGTTCCGCCGCGCCACGCCAAGGCCGAGGCCGAGGTTCCGCCGCCTGCCGCCCCGCCGCCTGTCGGCCCGCCTTCCGTCGCCCCGCCCTTCGCCGGCCCGCCTTCTGCTGACCTGTTCCCCGCCGGCCCGTCCGCCGCTGATCCGTCTGCGGCTGGCCCGTCCGCCGCCGATCTGTCCGCCGCCGACCCGTCTACCACCGACCTGGCCCCGGCGCCCGACGCCTCAAGTGAGGCGGCGCGGAGTGCTTCCGCCGCCGTGGCCCGGGCCGTCGCGAGTGCGTCTCCCGTTGCGGGCCAGGTGGCCGGGAGCGGGGGGCCCGACATCGTCCGAGTCGGCGGGAGCGAGCCTGCCGCTGTTGCGGTCGCGCAGGTTGCTTCGGGTACGCCTGCGGAGAGCGGGGGCGTGGAGGGCTCGTCTGGCCCGCGCGAGGCGTTCTCGGGAGGGGGGCTGGAAGCGGTGGCCCCGGCGGACGGGCGGCCCGAACAGGTCGGCGCACCGCAACGGGTCGGCGCGCCGCACCAGGCCGCGGCCGAACCTGCGGAGGCCCCCGGGCGCGGACGGGCGGAGGCTCGTCCGGAGCGGGTGAACGGGACGGACGCCCACGAACGGGCGGCGGAAAGCCGTAAGAGCGCCTGGGACGCCTATCCGACCGGCCCCTCCTTCCTGGACGCGCTGCGCCACGGCCGCGCCCCCCGGGCCGTGTGGTCGGCGCTGCCCGGCGCCACCGGATGGGCCGGAGCGATGGCGGAGGCGGTGCTCGCCACCCTCGACGGCGGGCGGGGCGCGGTCCTCGTGGTGCCCGACGGCAAGGACGTCGCGCTGGCGGACGCCGAGTTCGAGCGGCTGCTCGGCCCCGGCAGGCATGTGGCGCTCACGGCCGACCTCGGGCCCGCCGAGCGGTACAGACGCTGGCTGAAGGTCCTCAGAGGCCAGGTGCGCGCCGTCGTGGGCACCCGGGCCGCCATGTTCGCCCCCGTCGCGGAGCTCGGCCTGGTGGCCATCTGGGACGACGGCGACGACCTGCACGCCGAACGCCTGGCCCCCTACCCCCATGCCAGGGAGGTCCTCGGCCTGCGCGCCCACCGGACGGGCGCGGCCATGCTGATCGGCGGCTACGCGCGTACGGCCGAGGCCACCCAGCTCATCGCCGCGCGCTGGGCCAGGCCCATCGTGGCCGCGCGCACCACGATCAGGAGCCTGGCCCCGCGGGTGCGTCCCGCGGGTGAGGACGCCGAGCTGGCCAAGGACCAGGCGGCCCGGCAGGCGAGGCTGCCCAGCCTGGCCTGGCGGGCGCTGCGCCAGGGGCTGGAGAGCGGGCCGGTGCTGGTGCAGGTGCCCAGGCGCGGTTACCTGCCGGCGCTGGCCTGCCGGCACTGCCGCGCCCCGGCGCGCTGCGTCCTGCCGCCCACCAGGATCGCCCCGCACCTGGCCGCGCCGGTCACGGGGGGTCCGCAGGCGGCTCTCGGCGCGGCGGAGCCGGACGCCGGAGCTCTGGCCACCGCCACGGACGCGACGGGCGGGACGCCGGAAGGTCACGGGAGCGGCGAGTCGCTGTGCCACGGGCCGCTCGCGCTCAGGGCCGGGCACGCCGCCCCCTACTGCCGCTGGTGCGGCCGGGTGGACGCCGACTGGCGGTGCCCGTCCTGCGGCAGCCCCCGGTTGCGGGCGGTCGTCACCGGCGCCCGGCGCACCGCGGAAGAGCTGGGGCGGGCCTTCCCGTCGGTGCAGGTGCGCACCTCGGGCCGCGACGGGGTGCTGGCCAGTGTGCCCGCCGCGCGCGCCCTCGTGGTCGCCACGCCCGGCGCCGAGCCGGTGGCCGAGGGCGGCTACGCGGCCGCCGTGCTGCTCGACGGGTGGGCGCTGCTCGGCCGGGCCGACCTGCGGGCGGGGGAGGAGACGCTGCGCCGGTGGATGAACGCCGCCGCGCTGCTGCGGCCGTCGGCCGAGCTGGTGGTGCTCGGGGACGCCGGGCTGCCGTCCGTGCAGGCGCTGCTGCGGTGGGACCCGATCACGCACGCCGAGCGCGAACTGGGCGACCGGGCCGAGCTGGGGTTCCCGCCCGCCGTGCGGATGGCGACGCTGACGGGTTCGGCGAGCGCCGTCCGGCAGATGCTCGACGAGGTGCGCCTCCCGCCGGACGCCCAGGTGCTCGGCCCCGTCCCGGTCGACGAGTCGGGCCTGGAGCGGGCCATGATCCGGGTACGGCGCGGCGGCGGGGCGGCGTTGTCGGCCGCGCTCAAGGGGGCCAGTGGGGTACGTGCGGCGCGTAAGACACCAGATGTCGTGAGGGTGAGTGTCGACCCACTCGACCTGATTTAGACCGTTTCCCCGATTCGCTCATCTGTTGGTCAGCCGTTAGCGTGCCCCTGTGTCGATCGAATGGGTGAACCAGGCCATCGACGACCTGCGCGCATGGGGGCGCGCGCGGGAAGTCGAAGTGGACGCGGACGAGGTCCGCCTGCTCTGCGACTACGCCAGCGACTATCTCAACGTCAACGAACTGCGCGACTTCACGCCGGAGACCTTCGACGAGCTGCTGCTGTCCATCTACCCGCGCAAGGTGATCGCGCCGCCGGAGAGCGCGCCCGAGACCGTGGCGGCCGCCCGCACGCTGGTGGACTACCTCGGCGAGGCCGGCCACGCCAGCCCGGCCACCGTGGCCGGCATGCGCGCCCGGCTCGACGACATCGGCCCCCGCATGCCCGAGGCCCTGGCCGACCCGGCCAACTTCGGCATGGCCAAGAGCCTGTTCAGCTCGATCGGGCCCGAATCGCTCGAACAGGCGGTGCCGATCCCGTCCGGGGAGCTGCCCGACCTGGGCGAGGCGCCGTGCGACTGCCCGGGCTGCACCCCGCTGCCCGCCGTCCGGCTGGCCTCGGAGGAGGAGCTGACCGAGGCGCTGCGGACCGTTCCGAAGCTGGCCGGCGGCCCCCCACCGGGCGACGGCGAGCCGCTGGACGCCTGGGCCGCGACCGTGGCCCGGCTGCTGGAGGACGACACCGGCGGCGAGATCACCGGCCACGCCGAGCTCGACGAGGGCCTCTACGACCTGTTCGACATGCTCTACCGCCTCCAGGCGTCGGTGCCGCTCCAGGTCGTCGCCGACTACCTGGAGGAGGTCTCGGGCGAGGGCGGCATCGACGTGGCCGGGGCGCTCGACCGGCTGGCCGGGTGGGGCATGGTCCGCATCGACGGCGAGTCGGCCGAGCTGACGCCCCTGGCGGTCTGGGGCCTGCGCGAGCACTATCTCTCGCTCGGCCTCGACGCCCCGGTCGCCCCCGACCTGGGCGAGGCCGACGCGCGCGGCCTCATCGAGGGGCTGCTCGAAGGGCTGCCCGCCGAGCTGGCCGAGCAGGACATCTCCCGCTGGCTGTCCGGCCGCGCGCCGGGCGAGGCCGCCGCCGAGCTGCTGAGCGCCGCCTCCGGCGCGCCCGCCGTGGCCCGCGGCATCGCGATCACCATCGTCGACCGGCTGGGCGCCGAGGCCGAGCCGCAGGTGCGCGACCACCTCGACGACCAGGAGTTGCGCCCGCACGTCATACACTGGCTGGCCGCACGTGGTCTGGGCGCGCCGCCGCTCACCCAGGACGAACTGCTCTGGGTCAGCGTCGACATGCTCGCCCTGGCGATGCCGGCCGCGCGGGAGGATCCGGAGATCTTCGCCGAGAACATGGCGGCGTCCGGTCCGCCGGCCCATCTGATCGAGGAGATGTGGCGGGTCGACCACCCCGACGTCGTCGAGGTTCTGGAGCTGCTCGGACGCTCCATCCCCGATGACACGGTGGCCAAGGCGGCGCGCAAGGCGGCGTTCAAGGCGCGCTCCCGGGCCATCCGTTGAGTACGTCCTTGTGACTGCTGTGCAGTAAGTTTCCTGGGTGGCAAACAATGTCTTCGACCTCGCCGAGCTGCGCAAGCTGATCGATGAGCAGGCCGCCGTGCCTCCACGGCCACCTGAGGAGACCTCCGTGGAGCACGAGGCGCTGACCTTCCCGCCGGTCCTGCTGGCGAGCGACGCCGAGCTGGCCCGCGCGGTGCCCGCGGTGCCGCTCGTCGCCGACGCCATCCGCCTGACCGCCTGGACGGGCAGCCGCGAGGTGGGCGCCGACGGCATGCTGAGCGAGTCCGACGCCAGGGCCGCCGCGGAAGAGCTGGGGCTCCAGGAGTTCCGGCTGCGGCTGATCTGGATCGTCGCGGTCAACACCGGCCTGCTGCGCATCCTCGGCGGCCGGGCCTCCCGCGGCCCGCTGTCGATGCAGCTCACGGTCGAGGCCACGCTGGAGTTCTGGGACGGCGTGGTGATGGACGTCCTCGACCGCGCCGACGAGGGCCTGACCGGCTCCTCCGTGGTCGACGACCACCTGGCTGAGATGCTGGCCACGATCTACTCGGTGCGCTCCGGCGTCGCCGTGGGCAACCTGGCCAGGGGCATCCTGCAGTCGCACGAGGTCGCCTGCGCGCCTGGTCCGGTCGAGATGCGCAGGCTGGCCGCCGCGCTGCCGGCCGAGCTGCTGGAGGCGGTCTCGCTGCTGACGTACTGCGGGCTGGTGGAGCAGACCGAGGCCGGGCGCACGGCGCTCACGCCGCTCGGGGTCTGGGCCGTCCGGCGCGACCTGCTGCGCGAGGGCCACGACGCGCCCACCGCCGCCGAGGTGCAGGTCTTCGCCGACCTGTCGGCCGCCGAGCTGGTCGAGGCGCTGGTGAAGGGCACCGCCACGCAGAGCGCCGTGGCGGGCTGGCTGGAGCGGCGTCCCCCCGAGGAGGCCGCCCGCGAGCTGATCGAGATCGCCGCCTCCGGCACCGCCGGGCAGCGCGGCGCGGTCGGCGCGATCCTGGAGGAGCTCGGCCCCGAGGCCGAGCAGCCCGTGCGGCAGGCGCTCGACCACCCGCTCACCCGCCGCTACGCCGCCTCCTGGCTGCACATCCGCGACCTGGAGGCCCCGCCGCTCAGCCCCGAGGACCACATCTGGATCGCGGTCGACAACCTCGCCGCGCTCATGCACCTGTCCGGCCCGGCCGCCGGCCGCCTCGACATGCCCGAGCCGGGCGAAGACCTGATCAAGCTCGTCGGCGAGATGCCCGCGGTCGGCCACCCCGACACGCTGGCCGTGCTCGACATGCTCGCCGGCGCCCACGACGACCGGGCGGTGGCCAAGGCGGCGCGCAAGGCCGCGATGAAGGCCCGCTCCCTGCGCCACGACCGGCCGCCGGCCCACCGCCGGTAAACTGGGCTGATCCACGTTCGAGAACAGGAGTGAGCCCCTTGGCGATCCAGTCGATCCGGCTGTTCGGAGATCCGGTGCTGCGCACCCCGGCGGCCCCGGTCGTCGACTTCGACAAGGAGCTCCGCAAGCTGGTCAAGGACCTCACCGACACGATGATGGACGCCCCGGGCGCGGGCCTGGCGGCCCCGCAGATCGGCGTCGGCCTGCGGGTGTTCACCTACTACGTCGACGACCGGCTCGGCCACCTCATCAACCCCGACCTCGACCTGTCCGCCGACCTCGACGAGGAGGGCGAGGAGGGCTGCCTGTCCTTCCCCGGCCTGTCCTACCCGACGCCGCGCGCCGTCCGCGCCGTGGCCAAGGGCTTCGACATGCACGGCGAGCCGGTCACGCTGGAGGGCACCGACCTGATGGCCCGCTGCTTCCAGCACGAGACCGACCACCTCGACGGCATCCTGTTCATCGACCGCATGGATCCCAAGCAGCGCAAGCTGGCCATGAAGGCGATCCGCGAGGCCGAGTGGAGCGGCCTGTCCGCCCCCGTGATCAAGATGTCGCCGCACGCCACCGGCGGAAGGGCGCTCTGACGATGCGGCTGGTCTTCGCGGGCACACCCGAGACGGCGCTGCCGTCGCTGCGCATGCTGATCGACTCGCCGCGGCACGAGGTCGTGGCCGTCATCACCCGTCCCGACGCCCAGTCAGGGCGGGGGCGCAAGGTCCACCCCTCGCCGGTGGCCGAGCTCGCGGAGGAGGCCGGCATCGAGGTGCTGCGCCCGGCCAAGGTCGGCGACCCCGCCTTCCTCGACACGCTGCGCGCGCTGGAGCCCGACTGCTGCCCGGTGGTCGCCTACGGCGCGCTGTTGCCGCAGTCGGCCCTCGACGTGCCCCGCCACGGCTGGATCAACCTGCACTTCTCGGTCCTGCCCGCCTGGCGCGGCGCGGCGCCCGTCCAGCACGCGGTGCTGCACGGCGACGAGATCACCGGCGCGACGACGTTCCAGATCGTCAAGGAGCTCGACGCGGGCCCGGTCTACGGCGTCGTCACCGAGGAGATCCTGACCTCCGACACCAGCGGCTCCCTCCTCGAACGCCTGTCGGTCTCCGGCGCCGGCCTGCTGGCCGCCACGCTCGACGGCGTCGAGGACGGCGCGCTGGAGGCCCGTCCCCAGCCGCTCGACGGCGTGACGATCGCGCCCAAGATCAACGTCGCCGACGCGCGGGTCGACTGGTCCAAGCCCGCCATGCGGGTCGACCGCCTGATCCGCGCCTGCACCCCCGGGCCGGGAGCCTGGAGCGAGTTCAGGGGGCAGCGGGTGAAGCTCGGGCCGGCCAAGGTCGCCGTCCGGGCCGACCGGCTCGCGCCCGGCCGGATCCTGGCCACGAAGAGCCACGTGCTCGTCGGCACCGCCACCGACCCGGTCGAGCTGGGCGAGGTGCAGCCGCAGGGCAAGCGGGCGATGAGCGCGGTCGAGTGGGCGCGCGGCGTCCGGCTTGCGAGTGACGATGCCTTCGCGTGACCCCCGCCGGTCGCCGGCCGGATCCACGGGCACCAAGCCCCGCGGAGGGGGCGGTCCGCGCCGCCCCGCCCGCGACCACGCCCGCAACGCCGCCTTCGACCTCCTGCGGGCGGTCGACGAGCGCGACGCCTACGCCAACCTGCTCCTGCCGCGGCTGCTGCGCGAGCGCGACATCCGCGGGCGCGACGCGGCGCTGGCCACCGAGCTGGCCTACGGCACGCTGCGCGGCCTCGGCACCTACGACGCGATCATCGAGATGTGCAGCGACCGCGCGCCCGACCCGGCCGTGCGCGACGCCCTGCGGCTGGGGGCCCACCAGCTCCTGCGCATGCGCGTCCCGCCGCACGCCGCGGTCGGCACGACCGTCGATCTCGTACGCCTGCGCATCGGCCAGGGCGCGGCCAAGTTCGTCAACGCGGTGCTGCGCAAGATCGGCTCGCGCGAGCTGGAGGACTGGATCCCCATCGTCGCGCCCGACTCCGAGCAGGACTCGGTCGGCCATCTGGCCGTCGCCTACGGGCATCCCCGGTGGATCGTCTCGGCCTTCCGCGACGCGCTGGGCGGCGGCGGGGAGCTGGCCGACCTGCTCGACGCCGACAACGTCCGGCCGCTGGTGACGCTGGTCGCCCGGCCGGGGCGCAGCTCGGTGGCCGAGCTGGCCGAGTCCGGCGCCGCGCCCGGCCGCTACTCGCCGTACGCGGCCTATCTGCGCGAGGGCGACCCCGGGCAGATCGAGGCCGTGGCCGAGACGCGCGCGGCCGTCCAGGACGAAGCCAGCCAGCTCGTGGCGCTCGCCCTGACCCGCGTGCCGCTCGACGGCGAGGACGAGCTCTGGCTCGACATGTGCGCCGGTCCGGGCGGCAAGGCGGGCCTGCTCGACGCCGTCGCCACCTACGGCGACCTGGCGGGCCTCGACGGTGACGTGGCGCGTCTCGACGGCGAGCGCCGTCCGGGCGGCGGCGGTGCGGCGGGCGGCGGTTCCGTGGCGTTCCCCGGTGGGGCGCGGGTGCTGGCCGCCGACGTGCAGTACCACCGGGCACGGCTGGTCTGGCAGACCACCAGGACGGCCTCGGTCGTCACCGCCGACGGCACCGAACCCGCCTGGCGGCCCGGGGTGTTCGACCGGGTCATGCTCGACGCCCCCTGCACGGGGCTGGGCGCGCTGCGGCGGCGTCCGGAGGCCCGGTGGCGGCGCGACCCGGCCAGCATCGCCGAGCTGGGCGCATTGCAGCGGCGGCTGCTCGGCACGGCCCTCGACGCCGTGCGCCCGGGTGGGGTGGTGGCGTACGTGACCTGCTCGCCGCACCTGGCCGAGACGCGCGTCGTGGTCGGCGACGTCATGGGCCGCAGGGGCGACGTGGAGCAGCTCGACGCGCGCGACTACCTGCCGGAGGTCGACGGGCTCGGCGACGGCCCGCACGCGCAGTTCTGGCCCCACCGCCATGGCACCGACGCCATGTTCCTGGCCCTCCTCCGCAAACGCCCCTGACTCCGCTCGTCTCTCGCCCGCGCCGTGCTGGGCGCCCGCCTGCCGGACGCCCGCCTGCCGGACGCACGCGTGCTGGGCGCACGTCCGCCCCTTGGTCGCGCGCCCGTGCGGTGGGCGCGGGTGAGGCGGTGGGAGGGGGAGTCGAGGGGGGACGGGCCGTTCAATAGACTGGCGCATCATGGCCGTACAGATCTCGCCCAGCATCCTCGCCGCCGACTTCGCGCGGCTGGCCGACGAGGCCGCCGCCGTGCCGAACGCCGACTGGCTGCACGTGGATGTCATGGACTACCACTTCGTGCCCAATCTCACCCTCGGGCTGCCCGTGGTGGAGTCCCTGCGCAAAGCCACCCAGACACCCCTCGACTGCCACCTCATGATCGCCGACCCCGACCGCTGGGCCCCCCAGTACGCCGAGGCCGGGGCGGGCAGCGTGACCATCCACGCGGAGGCGTCCAAGGCGCCGGTGCGTACGTTGCGCGAGATCCGGTCGCTCGGCGCCAGGGCGGGGCTCGCGCTCAACCCGGCCACGGCGGTGGAGCCGTTCGAGGGGCTGTTCGGTGAGATCGACATGCTGCTGCTGATGACGGTCGAGCCCGGGTTCGGCGGGCAGAAGTTCCTCGACATGGTGCTGCCGAAGGTGCGGGCGGCGCGGGCGATGATCGAGCGGCACGGCGGGTCGGTCTGGCTGCAGGTCGACGGCGGTGTGACGGCCGAGACGATCGAGCGCTGCGCGGAGGCGGGCGCCGACGTGTTCGTGGCCGGCAGCGCCGTCTACGGGGCCGACGACCCGGTGGCCGCCATCGACGCCCTCCGCGCCGCCGCCACCCGCTGACCGCCCACCCCTCAACCCCCGCCTGTCGTTCCGGGCGCTCGCTCACCGTTCCCCGGCACTCGTCCACCGTTCCCTGGCGCTCGCCTGCGGTTCCCTGGCGCTCGCCTGCGGTTCCCTGGCGCTCGCCTGCGGTTCCCTGGCGCTCGCCTGCGGTTCCCTGGCGCTCGCCTGCGGTTCCCTGGCGCTA